>RDXB01000008.1 GCA_004292515.1 Oscillatoriales cyanobacterium
CGAGGAGAAGCCAGCTCGCTCATCGGCTTGGGCGATGCTTATCATGCTCTCGGTGAGTATCAGCGGGCGATCGACTTTCACGAGCAATCTTTAGCGATCGCACGAGAAATAGGCGATCGCCGAGGAGAAGCCAACTCGCTCAATAATTTGGGCAATGCTTATGATTCTCTCGGTGAGTATCAGCGGGCGATCGACTTTCACGAGCAATCTTTAGCGATCGCACGAGAGATTGGCGATCGCCATGGTGAAGCAATTACCTTGGAGTGCAAAGGGATTGCGCTAGCCAAGCTAGGCAAAAAATGGGAAGCCAAACAATCCTACGAAGCCGCCTAATCTGCGGAATCTGCTGCAAGTAGTTGAATCATTC
Source organism: Oscillatoriales cyanobacterium (assembly GCA_004292515.1). GTDB lineage: Bacteria > Cyanobacteriota > Cyanobacteriia > CACIAM-69d > CACIAM-69d > CACIAM-69d. Next base: position 368 of record RDXB01000008.1, read on the forward strand.
GGGGCCGTGGACTTAGCCAGATTGCAGGAACCTCGCCAGCCGGAGCCTTGGGAGTTGGAACGGTTCGACCAACCCCGCCCGCCGCGTCCGTCCGGCCCGCCCTGGTGGCAACGCCTCTGGCAATCCCTCCGCCGCTGGTTCCGCCGCCTCTTCCAGTAGGATTTAGGGAAGAACGCTTGCTCAGATCCGTCGTTGTCGGGGTTGGGAACATTGTCGGGGTTGGGAAAACCCCGCCCCGAGCGATCGCCCCACAGACCCTAGACCAAAACGGGTAGCTTCGTCCCCAACACCGCCTTCGCCGCCTGTTTGCCCGACAGGGTTGCGCCCTCCATGCTGTCGATGTAGTCCTGCATCGTGTAGCTGCCGGCCAAGAAGAAATTCTCGATCGAGGTCTTTTGGTTCGGGCGATAGGGATCCATGCCCGGCCCCTCGCGGTAGAGCGACTGGGCCAGCTTCACCACCCCCGACCACACCAGGTTCAAATCACGCGACGACGGGAACAGATCATGCACCTGCTTCAGCACGTGTTGCACGGTTTCCTCGTTCGATTTTTTAATGAACGGATCGCCGGGAGTCAACACCAATTGCAGCAGGGAGCCTTGGCCCTCGCGATAGTAGTCCTTGGGGCTGGTCAGGGCCAAGTCCGCAAAGCAGGAGAAATCGGCATCGGCCGAGTAGAGCAAGTTATCTAGCCCCCGCGCCTTGGCCAAATCCTTCATGGCAGCAGGATCTTGCATTTCCGTCACCCAGCCATCAAACCGCAATTGCACCGTGGCCACGGGCACGGCTTCTAGTTTGTAAATGTTGTCGAATTCGGGGATCTTGCGCCAGGCTTCCGGCAACAGCCGCTGAATCCCCGGAATGTCGCAGGCGGCCACGTAGGCATCGGCGGTGACACGCTCGGTGGCTTCCCCGTCGGCCACATCCAGGCCCGTGACGCGGATTTCCCCGTTGGCGGCTTCGGTGTATTGCACTTCCCGGATGCGGCGACGCAGGTGGATCTGGCCACCCCGATCGGTGATGTACTTGACGATCGGTTGGTGCAAATATTCAGCGGGCGAACCGGCCAGCATCCGCAGCACCGAGGCTTCGGTCTTGGCGGCAAAGAATTGGAAGATCGTGAGCATGCACCGCGCCGAAATGTTTTCGGTGTCGATGAAGCCGAGGGCATAGGCGATCGGGTTCCACATCCGCTTTAGGCTACCGTTGGAGCCGCCATGACTGCGAAACCAATCGGCAAAGCTGACCTTATCCAGCTCGCGGATCGTTTTCATCGCCCCTTCAAAATCCACGAGGCCGCGGACGATCGGGCTGGTTCCCAGGGCGATCGAGTTGGCCAGCTTGTCAGCCACGGACAGTTGCGAAGTGGTGAAAAAAGCCTTCAAACCGTTGAAGGGCGCACCGATCGGGAAGCGAAAATCCAGCTCACCCAAGTTGCCACCCCGGTTGACGAAGGTGTGGGTATGGTCTTTCAGCAGCAGATTTTCAAAGGCTCCCACCTTTTTCATCAGGCCAAACAGGTTTTCGTAGCAGCCAAAGAAGACGTGCAAGCCCATTTCCACATGGTTGCCGTCCGCATCAACCCAACTGCCAACCTTGCCGCCAATGAAGTTGCGGGCCTCAAAGATTTCCACCTCGTGACCGGCATCCACTAGATCCACAGCGGTGGCTAATCCGGCCAATCCGGCTCCCACGATCGCGACTCGCATGGCTGCTTTCAATCCTTAACTGGTGTGATGGTGTGCGTAGGGTCTGTTGGGAGTCGAGATCCAAGCCAGATCTCAACTCAGACGGCGCGACGGCTGGAGCGTCGATCGCCCGCCAAACATTAACGAATTGTAACATCGCACACCGCAGCCCCCGAAGCGGCGATCGACCTCGGGATTGCAAGCCAATCAATTGCGGTGCATGGGAGACGAGGGGAAATTATCGTTGATAGCCGAGCGTGCTCCCATGCACCCTACGGTTTTAATCGGTGGATGGTGGAATAGGGCCAGTCGGTGGGGGTGATGGCGTGGCCGTGTTTAACGGGGTTTTGGTGGGTGTATTGGATGTGGTTTTGGAAATCAGCTTGATCACGAATTTGATGTTCCCAGAACCGGCGTTGCCAATGGGGACGATCGCCCCGATCATGACGCGATCGGCTGCTGGGTAAATCGATCGGCAATTGACGGGTGCAAACCTGAGTGGTGCGAGTTTTGATCAACCGCCACCGAGTCGAAAAATCATGATCGCCCGTCGGTAATGTCCAGATGCAATGCAGATGATCGGGCAGCAATACCCACGCATCGATCGAAAAGGGATAGGCGGCTTGGGTGGTGCGAATCTTGGCGCAGGGCTTGCCGGGCGATCGGCTCACAAAGCCACGGGTAGCGACCATAGGTGACAACCGTAAAAAAATACGTGCCCCCCTCCGATCGCCACCGCCGATAATTCGGCATCGCATCCATCCTCCCAACAGATCACCCCATCCATTATTCACCACCCCACCAATCCCGTAGGGTGCATGGGAGTAATCTGGAATCGTTACGAAACGCTCGCTTTGTTCTCCCATGCACCGTGGATTGTGGCGACCCAACCGATCATCGTCGTTGAATGCAACATGGGTTGCGGTGCATGGGAGATGAATGGAGATTGTTATTGCCTCCCGAGCGTTCTCCCATGCACCCTACCAATTTTTCGTGAAAAACCGATTGAAAATTGTTGATTGATCATGATCGCGTAGGGTGCATGGGAGCAATCTTCAATCGTCACAAAACGGAGAATTTCTTCTCCTATACACCGTGAATTGTGGCGACCCAACTGATCGGCAATTGTCGGTTGGGCCGGGATAATTGCGGTGCATGGGAGATGGGGGAAATTGTTGGTTTGTGGTGGGCGTTCTCCCATACACCGAGGATTGTGGCGACCCAAGCGGTCAATAATTGTTGGTTTGGCCTGGTCAATTGCGGTGCATGGGAGATATGGGGAAAGGGTCGTGACAATTTGAGGTTGCTCCCATGCACCCTACAAATTTTGTCGCGGAAACATCAAGACCAATTTTTGAAAAAAAATCGACCGCGCACAGCGCGGGGAAGAAGAAGGGAAAAGAGGGAAAAGAAGGGTAAAAGGGAAAGAGTCCTGGCTAGGGCAAAACAGCAACCCGGAAACCAAAGAAGTTGCCGATGCTATCAGCCCCCCACCTGAAGCGATTCGCAGAACGGCAGTACCTCGGAAGGTCGAGCCAAGACCCACCGCGCAGGAGTTTGGGTTGTTCCTTGTCAACATCAGTCAATTTCTGGAAAGCCCCATTGTCCATTTGTCTGTTTTCTTGAAATTGATGCATGAATACTTGTTCATGTTTTGAATTATTGAACCATGGACGACTATCAACCGGCGCGTTTTGATAGTTATTGTGCCAATCGTCTAAACACCATTCCCACACGTTCCCGTGCATATCTTGCAAGCCAAACCCATTCGGCGGAAATTGACCCACAGGGGTTGTTCGTTCTCGATATTCCCCCTTTGGCCCATCAGCATAGGTGGAGTTCCCGTCATAGTTCGCTAGCCCCGTCGTCAGTGTTTCCCCAAAGGCAAACGGGGTCTGCGTTCCCCCTCGGCAGGCATATTCCCACTCCGCTTCTGTTGGCAGTCGATATAGCCGATTCGTGGCCTTCGACAGCCGCGCGCAAAATTCCATTGCATCAAACCAGTTCACGCTCTCTACTGGCCCTTTTGCATCTTTCCAGCGCGAGGGATCGGCGTTGAGCTTGGGGTTCAGCACTGCTGGGAAGCTGCCCGCTACCCGTCGCCATTGCTCCACCGTCACCGGATAACGACTCACCAACAGCGGCGGCACAGTCACGGGATGTATAGGCTGTTCATCGTCATACTCCAGTGACCCCATTTGGAACTGGCCACCGGGAATCGCCACCAGTTCCAGTTGCACCCCACCACCCAAATCCACAAAGTGCGACTTGGCCGTTTTGGGCAGCCGCTCAACAATCTGACCCGCACGGTCAACCCGCACCGTCTCAAATGTCCATTCCCGCAAACTCCACCCCGCAAATGGATCAGGTGGTTCTACTGAAATGGGCTGTTGAGCAAATTGTTGTACTTGAACTTGCTGCTGGGCAAGTTCTGGACTTTCTACTACCTCCTGGCTGACTTCTGGAAGATCTTCAGGATTTGGTAAAAATCCCTTCTCGAATACATCAATATAGCCATCCACGAAAGTCGTCTCTGTTAGCGCTTCTTCTGCGCCTAACGCTTCTTCTGCGCCAGTTGCCGTGTCGGGGGCAAAGGGCTGAAGCCCCTTGTCTACGGTGTCTATGGGTGGTGGGCTAGTCACCCCAACCGCTTCGGGATCGAGCCGATCGCCCAAGGCCGCAAACTCGCCCCCCATCCGCAACAGGGTCGATCGCGCAATCCTGGCAAACGCCTGCACCTCCGGGATCGCCCCTTCCGGCAAATCCGCACGATCAAACAACAGCGCCCTAAATCCGCGAAGGGACAGGCCCCAGCGCTGGGCGATTTGATCCGACACCGCATCCAACACCTGTTCCGTTTGCGATCGGGGCATCGACCCCACCAGCCACGATCGCACCCCCTCCCGAAACTCATAGCGATCGCCCACCCGCTCGATCAACCCACCCATGAACACTTCCGCTGCATGGACTTGGTTTGACTCAGGTAGCAGGGATGGGGCCGCTTGGATCAGGTGCAACACCTCCCAGCTCACCGGCACAGCCGCCAAGTAACCCGCCAACTGCTTGGCCAACGGTGAGGCCACCGCCCAAAACCGCCGGACGATCATTTCGGGATCGGGGCGATCGTTGGGGTCGGCCATTCGGGGCTGCCAAACGGTTCCCGACTCAAACACCACCCCCGCCGACTGAGCCGACCCCGTCGCCGCCACCAGCCGCGCCCACCGCGCCAAGGGGCCCGGCTCGATCGTCACCACCGGCAACCGCAACGATCCTGCTGTTTTCACGTCTTCCCAAACCAGCAACCCCGACACCGCCAGTCGATCGCTCGCTTGGCCCGGCAACTCCGCCGACAACTGCACCCAATAAGCAGCACCCAAGGCCGTGCGTCGCCACAACCACTCCGGCAACCATTGCACCAAAGTCAACGCACCGCTGGCCGCCCAAATTTTCAGCACCGCTTGCAGCGAGTGGTCTGGCCAATTGCGTGCGGGTTGGCGATCGCTCGATGAGTCTGATTGATCGGGGTCGTCGTCATCATCATCGTCATCGTCGTCATCGCTCGGGGGATTAGCCCGCCACAGGCCCGACGTGCAATCGCTCATGAACAAAATCAACCGCCGACCGCTGGGATCGATCGGTTGACCGGGGCTGCTGACGGGGCCATCCCGATGGGGCGCGATCGCAATTTGTCCCGATGCTTCCCGCAGCCACCAGACCCGCACATCCCGAAACGCGCCCGATCGCCCCAGCAACGCTTGCCAATCGTCAATCAGCGATCGCCACAACTCGATCGCGGGCGACTGTTCCACCACCAATGCCACATCCAGCCACCGCTCCGGGGCCGGCTGCAACACCGGCAACCACCAATCATGATCATCCACTTGCTCCACCGTAGCCGCCTCGTCCAGCTCATAGACCGTGCGCGATCGTGCTTTGCGGGCTAAGGGGCGCAAGGCTTTTTCCAGTTCGCGCACCTGTCGCAAAGCCGGAGCCGCCGGAGCGCGAAACGGCAAACCTGCGGGGCGCTCAGGTGTTTGGGGTTGTGGCTCTGGTTCAGGGTCTGATTCCGAGGGTTTGGTCGGTTCTAACGGCGGCAGCGTGGCGATCGCGGCCGGTTCAGACAGTTCGGGAAGCGTGAATAGGTTAGGGGGCAGCGCCTCAAAGGGGTTGGAATCAATTTCGGGCAGAGGTGGTAATTCGATTGATCGTGGTTCAGGGGCGATCGATGTCGAAGGGCGATCGGCTGCCTGCATCTGTTGCGCCAGCCACAGGATATCGGCCAGGTCTTCGGCATCGAAGTCGAGACCCGCCCGCTGGAGGCGATCGATCAGACCATCGATCAGATCAGTCCGCCCCTGCTGACTCATTGGCCCGGCCCGCTCAAGGGTTGCAGCAGGCGATCGATCAAATCATCCCGATCGGCTCCTGAGGGATTAGATTTCATCACCAGATAAATTGCGTTCAGCAGTTGATCGGTGGCCAACTGTTCCCGGCTGCGTTTGTTCAAAAATGTCTCAATTAACTCATCAGCCACCGTCACTGCTTCCTGACCCAAATGGGCGATCGCAATTCCCTGCAATTCCTTACGCTCCGGTTCATAAATCTTGAGCCGCAAACAACGTCGCAAAAACGGGGCCGGAAAATCTCGCTCATTATTGCTGGTCAAAATCACCAGCGGAAATTGCCGACAAGACACTTCGCCATTGGTGATTAGGGCAGTTTGGCCATCAGCCGTTCGCACCTCAATCTCGGGGTGTTTGCTGCTAATGCGCTGAAGCTCAGGAATTGGGAACGATCCTTCCTCAAACACATGGAGCAGATCGTTAGGCAAATCGAGATCGCTTTTATCAATTTCATCAATCAGCAACAAACGGGGGCGATCGCTGGGTAACAAGGCCGTGCCCAAAGCCCCAAGGGTGATGTATTGGCCAATTTGTGCGAGGTCGCTGGGGCGATCGCGCCTGTCCCCATCTCCATTGCCCACATCATTCAGCCTGGTATCTTGCAACCGCCCGATCGCGTCGTAACCATAGAGGCCATCTTTCAAGGTGGTGCGGGTGGTGATCCGCCACTCCAGCACTTGGCCCAGGTTTAATTCTTTGGCCACCGCATAGGCGAGGGAGGTTTTGCCCGTGCCTGGATTGCCCGTCAGCAACAGGGTCCGCCGCAAATAGAGCGCCGCGTTCACCATTTCCACCTGTGCCGCCGTGGCTCGGAAGGCTTTGGCTCGACGCTCTTGGCGATCGTCCTTCGACTCGCCCGAGGGTCGCCAACTGGGTGGATCGGGCCACTTTTCGATCTCATGTGGATCGGTGGGTTGATCGTCTAGGTTGCCGTGAAATAGATGCCAGTTGCTCATGGGCGACTCAAAACGTTGAAGGGGCGGTGATGACGACGCGGGGCGATCGCTAGG
>RDXB01000009.1 GCA_004292515.1 Oscillatoriales cyanobacterium
TGATTTTGTTGGCTCCAACCGTCGTAACAAGGGGCTTAAGCCCCTTGCTGCCCCACGATCTGCTAACGGTGGAATCAGGGTCTCAGACGCAGTGACGATCAGCCTCTAGATCTCGCTTCCCCGTCGCCTAGAGGCAACCGACCTTGCTAGGATCGGCACCATGGCGATTATTTCCTCCAAAAACTCTGGCAATGCGGGCGACGCTCCCGACCCCCAACCGCCCAAAGCTGCGCGATCGCCCCGCCGTCGATCGCCCACCCCGCCGTCATTGCTCGACCCGACGGCCACCCAGGAAGAGGCCCGCACCGATGCCGCCATCCCCAGCGGGGGCGATCGACCCGACGATCGAGTGCGGCCCCAGCGCCTCAGCGACTACGTGGGCCAGCAGGATCTAAAAGACGTGCTGACGATCGCCATCCAAGCGGCCCAGGGTCGCCAAGAACCGCTGGATCATTTGTTGCTCTACGGGCCGCCAGGGTTGGGCAAAACCACCATGGCCCTAATTTTGGCCGGGGAAATGGGCGTTGCTTGCAAAATCACCACGGCCCCAGCCCTGGAGCGTCCCCGAGATATTGCCGGCCTGCTCGTGAACTTACAGCCGGGTGACTTGCTGTTTGTGGATGAAATTCACCGGCTACCCCGCGTCACCGAGGAAATTCTCTACCCGGCCATGGAGGATTTTCGGTTGGATGTGACCGTAGGCAAGGGCCAGAGCGCCCGCACCCGATCGATTCCATTGCCGAAGTTCACCCTAGTGGGAGCCACAACCCAGGTGGGGGCCCTCAGTTCGCCCCTACGCGATCGGTTTGGGTTAATTCAGCGGTTGCGCTTCTATGAACCCGAGGAGCTGACCCACATCGTGACGCGCACGGCCACGATTTTGCAGGCGGAGATCGACCCGGACGGTGCGGCAGAAATTGCCCGGCGATCGCGAGGCACTCCCCGAATCGCAAACCGGCTGCTGCGGCGGGTGCGCGACTATACCCAGGTGAAGGCGACGGGAGCGATCGATGGGGCGATCGCCGCTGCGGCCTTGGAGTTGTTTAATGTCGATCCGCGCGGCCTGGACTGGACCGATCGCCGCCTATTAGGGGCGATCGTCGAGCAATTCAACGGCGGGCCGGTGGGCCTCGAAACCCTCGCAGCGGCCACGGGCGAAGATGCCCAAACGATCGAAGAGGTCTACGAACCCTACCTAATGCAAATCGGCTATCTACAACGCACGCCACGCGGTCGTGTGGCCACCCGTGCCGCCTGGCAACATTTGGGCTACAGCCCTCCCGATGCCCAGCTAGCGATTCTGTGATTTTGATGACTGGGGCTGATCGTCACGATCATCCAATGTCCGAAATTAATAATTAATGCCCAAAATTAGATGCCCAAATGCCCAAAGTCAATAATTAATGCCCAAAATTAAATGCCCAAAATTAGTGCCCAAAACTCGGGTGTTTTGGCTAGATCCGGGTTGCCCTCATCCCCCGCCCCCTGCTCCCAAATAAGACGAAGGGGAGCCAGAAATCGAAGGTTTGAGTGATCGTAGTTCGGGTCGGGAAGTCCCTCTCCCGACTGGGGGGAGGGATCTTGGGCAGAGGGAATTAGGGTGAGGGTCTCGATCGATCTAACATCGATCTAACTAACAGTGATGCAACGGGAAATCCGATGCTAGGGCAACACACGACTCACGAAATTCCCCCAAACCGCCGCCGCCTGACCGCTGTTACCGTCCGTCGCTTTGCGGGTGTCATTGCCCAGCCAAACGCCCGCCGCCAAATTCCGGCCCGGCACAAAGCCAATGAACCATAGGTCGGCGCTGTCGTCGGTCGTGCCAGTTTTGCCCACGGCCCCGGCCACTTGGGCGGCGGGTCGGCCCGTGCCCTGCACCACCACACCCCGCAGCAAGTCGGTCATGGTTTGGGCTGTGGCCGCCGACAAAACGGGCTGATTTCCTTGCAGGTTGTCTTGGCTCGCGTCGTACATCACCCGGCAGGTTTGCAGGTTTTGGGGATCGGTGCAGTCGCTGGTGTCTAGGATGCGGCTGATCGCTTTGGCGCGGTTAAATTTGCCCTGATTGGCCACGGTGGCAAAGGCCCCGGTCATTTGCAGGAGGGTGGCTTCGCTTTCGCCCAAGACCAAGCCGGGGGTCTTGCGGAGTTTGCTGGTGATGCCCATCCGTTGGGCCAGACCCATCACCGCATCCAGCCCCACTGCTTCTGCCACCCGCAGGGCGATCGGGTTTTCAGAGAGGGCCACGCCGCTGACCATGTTCATGCCACCACTGCCCGATCGACAACCGCGAAACTGTTGACCCATCCAGCGAAAGGGCGCACAGCTATATTGCGTACCGGGGCCGGTGCCTGCTTCCAGCGCCGCTGCGTAGGCAAACAGCTTGAAGGTCGATCCCGGCTGGCGCAATCCATCGGCCGCACGGTTAAACTGGCTTTCCTCAAAATTTTTGCCGCCGCTCATGGCCAGGATGGAGCCATCAGTTGGATCAATGGCGACGATCGCCCCTTGACTCACGCCCGATCGCCCCCCTTGGTTGTCAATAAAAGCTTGCAGGGCGCGATCGGCTTCCGTTTGCGCTGCCAAATTCAAGCGGGTTTCGATCAGGAAATTTCCCTCACGAGCCACGCTAGTCCCAAACATTTGTTCCAGCTCATTGAACACGTAGTTGAAAAAGTAGGGTGCGCGGGTCGATCGCAACACCTCCTTGGCTCGGGGACTCACCACCACGCGCGATCGCCGGGCCCGCTTAAACTCCTCCAGCCCGATCGCCCCTTGATCCAACATCCGTTGCAACACCAAGTCCCGCCGCTTCAGGGCCACTGGGTAGTTGCGGGCCGGGTTCCACACGTTGGGCGCAGGCAAGATCCCCACCAGCATGGCCGCCTCGCCCAGCTCCAACTCCTGGGCCGACTTTTCAAAATAAAAGCGGGCCGCATCCTCAAACCCCGCCACGTCGCCACCCAAGAACACCTGGTTCATGTAGGCCAACAGCAGCCGATCCTTGCCATAGAAGGTTTCGAGCTTGAGGGCCACGATTGCTTCCTTCAGCTTGCGGCCAGCGGAGTTATCAGACCCCACATAGTCGCGGTAGAGCGTCCGAGCCAACTGCTGGGAGAGGGTGCTCGCCCCCTGCTGCAACTCCCCTTGGCTGACATTGACAAACACCGCCCGCAAAATCCCGATCGGGTCAACGCCAAAGTGCCAGTAATAACGCGCATCCTCGGACGCTAGCAGCGCTTTTTTCAGGTGGGGCGAAAACCCAGTCAGGATTTTCACTTCCTGGTGGGCCCGCCGTTCGATCGGCTGTAGCGGTTGCCCATCGCCCGCCACCACAATCACCGGGCCGCGCCGGGCCTGGGGCAGCGGCAAAATCGGGATGTTCTGCCATTGCCACAACACCCCCAAGCTGACCAGGGCGATCGCCCCGGCAACGCCCGACAGGCCATAGCGCAACCCTCGAATTGGCCAGGTGGGTGGATCGACATATTGCAACCGCACCGATTCCGCCAAATCCGGCGGCCCCAAAATCACCAGATCACGGTGGCGCAGAATTTGCCCATTGATCCGCTTTTTGCCGCTGAAGATGCCGTTGGTGGAGTTGCGATCTTCAATGGCGAAGGTGTTGCCCAACAGGGCCGGCACGCGCCGCAAACCCGCATGGGAACTGCTGACCACGGAGCTATTGAGGGCGATGTCATTGGCCTTGCTCGATCGCCCCAGTAGGTAATATTCCCCCACCAATGGATAGTCACGGGTTGACCCGTCGGGTTCGTAAATCACGATCCGAGGAGGAGTGGCATTCACCGCCAGCTTCAGGCGCTTGATTTGCACCCGCGAAACTTGTGTGACCGTTTGCCTGAGGCGGCCCAAAATTGTTTTGGCAGGCGTGGGCGGCGGGGGAGTGGGGTTGGGGCCCATAGGGCGATCGGCTAAAAAACGAAGGGATCGGCATAGACCGCTCCATTTTATCGAGTTCCTTCTAAATTCCCGCATTGGGTCTGACTCTGGCGTGCCGGTCGTGCCGCTGGGGAGTCCCATGGTTGACATCCTCCCCAGCCCCAAGTTGCTTGATCGCCCACAACCCGTTGCGATCGCTGATTGCCGGCAATAGAAGAAGCTGTCCTTCGATTTGGCTGCGCTAGAGTTGGCTGCGCTAGGGATTGAGCCGCCCGCTTAACCCGAACTGACGTTTGTTAGGTCTAGATCTCCAGCGATCGCCCCCCGATCGCCCCCGCTGAATGTCGGGATTGAGCGTATATTGAATTTGCAAATTTCCTGACCGAGCGGGGTTGAGCAAGCCATTCATGCTTCGTTCAAACTTCGCAGAGCGTTACCTAATTTCACGAGCTTCAGGGGCGATCGCTTCCCCTCGCTGGCCCAAAGGTGAACGCCCAGGGATTGGATGACCTCCGCGATCGAGCAACGAACAAGGACGAAACCGTGAGCGTAAGTGACCTGTTTAGCAAAGGTGGCCCGGCCATGTGGCCGCTGCTGACCCTATCGGTGTTGACGGTGGGAACCGTTTTTGAGCGCTGTTGGTTTTGGGGACGTATTTTGTTGCGGGAACGTGAGGTTGCCGATCGCATTCTCGAAACGGCCCGCAACGAATGGACAAACGCTGGGCCGATCGCCAGCAAAGCCCGTGACCAACCGATCGGGCGCTTTTTGGCGGCTCCGCTGAAGTTGGAAACACCCGATCCCGAGCTGTTTCGCCTGGCCCTGGAAGCGGCCGCCGAAGAGGAACTGTCAGCCATGCGCAAGGGCGACAAGTTGCTAGAAGCAGTGATTGCCCTGTCGCCGTTGCTCGGATTGTTGGGCACGGTGTTGGGGCTGATTGGCTCCTTGGGATCGATTCGGATCGGTCAGTTGGGCACTGATGCAACGGCCGGTGTCACCTTGGGGATTGGTGAAGCCTTGATTAGTACTGCTACGGGGCTAATTGTGGCGATCTCGGCGCTGGCTTTCTATCGGCTGTTTCAGGGGTTGGTGTTTGCCCAAGCAAAACTGTTTCGGCGAGCAGGCAATGATTTGGAACTGCTTTACCGGCAATTGTGGGCCCAACAAACCACCGCTACGGCAACCCCCATTGCCCCGCCTCCTTTCCCAACGGATGCGCCCCCCACGAGCAGCCAAGGGGAGGTTTAGCGCCTCGACTAAGATTGCCCCTGCGATCGCCCCCTGAAGCCAGCCATCACAAGTCCCCATTAAGCCCCCATTCATTTTCATTTGCCATTCACGACTTAAAAACGCCTCATCAATCACCCCTAAACATGACGTATCTGATCCCCCAAGCTGCCGACCAAGCCTTGGCCTGCGATCGCTTACCTTTGGCGAGCTATCGCGAAATTGCTGCCCACTTGAATTTGGTTCCTGGCGTGAGTGTGCAACTGCTACCCCAAACCTCCCAGGAGTTCGACTACTTGCAGAGCCAAGTGGGCGGTCTGGGGCTGACGATCGACCCGGTAATGGGCGATCGATCCCGCGATCGGGTCGAGCAAATCCTGGCCCACTATGCCGATCGCTTTGGCCCCTGGCGATCGCTCCCGGTTTAGGTCTTGGGGAATTTTGGGCGATCGGGTCAAGGTCAGTCGTAGGATAATGAACGCCTCAGAACTTGCCCACGACTTCACCGCCGACCCGATCGCCTGCCATGACTGCCATTCAAGCCCTGCGCGGAACCCGAGACATCTTGCCCGAGGAAATCGGCTATTGGCAGCACGTCGAAGCGATGGCCCGTCAGATCCTCAGCCGAGCCGCCTTCCGCGAAATTCGCACCCCCCTGTTTGAGCAAACGGAGCTGTTTGCCCGGGGGATTGGCGAAGCCACCGACGTGGTGGGCAAGGAAATGTATACCTTCACCGATCGCGGTGATCGCTCCATTACCCTGCGGCCCGAAGGCACGGCGGGGGCGGTACGCGCCTTTGTGGAGCACAAGCGCTTCGCCACGGGTGGGCCCCAACGGCTCTGGTATTGCGGCCCCATGTTCCGCTACGAGCGGCCCCAGGCCGGCCGCCAGCGCCAGTTTCACCAAATCGGCGCGGAGCTGTTGGGCAGCGCCGACCCGCGAGCCGATGTGGAAGCGATCGCCGTGGCCGTGGAACTGTTGGGCGCGTTGGGGCTGCAATCCCTGCGGATGTTGGTGAATTCGGTGGGCGATCGCACCGATCGGGCCCGCTATCGATCGCAACTGGTGGACTACCTCACGCCCCACTTGGCCGACCTCGATCCCGACTCCCAAGATCGCCTGACCCGCAACCCCCTGCGAATTCTCGATAGCAAAGTCCCCAAAACCCAAGAGATTTGCCGCGACGCGCCCAGCATCCTCGATGCCCTGTCGCCGGAGTCGGCGGCCCGGTTCGATCGCGTCCAGCAGGCCCTCACGGACTTGGGCGTGGTCTATCAGGTGGATTCACGGCTGGTGCGCGGCCTGGACTACTACAGCCACACGGCCTTTGAGATTCAATCGGACGACCTGGGGGCCCAAGCCACGGTCTGCGGCGGTGGGCGCTATGACGGCCTGGTCAGCGAGCTGGGTGGCCCCGAAACGCCGGCCGTGGGCTGGGCGATTGGGATGGAGCGGCTGATCCTGTTGTTGCAGCAGTTGCAGCCCCTACCGGCCGATCGCGTGGATTTTTATGTGATATCGCGGGGCGATCGGGCCGAGCAGCAAGCCCTGAAGGTGGCCCAAGACTTGCGGCAAGCGGGCTTTAGCGTTGAGATGGACTTGAGCGCCAGCGCCTTTGGCAAGCAGTTCAAGCGGGCCGATCGCGCCGGGGCCGCTGCCTGCGTGATTCTGGGTGACTCGGAGGCCGAAACCGGCACGGTGCAACTAAAGTGGCTGGCAGCAGGCACCCAAGAGACGATCGCCCAAGCGGACTTGGCCACCAAGGCCGAGCAGTTCCGCACAATCATTCAGGGCGATCGGGCCTAGCCAACACTGAGGCGATCGCCACCAGCCCTCGCCCGCGAGTACGACGGGTTAATCAATGGGTTAATCAACAGTGATTGATTTCCTGTCATTTCCTCACATTCTCTGAAAAACGCGAATCCATCCTAGGGGCTGTCATACACTGAACAGATGCTGCT
>RDXB01000065.1 GCA_004292515.1 Oscillatoriales cyanobacterium
CGCTGGACGTTTTCCGTCACCACACGCGGCTCCAGGAATTGCAACAGATAGTCCGGGCCGCCCGCCTTCGAGCCAACGCCCGAGAGCTTGAACCCGCCGAACGGTTGCCGCGCCACGATCGCCCCCGTAATGTTCCGGTTGATATATAAGTTACCCACCTCGAACTCCCGGGCCGCCCGATCGATGTGCGACGGCGTGCGGGAATAAAGCCCCCCCGTCAGCGCAAATTGCGTCCCGTTCGCGATCGCCAAAGCCTGATCGAAATCCGCCGCCTTAATCACCGCCAGCACCGGCCCGAAGATCTCCTCCTGGGCGATCGCCGCCGTCGGGGGCACATCGCGAAACACCGTCGGCCCCACAAAATAACCACCCTCGGGGGCCGGCAGCTCGATCGCCAGCGTCGATTCCGCCTTGCCCTTGGCGATATAGTCGCGGATCCGAGCCTGGGACGTGCCATCAATCACCGGCCCCACCTTGACGCTCGGATCGTCCGCCGGGCCGATGTTCAGGGACTTCACCGCCTCCACCAACCGCTCCACAAACGCCTCGTAAATCGGCGCAAGCACGATCGCCCGCGAGCAAGCCGAGCACTTTTGGCCACTGTAGCCAAACGCCGAATCCACCACGCCCTGCACCGCCTGATCCAGGTCGGCGCTCTCATCCACGACGATCGCATTTTTGCCGCCCATCTCCGCGATCACCCGCTTCAGGTGCTTCTGACCTGGTTGCAAAATCGCCGCATTGGCATAGATCCAGCAGCCCACTTCCTGGGAGCCGGTGAAGACGATCGTATGCACATCCGGGTGCTTGACCATGTGCGCCCCCGCCGTCGAGCCGCGCGCCGGGACATATTGCAGCACGCCCTCGGGAATGCCCGCTTCCACCAGGATTTCAATGAATTTGGCGGCAATCACCGACGAGGTTTCGGCGGGCTTCAGGATCGTGCAATTGCCCGTCACCAGCGAAGCCACGGTCATGCCCACGGGAATCGCCAACGGGAAATTCCAGGGCGAAATCACCAACGTGATCCCCTTCGGTTGGTAGGCGTAGCGGTTGGTTTCGCCGGGGTAGTCGTAGGCCACACCCGCGTCCAGCCGCTCCATTTCGTCGGCGTAGTAGCGGCAAAAGTCGATCGCCTCGGAAACCTCAGGATCCGCTTGGCGCAAGGCTTTGCCCACCTCCAAGCACACCCAAGCCGACAACTCCGCCCGCCGCGCTTCCATCAGGTCGGCTGCCTTCCGCAAAATCGCCGCCCGTTCCTTGGCCGGTGTGGCTTTCCAGGCCGGGAAGGCCGCCTTGGCCGCCGCGATCGCCTCGTCGGCCTGCTCAATGCTGGCGAGGCCCACCTTGCCGATTAGCTCCTGGGGCTTTGAGGGATTTTCCGAGGCGATCGTTTCACTGGTTTCCACCCGCCGACCGGCAATCAACGGCCGGTAAAGCTGACCCAACTGCGATCGCACCTGGGCGATCGCCGCCAGGGCCGGATCCCGCAAATTCTGCCGCGAATAGTCCGTGTCCGGCGCATTCTCAAAGGGCACCGCCGTTTCATAGGCCGCATCATTCGGTTGCGGCGCGGCGGCCAGTTCGTTCAGTTCCCGCTCACCCAGGCTGCTTTGGCGCAAAAACGACGAGTTGGCCGTGTTCTCCAGCAGCCGCCGAATCAGGTAGGCCATGCCGGGGATCAAGTCGCCGTAGGGGCAATAGACTCGCACCCGATAGCCCTTGTCCGCCAGGGTTTTGCCCAGTTTGTCCGCCATGCCGTAGAGCACTTGCAGCTCAAAAGCCCGCCGGGGCGCGCCCACCTTTTCCGCCACGGCGATCGCCTTCGCGGCCGATCGGGCATTGTGGGTTCCCAACGCCCCATACAAGTGAGCATGATTTTCCAACAGCAGTTGGGTCATCGCCTCATAGTTGGCATCCGTCGCCGCCTTGTCGTTAAACACCGGCTGGGGCCAATCCTTTTGCACCGATTGGATCGTTTCCTGATCCCAATAGGCTCCCTTCACCAGCCGCACGGTGACGGGCGTGCCGCGCTCCTTGGCCCAGGCCACCACGCCTTGCAAATCGGCGTAGGAATCGCGCAAATAGGCTTGCAGCGTCAGGCCAATATCGGTGCGATCGCGGAACTCCGGCTCCAGCAACACCGCTTTCAAAGCCGCCAGCGTCGCATCCTTATATTTGTATTGCTCCATGTCGAAGTGCACCGCTGCGCCCAATTCCTTGGCCCGCCGCAGCAACACCCGCGCCCGATCGGCCGTTTTCGCTTGCGATCCCGCCACATCCAGCGGGTCAAACTGGGAATAGAACGCCGTCAGCTTCACGGACACTTGCACCTTGGGCAGGGGCTGACCGTCCGCCTCGTCGATTTGGGCGATCGTTGGCCAGCGCTGGGCCGCCGTCGCCAACTGCGCCATCAATTCCAGGTAGCGATCGAGGTATTGTTGCGCCTCCACCTCCGTGATCACCGCCTCGCCGAGCAGATCGACAGTGAAGGCCATTTTGTCCTTGCGCAACCGCTCGATCGTCCGAATCGCCTGCTCGATCGTCTCGCCGGAAATGTACTTCTGCGCCAGCGTCTTCACCGCCGTGCTCACGGTCGTCGCCGCCACCTGGCCGGGCATCGATCGCGGGTCAGAAAAATTCAGCAAGTTCTTCAGCAGGTCGGGCAGTTCCACCTCTTCAGTCGTCAGATATTCCCGCAGGTGGGCGGCAATTTCGGGGTTCGATTGCAATGCTGGCAGGCAGTCGATGAACCGAAACAATTGCACCTTCAAGCCGGGATTGCTCATGGTCCAATCCATCAGCTTGTCATCGAGCTTCATCTGGTCGCGCATTTGGGCCAGGAAGCCTTTTTTTGTCTGGGTCGCCTGGATCAAGTCACGGGCGATCGACTGGGTGCGGTCTTCGTAGGGATTGGGAATCGTTGCAACCACGGTGTGCGAGCCTCTCAAAGCGTTCCGGTGCTTATCTTCCATTCTAGGAAGTCCGGCGCACGGTGCTTAAAGCGACAGCAAGGGCGCAAAGGGCGATCGTATGCCTAATGGTGAAATCGTAGGACGACAGACTCAAATCCAGCAGTCTGTCTGTATCGATGCGTTGTCATAACACATCTAAAGACAAATCAAAGATCTGGATAATTAATAACTACTAATGCCACAGGTATTGGCAAAAAGTATTTTTGCTGCCCGAGTTTAGGCAAGATTCTAGATTTACTTAGCCACCCTTCTGATATTTGTCTTCCTGCTTGTCTGGCTCGATCAAATATTGAGTAATCCAATTCACCAAAATTAGATTGAGTGGCTTCTTCTTCAAGCACTTGAATTACTTGATTGACGCGCTCAGCGGAATAGCCACTGGATTGCATTGGTGTGCTTAGATCATCACTAAAAGCATAAAATGTTAGGTACGAAACTCCATTTTGATTAAAATTTTCTTCTACTTCTAACATAGGATGAGTAGCAAATAGTAGGTATTGACTGCCTGCAAGCATTGGAATCTTCTCAAACAGAGCAGTACTGGAGACGATGGTAAAATCTGCCTGACGTTGCCGTGCTAGTGAGCAAGCAAGATCTCCTATCGAATCAGAACGTCTAAGAGGGCGATGCTTCCATATACCATCTCCCCCTGAACTTCTTTTTTCGTCTTTAACCCAAGGGCGCAAACCTGCTAATGAATATGTATCGCTGCCGCCGCCAAAAAGATTAAATTCTGGATCAAATGTAATTTTTCGAACTTTCCAGTTCTCATCTTTTCGCTTAATAGTAGCAACCCTTGCTTGTGCCGACTCACTAAAAGTAGCTTGATTGATCGAAAATATTGGGCGTTGCCATTCAACTGTATCAAAAGTAAGTTTAAATTCCGCTTGATCACGCGGCGGCAATCCCAACTTAACCCAGTATTCCAGTCTTTGAGCAAGCATCGATCTATCAACTACTGCTTTTGCAGTCAGATCTTTTTGGATTTTTCCAAGATTTTCATTCATTTTTTGATTCTGTTCATCTGCTTTTTTCAAAAGTGCATCAATAATTATCGGCTGATTTGCTTCAACCGCTTTTTCTACCTCATCTTCATCCAATGAACCAAGAATTCTTAGTCTTAGCTGCTCGTCTTCTATACCTAACTGCTTAAATTTTTCATGTAAAATTTCTTCCCTTCTAGCTTCATGGGTTTCCGTCATCATTAGATAGTAGGCTACTACATCAGATACTTGTCCAAGTCTTGCAACTCTTCCATTTCTTTGCATAAGAACTGCTGGAGATGAGCTTAAGTCCCAATGAACAACTCGGTTAGCAACTTGAAAATCAAAGCCTTCATCAGCTGCAGATGTTGCTACTAAAACTCGAATTGTAGGTTTTTCTTCACCACGAAATCGACGAACTACCCTTTCTCGTTCACTATCACCCATACTTCCAGTCAACTTATCAGAAAACCGGGGAAGAGCTTTAGTAATAATTTCACAGGTTTGCAAAATCTCTGTAAAAACAAGAAATCGTGAGTCAGGGTACTTGTCCAGCATTCCTTTAAGCCAATTTAGCTTGGCATTTTCTACGCCATTTTCTTGTGTTGAGGTTGAGAAGTTTAGTAGCCTAGTTGCTAAGCCAGTTAATTCAAGAATTTCATCAGGCGTAGCATTAAAGTATTTTTCTCCATCATCTTTTTTTCTTAAAATCTCACTAAATTTATAGATATCATCTACTTTCCCTCCACCAGCAAGGCTTGCGAGCCTAAAATGAAAACCATCGCTAGGGAAAGATACATCTGCATATTTATTGGAACTGCTTAAATCGAATTCGGCAATTCTTTGAGAAATTTGGACAATTAACTTACGCAAGCTTTCCGTACTTTCAGAAGTATCTTGCCTGTAGACTGCTTGAGTTTTCCAAGTTTTATGTCGAATACACCAACGAAATAGCCAAATAGCTCCTGCAATAGAGCTACTAGTTAGTCTCATTTCAAGTTGTCTCGTGGCAAAACCACCAAAATTTTCGCCGTTATCTAGACAAATTCTTTGCACTGATTCACAAATTTCCTGCATGATTTCTAGATACTCTGGCGTTGTTTCAAGCTTAACTCGATCTACCGTTAGCATTGGGAATAGTGGCTGACCAGTCCAGCTAGAAACATCATTCTGTTGTCTCCAAATAACTGTAGCAGGAGACTCTTCCTTTTTTAGCTCAGCTACAAGGTCGTTCTCACGAACGTCTCTTGAAAAAGCATTTTCAAATACAGTTTGATGGGAAATTAAACGCAGCAGATTGATAAATTGCGTGCTAGATCGGAAGGGAGTTGCACTCATTAACACAACGAGCTTGGGAGATTCTGAATCTTGCCAATATTCGCCACTAATCAGTTGATAAGCTGCTTTATAGGTCTGAGTTGCCAGGTTAATTCGCTCAACTCGACTTAATTCTTCGGTACTTCCGCAGTGGTGGCATTCATCAATGATCAGAATTTCGGGGCGAACACCTTGAGGTAACAACTTCTTATCATCTTGCTCAACATAGAGCCGAACTGCATCAATACTTACGACTTGAATTCCACTAATATTATTGGTTCCATAATTTCGGAACGAGTCAACTACTTGAACAATATTTTGACTTTGCCCATCAACTGTTAATGCACCTTTCATTACAGATTGTAATTTTAGGCAAGCATCTTCTACCAGTCCTGCTTTAGTGAGATATAAGCACCTAAATCGCTCAAAGCTACCCCTCGCAATTAGTAAATCTCTAAGAACTAAGCCAATTTCGATGGTTTTACCAAGTCCAACTTCATCTGCAATTAATAAACGATTGACCCGATTCCCGTTATCTTTCATATATTGCTGCAAAGCTAACTGATGTGGAAATGGATCTTTGTCATTTGCTGTAATACGTCCAGAGAAGATATTAGCTAGGATTTCTAGTGCTCCTAAACGCATAGCAGTATTCACGTAAAAGTCTTGATCAACTTTTAATTCTCCTAAAACACTTTCTCCGATATAGTATTCTTGAGAAGAATAAATTCGTTGCATGACCTCTGGAAATTCTGTTTCGTACCAAGACCATGGACGAAAGTTATTGCCAGGTATTCCTCGTCGATCTGTTATCTCATTGATGTTTGTCGTAGCACCTCTTGTGTAAGAGTAGTGCGTAAAAAATCTATCCGAGCCATTGTTTGGATCTCTAACAAAAACTATATCTGAGTGGTATCCATCTGAGGACGGAATTTCAAATAGAGGCATGATTTTATTTCTCGCTTGCTAGATGTGCTCAGTCTCTAGCTATTTATACGTATGCTTTCTGACTAGCTAGGAGTTCTCTATTTATAGATTAAACGCTTTTTCCATTTAATCAACTCTGAAAGAAATTTATTAAAATTTTGCCTGTATGATTTTACCAGGCAAAATACTAGGCTTTTTGTGATGACTTTTATGTTTGCGATCATCTACCTATTTACTTACCAAGCTCACACCCCGCCCCAGAATCTCGATCAACTCCTGCTGTATTTGCTGCAAATAGTCGAAGAGGCTCCAATCCGCCTCGGGTCTGAACGCTACCAGATAATCGATATCACCGTCAGTGCAGATATTCTGGCACACAACTGATCCAAGCAGCGGCAACTCAGACACCAGCGATTGATCGCCCCAGGCCGCAATCGCCTCAGTCGGCCACTCGATCGGTAGCGAAATCATAGGCAATCGCATCCCATGCAAGTCTAGCGTCGTTTTAACCGTAGCTTATGAGGCGATCGACTGGGTGCGGTCTTCGTAGGGATTGGGGACAGTTGCAACCACGGTGTGCGAGCCTCTCAAAGCGTTCCGGTGCTTATCTTCCATTCTAGGAAGTCCAGCGCACGGTGCTTAAAGCGACAGCAAGGGGGCAAGGGGCGATCGGGGGGTAAAACTGGCTATGCTTAAAATCAGAGACCTAGCTCAAGCATCCAAAACCATGCCTAAACTTCCGATCATTCAGTCTGATCGCGCCTACAGCTTTGCGGATTATTTCAAGCTAAATTTTGCGCCCCAAGATATCTTGGGCTATTTCAATATTTCTCTTGATCGACAACTATTGACGTTGCCTTCCTGTTCAGGAAAATTGGATCGCCTTGCAGACTTGAAATCTCGAATTCTAGAAAGCTTGCCGCGCATTAGCCTAAATAGCGAAATGGCGCGGCGTGAATTTCTGATCGCACCGGTTTTGATGGAGGTGTTGCACTACACCGAGGCGACATTAAATGTGGAATACCCGATCGCAGTGAGTCCACAACTCAAGGGATCGCTAGATTATTTATTGGAAACTCAGACGAGATTCTTAGTGATTGAAGCAAAAAATGAAGATTTAGAGCGAGGATTTTTGCAATTGGCGATCGAGATGATTGCGCTCGATCGATGGCTAGAGTCTGACTCACCACTACTCTACGGGGCTGTTTCTACGGGAACCATTTGGCAATTTGGCCTGTTCGATCGAACCAATAGCCAAGTCATTCAAGACTTAAATCTATACCGAGTCCCAGCCGACTTGGAGATGCTCTTACCGATTTTAGTTGGTGTCTTAGAGGATATCTAAAAGGTATCTTTTGGCATGAATCAAGCACCAATAGTGGTGGGGAGGTAAGGGGATTAGGCTCCTTATCCACATCGATTGCTGGGGTGGCTGGAGGATCAATTTTGGCTTTTTAGATAGCCTCTCAGGTGGGCATTCCTTACCCCAAAAGTTGGTGCGCTGATTCAGCGAGGCAGGGGCTGTGTGATAGAAAGTTAATTACTGTTAATCAACCCGATCAAACCAACCGGGCTTGTCCCCAAGGGAACAGGCCCGGTTGTGTGTACAAACTGTTTGTGCAACTGACTTGGCGATCGCCTCCACTACCACTAAGGCAGCGGAAACCCAAAATTTTTGCATTGCTCAGATTGGTCTGAACAATGGAGGAAAAATACCTAAACTGTTTGGCGAAACAGCGTGGATAGGTACACTCGCGACACGCGCCGATCGCTCTCTCCGTTCTGCAACAAAAACAGCGACAACGCCGCCGCAAATACCCGATTCAAATCCCAATCGGGGTGCACTTCCAAATAATCCTTAAGCGCGTCGTGCAATTCTTCAGGAATTTCTGCCACGATGCTGACCATTCCACTCATGGGCAAAACCCCAGCCACATTGGGTAAGCGGCAACATTGTGCGCTAGGCGTTCTGGGATGTCAATGCTGCGAAATATTGCGATCAACTCAAAATACTCATAAAAACCCCCTTGACAATTGCAAAATTGCTCATAAAGATTACGTTTTCTTTGCAAAAACTGAGAATTATGAGAATTGCGATCGCCTTCCCCAACAATCCCCAATCCCACGGCAAACCGTATTGTTGGTGACACAGCCTGTGGAAAAGTCCCTCGCTTCTGTGGAAAACTAGGGGTCGATCTGTGGAAAACCTGTGGAAAACTGACCGCTAAGATAAGAATTTGCCCTTTGCAAAATGATTTGTCTGGGGGCTGAATGATTTGTTTGGGAGCCGATCGTTGTTACTGCGTTACCGCTAGAACGCTGAAGCGATCGAGTGACCCCTGAATGACCTCCCCCTTTCCGGGCCCCAGGCGCTGTAACACAAGGATTTAGGGCGTGTCATCCAATGAGCTTGATTGGGGCTGGAACGACCCATTTTCCTGGCCCAACCGCCCTAGACAATTGGCTCAAGCCCTTTACCGCTCACGATCCGCTCACGGTGGAATCAGGGTTTCAGGGATTTGATGACAGGCCCTCAGCCCCTTGCTGCCCAACGATCGCGGAACGGCGGAACGGTAGCATCAGGGTTTGGAGTAATTTTAGCGATCGCCCTGAGCACCCCCAGCGTGGCGGAGTAGGAGTTGTGCCGGTTCGATCGCACCCAACCCGATGGCATCACCAAACCAGCCCAAGACCAGTGCGATAATGGTCACGTCGAATTCAGCCCAGCCAGTCGTGACCGCAACCCCGCTTCGTTCAGCCACCTTCAATGCCCAAGTCCCCGATGCCCTCGGCCGGTTTGGCCAGTTTGGCGGCAAATACGTCCCCGAAACCCTAATGCCCGCCCTGGCTGAGCTGGAGCGCGCCTACGAGCACTATCGGAACGACCCGGACTTTCAAGCGGAACTCCAAGGCTTGCTCCAAGATTACGTGGGTCGCCCCAGTCCCCTCTACTTTGCCGAGCGGCTGACTCAGCACTATGCTCGTCCCGACGGCAGTGGCCCCCAAATTTACCTGAAGCGCGAAGACCTGAACCACACGGGCGCACACAAAATCAACAATGCGATCGCCCAGGCCCTCCTCGCCCAACGCATGGGTAAACAGCGGATCATTGCCGAAACTGGAGCCGGCCAGCACGGCGTGGCCACCGCCACCGTCTGCGCCCGCTTCGGCCTCGACTGCGTGATTTATATGGGCATCCACGACATGGAGCGCCAGTCCCTGAACGTGTTTCGCATGAAACTAATGGGCGCAGAAGTGCGACCCGTGGAAGCCGGAACTGGCACCCTAAAAGATGCCACCTCCGAAGCGATCCGCGACTGGGTGACCAACGTGGAAACCACCCACTACATCCTCGGCTCTGTGGCCGGGCCGCACCCCTACCCGATGATGGTGCGCGACTTCCACGCAATCATTGGCGAAGAAACCCGCCAGCAATGCCAAGTCAAGTGGGGCGGCCTGCCGGATATTTTGCTGGCCTGTGTCGGTGGCGGCTCCAACGCCATGGGTCTGTTCCATGAATTTGTCAACGAACCAACCGTGCGGATGATTGGCGTGGAAGCGGCTGGTGAGGGGGCCGAAACCGACAAGCACGCCGCCACCCTGACCAAGGGCCGAGTGGGCGTGTTGCACGGAGCCATGAGCTATCTGCTCCAAGATGGTGATGGTCAGGTGATCGAAGCTCACTCCATTAGCGCCGGGTTGGACTATCCCGGCGTGGGCCCAGAACACGCCTACTTGAAAGACACAAGCCGCGCAGAATATTACAGTGTTACGGACAAGGAAGCCCTTGATGCGTTCCAGCGAGTGTCGCGCTTGGAAGGCATTATCCCGGCGCTGGAAACGGCCCACGCTTTTGCCCATCTAGAAAAGCTGTGCCCCACCTTAGACGGCAGCCCGAAGATTGTGATCAACTGCTCGGGCCGGGGCGACAAGGATGTGCAAACGGTGGCTAAGGTGTTGATGCCCTAAAGGGCGATCGCCCCCTGTAGGATCTCTCTAGCAGCCGCCGATGTGCCCCAGGAATCGCCAGGGCCGGCGGCTGTTGAGTGTTTTGCGGTCAGTGAAGTGAGTGAGTTTATTGATTTTGGAGGGGTCGGCTGTGTCTCCTTTGCCCAAAGCAACGATCGAGCGGTTACAAGCCTTGCCAGGGCTACGGAGTACTTGGCAGGGTGAGCTGCGGATGTTCTCCCAACCTGATCCCCAAAATCCGTATTTGCCGCCAACTCAACAGGCTTATGTGGTGTGGGTGGATGTTGCCGATCTCTCCATTCGGGCGATGGAGCTGGTGGCGGATGATGCAGGGTTTGAGGCCGTGGTGCAAACCCTGCTGAAGGGTATGGAGTATCCCAGTAATGGGCAAACGCCAGGTCGTCCCCACAAGGTGGTGGTGCGCGATCGAAAATTACAATTCTTCTTGCGGGGGGCCCTGCAAGGTTTGGATATCACGGCGGGTTGTAGTCAGCGCCTTCACCTGGTGGATGAGGTGTTTGATGCGTTTGTGGCCCACCGGCATCGATCGGTTGCCAAGCTGATTTGGGACTCTGTCCATGCCAAGCGCTTAACCCAAGCCTTGAACAAATTTTGGGACTATCCCCTGTGGGAAGAGTTTTCAGAGGTTGAGATCCTAGAGCTGCGCTTTGAGCTAGACGAGCCACAACAGTTCTATGTGTCGGTGTTGGGGATGGCTGGCATTGAACGTGGCCTGCTGATGTATCGATCGCTCGACTCTCTCAGGCGGTTTCGCGATGCCATCAACAATCCGGCCATGCGGGCCAATCTCCCTTCGATGGAAGCGGCTTTTTTGCAACAAGATTGCCTGTTTCTGAACTTTGAGGACTTTGAGGGCGAGCTACCGTTGCCCAAGATGCCGGTGTTTAAGGGATTTCGTGAGTCCTTTATTCCAGACTTGGGCAGCATTCACCCCTTAGAAGGAGTGCGGTATGCCCTGTCCGATCAGGAACTGGCCGTGGTCATTGTGGCGATCGAAGCTTTAACGCGCTTCAAAAAAAATCATGAACGGGTCTTGGCAGAGGCTGAATCTTTTCCGGCTTTGACCAGTCAGATGGTCATTCCTAACCCGATCGCACAGTCCCAAAAAATTCCGAAAAACCGGCAGCAACCAATCACGGTCACGGTCAAAACCTTGCCGAAAGTTTGCAATGAATTACTGGGTGAATCAGCCGGGACAGCTCAACCTGACTTTACCCCAATGGATTTGCTGGGAATCAGGGAAGATGAGCCGGAATTTGATCAGCTTCAGCAATTGCTATTGGGGTTGATGGGATCTGCTGGAATGCCCAACCTGGATGGTCTGAATTCCGATTCGGCAAATCGTAATCCGATGCAAGCCTTGCGCAAGATCATGAGTGATTATGGCAAGGTCAACCCAGGGATTGCCTCTGATGGGGTGTCTGATAGGGTAAATGTTGTAGAAACGTTCAAGCTTGAGATTGAGTCGGAGTGGATTCCCGATGGCTCATTGTTTTATCTGCAATATAGCCTGACAGAATTGGGGCATCCAATGATGCCGCCATCTAAGTCGATGCCACTGGTTGATCATCCGTTTCCTGAGGAAAAAAAGGGACTGAGCAAAGGCAAAAAGAGCCGAAAATTGACTGGCAAAGGGATGGCTAAAAAACAGAAGTCAGACCCATTAACAGCCGATATGCCCCCTGGAATTCCTTTGCTTTGCCTGCAAACTTCTCAGCCGAAGGCCCAGGCATTAATCAGAGAGTGGTTTGCCAACGATCGCCCGATCGCGGTGGGAACCGTGACGGGAAAAGACTATGACGAGGAGGCATCCTACGATCTATTGATTCTGTGTACGGCGCGGGGGCGGTTATTGATTTTGAATGATTATTGGCATGATGATCCCAATGGACTATCCCTGCTCAATCGTTGGCGCGATCGGGTTGCGGCAGCGGGAGGTCAATGCTCGATGGCGCTGTTGAAAGGAGTTACCGGCCGCAATCGTGGTCAATTTGAACTGGCAGATCTGATCCAGATCTGGGACTTGCATGTGTTGCAGACTGACCAGTTGACTCGCCTAGCCTTTCAGATCCAAAAAGGCGATCGGGCTTGAGGATGGGTGGCGGGATGGGTGATTGATAGGGGGTGGCCATGTTTAAGCGGGAAGTGATGACCAGCCCTGAAGCGTGCGCTAATCAGTTGGGTGGCTAGCGACCTGATCGCCCCCGAGCTAGGAGCGATCGCACCGGCAACTGACAGAGCAAACAAGCGGCCACCACCAACGCCGCCCCCACAAGTCCCCGGCTGCCCAGCCGCTCGCCCAGCCCAGCCGCCGCCAACAGGGCTGCCCATACGGGTTCCAGGGTGTAGAGCACCGCTGCCACCGGAGCCGCCACTGATCGCTGACCGATCGCCTGCAGCCAAGCGGTGCCCGCCGTGGCGATCGCCCCCAAATAGACCAGATCGAGCCAGGGCAACTGCGGCCAATCGATCGCCCAGTTGCCCGCCAGCGTCACCCACAGCCCCGCCACCGCCGTGACGATCGCCAACTGGATCGCCGACAGCCACAGCAAATCTGCTTGGGGGGCAAAGGTCTCCATCCGCCAGATATAAACCGCCCAAGCCAGCGCCGTCAGCACACTCCACAAATCCCCCGCATTCGGCGGCGCACCGTCGTAGGACAACAGGGCCACCCCCGTTGTGGCAATCATCGTGGCCAGCCACACCTTGGGCCGCACCCGCTGACCCATGATCCCCATCAACAGCGGCACGATCGTGACATAGAGGGCCGTGATGAAGGCGCTGCGTCCCGCCGTTGTGTATTGCAGGGCAATTGTGTGGGTCACATGGCCAAAGGCCAGCCACAGACCCAATTCCCAGCCCCCACGCACCGTAGCGCGTCGTTGCTCCGGCGATCGCGGCCAACCAACCTGCACCAGCCACGGCCCTAGCGTCACCGTGGCGATCGCAAACCGCACCAGCATGAGGACACTGGCCGCAACAGCGCCTAAGCTAGACTTGACCACCACATAAGTGCTGCCCCACAACAACCCGGCCACCACTAGCGCCGCCGGGTTTTGCCACCGACCGCGATTGTCCGTTGCTACCCCTTGGATCATGTCTTGCCTCAACGATCGTGCCTATCGACTCTTGAAGGGAGCCATTCGCGCTCGCTATCAACAGCATCCGATCAGCAATCCCCAAAAGGAAATGCTCTTTCGGCGCTTGGAAAAACTGCGGTTGCAACCGGGCGAGCCGGTGGGACTGACAGAAATTCAGGCGATCGTCCATGACGTTTGGCCCGATTTTGATCCCGGTTTGCTCAAGTCCGCTGCACGCCTCAATCGGCCCCAAAACGGGAGCTGGCGTTGGGGCTGTGGCTTGACCGGTTTGCTGATGGCGATCGGGGCGATCGGGACGGCGAATTTGCCCCTCCCTCCCCTGCGCAAAGCCGTGGCCAACAGCGCCCCCGCCTTGTTAGTTCCCAGCTTTTGGATGATGGATCGCGACTATCGCACCGCCACCGCCGACACGGCCGCCGCGCGTCAATTGCTGGATAATGCCACAAGTGCCGCCGATATTGACCTTGGCCACAGCAAAACCCAATCGGCCCAAGAGGCCCTGAACCGATTGCCTGTGTGGTTTTTGGGAGAAAAGCCGGAGATTTATTGCAGCCTTTGTCGTTGCACTTGGCAGTTCACCTTTGATGAATTTGAAGCCCTGCGCCGGACGATCGGTCGCCTTGACACGCGGGTGTTTCAGGAGCGTAACGCCCAAGCCTTGCTGGCCCAGGCCAACGAGGCGATCGCCAAGGCCCGCCAACAACACAAAGCCGCCCTGAACCCCACGGACAAAAACAGCGCCCTTGGCAATTGGCAAGCGGGAATCGATCGGCTGCGAGAAATTCCCCAAGACACCCTGGCGGGCAAGCAATCCCAAGCCAAGATGGTTGCTGCCGAACGGGACTTTCAAGCCATTACCGGGGCCGCCGCTGGTCAACAACTGGTGGGTGGGTTAATTGCCGGAGCCAAGGAATATGGGTTCCGCGCGGCCCTGGCGGCCCAAAACCCCCCCCACCCGGCCGAGCAATGGCGCACGGTGCAAAACCTGTGGCGGGAAGCCCTGGGCCTGTTGCAACAAATTAAGGCGGATGATCCCGACTTTGTGGCGGCCCAAAAGTTGAGCGCGGAATATCAGCAAAATCTGCAAATTGCGATTCAACGGGAGGCGATCGAGCGGCAATCCCAAGCGGCGATCGACCAGGCCGATGCAGCGATCGCCCAGTGGCGCAGTTTGGCCGCCGCCAACCCCAGTAACCCCCGACTGCTGGGGACAATCCAAACGATCGAAGACCAACTGGAGCGCGTCCACCCGGCCAGCACCGCCTATGAAAAGGCCACCCAATTGCGCCAGTTTGCCAACCAAGCCCTACAACGCTACCAGCCGATCGCCCCTAGCCCCCTGGCCGTGCCGGCCGCCGCCCCGCCTCGATCGCAACTGACCCTGCCCTAGGCCAGGCGCTGGAGTCCGGCCAACCCGCTAGCGGCTAGAGCGGCTAGGGATCGATGCCCAACTGCCGCAACCGTTCTGCCAATTGCTCGGCTCGTTGGCGATCGGCTGCGGCTCGTTGGTCGGCGGCTGCGGCCCGTTGGTCGGCGGCTTCGGCCCGCAAGCGCTCGGTCTCAGCCCGTTGGCATTCAGCAGCAGCCCGATCGCGCTCCACTTCGGCAGCACTGCGATGGCGCTGACCCTGTGCGTCATACCAGGTGAGTATTTCCCGATCGAACGGGTCATCGGCCAGGCGATCGCGCCCAATCCCTAAGCCAATTTCCGGCATCCAACAGGGTTCACCACTTTGGCGTTGATAGGCCCCATCAACGAGTTTGTAAACCTCCAACGGATCGTGACCATCCCGCTGCCAAAATTCGGGGTTATAGATCACGTAATACAACACCCCCAACCCGGCATAGATCGCCATTTTGCTGTCGTATTCTCTGCCTGGAGTATGGGAGACCATCTCCAGGGTCAGAATCGGCGGGATGTTGTTTTCCTTCCAGGTGATGTAGCTGCGGCGTGATTTGCCATCCTTGCGGCGATCGACCCCCAGACTCAACAAGGCATCGGGAACCACTGGCACTCGTGGATTGCTGCCGGTGGTGTGATAGATGCCCATATCACCCGAGAAAAACCAGTCTTCCCGATCGCCCCAGATGTAGTTCAACAACATCAAGAGCAAGCCGGGAATGAAATATTGGTCTTCGTTATCCACAGGGGTGTCGTCGGAGTCGGGTAGCTCGTCAACCGGGGGCAGAGAGTCTAATAATTCCGCAGAGAGTTCCAAAGACAATGGCAGCATGGCGCGGTGCTCCTGGCCTTGCGGTCTGATGGTTCTATCTTGACATGACGATACCCCCTACCCAGCCAACGACTACCCAACCAACAACTGCAACGACCGTGACGCTCATCAACAGGTCATCAATGGGTCATCAACAGGTCATCAATGGGTTATGACAGGGTCGCTTCCAGGCGATTGTGGGCTGCCGGTTCGCTCGGTTCAACGGCCGGGGGCAACAGGCCCAACTCCGACTCCGGCAGACCCAACAGGCTGCCATAGAGCTTCACATACTCGATCGCCGACTTCTGCCAACTAAAGTCTTGGCCCATCCCCCGCCGTTGCAGAGCTTGCCATTCCCGCTTGAACCGGAACGCCTCGGAAGCCCGCACCATGCAGGTGAACAAATCCAGCGGCTCGTAGCGATCGAAGCAGTAGCCCGTGCCAGTTTCGCCCGTCGGATCATTGTGTTGCACCGTATCCACCAGACCCCCCGTGCGCCGGACGATCGGCACGCAACCATAGCGCATCGCCAGCATTTGGCTAATGCCGCAGGGTTCAAACCGCGACGGCATCAGGAATGCATCGCAACCTGCATAGATCCGCCGCGACAAGGCATCGTTGTAGAGCAAAAACACCGCCACCCGGCCCGGATGGCGCGCGGCCAACTCCCACATTTGGGTTTCGTAGTAGCGATCGCCCGTCCCCAACAACACGAACTGCGAATCGGTGTAGGCCAAGAAGCGATCGATCGTCTGCATGATCAGATCGACCCCCTTTTGTTCCACCAAGCGCGACACCATCCCAATCAGGAAGGTGTTGGCGTTGATTTCTAGACCCATTTCTTCCTGCAAAGCCACCTTATTGGCGCGGCGATTTTCCAGGGTGTCGGCCGTGAAGGTCTTGGGCAAGGACACATCGGTGGCAGGGTTGTAGAGATCCGTATCAATCCCGTTGACGATCCCCGACAGCTTGCCGCTAATCCAAGACATCAAGCCTTCGAGCTGTTCGCCGTAGGTGGCGGTTTTAATTTGTTGGGCGTAGGTCGGGGACACGGTGGTGACGCGATCGGCATATTGCACCGCCGCCGCCATCGTGTTGTGGCCCTGCATGTACCAAGGACACCAGGTCATTTTTTCTAACTTCCAACGCCAAGGGCCTTGGTAAGCCAGGTTATGGATCGTAAACACCGTGGCGATATCCGGCGATTGGTGCATCCAAACCGGGAGCATACCCGTGTGCCAGTCGTGGCAATGGATAATCTGGGGCTTCCAATGATTCCAAGCGAATTCTGCGGCGGAGTTGGCGAACAGCGTGAACCGCCAATCTTCGTCGTCGCCGGAGTAGACCCGCCGGGGCCAAAAGGAGGGATGACCCATCAGGTAGAGCGGCACATCGGTTCCCGGCAGGGTGGTTTCATAGACCGCGAACTGCTGGAACATGGCGCTGCCCCACCACACGGGTTCGGTGGGGACGGTCATTTTGTCGGCGAGGAACCCATAGAACGGCATATAGATCCGTACATCATGGCCCATCGCTCGCAGCACTTTGGGAAGCGCGCCAACCACATCACCCATCCCGCCCACCTTGGCCAGGGGAGCGACTTCGGCGGAAACAAACAGAATTCTCATGGGGGCGATCGCTGTCTGAATTATCAGTTGCTATGCAGGTTGTAACTGTTTTACCAGTCGATGACCATTCTGCATGGTGTTATTTGCTGCGGACAGGGATCGATCGCCCCCGGTTTGCCCAAGCCATGACGGGATCAAGCGGGATCAGTGCTTCCCACGCGAATTGCGGGAACGATGCACAACTTGCCTGAAACCCTGATTTCGCTGTGACGAGATCGTTGGGAGCAAGGGGCTTAAGCCCCTTGTTACGACGGTTGGGGCAGGGAAAATCAATCGTTTTAGCTTGCCCCCAGGAGATGAGGACAGGCCCTAGAGGCTGTCTTGGTTTTGGAGGCGCTGCAAATATTCCCAGCCCCGCTGGGGCCAGACCCGATCGCGCCCGGTGCGTTCGGCAATCCATTGGGCAACTTTTGGGCCCGACCAAGGGCCGCCGTCGGGGGCGGGTTTGTGCAGCAGACGGGCGAGTTCGGCCTGTTGTTCGTCGGTCAGGAGCGATCGCGAAGAACGGTGGCGGGAGTTTAGCCGCCGATCAATCGCCTCGGGGCCGAGCTGGTTGTAGCGGCGGACGAGTTCTTTGGCGTAGTCGTAGCTCAACTCCACCACCCGCGCGGCCTGGGCGATCGTCCAGCCTTGAGCCACCAAATAGAGCAAGTGCCACCGACGGGCTTCGGTGGCTTCCTTGGCTTGACGGTAGCGATCGCGCAAGCGATCGAGGCTGAGATGGGGATTCAGCGTGACGCGCGGCGGCATAGGAGCAACTAGAGATTGTTAATCGAGCGATCGAAAAACAAACGGAATAGGGAACGGGGAGCAAGCCGGGGCCGCTGATGGGGCGATCGGTCGGGCATCCCACTTTGCTCTTCTGACGAAATGGCTTTGATCCGGAGGCCGCGATCGCCCTGGGCCGTAGCTGGGGGCGGTGGAGGGGGCTGGGGCGATCGAACCAAACCGCTACGCCATTGACAACCATCCTTGAACAGCCCGTAGGGTGGGCAATGCCCGCCAACTAACAGCTTCATCGCATCTGTGATCGGATGTTCCAATCGTTTGAGGTAAAGGCTTTAACTCCATTTCATAATGTTATTAATGAAAAGAATGTTATTAACAAAAAGACGATTTTGCTGTTGAATCTGTCCCAACTATTCGCAAGAATTAATATTAAAGAAAATATTTAGTTGTATTTATCCCGCCTATTTCTATTTCTATTTCTATTTCTATTTCTATTTCTATTTCTATGCTGATGTCGATTTGATTGGGTCAAGAACTCTATCAAAAAAGGATGCAAAATCGAACAATCTGTATCCTGAATCCAGCAACTAGGCGATCGCAATTTCCATGATGGGGGAAGACTTCACCAGCAGGAGATCCACAGGCTGATCAAAACGCGGGAAGCTGACAGTTGATTGGGTGGAGCGCTAGGCTGGGCAAAAGCATAGCCCAAGTGAAACAAAGCATGGCACTGGAATCGATCGAACAGGTGGAATCAGCAGAGCGGGCCACCTTGTTGGCGGGGTTCCATGCCCTGGGCGACCCGATTCGGCTGGGGGCGATCGAACACTTGCGGCGTGGTGAGCTGTGTGTGTGCGACCTCTGTGAACTGTTGGTGGTCAGTCAGTCGAAGCTGTCGTTTCACTTGAAGGTGTTACGGGAAGCAGGCTTGATTGAGGTGCGCCAAGACGGCCGCTGGAATTATTACCGGCTAAATTCAGCGGGATTTGAACGCTTGGAATGCTATTTGAGCAGCTTGGCCAGTTTGTCCGCCACGGGAGATCGCGCCTGTTGTCCGTGACGGTCTGATCACCCAGCCAAGCGGGTTAGGGGGGCCTCATTTCGCCCAAAACCCTGATGCCACCGTGAGCAGATCGTTAGGCAGCAAGGGGCTTAAGCCCCTTGTTACAACGACTGGGCAGGGAAAATCGACCGTTTCAGCCTCATTCCAGCAAATGACAACAGGCCCTCAACCTCTTGGCTGTTGGATGGGGGGCTGTGGGATCGTCAAATCAATTTTTTTTGAATTCATCAATTTTTTTTGAACTATTCCTGCCACAATGGGAGCGATCGCGGCCCCATTGGTCAACCCGGCCCGATCGCCCAAGGTTATGACGGTCAATTCCAGAGCATCGGCCCCCAAAGTGGGCGGCCAACTGAGTTTTTTTGAGCGCTATCTCACGGTCTGGGTGCTGGTGTGCATTGCGGTGGGCATTGGGCTGGGGCGTTTGTTCCCACAGGTGGCGATCGCCCTGGATGCCTGGACGGTGCATCAGGTGTCGATTCCGATCGCAATCTGCCTGTTTTTCATGATGTATCCGATTATGGTGAAAATCGATTTCACCCAAGCCAGGCGGGCCCTGCGATCGCCCAAGCCCGTACTACTCACACTGGTAGTCAATTGGGGCATCAAACCCTTCACCATGATTGCGATCGCCCAGCTTTTTTTGGGTCATTGGTTTCGCCCGCTGATCCAAGGATCGGAACTGCTGCGCGGTCAGGATATTGCCCTTGCCGATTCCTATATTGCCGGGGCGATTCTGTTAGGCATTGCACCCTGCACAGCCATGGTTTTGATGTGGGGCTATCTTTGCTATGGCAACCAGGGTCACACCTTGGTGATGGTGGCGGTTAACTCTCTAACCATGCTGCTGCTCTATGCGCCCTTGGGTCGATGGCTGTTGGCGGCCAATGATTTGACAGTGCCTTGGGCCACGATCGCCCTGTCTGTGTTGGTCTATGTGGGCTTGCCGTTGTTGGCCGGCATTTACACACGCCACTGGATTTTTAAATCCAAGGGAGCCGATTGGTTTGAACGCCAATTTTTGCATTACCTCAGCCCGATCGCCACTTCCGCATTACTATTAACGCTGATTTTGCTCTTTGCCTTCAAGGGTGAATTGATCGTCAACAATCCGCTGCATATCCTGTTAATTGCCGTGCCATTGTTGCTGCAAACCCTGATCATTTTCGGGATTACCTATGCCTTGGCAAAACCCCTAAAACTGGTCTATGAAGATGCGGCCCCCGCAGCCTTGATTGGGGCGAGCAATCATTTTGAAGTGGCGATCGCCACGGCAGTCATGTTGTTTGGTTTAAACTCGGGCGCGGCCTTGGCAACGGTGGTCGGCGTGTTGATCGAAGTGCCGGTGATGTTGTTGCTGGTGGAGTTTTGTCGCCGCACGGCCCACTGGTTCCCCCGATCGCCCGCAAAAGCCACCCTGCTCGACCCGCGCTGCGTGGGTTTCTAGGTTGGCCAGTTGCTAGGTTGTTGTGTTTCTGCTAGGTCGGGAGGCTATTTCTATGGATATGAAATCAGTGATGTTTGTTTGTCGGCGCAATTCTTGTCGATCGCAAATGGCAGAAGGCTGGGTCCAGGCGATCGGGGCGGGCAAAATTCGGGTCGTTAGCTCGGGTCTCGAAGCCAGCCGCGTCCATCCCACCGCGATCGAAGTGATGGCCACGGCGGGAATTGATATTAGCGGGCAAACCTCCAACGCCCTCGCGGAGTTTGCGCCCGCAGACTTTGACGCGGTGATTTCCCTCTGTGGCTGTGGGGTAAATCTGCCGGAAGCCTGGGTGCTGCGGGAGGTCTTTGAGGATTGGCAGTTGGACGATCCCGACGGCCAGCCGATCGCGGTGTTTCAACGGGTGCGCGACGAAATCCGCGATCGGGTAGTGGCCCTAGTCGATCGGCTCACAAACCCCTAGGCACTGGGCAAGCGGGTCAGCAGCACCGGGCAGTTTGCATAGACCCGCACATAATCCGACAGGGACGATCCCAACAGGCGATCGAGATCCGGCAGCCCCTTGGCCACCGACGGCCGGCGATCGGGCGAACCGAGCAGCAACAAATCGGCATTGTTCTCTTCAGCCAGGCGGCAAATGGTCGGGCCCGCCGAACCGCCTGCGGAAATGGCCTTGTAGCCCACACCCATTTTCTTGGCTTCGGCGATCGCCCCAGCCAGCACCTCATCGCCCTCGCCGCTGCTGACCTCATCGGCCTTTCGCTTGGCATCCACGTGGGTCAAAATCAGTTGGCTGCCCTTGATGTTGCCGGTCAAAGACAGGGCCACTTTCAGCGCTTCTTTCGAGGCATCGGACTTGTCGATCGCCACCATCACCCGATTAATGCGCTTGACATAAATATCGTCTTTCACCAACAGCATCGGCCGCGACGACAGTTGGAAAACATACTGACTGACGGAGTTTTCCAAAATCGACTGCAACCGCTTCAGGCCGCGCGACCCCATCACGATCAAATCCGCTTGCAGCTCCTCGGCCACCCGACAAACCAAGTCCTTTGGATCACCCTGCTGCAACATCGGCGACACCTGCTCTGGCGGCAGCCCCAAGAATGCGACCGCCTTAGCCAGCATTTCGCCGCCAGTTTTCAGCTTATCGGCCATTTCCTCGGAATTAATCCGCGACGGAACCACGTGCAAAACGGTGACGTGGGCATCTTTAATGCTGGGGATCTCCATCAGAAACTTCAACATTTCTTCCGACTGTCCCGTGCCCGAGTCGGCGAAGAGAATCTTCTTAATCATGGCTGTTTTTAAGAGTGGTTGAGGCTTATTTTCTTGATGAATGAGTTGCGATCAAAGAAGCCAATCGAGAAGCCGACAAAGCTTACCTGGCTTGGGGTTGAATCGTAATTTCAACGCCATCACCCAATTATCGCACCGTCTCTGGAAGCCATTACATTCTTGAAGAATTACAACAAGATATGACCAGCGATTGTTAAGCGGGATGGTTAAAAGAGATTGTTAAGATCTGTTTTTGCAGGCTCGGGATGAGAGTGGGTTGCGATTACTGGGTTAGATGGGGTGCAATGGTGTAGCAATCGCACGGACTCGCGATCGCAAGACGTGCCCTGACTCGTGATTTGCTCGCGAGATCGACCACGCCATCCGCATCGTTGCCGCTTGCCCTTTGCCGCTTGCCCTTTGCCGCTTGCCCCTTGCCGACTGTCTATCGCCGAATTATCGCTGTCATGAATGCTGCTGCGTCGTCTGCCGATCAGTTGTCTACTGGTCAATCGTCTACTGCTGAGATGGCTGTTGGTGCTGCCGCCGATCGCCAGGGTTTTGAAGGATTTGCCTATCCCGCGCGGGTGCAGCCCCACCATACGGACTACGGCGGTGTGGTCTGGCATGGCACCTATCTATCTTGGATGGAATCGGCGCGGGTGGAATATTTGCGATCGAACGGTTTGGCCTACGAAGATTTGGTCAAAACCGGCTGCGAGCTGCCCGTGGTGGACTTGGCCATGCAGTTTCACAAACCAGCCCGGATGGGTGAAGACCTGGTGGTGAAGGTGGCTCTGGAGCCGATCGAAGGTGTGCGGTTAATGTTTGACTACTCGATCGAGTCCGCTGAGACAGGCGAATGCTACACCACCGCCTGTGTCACCCTGGTGCCGATCGATCGCGCTACGGGTCGGGTGATGCGCCGTTGGCCACCCGAGTTGGTCAGCGTGTTGGAGTCGATCGCCACACCCGTCCAAGAACTCTAGCTCCCTCTTGTTGGCCAACCCGCATCTTTCGGCCGCCATTGTTTTTTGTTTCACCCATTCCCCGATAGAAACCATGTCTTTGTCCTATCCCGATGATTTGAAATACAGCGATTCCCATGAATATCTGCGCCTGGAAGAGGATATCGCCGTGATCGGTATTACGGCCTTTGCGATCGACCAGTTGGGCGACATCGTGTTTGTGGATTTGCCTGAGGCGGGCCGCCGTGTTGAGCCGGGCGAAGATTTTGGCACGATCGAATCGGTCAAGGCCGTGAGCAGCCTTTACTCCACGGTGTCGGGTGTTGTGGTGAAGGTGAACCATGTACTGATCGACCATCCAGAATGCGTGGTGGAGGATCCCTACGGCGAGGGTTGGCTGGTGCAGGTGCGGATTGATAATCCCGGTGAGATCGACAGGATGATGTCGGCGGAGGCCTATCGATCGCTGGTGGAAGGGTTGTAGGACGACACGGTTTACCCACCCATCCGATCCAGTTGGGAAATTGGCACAGGGAAGCGATCGAGGGCGATCGCGATTGTTGGGGGGGCGCGATCGGCTCCAAAGCCCGTGATATCAACTTTGCCAACCCTTGCGAGTTGACGCTGACTCCCCGCCAGTTTGGTCTCTTGACCCAAGGAATCCGTGCGCTTGCAAAAGCGGTCACTTCGGGTTTGAGCTTTGGTAGGCCCGCACGGTAGCGTGAAACCAAGGTCGGTGGATTTGCTGGGGCACAGCGCAAAGTGCTTAGAGGCGATCGCCGCTCCTCATCCTCTTTCTGACGCGATCGAGCGCTTTGACCGCCATGCCTGCTCCCTCCAACTCCCTCGGTTACTTTTCAGCCTTTGCGCCCGTGACTACTGAGGAGCGTCAGCGGTTGCACCCGGATGGCTTGCCCTTCGCTTTGACGGGTATTGCGGCAACGGAGCCACAACCGGCCCGGTCAGCCGTGGTGATTTGTTTCCACGGCTTCACGGCGATGCCCTACGTGGTTACACCCGTGGCCCGGGCGATCGCTTCGGTGGGTTTGGCCGCTGCCGGGCCGCTGCTGCCGGGCCATGGCTGGCGCGATCGGGCCGATCAAGAGCGAGAATTTTCCAAAATCACGCGCCAATCCCTGTTGGCAGCGGCTCGGGCAGAGGTGCAGCGGGCCCGCGAGCAATACGACTTTGTGGCGGTTTACGGTGACTCCATGGGTGGGGCGATCGCCCTGAGCTTGGCTGCCGAAGGGTTGGTGGATGCCTGTGCTGTGACGGCTCCGGCGTTGTGTTTGCCATTTCGGGGAGCGGTGTTGGCGCGCTATTTGGGCTGGTTGAATTTTTCAGTTCCGAAAAAATATCGCCGTCAGTTTTATGCCCCCTGCTATCAATTTGAAAACTCGCGTGCCGGTCGGGCCCTGTGGGAGTTGGCCCGCCATGCTCGCGCGGGTCTGGATCGGGTGAGCTGCCCGGTGTTTGCAGCCCATTCCCATCGCGATCGCACGGTCAACTACTGCGCCTCGGAGTGGGTGCGCGATCGCGTGCGGGGGCCGGTGGAAGTGCAATGGTTTGATCGCTCGGGCCATGTGTTGCCGCTGGATGTGCAGGGGCCCGAGGTGGCCGCAGCGGTGGCGCGTTTCTTCCGGCAGCGGTTTGCAGAGTTTTGCGATCGCCAACGGGCTGAGTTTGTCTCCAGCAACCGATCGCTGGACTCCGATACCCATGAGCCGGCCCAAGGCCGGTGGGTGGCCGACGGTGGTAGCCAAGCCGATCACTCCCAAACCTTGCCCCTCGACGCATGGGCTTACTAGGGATCGAAATGTCAATGTCAATGCCACAGTCAGAGACTCTCCAAGGAGCCAGAACCCGCGACAGACATGGGATGCTGGAGCTGAACACCGGGGACTGAGTGCTGAACTGTTCATGCTGGAATTAGACGATCGAATAGTGGGATGGTTGGGCGCAGCAGTGGCGGCCCTGTTTTGGGGATCCTATTTGGTGCCGGTGCAACGCTTGCCGCAGCTCAACCCCTTGGCGGCCCAGTTGGGAATGGCGATCGGGATTGGCGGATC
Source organism: Oscillatoriales cyanobacterium (assembly GCA_004292515.1). Classification (GTDB taxonomy): domain Bacteria; phylum Cyanobacteriota; class Cyanobacteriia; order CACIAM-69d; family CACIAM-69d; genus CACIAM-69d. Next base: position 24,689 of record RDXB01000065.1, read on the forward strand.
GGGCCTGGTTGGGGCGATCGCCACGGATCACTGGAGCTTCACGCCCTGGGGGCTGCTGGCGGGAGCAATTTGGGCCTTGGGCAATTTTGCATCGATTTTTGTGGTGCGATCGCTTGGGTTGGCGCGAGGCCTGGCGGCCTGGGCCGCAGTCGGGATTGTGGTGTCGTTTTTGTGGGGTGTGGTGTTTTTCCGTGAGCCGGTGATTTTGGGGGTGGCGATCGGGGGCTTGGGGCTGCTGATTGCAGGCATTGCCCTGATGAACTGGCCCGAGCGACAACAGGGCGATCGGGTTGTGACTCCCCAGCGGCGTGGTTGGTTGCTCTGTGCGATCGCCGGGCTGCTGTTTGGCTCGCAATCAGTGCCTTTTGCGTTGGCTGGCCAAGACCCGATCGCCTTTTTGCCGTCCATGTCGGCGGGCATTGCCCTCACGGCCCTGCTGCTAGCCGTTCGTTGGTATAGCCAAGGCAAGTTGGTCTTGCCGCGATCGGCCTGTGGGCCGCTGATCTTGTCTGGTCTGCTGTGGAATATCGCCAACCTCGGCAATTTCTTTGCCCTTGATCACTTGGGCTTGGCTGTGGGGATTCCCCTCACCCAGTTTGCAGTAGCGGTCAACACGGCTTGGGGACTGTTTTTGTTTCGGGAAGCCACCACTCGCCAACGCCAATGGCTGGTGGGCTTAGGAACCCTGTTGGCCTTTGGGGGAATTGCCCTAGTCGGTTCCTCCCAAGGCCCTTGAGGCGCATCAACCATCACCAAACTGAAGATGCTCGCCCCCAGATTGAGCTGATGTCTCTAAAATCAAGATTTGCAGTCTGTACTATCGTCGTCAACCACCATGAAAGCAGTCGTTTTTGGGGCAACGGGCGAAACGGGCCGGCGAATTGTCAAGGCACTGGTCGATCGCAACATCCCTGTGCGGGCCGTGGTGCGTGATTTGGCCACCGCCCGATCGATCCTGCCGGCCGCCGCCGAGTTAGTGCAGGGCAATGTGCTCGATCGCGCTTCGATCACCGCCGCCCTGGCCGGTTGTGATGTGGTGCTTTGTGCCACTGGCGCGCGCCCCAGCTTTGATTTCACCGGGCCCTTGCAGGTGGACTACTTTGGCACCAAAAACCTCACCGACCTGGCTAAAGCGGCGGGCATTCAGCAGTTAGTGTTGGTGTCGTCCCTTTGTGTGTCTCGGCTGTTGCACCCGCTGAATTTGTTCTGGCTGATTTTGTTTTGGAAGCAGCAAGCTGAAAACTACCTGAAAGCCAGCGGACTGACCTACACGATCGTGCGGCCCGGCGGTCTCAAAAATGACGATCGCGACACCCCTGTGGTGATGGAGTCGGCGGATCGGCTGTTTGAAGGGTCAATCCCGCGATCGCAAGTGGCCGCCGTTTGTGTCGAAGCCTTGTTTGAACCGGCGGCGCGCAACAAAATTGTAGAAATCGTGGCGCGGGATGATGCCCCCGCCCGGTCTTGGTCGGCCCTATTTGCCAGCGTCTAAACGCGGCTTGGTTCCATGTTTCCCAACTCCTCCGATCCCAATCCCTTTGGCGGTGGCGGGCCGCAACTGCCGGGCCAACCCTCCGCCCCGCAACCGGGCGATCCCTACGGTACGGGTCGAGTCGCGCCCAAAAGCGTCGATGCCAAAACCAAAAAGCTGATGCAGCGGACGTTCATTATTTTGCTGCTGGCCGGGATTGCCGTGGGTGCGGTGCTGTCGGTGGCGGTGGTGATTGCCTTTCAGAAGTTTGGGCTAATCGGTGTGCCTACGCCTGCGGTGCAAAGCAGCCCCGCCAACTAGCACGGGTTAACTAAGCACGGGTCAACTAAGCACGGGTTAACTCGTGCGGACTTATGGCGCGGGCAACACAACGCGCGGAGCAACGATCGCCCCCGCATCACTCCCATCGTCCAGGCTCAGGTTGCCCACGCCCAACAGATGCCCAGCTTTATCCAGCACGCGGGCGATCGGCTCAGGGAAATCCTGCTTGAGGGCGATCGCCTTGTCTAGATCTTCCGGCAGCTCGGCCAGGGCGATCGCCCGGCCAAAAAACCACGATTGCACCTGCTCGGCCGTCAGCACCACCGTGGGCAAATGGGCCAAGCAGGGAGCCGGATCGATCGGCTGCCAACCCTGCTCGATCGCCTGTTCCAGTTGTTCGAGGGTGATGCTGTCTTGCAGGGTAAAACCACCGCTGAGGGTGCGCTTTAAGCTAGCCAGGGTGGCTCCCGTTCCCAGGGCGGCTCCCCAGTCGCGGGCGATCGATCGAATATAAGTCCCCGGCCCACAGACGATCGCCAGATCCGCTTCAGGATAGTCCCCCGATCGCCAGGCCCGCAGCGCGATCGACTCCACCAGCACTTGCCGCTCGGGTACTTCCACATCCTTGCCCTGGCGCGCCAAGTCGTAGAGCCGTTGGCCATCCACTTGGATCGCGCTATATTTCGGCGGAATTTGGGTGATCGTGCCGATGAACTGTGCGAGAGCCGCGATCGCCCGATCGGCATTTAGATCGGCTAACTCAGTCGGCGATCGTTGGGTCAACACCTCTCCTTCGAGGTCATCCGTGGCGGTGGTGAGTCCAAACCGCACCGTCGCATCGTAGGCCTTTGCACCGGGCAAAAATTGCAGCAGGCGGGTGGCCGGCCCCAAAGCGATCGGCAACACGCCAACGGCCATGGGATCGAGAGTGCCGCCATGGCCCGTTCGCTTACAACGGGTCAGCCGTCGCACCCGGGCCACGCAGTCGTGGGAGGTGAACCCCGCCGGTTTGCACAAATTCAAAAAGCCACAAGTCATGCCGCGCTCGTCTGTGAATGGGCGATCGGTAAAATTGATGAGGTGGAATTAATGAAGTGAAATTAATGAAAACGAAGTGGAATTGATGAAATCAATCACGCTCGATCGCACGGGGTAGTCCTGTTGGTGGGCCCCCTTGCATCCATCCAGACCCTCACCCCAAATCCCTCTTCCAACTTGGGAAAAGGACTTGAAGACCCACAACGAGATCGGGGCTGTCAGCGATCCCTCGCTGTTGATTAACCCCACAAATATAGGGTAGAGACGCAGCCCACGCCTCTACCCCAAAGATTTCGGCTTGCGCCCGCCGCGATCGCCCGATCGCGACCTCGAACGCAAACTCGGTTCGTGAATTGTTGAGTTGGTTGCGGCCAGCCGCCGATTGTCCCAAAGGGCGATCGCGCTTCCACAGTCCACAAAGCGCTCCATCGGTTCTGATCGACATCGACTTTTTGACATCAGGTTTTGATGCCCATCGATGTCTGATCGTCGTCAACCGATTCCGGTTTTCGATGCCAACGAGACCCATAGAACTCACGCAGTCAGGCACCGGCAACGAGCCGGTCACGGACGGCTGAATCCTTAGGCGGCCATCCCTTGGATCAAATAGTCGAAATACGGTTCGGTGGCAGCCGCATCTTCAGCAGACAACAGGCCCAGAGCCGCTTCCTTCAGGCAACGGATGGCTTCCACCATGCCCGGAACGGGAACACCGAGGGAGTTGTACATTTCGCGCGCACCCACCAGGCCAATGCTCTCGATCGGTTCCTTGTCGCCCGCCAGCACCCCGTAGGTCACGAGGCGCAGGTACCAGCCGTAGTCGCGCAGACATTGGTTGCGTTCGCGCTGACCGTAGGCATTGCCACCGGGGGCAATGAAGTCAGGGCGACGCTGCCACAGTTTGCGGCTCGCTTCTTGGACGATCTTTTTCTCACTGTCGGCCAGCGTTTGGGCAATGCGGATTCGCTGTTCGCCGGTTTTTAAAAATTCCGAGATGCTCTTAAGCTCGCCACTGCTGGGGTAGCGAAGCTCGTCGTCGGCTTTCAGAATGACTTGGCTAACTACGCTCATAATATCGAGAGTATCGGAATATCCTTTCCACTCTACCAAAGTTTTTTCGCGGCAAAACTGCCAAGCGTTCTTGGTGATTGGGAATTGCTGGAGGGGCGATCGCGCGCTCATCCCGCCCCGTTAATTGACCCATCATCAGCGGCGCTCGGTGGGGGTGCTGTTTAGATCTTGCTTGGGGTTAATCCATTGCGGGGCAAGGACTTCAGGGGATGTCTGATTGCTTTGGGAACACTGTTACTGCGATCGCTGGGGGGTGGCTTAGGGATCGCTAGCAGCTTCAATGATTGCTGGCAGAAATAGCGTTGATTGCCACGCTCATTGAGTCTGAATTTCTCTGAGAATCATGACGTTTTGTAACAAGAACTGATGATCTTGGGGGATCTTCCTCGGAGGATGCGTCAGAGGATGTCTGAAAAGCCAAAATTGATACTCCATAGGCCCGAGCGATCGAGGTAGACATGGGGCCTGAGCTTCTTGCCCCCAGGACGATTGGCGCTTGGCCCGGGCCAAAAGATGCTCCCCAGACATCCCCTCAGGGTATTGATCCAGAATCTGAGTCCGACCCAACCGAATCCGGGTGATTGATCGCCTTGGCCCAGTTGTCACCGATGGGGCTGGTCATGGCATCAGCCAGAGGTTGGGGAATGGTTGGCGATCGCGGCTGCTCACCCAGGCTTGCCCCCGAGTTTGACCGATGGAGCGTTGCGATTTGCATTGCGATTTGCAGACTGAGTTGCAGTTGCCCATTGAGCATCGGTCGTTGGGCGCTTAAGGGTGCTTAAGTTTGACCGCAGGCTGGTTTCAAATCTGGTTCTAAATCCGTCACTAATTCACTAACAATTGCTGCAATTGACTAGCAAATGCAGCAATCAGGAAACTTCCTGCTTCATCGCGGCGAAGTCGGCTTCATCCGC
>RDXB01000002.1 GCA_004292515.1 Oscillatoriales cyanobacterium
GGCGGGGGGTTGATTTTAGGGTTGCGGTTGCGATCGCGCCGTTAACCAGCGCGGGTTAGGCGATTAGCCCGTGATGCCCGACAGCACCACGAAGCCCAAAACAGCCCCGAACACGATCAGCGCGTAGAACTGGGCGCGACCGTTCTCGAAGTATTTCAGCCCTTCGCCGGAAATCAGGGTGACGAAACCGGTCAGGTTCACCGCGCCATCGACGATCCGGAAGTCCACTTCCATCACCTGGCGGGCCAAGCGACGGCTGCCTTGGACAAATAGGCGATCGTAGATGTCGTCGAAGTACCACTTGTTCAGGGACAGTTGGTAGAAGAAGGGAATCTTTTGGGCGATCGCACTGGGGTCGATCGACTTCTTGAAATACATCAAGGAAGCCAAGGTAATTCCGATCAGGGCGATGCCTACAGAGTTGCCGCCCATCACCAAAAATTCGGTGAGGTTAAAAGCGTGCTCCGCGTGCTCGGCAGCGTGGGGCGACTCCAGGAAATGCTCGAATACATTGTTCCAGGGCACACCCAACAAGCCAATCAGCATCGACGGAATCGCCAACACTACCAAGGGCAGCACCATGGTGATCGGTGATTCGTGCGGCTCGTGGGCGTGGTGATCGTCGTGGCCGTGGCTCAGTTCCTTGGGGTCCATCGCGCCGGGGCCGAAGTTGGGCACGGTTTCCACGGGCACAGGCACAGCGGCCGCCGCCAGCAGTTGCGATTGGATGTCCTTGTCGTTGCCCCGGAATTCGCCTTCAAAGGTGCTGAAGTACATCCGGAACATATAGAAGGCGGTCACACCGGCCGTCACCCAGGCGATCGCCCAGAGAGCGGGGTTGGCCTCAAAGGTCAGACCCAGGATTTCGTCTTTTGACCAGAACCCGGCAAAGGGCGGAATCCCGCAAATGGCCAGCGTCCCGATCAAGAAGGTGGCGGCGGTCACGGGCATATATTTCCGCAAGCCGCCCATCAAGCGCATATCCTGCGCCAAGACGGCATTGTGGCCCACCACTGCTTCCATGCTGTGGATTACGGAGCCAGAACCGAGGAACAGCATGGCCTTGAAGTAGGCGTGGGTCATCAGGTGGAACATCCCAGCGCTGGATGCACCCACACCCATGGCCATCACCATGTAGCCCAGTTGGGACATGGTGGAGTAGGCGAGGCCTTTTTTGATGTCGTTTTGGGTGATGGCGATCGAAGCGCCCAGCAGGGCCGTGAAGCCACCCGTCCAAGCGATGATGTTCATCACGTCGGGCAGCCCTTCAAACACCGGAATCATCCGGGCAATCAGGAACACACCCGCTGCCACCATGGTTGCCGCATGGATCAGGGCCGAAATCGGCGTGGGGCCTTCCATTGCGTCCGGTAGCCAGACGTGCAACGGGAATTGGGCAGACTTGGCGACGGGGCCGAGGAATACGAGGATGCAAAACAGGCTGGCCACGCCTGCGCTCAGGGAACCGGAAGAGACCAGCTCTTGCAGGCGATCGCCCATCACG
>RDXB01000066.1 GCA_004292515.1 Oscillatoriales cyanobacterium
GAGGTAAGCGTAAATCCAGTTCGCTGGTAGCAGCCGATGAAGCGTCAACCCGTGGTCTAGTCGAGCAGCTTCGGTTGTTCGGTTAGGGCCGGAATCCCCACGCCTTTAGGCTGGGAAGGATGTCAAGAATCTACAAAATTCATGGGTCGAGACCTAACCACTGACGGGGGAATGGTGGCGATGTTCTGGATGGGAGTCGAGACCCACGACCGGGGCCAAATTCACTAGCAATCTGTGCCAGTTTAGGCAAAGTTGCGCCAAGATGAAGCGTCTGGCTTCCCCCTCTGTCCGGTGGACTGGAATCATGTCGGAGTCTTCTGTGGCAGCTCAAGCCTTTTACTCAAGCGATCGCTGCACCCTCTACCAGGGTAATTGTCTAGACATTTTGCCCACCTTGCCCGCCAGCAGTGTGGATCTGATTTTTGCCGATCCACCCTACAACCTCTCTAACGACGGATTTACCTGCCACGGAGGGCGCGCCGTCAGCGTCAACAAAGGCGACTGGGACCGTAGCCAAGGGATTCAGCAAGACTTTGAATTTCACAAAGCATGGATTCAAGAATGCCGCCGCCTGCTGAAACCCAACGGCACGATTTGGATCTCCGGCACCTACCACAACATCTACGCCTGTGGGTTTGCGCTGCAATGGCTGGACTTCCACATCCTGAACGATATCTGTTGGTATAAACCCAATGCCAGCCCGAACTTATCCTGTCGATTTTTTACGGCCAGTCACGAAACCTTGCTCTGGGCCCGCAAGAGCAAAAAGGGCAAGCACACTTTTAATTACGAGGCCATGAAAACGGGTGATTTTCCACGGGATGGGCTGAAGATTCCGGGACGACAGATGCGGAGCGTTTGGTCAATTCCCACACCGCCGGCCTCAGAAAAAAATCAGGGCAAACATCCCACCCAAAAGCCGCTGGATTTGCTCGATCGCCTCCTGTTAGCCAGCACCAATCCCGGCGATGTGGTGCTCGATCCCTTTGCGGGCAGCGGCACGACGGGCTTGGCGGCCCTGCGCCACGATCGCACCTTCATTGGCATTGACAAAGAACCCGATTATTTGCAACTGACGATCGCCCGTTTATCTCAGATCTAGGCATTGATTCTCTAGGCATTGATTCAGGGACTCAACCGTTGAAGATGGCCTGCCCGGAAAGGCTCGATCGGCAAAAGTGGCCCACCACTCCGGCTGTAAGATAATGGCCAAGCAACCAGGGCAATGAAGGGCCAATCAAGGGTTAATCAATCGCGATGAATAAACTGATCAAAGGTTTGCGCCAGTTCCAGCAAGACTATTTCGCCTCGCACCAGCGGCTGTTTGAAGAGCTTTCCCACGGTCAAAAACCGCGCGTATTGTTTGTTTCTTGTTCCGATTCCCGCGTTGACCCTGAGTTGATTACCCAATCGGAACCCGGCGAGATCTTTGTGATTCGCAATGCGGGCAACATCATGCCGCCCTACGGCGCGGCCAATGGGGGCGAAGGGGCCACGCTGGAATATGCGATCGAAGCTCTCGGGGTCAGCGACATCGTGGTTTGTGGCCATTCCCACTGCGGGGCCATGAAAGGCCTGTTAAAGGTCAAGGAACTGCAAGATACGATGCCTCTGGTGAGTCGTTGGCTAGAACACGCGGAAGCAACGCGCCAAGTGGTGCTCAAAAACTACACGCCTTGTTCAGGGGAAGATTTGATCGAAATTGCGGTGGCGGAAAATGTCCTGACCCAAATCGATAATCTCCGCACCTATCCCTGTGTGCGGGCCAAGCTGAACCAAGGCCGACTGAAGCTACACGCTTGGGTTTATGAAATCGAAACCGGGCGGGTCTATGCCTACGATCCGATCGCCCAGGAATATGTGGAACCGGAGCGCGCTTGGGATACGCCGATGCCGGCCTTGACCTTGCCCCAGCGCCAAGCCCAGGCCTGTAGTTGGTTGCCGCCGGAACAGTCGGAGCGGATTTACCGTGGAGCCAAGGTCTAGCCAGCGCGCCCGGGCCGTTCCTTAGGCCTCCTGGCGATCGCGGGGATTGTTGGCGCTGGGAATCACAATCAGCGACCAGTAGGGCACATGGGCCGGGTCGATCGCGCCGATCGGGCGGATTTGTTGGGTGGGCAGGGTGGCCCGTTCAACGTAGCGGGCGCGTTCCAGCAGGCCCAATTCTGTCAGGATCGATCGCACCTTGGCAAAGTGTCGCCCCAGCTTGATGATCACGGCTGCGTCGCTGTGGGCCAGTCGATCGCGCAGGGTGGACCGATCGAGCGTGGCCGGGGCGATTGTCAGTACGTCTTGGCGGTAGGTGAGGGGCAATCCGGCCACGGCCGCCGCTGCCAGGGTTGAGGAAATACCCGGAACCACTTCTGTGGGAAACCGATCGGCCAGGCGATCGAGCAAGTACATAAATGATCCGTAGAGCATCGGTTCGCCCTCGCAAAGCACCACCACATCGCGCCCCCCTTGCAGGTGCGAGGCAATTTCGGCGGCCCCGCGATCGTAGCTCGGTTGGGCCGACTGGCGCGGGCTAAAGGGCAAAATGATCGGCACTTCCAGTTGCTCGGGGCGCAAAAAATCCGCCACGATCGCCCGGGCCACCGATTCCCCATCGGCCGCTGCCGGATAGGCTACCACGGACGCAGCAGTTAGCAGGCGGTGGGCCTTGAGGGTCAGCAATTCGGGATCGCCTGGCCCCACGCCAATTCCGTAGAGCTTGCCCGTTGAGGGTTGGTCGAGGGCGGGGCGATCGCTCATGCTTCCAACTCCCGAGCCAAGGCATTCACGGCCGCAGCGGCGATCGCACTGCCTCCCCGTCGGCCTTGCAGAGCAATGAACGGCACGCCACGCGATCGGGCAATCAATTCCGCCTTCGACTCCGCCGCCCCCACAAAGCCCACCGGACAGCCCACAATCAACGCCGGTTTGGGCCAACCCGCATCCAACAATTCCAGCAAATGAAACAGGGCCGTCGGTGCATTGCCGATCGCCACCACCGACCTGGCCAAGTGCGATCGCCACAGTTCCACCGCCGCCGCCGATCGGGTGTTGCCGATTTGTTGAGCCAGTTCCGGCACGCCCGGATCATTCAGGGTGCAAATCACCGAATTCTCAGCGGGCAAGCGGCGGCGAATAATCCCCTGAGCGACCATAGGCACATCACACAAAATTCCAGCTCCTGCCTGCAAGGCCGCCCGCCCAATCTCCGCCGCACCGGCCGAGGCCGCCAGATCCATCACCAGATCTGGCATCCCGCAGGCATGAACCATCCGCACGGCCACCGGTTGTAGGTCGGCGGGCAAGCGATCGAGATCGGTTTCAGCCCGAATCGTGGCGAAGGACTGCCGGTAAATATGATCCCCATTGCGGAGATAGTCTAATTCCATGCGCCACCCAATTCCATGCGCCACCCACCTGATGGATGATCAACCATTCAGGGGCGATCAAGATCCAAGCTCGATCGCCCCCCAACGCCCTAGAGCAGGTTTAAATCCGTAACCGCGCCTAGGCTACTAGAGGACACGAGCTTGGCATATTTGGCCAAAGTGCCCCGCTTGTAGCGCGGTTCCGGTGCTTGCCAGTGGGCCCGCCGGGTCGCTAGTTCCTCGTCAGACACATTCAGTTGCAACTGGCGGTTCGGTGCATCGATCGTGATGCTGTCCCCCTCTTGGACAAGGGCGATCGTCCCGCCCACGGCCGCTTCGGGGGCCACGTGACCCACCACCATGCCGTAAGTCCCGCCCGAGAAACGGCCATCGGTGATCAGCCCCACCGAGTCGCCCAGGCCCGCGCCAATGATCGCCGCCGTCGGAGCCAGCATCTCCCGCATCCCAGGGCCGCCCTTGGGCCCTTCGTAGCGGATCACAACCACATCGCCGGGGTTGATTTGGTTGGCTAAAATCGCCTTCAGGCAATCCTCTTCCGACTCAAACACCCGCGCCGGGCCGGTGATCACCGGGTTTTTCACGCCGCTGATTTTGGCCACGGAGCCTTCGCTGGCCAAGTTGCCCTTCAGGATCGCCAAGTGGCCCTGTTGGTAAACCGGCTTGTCGAAGGGCCGGATTACGTCTTGGTCGGCGCGCGGCTCGTCGGGGATGTCGGCCAGGGTTTCAGCGATCGTCTTGCCGGTAATCGTCAGGCAGTCGCCATGCAACAACCCGCGATTCAACAGCATTTTCATCACTTGGGGAATGCCGCCGGCCTTGTGCAGATCGGTGGCTACATAGCGGCCGCTGGGTTTCAGGTCACAGAACACGGGCACGCGGGCGCGGATCTCTTCAAAATCATCGAGGGTGAGGGGCACGCCGATCGTGTTGGCGATCGCCAGCAGGTGCAATACCGAGTTGGTGGAACCGCCCACGGCCATGATCACCGAGATCGCATTTTCAAAGGCTGGGCGGGTCAGGATTTGCTTGGGGGTGCGGCGGGCTTTGATTGCTTCGGCCAACACGCGGGCCGACTCGGCAGCACTGGCGGCCTTCTCGCCATCCTCGGCGGCCATCGTGGAAGAGTAGGGCAAGCTCATGCCCATGGCCTCGTAGGCGCTGGACATGGTGTTGGCGGTGAACATGCCGCCGCAAGACCCCACGCCGGGACAGGCATTGTTTTCGACGGCCATCAGGCGGGCTTCGTCGATTTTGCCCGCGCTGAACTGACCGACTGCTTCAAAGGCGCTGACGACGGTTAGATCTTCGCCATTCAAGTGGCCGGGCTTGATCGTGCCGCCGTAGACAAAGATGGCGGGGATGTCTAGCCGGGCCATGGCGATCATGGCTCCGGGCATATTTTTATCGCAACCCCCGATCGCCAGGATGCCGTCCAGACTTTGGCCGTTACAGACGGTTTCGATCGAGTCGGCGATCACATCGCGCGACACCAGGGAATATTTCATCCCTTCAGTGCCCATCGAAATCCCATCACTGATCGTGATCGTGCCAAAAATTTGGGGCATCACACCCGCTGCCCGGGCGGCGGCCATGGCGCTGTCGGCCAGGGTGGCAATGCCCATATTGCAAGGGGTGATGGTGCTGTAGGCGCTGGCGATGCCGACGATCGGTTTGCTGAAGTCGTTGTCGCCAAAGCCCACGGCCCGGAGCATGGCGCGGTTGGGTGCTCGCTGAACGCCGCCGGTGACTTGTTGGCTGCGGAAGTTGTCGGACATGGGGTTGCTCTCTCTAGCCGATCCAAAAAAGCGATCTTTTAGCAACCTTTCATTGTTGCACTGAGGCTGGCGGATCGGCCTGCCGGCCCCTGGATTGCCCGGAGCTGATTTCTCAAGTTCCTCAGTAAGTTCCTCAGTCAGGGTTTAGGGGTTAGTGTCGTCGTCGGTGGTGCGGCCGGCGGCGGGGGTGCTGGGTCGGGGGCTGGGGCTAGTCGTGCTCGATCGCCCATCGCGGGCACTGTCGCTGGCCGGGCGCGGCTTACTGGCCGGCGTGGAGCTGCTGGTTTTGGGGGTTGGGGTGGCCTTGCCGGTCTCCGGCAGCGCTTTGGGGCGCGGGGTCGTCGATTGACGATCATCGGCGGAGAGACTGGCCGCGCTCGATCGCAACAGTTGCAAGTAGGAGTCGAGGGCCGCCCGCCAAACCAGGTAGCCCCGATCGCTCAGATGCAGGCCATCGGTGGTGAGGTCAGGATGCAAAATGCCGGTGTTATCGCTAAACATGGCAAACAGGTTAAGATAATCAACCCGTTCATCACGCGCCACTTGGGCTAGGCGATTATTGATGCGCTTGAGCTTGGCCGTTTGGGCCCGCTCTAGGCGCGCGCGCCCTTCCCAGGTAGACAGCCGCCCCCGGTGAGGCAGCAGGGATTGCAACACAATGCGCGATCGGGGATGGGCCGATCGCAACTCACGCACGATGGCCCGCTGATTCTCAACGATCGTGTCTTCACCCACCCCTTGCAGCAAGTCGTTGATCCCGATCGCCACAAAAATTGCTTCGGGCTGGAGCTGGGAAATATCGCTGAGGCGGCGCAGCAAACCGCGCGTCGTTTCACCAGAAACGCCCTGATTCAGCCAAGCCGCCTGATTCGGCAGCAACCGCACAGGAAACGCCAAGCTCAACGAGTCCCCCGTCAGCACCGCCAATCTTGTTGGCCGTCGTTGCGCCATGGCGGCCGCTTCCTGTCGCCGCCGCCTCACCGAGCCTTCGTAGCTGTCGGGGGCCGGGGGCAAAGAGCGCGTGGGGCGGGACACCGTAGCCGCCACCGCTTGGGACGGGGCCCGCTCGGCCGTTTCTTTCATTTGCTGCACCTGGCTCGCCACTTGAGCGATCGCCTTACTAGCAGCCCGATCGAGTCCCGTCACGATCGTAATTAGGGCGATCGCCAAGAGGCCATTTCCCCACAGCGACCACCGCACCCACCAGGGAGCCAAGGGCCGCGATGGCGAGAAACCAGAGCGTCGAGACCGGCCGCTCCGGAGCTTAAAAATATCTGTTCGGCGAGTGCGCGATCGAGAAAACACGACAGGCCCTGAAACGCTACAGCGGCGTGATTTCCCCAAACTCGACCCGCCTGCATGGCATTTGCATCGGCTCGAGCATCAAGCCATAAAGACTCTAGCGAACTTTGGCCGGAAAAAAAACACTCTCAAAATACAAATGGGGGCGATCACCCCCATTTGTCAAATTAGTGACCCTGATACTGAAGCTCTCCGGGTGATCATCGGTCGGTGATCGCCCCTAGCAGCCCAGCCAGCATCCCTAGCACGGCCCTTACTCAGCCCCACCCAGACCCGGCTCGCTCGTGGGGCCGATCGTCGTATTGTCCTTCAAGAAGCCCGTGTAAGCTTCCATACCATGCTCGCCGATGTCGAGACCCATGGCCTCTTCCTCCGGCGACACCCGAATACCCCCAAAGGCATTCAGCACAGACCAGAAAATCGTTGAGAGCAACACGGTCACCCCACCAACGATCGCCACACCCAGCAGTTGAATCCCCAACTGGGTGAAACCACCGCCATAGAACAGGCCCAAGCCCGCCACATCAGCGCCGGTCGCATCCTTTCCAATGCTGAACAGGCCCACCGCGATCGTGCCCCAAACGCCACAGACCAAGTGCACCGAAGTCGCACCTACCGGGTCGTCAATTTTTAGCACCGAGTCAAAGAAGCCAACCGCCAGCACCACCAAGATGCCCGCGATCCCACCGATCAACACCGCACCGGGGTAGTCCACCACGTTGCAGCCCGCCGTAACGGCCACCAAACCAGCCAAGATGCCGTTGATCACCATCGATAGATCCGGCTTGCCCGACAACCACCAAGATGTGGCCGTGGCCGTCAAACCACCCGCTGCGCCGGCCAAGTTGGTCGTCACCGCAATGTAGGGAACTGCCGCATTCACCGCCAAGGTCGAACCGGGGTTAAACCCAAACCAGCCGATCCACAAGATCAAGCAACCCAGCGTGGCGATGCTCATGTTGTGGCCCGGAATGGCGCGGGGCTTGCCGTTTTCGTACTTGCCCATCCGGGGACCGAGAATGGCAGCACCCATCAGCGCTGCCCAGCCACCCACGGAGTGCACCGCCGTCGAACCGGCAAAGTCACGGAAGCCCATGTTAAACAGCCAACCGCCCGTGCCGCTCCAGATCCAACGACCCGTGATCGCGTAGGCAACCCCCACCAACAGCAGACTAAAAATCAAGAAGTCTACAAACTTGATCCGCTCAGCCACTGCCCCGGAAACGATCGTTGCCGCCGTGCCCGCAAAGGCCACCTGGAACATGAAGTGCAATGAGACGGGCAAACCAGTGGCTTCGATGCCGTAGGCCTTGGGATCGCCGGTCAGGAAGAAGCCCGTGGTGCCAATGATGTTGTTGCCTTGGGCAAACATGAAGCCGTAGCCCAATGCCCAAAAGGCCAAGGTTGCCAGTGCAAATACGATCAGGTTCTTGGTTAGAACGTTGACGGCGTTTTTCTGACGACAGAAACCGGTTTCCAACATGCAGAACCCGGCGTTCATGAAGATGACCAGGATGGTAGCGACCATGACCCAGGCCATGTTCAGCAGTCCTTGTACATCCTCGGGTTTGAGGGGTTCTGCGGCATTGGCTGCGAGGCCCCAAGCGCCGACGATGATGGCGGCTAGCGGAACGCAGACCAGCCAAGTAAGGGGAACGCGGCCAAATACAGCGCGGTAGAACGATCGGCCGGCGTTTAGAAGCTGGTCGATGGAGCGATCGGTGCCTTCAGCAAGGGGAGTTGTGCGCCCCCTGCGACGACCCGAGAACTTAAGCCTAGCCATAGACTGATGGTTCCTAAACGGGTTGATGGATGATGGTTAAGGCTGGATTGAGGAAATCTCTTATAACTCTGATAAGGAGATTGAGTTTCCATGGGCCAGCGGGGGTGAGAGTAACTCTCAAGTTGATGAGCCAATCGCCCGAGTCACCCGGTGAGTCTTCCGAGTGATCCAACCAACGTCAGGAACTGTTATTGGCGGATCAGGCTCAACAACGGGATCGAAGGGGTCGATGCCAGATTCGAGACGGGGGGTCGCCGGAGGCTGCCCTGCAAGAGGAGGGACAGGGTGGCGATCGAGCGATCGACGAACGCTTGCCTTTAGCATTGCCTTAGACACAGGCAATTGCAGCAAGTTTGTCTGATAACGTTCTGTATCTAGCGATACTGACAACTAGTAGGTCTAGACGCGCTCCAGTCACCAATGAGGGAACTACCCTGACTGCGGGTCTCGCTGATGCGGTGCAGATCCTGGTTTCTGGGCCAAGCCCGATCGCCGCGATCGCGTCTAGGACGGACAATGAAGAACGGGCGCGATGCCAGGGCTGGGCGGCTGGCTAGGCTTGCTCGATGGATCACCCATGGATTGCCAGAGTGCTGGTCATGTCCCCTAATTTGCGTTTCCAATGCAGCCACTAAGTGCACGATGAGGGTCTCCCATGGAAGTTAGCGAATTGCTCGAGCGTTATGCGGCTGGCGAGCGCGATTTCGATCGAGTTGATTTATCGGCTGCCGATCTCAGAGGTGCAGAACTCGCTGACGTGTCGTTGCAGGGGGCAGATTTGTCGGGGGCCAAGCTCTCGGAATCAAATTTGCAAGGAGCCAATTTACGTGAGGCGCGCATGGTTGGCGTGCTGGCCGAGCGCGCACGGTGGCGTGGCATTAACCTGCGGGAAGTCAAGTTTCGTGATGGGGTGCTGCGAGGGGCTGACCTCATCAATGCCAATTGCATCGGAGCAGACTTGAGCAGTTGTGATTTTGGCGATCATGCCAACTTGTCGGGTTGCTCGATGCGGGCGGCAAAGCTGGTGGCCTGCAACTTGGTGGAGGCCATTCTAGTGGAGTCTAATTTGAGCGAAGTGGATCTTCACGAAGCCAAACTCGAAGGGGCTAACTTGCGAGAAGCCACATTGCACCATGCCAAGGCTACGGAAGCAAACTTTACGCGCGCCAATCTGACCCGGGCCAATTTAACCAAGGCGAATTTTTCGGACGCGGTGCTGACGGGGGCCATGTTGCTGGAGGCTTACGCGAGCAGCACGGTGTTCTTGGCGGCGGATTTGTCCAGTTGCGATCTGCGCCGGGCCAAGGCGATGGGCGCTGATTTCACAGCGGCAAAGCTGATCAAGGGCAATTTGCGCGAAACCAACTTGAGTTGGGCCACGCTGCGCCAAGCGGATTTGAGTGATGCCAACCTATTCCAGGCACGGTTGCAGTGGACGAACCTGAGTGGTTCGGTGTTGCGCGGGGCGGTGCTGATTGATGCGGATCTCTCGCAGTCCAATACGCGGGCGGTGGTCTGGACGGGGGCGATCGGCCCCGATGGGCAGGCACGCCAATAGGGCGATCTGCAAGCTGCTGTTAGCGGCTACCCGATGGAAAGTGACGACCCCATCGCAGCAAAAGGGCGATCGCTGCTGGGTTGGCGCGATCGCCCTCAGTCAAAAGTAATAGTTGTATGTCAAGTCGGGATCGGGGCAGTTCCTAGAGCCGAGTCGGCCATCACCTTCTGTTCGATCCCGATAATCCGTGGCGTAAGTTTCTAGCCTGCGAGCGGTGACACTGGTTCAGGCGGCCTATAAGACAGCAAGACCAACGGATCAGACCAACCGGCCGGGGCTAATCCCGACCGGACGTTAATCTGACATTATCCGTTGCTGCGTGTTGCTGCGATCAGTCCTAGTCAGCGGCGCGCTGGCGCTTGCGGGCAGCAATCCCAACACCGGCACCCACCGCCAATAGACCCAGCATACTCACCGGCTCGGGGGTCGCAGCCACGGCGGTCAGGCTGACATTGTCGATGTAAGCACCGTAGGTATCACGGGTGCCCAGGTAGTTGAACTGCAAGCGAGTCAAGTCCGAAACTGCCTTCACCAACAGCGAGCCGCTGTTGAGCCAGTTGGTTTGACCACCGCCATTACCGGCATCAAACACCTGGCTGAACTCAGAGCCAAACAGCACTTTGAAAGCATTTTGGTCTTGGCCGCCCCTCCAGTTCTCTGAAATATTGGGACGAGCAGAGTAGGCAAACGAGAGGCGATAGAGCTGACCTGCTTTGGTGACGATGTCTTGGAACAGACCCAGTTCTGTAGCACTGGGGTCGTAGTAGTGGCTGTCGAGTTCCACCAAGTTGTTACCGTCGTAGGCCTTGCCTGCTACACCGGCTTGCACTTCGATTTTGCCGCCGCTAGTGGCTGACCAGCCTTCGATCGTGGAGAAGGTTCTCCAGTCACCGTTCAGCGGTGTGCCAGGGGTCGATTCAAAGCTGCCATTTTGAACCAGGTTGGCGGCTTGGGCGGGCTGGGTAGCGATTAGGGCCGGAACCAGTGCGACGGCCAGGGTGCTAGCGATGTATTGAAAGGGCTTCATGGTTGTGATGTCTCTCGAATTCTGTAGAGGTGGCTGAGAGGTCTAGCACCCGGCTGCAAGTTCTTAACTCTGATCCTAGGCCGGGTTTCGGTCGCTGGATTTAAAGATTCGATGAGGGAGTGACAAAGAGTTGATGAAGCCGATCGAGGCACTGGGAGTGCAATTCAAATTCGGTGTAAGGCGATCGCTCCAGTTGGGTGAAGGGGTCGGGGGATCAGGGCAATTGAGATTTTGCGTAAGTCCTAACAAAAATAAAAAGGGCTTGCGTTGATGATTAAAACCATCGATGCAAGCCCCAAAAATGCCGAAAAATAGCAACTCAAATTGTGCTGGCTGCCAGCGATTTAATCGCTAGTTTTTGGGCTTGAGTTGTTCGGATGACATGCCATAGTTGGATTCGATGTCGATCGCTGCCGAACCGCCTTTGACCATCAGCGCAAACATTGATCCCATTTGCAGCCACAGGAAAATCGCCGTGGGAATCGTGGCGATCGCCGCTACCCCGTAAGCCAGCAATGTGTAAAACCCAAGCACTTTTAAGCTTTCACCCATGCACAAAAAAGCAAACAGGGTCAGCCCAGAATAGGCAATGCGCATTTGGGGCTTTTTGTATTCCACCGTGGGTTGGGTGCGGCGATTTTCGTACCAGCGGTTGACCTGAAATTCCAACATGTTCTTGAAAATTTGGCCGAACGCTAGGGCGAAAAACAACATCACCAGAACGAATTGGGTGCTGTGGGGACTGCTGTAAATCATGGGAGGGGTGGGAAGGGGTAGATAATCAGCGGCGATCGCTGGGGATCGGTTTTTGTAACAGATTTGCAACAAATTGATGATGCCATCCTACCGCATTCGGCTAAGTCGCCGGTTCGATCGCCCAGGCAACCGCTAAAATTCAGCCAATTCGCTCGTGACTGGGCACTACTCACTTCATCTCTTGACGACTCCTTTTGAATATTTGCAGGATGCCACCCATGCGCCCATCCATTGGTCAGTTTCCGCGTCATTGCTGGTTTGGGTTGTGGGGGGTGAGTTTGGTGGTATTGGGATGGGCAGCGGCGATCGCCCCGGTGAGTCAGGCGGCCCGGCCGGGAGCTTTGTTGGATGTGAACTCCCAAACGGGCGATGATGCGGCGGGCCAAGCGGGTCAGGGCCCCTTTCGGACGATCGCCAGTGCCCTGGAGGCGGCCCAAGATGCGCCGGGCACAACGGTGCGGCTGGCTCCGGGTCTGTATAGTGCCGAGTCGGGCGAGCGATTCCCGTTGCGGGTGCCCGATGGGGTGACGCTGGTGGGCGATCCGAGCAATCAAGGTCGCAGTGTGACGATTCGTGGGGCCGGGGGCTTCAGCAGCCGCAGCTTTTCCCAGCAATCAGTGGCGATCGTGCTGACGGGGGGCGGTACGGTGATGGGCGTGACGGTTTCCAACCCGATGCAGCGGGGGACGGGCATTTGGGTGGAAAGCGACGGAGCCTCACCTGTGATTCGCAACAACACCCTCAGCGGTAGCCACCGGGACGGCATGTTTGTGACTGGGCGGGCGGCTCCGCAGGTGCTGAACAATTGGTTCCAAGACAATGGCGGCAACGGCCTGTCGATCGCCCGGGATGCTTCGGGCCTCATCCGCGAGAACCGATTCCAGTCCACGGGCTTTGGGATCACGATCGGTGGCACGGCTAGTCCGGTGGTTGAGGGCAATGAAGTGGTGCAAAACCGGGATGGAGTGGTGGTGTCTGGCAGTGCCCAGCCACTGCTGCGGCGCAATGCGATCGAGCGGAACACCAATGACGGTCTAGTCGTGATCGATCGGGCCCAACCGGACTTGGGCACGGCCTTTAGTCCCGGCGAAAACCGGATTACTAGCAATGGTCGCTACGCCATTTTCAATGCCACCAAGGGCAGCCCGATTTCGGCGGTGGGCAACAGCTTAGATGGCTCACGGGTGATGGGGTCGGTGTTGCTGTCGGCCGGTTCGATCGCCCCGATCGCCCGCTGGCAACCCTAGCTCCAAACCCGCAATTAGACCTGTAGTTAGACCCGCAATTAGACCCGTGATCGTTGGGGACAAGGGGTTTCAAGCCCTTGCTTGCAATGCCTGTCTACGGTGCTTGTCTATGATCGGCTGGGATCTCGCCACGTCCCTTGAATGGAACCAAAGATGACGAATACTGAAATTGCGCTGGCTCCTTGGCGATCGCCCCTAGCTCGGGCGCTGCATCGCAATCGGTCGCTGATTTATGCGCGGTATTTACAGTTAGCGACGGTGCGATCGGATGGCAGCCCGGCGATTCGGACGGTGGTGTTTCGTGGGTTTCGCGATCGCACCAATCAGCTCTGCATCATCACCGATCGCCGCAGCGAAAAAATTCCCCAACTGCAAGCCCATCCCCGCGCCGAAGCTTGTTGGTACTTTCCCAACAGTCGCGAACAGTTTCGGATTGCGGGATCGATCACCCTGGCCACGGCGGAATCAGGGGATGCGGCCGACCAAGCCGAGCGATCGCGACTGTGGCAAAACCTGTCCGATCCGGCCCGGCTGCAATGGGCCTGGCCGGAACCGGGGGCAACCCGTAGCAATGATCCAACGGCCTTTACACCGCCACCCCCAGACCCGATCGCCCCGCCGGCCAGCTTTGTGGTGTTGTGGTTGAATCCCGATTGGGTCGATTGGTTAGAACTACGGGGCAATCCCCAAACCCGCACCCGGTTCGATCGCACCGCCGCCGACTGGCAAACCCTGGATCTCAACCCCTAGCCCCGATCGCGCCGCGCGATCGCACAAGTCCCGGGCGATCGCACCCAACAGGCTAAAGCAAATCGATCGGGCGACCCGTTTGGGCCGATCGTGCCGCCGCATCAGCCACCCGCAAGGTATACAAACTGTCTTCAGGCCGCACGTATAGGGGCGTACCGTTGAGCAAGTAGGCCAGCACCGCATGGGTGTCGCGCGCAAACAAACCGCGTCGATCGCCCACCTCCAGCGGAACCGTTTGATCGCCTTGGATCAACCGGCCCTGATCGCCCTCGTAAACCAACGTGCCCCGATCGCCCCGCACCTCCAAGATGCGCTCGGCCCCGTGAAACCGATCGCCCTTGCCATAGTGAACCGTGGCCACCACCCCGCTGCTAAAAATCAACCGCGCCTCGCACCAACAGGCTTGATACTCATCCATCTCCGCCGGCCAATAGCGGGCCACAGCACTGACCTGGCGCACCGTCTCCAGCACATCCACCAACCGATGCAACCGCGACAGGGCTCCCACCAACGGAAACCCAAATAGCGATCGGTTATAAGTCCACTTGCCCGGCAGGGGTTGGTAGGGCGAAATGGTGCTGTAGCGAGCAGTCATCACTTCGCCCACCTTTGGCAACCAAGTTCGCAGGGATTGGTGAACCCCACCCAACAGCTCGATATGCTCCACATGCAATAGGCGATCGCGCGATCGGGCCAGCTCGATCAAATCGGCCGCCTGATTAGGGTCGATCGCCAAGGGATATTCCGCGATCACATGCTTATCAGCTTCCAGCGCTGCCCGTACAATGTCACCCCGTTCCGCATTCGTGGTAGCCACAATCACCAGATCCAAATCCGAGTGACTCACCAGGGCCTGCCAAGACTCCAAGGCGATCGCCCCAAAAGACTCCGCAAATGCCTGCACCTTCTCGGGAGTGCGGCCCGCCACGGCCACCAACTTCCCCGCCTGAAAATCTCCCTGCTCTTCTGCGGAAAGAGCCTTGGCCCGCAACTTTGCCACAAAGCCCGTGCCGACCAACCCCACCCGAACCGGAGTCTCCAACACCATGACCACGCATCCCAACCACGCAACAGCCAAACGATCGCCCGCCGGGTGATCAACCCAACAAGCCACTGGGGAATCGCTCAACACGCTCCAGTCGGCGACAACCGGGCCGCAGCCCGAGCCAACCAGCGGCAGCCACACGAATCCCCATCGCCATCTCGATCTTACCCCCTTGGTTTCCGCCAGCCGCGTTCCCCGATCGCGATCGCCCAGGGACACTAGGCAGCGATCGCCCCCAAGGAATCACGGTTTTTATAAAAATTTCTTATTTTTAAACAAAGCTTTGGCTAGGGTTGTAAATCGAACCATAGTGTTTCATAAAACACTGAAATCCTTTGTAGGTCAAGAGATTCAGCCATTGAGTACTAGTGAAATACTGCCTATAAATCCCTGAATTTTTGGAAAAATACACGATAAGTATAAGTAATTAGAATCAAATTAAAGGAAATGATTAAGAATAACGTTCTCCCTCTCCCAACCCGACCCGTAGCGCAATTGGAAATTTCTCGTAACATCAAAAGGCGAGGTTGGCTAAACCCAATTTCGCAGGATGACTTCCGGTCATTCGCGAAATTGCTCGGTTGCCTCAACGTAACTCGCGATGGTCTGCGTTGCCTCTGCGACGGCACTAGCTAGCCCTTTTGGTTGGCTGCCCGGTGCGATCTTCGCCTTGGGACTCTGCCACTGCGATCGCCCTATTCCGTCAAAGCGTGCTGTCGCAAAGACCGACCGCATTCGTTGCGCTAGCCCCATCCGCCCCCGTTTTTTACGCGAGAGTAAGAGTCACGACCATGGCATCTTTCAAGGTAACGCTCAAGACCCCCAGCGGCGACACGACCATCGATTGCGCTGATGATGTATTTATTCTCGACGCAGCTGAAGACGCAGGCTTGGATCTGCCCTACTCCTGCCGCGCCGGTGCTTGTTCGACCTGTGCTGGTAAGGTGATCTCCGGTTCGGTGGATCAGTCGGATCAGTCCTTCCTGGATGACGAGCAAATGGAAGCTGGCTACGTGCTGACCTGCGCCGCTTACCCCACCTCGGATTGCACCATCGAAACCCACAAGGAAGAAGAACTCTACTAAGTTCTTTTGCTCGGCCCTCGGGTTGAGCGATTTGAGTGATCAAGGGGGAGCCGGCCTCGGGGCTGACTCCCCCTTTGTCGTGGATGGGTGTGTGGTCTGGGGCGATCGAGCTGCACCGTCGAGGGCATTGACAAGGCCCTGTCGTGGAATTTGCCAAACTGAGGGTGAGGATCTGGTGATTCAAGAGGCCTATTTTGCGTAGCCCACTAGCCCCCCAGCCCAGGCTGGTAGCCTGGGCCACCGGCCCACAAACGGCCAAAAAAAATGGGAGTTATGCACTCCCACTCACCTGACTTTAGAGACCTTAGAGACTAGAGAGACTGGTATCCGAATCACGACAGTCGCTACCACAGGGGTAAATTCTTTGAGCGCACCGGTTAGCGCAAGCCCCAGAAATGCAGCACCCCTTGGCGGGACAGCGCTTCTGTGAACATGGCTGCAAAAATCCCGAACATCGCGAGGCGACCATTCCAGACTTCTGCGGTAGCGGTAAAGCCCCAAGGGTGAGGCAGACGACTGTTGGCTTTCATCGACCAACTCCTATTTGTAAAATAATGTAACAAAGTCTTGTCGATCGCGCAACTACGCTTTCTAGTGCTGCCCCGCTAGAGTGCATAGGAGCAAGCCCACCGATCAACGACGATGCATCCTGGTTTCCCATGCCGCACAACCGATGCCGCATTTAGACATTCCCGATCGGTTTGACCGCCCCATTGCAGCGGTGTGTAGGGCACAAACCCCATGCCCGTAAACCACTAGCCGCCACTGTAAGCACCCCACTCAATGGCCGTCTCTCTTGGGTTAGCCCCGCTCCGTTGACGCGGTACCTGTAGGGTGCATGGGAGCAAGCCCACCTATCAACAACGATGCATCCTCATATCCCATGCACCGCAACCCATGACGCATTTACGACAACTCCTGATCGGTTGGGCGGCGCTCAATTTTCGGTGCATGGGAGCACAAATCAATCGCTTCATAACCATTAGGGCGAACTCCCATGCACCCTACGGGCATTGCGTGGGCAAGGTGCATGGGGACGCGAATTCCCGGAATAACGGTTTAGGGATAAAACGCCAGTTGGGGTAAGCCTAGGGTTTCATCCAAGCCCAACATCAGGTTCATGCATTGCACCGCCTGGCCCGACTGACCCTTCATGAGGTTGTCGATCGCCGACAGCACAATCACCCGATCGGTGCGTGGGTCAACTTCCACGCCCAAGTAGCAAAGGTTCGTGCCCAGGGCCCACTTGGTTTGGGGATAAACACCGCTGGGCAACACCTTCACCCAAGGGCTGTTGCGATAGAACGCGCCATAGATCGTCAGCAAATCTTCCCGCACCAGCCCCGGATCGCGCAGGGTGGCATAGACCGTCGAAAGAATGCCGCGTGGCATGGGGATCAGGTGGGGCGTAAACTGCACCCGCACTTCATGGCCCGACAAGTCCGTGCAAATTTGCTCGATTTCCGGCGTGTGGCGGTGGCGACCGACCCCATAGGCCGAGAAGGAGCCGCCCGCTTCTGCCAACAACATATTGGTTTTGGCTTGGCGACCGCCGCCGGACGTACCGGATTTGGCATCAATGATCGCCGTTTCGGGAATCACGATCCCTTGTTTCAACAGGGGCAGCAAGGCCAACAAACTGGCGGTGGGATAGCAGCCGGGACAGCCGATCAAGTTGGCTTCGGCGATCGCCTCCCGGTTCAGTTCCGGCAACCCATAAACGGCCATCGCCGCCACTTCCTGGTCACTGCGGCTTTTGCCATACCAGTCTTCGTAGGTTTTTAGATCCCGAAACCGATAATCGGCGGAGAGATCCAAGACTTTGCAACCGCGATCGACCAATTGGGGAGCCAAGTCACAGGCCAACCCATTGGGCAACCCCAAAAACACGACCCGACACCGCTGGGCGATCGCATCCAGGTCGATCGGCTCCACCTTCAGGGGCATTCGATGGGCCAGGTGGGGATAAATTTGCCCGTAGCTTTGGCCGGCGCTCCCTTCGCCACCCAGGTAGGTCAGTTCCACATGGGGGTGATCCAGCAAAATCCGCACCAGTTGTACGCCGCCATAGCCCGACGCGCCAATAATGCCGACTGGGACTTTTTCCTGATTGCTCGTCATGCCTAGTGATTCCCTACGCTGTGTGTGGTTGCGATGCGAATTGGGTGGGCGCGGTTGCTCCTGAGACGGGTCGCCAAGGGGTAGCCCATGGGACAAGCGCGGCTTGTTGCCATGCATTCTAGTACCGATTGCCCGTCGATCCAGATTCCGGGCGATCGAGTTCGATCGCGCCTCCCCCGCTGGCATTGGGGCCGGCCGGGGCGATCGAAACTCGGGTGACGGGGCCAAGCAAAATACCCAGCAAAATTGCCGCAAGCGATACAATGAGAGCTAGACATTAAGAACTGTTACTAATTCGTCGATCGATTGCTGCTTGCTGGATTCCGGCGATCGGGGCCATTGTGTTGCTCGCTCGTTGGCCCCTGTGTGCTCCGCGCTGTCGTTGCCCCCGTGCCAGCCTAATCGACCTCCGCTGGTGCTTCAATCCGAGACCCCGGCTGATTTTGCACCCGACAATTTTCCTCACTGTTTCGTCGCCTCGTTACTGGCCCCGCCTCTGATGATCCAAGCTGCCGTCCCCACTGCTTCCGAGTTTGCCTTTGATTCGATTCCCGTCATCCTCAAGGAGTTGCGGGACGGGCGGCCCGTGGTGATTGTGGATGACGAAAACCGCGAAAACGAAGGGGATATTATTTACGCCGCTGAGGCTGTCACCGCCGATGCGATTAACTTCATGGCCACGGAGGCGCGGGGGTTGATTTGTTTGGCCATGACGGGCGATCGGCTCGATGCGCTGGAGTTGCCGTTGATGGTGACCAACAACACCGACAGCAACCAAACGGCCTTCACGGTCAGCATTGATGCCTCGCCGGCCTTGGGCGTGAGTACGGGCATTTCGGCGGACGATCGAGCGAAGACGATCCAAGTGGCGATCGACCCGGCCACCCGGCCCGAAGATTTGCGCCGGCCGGGCCATATTTTTCCGTTGCGCGCTCGGGAAGGTGGCGTGCTGAAACGGGCGGGCCACACGGAAGCGGCGGTGGATTTGGCTCGGTTGGCGGGTCTCTATCCGGCCGGGGCAATCTGCGAAATCCAAAATCCCGACGGCTCCATGGCCCGGCTGCCGGAGCTGATTGACTATGCGCGCCATCATGATTTGAAAATCGCCACGATCGCTGATCTGATTGCCTATCGGTTGCAGCACGAGCGCTTCGTGATGCGGGAAACCGTGACCCACCTACCCACGGAATTTGGCCAGTTTGAAATCTACGGCTATCGGAATGGGATTGATGGGTCTGATCACGTGGCGATCGTCAAGGGCGACCCGGCCACCTTCCGCGATCGCCCCGTGCTGGTGCGGGTGCATTCGGAATGTCTGACGGGCGATGCGCTGGGATCCTTGCGCTGTGACTGTCGATCGCAACTGATCGCAGCCTTGAAAATGATCGAACAGGTGAGCGAAGGAGTCGTGGTTTATCTGCGCCAAGAGGGCCGTGGCATTGGTCTGATCAACAAGCTCAAGGCCTATTCCCTGCAAGATTTGGGACTGGACACGGTGGAGGCTAATGAGCGACTGGGTTTCCCGGCCGATCTGCGTGATTACGGCGTGGGCGCGCAGATGCTCAACGATTTGGGCGTGAACCAAGTGCGGCTAATCACCAACAATCCGCGCAAAATCGCTGGGATTCGCGGCTATGGCTTGGAAGTGGTCGATCGCGTACCCCTGCTGATCGAAGCCAACTCCTTCAACACGCGCTATCTCAGCACCAAGGCCAGCAAACTCGGCCATATGTTGCTGCAAACCTATCTGGTAACGATCGCCCTCCATTGGCGCGATCGCCCCACCACCACCGAGGCCTACCATCGCCTGGAAACCTTACGTCAACTAGCCACAGACCAAAACCTGCTGATCCGCGAGGAGGCCCGCCCCGTGGCCGTGGCCCTGTTTGGCAATCCAGGCCTAGTGGTGCATTTGGGCTTCGATCAACCCAACCTAGCGATCAATGGTTGGTATCGCGAGCCGGGTCACCCCTATCTGGAGGCGATCGCCCAGATTTTGGATCAAATCGCCAAGTGGGACTACCTAAAACGCCTGGAATTCCTAGTGGGCGAAGGTAGCGACCCCATGGCCCACTTGCAAATGAAGCTCGATCGCCAATCCTGCAAACTAGGCAGCGATCGCCCCTCCACCATCTGCCAAGACGTGGAAAGCCAATGGATCTACAGCTTTTACTAATAGCATTACTAGCGAAATAAGCTGGGCTGGTAGCCGGTAGATTGGGTTGAGCTTGCGAAACCCAACATGATCAATGCGAACTTCGCTGGTGTTGGGTTTCGTGCCTCAACCCAACCTACTGACCTAGCCTTTGATTCCTGCCTGTGAAGCCAATAACTTAAGCCAGTGATGCTACTAGGGTTGCCGGGGAGTTGCTCGCTGGCCAGCCAAGGCCAACTGCATTCCTAGGATGCCGGGGGCGAGGACGGTGCAGGACTAATCTTGGAGACCAAAATTTTGTCTACCCGGTTGCCATCCATATCCACCACCTCAAACCGGAAGCCACCCCAGCGGAAAGTGTCCGCCGCCTTGGGGATGTGACCTAACGAGGCAATCACGAATCCTGCCACGGTTTGGTAGCGTCCTTCCCGCTCACCAGGTAGCTCATCCATATCTAGTTCGTCACGCATCCGTTCGATCGCCAACATCCCATCCACCAACCAAGAACCATCCTCCCGCTGCACCACCTTGGGCGTGTCTTCTTCATCAACATTAGTGAGATCACCCACGATCGCCTCGAGCATATCGTTGATCGTCACCAGCCCTTGCACCACGCCATATTCATCCACCACCAGGGCAATATGCAGCCCCGTTTCGCGAAACATCTCCAAAATCCGCAACGTGCCGGTGGTTTCGGGCACAATCAACGGCTGGCGCAGGCAATCCGTTAAATTCAGGGTCTGATTTCTCAGGGTTTGGGCCAGTAGGTCATTGACCTGAATGAACCCCACCACCTCATCCAAACTGTCGCGACAAACGGGGAAGCGCTGGTGATGGCTATTGATGATCTGTTCGATCGTCTCGTGCAACGGCGCATCTAAATCTAGCCACACCACTTCCCGCCGGGAGGTCATCACGGAGCTGACGGGGCGATCGCCCAGCGCCAACACCCGCTCCACAATTTCCTGCTCGGCCTCTTCGACGGCTCCGGCTTCTGTGCCCTGTTGTAGCAGCAACTTGATTTCTTCTTCAGTGACTTGTGGTTCGTCTGAAGCCGTGGCCCCGAGCGATCGCACAATCAAATCCGTTGAATGGCTCAGTAAATAGACGATCGGGGCTGTAATCCGCGACAGCCACCGCATCGGCAAGGCCACATTGGCCGCAATTTGTTCTGGATTACCCAGCGCCAACCGCTTGGGCACCAGCTCACCCACCACCAACGATAGGTAGGTGATGCCCGCCACGGTGATCACCACCGACAAAGCCCCGCTCATGGGGGCCAAGGGGGGCACGGCCGCCAGGATCGGCCGCAACTCTGCGGACAGGGCCGCCCCCCCGAAAGTCCCCGTCAGGATGCCGATCAGGGTGATGCCAATTTGGATCGTCGATAAAAACTGGTTCGGCGACTCGGCGAGGGCCAGGGCGGCGCGGGCTGAGCGATCGCCCCGTTCCGCTCGATTTTGCAGGCGAGTTTTGCGCGACGAGACGATCGCCATTTCCGACATTGAGAAAATCCCGTTTGCAACCGTCAAGGCCACAACGATCGCCAATTCGGTAAGGGCAGAACTCATACGGGACGAGACAACAACATCGGTAATGGCTTGCCAACCGGGCAAGGGGATTGCGATCGCCCAGAAGGGGCAAATTTACACCGTAATCCTACTACTTCTCACCCCGTCTTGCCCTGATGGTCACTCGGGAGTTACTGCGTCCTTGGGGCCACAAGCTGAGGGCTAGGCGATCGCAGCGGCCCAGGCCAGCGGGGGCGGTCGTTTCTTCGATCAATCGTAGGGTGCGTAGGGCAACGCTCCCTTGATTCCCGACGCTCCCCTCATGCCCTACGCACCGATGCAATGTCGCGGCCCAACGGACTCGTGGGGATGGTCGTCGATCGCGTGGCGGTTGCGGTGCGTGGGAGATGACCGGGCAATTGTCGTTGATGCGATCGCGTGCGCCCACACACCCTACGAAATCATCGACCCAAGGAATTTGTGGGGATGGTCGTCGATCGCGTGGCGGTTGCGGTGCGTAGGAGATCAGCAGGAGATTGTTGTTGCAAAGGTGACGTGCTCCCACATGCCCTACTGGCCGGATTCATGGCGCTCGTAGGCGGTGACGATCCGTTGGACGAGGGGGTGACGCACAACGTCGGCACGGGTTAGTTCACAAAAAGCGATGCCCTCAACGTTTTTGAGGATGCGCTGGGCGATCGCCATGCCCGAAGTTTGATGATCCGGCAAGTCGGTTTGAGTAATGTCCCCGGTAACGACCATGCGCGATCGAAACCCCAGCCGCGTCAACACCATTTTCATTTGGGCCGGGGTGGTGTTTTGGGCCTCATCCAAAATCACAAAGGCATTATTCAGAGTACGACCGCGCATATAGGCTAAGGGAGCCACTTCCACGATCCCCCGCTCCATCAGGTTGGCCACCTTTTCCGGGTCGATCAGCTCGTACAGTGCGTCGTAGAGGGGGCGCAGGTACGGATCAATCTTTTGTTGCAGATCGCCGGGGAGGAAGCCCAGGCGCTCACCGGCTTCCACGGCGGGGCGAGTCAGGATCAGCCGTTCAAACTCCCCCGCGAGCAAGGCCTGCACCGCAATCAGGGCCGCCAGAAAGGTTTTGCCCGTGCCCGCCGGGCCGGTACAAAAAACGAGGTCATGATTGCGGATCGCTTTGATGTAGCGCTGTTGGCGGAAGGTTTTGGCGCGGATGTTGTCGCCGCGTCGGGTGCGGGCGATCGAGTCTTGGTGCAAATCCGCCAGTTCGCCGAGCCGGTCGGTTTCGATCGCCTTTTTGGCCGTCAGCACATCGGCTTCATCAATCCGCTGCCCAACACTCCAATAAATCTCAAGGGACTTGACGACTTTTTGGCAGAGGGCGATCGCCTGTTCGGGCCCCGTGATCACCAGCTCTTGGCCGCGCATCACCAAGGTTGTGCCCGTGTGTTTTGCCAGGGCCTTGAGGGTTTCCTCGCGGTGGCCCGCCAAGGTGACGGCGCTGGTGCTGTTGCCCAGGTCGATCGACAGGGGAGCCACCGCTACCGTCCTCGATGGGGTCGATCGGGGCGGGGTCGCCGGCGATCGCCACCACGATCGCCTCGGCCCCGGCCGCCTTCATCACCACTGCCATCGCCTAGGCTGTAGCCGCCGTAAACATCCAGAAATGCCGCTCGACCTTCATTGTGAGCAGCCAAATCCAGCAAAGCGCGAATCGATTGAATCGTTTTGCCGCTGCGACCAAACACCCGTCCCCGATCGTCGGGGTCAAAGGCCACACGCAGCCACACGTTATTGCCCGTATGCTCGCAGTCAATTCGCAGGGCATCGGGTGTTTCTAGCAGCGGCTCAATTAGGTATTGAATCAAGCCTGAGTAATCGATCGAGGCGGCAGTTGCAGGTGTCAAGCTTACACTCCGGCTCATCAAGGTTCATCAAGCATCAAAGCGTAAACACGCGGGGGCTGATGGGCGAAGGGTTGAGGGCGATGGGTCGATTTGTGGGGCGATCGCCCGGTTCTGACCAAAACCCTTGCCAAACAGAGTCACCCGTGAAATGACCAACAGTAAATGACCAACAATGACCAACAGCGGGCGGAGAGTCCTGGGCTAGGAGCTAGGTGGTCGGGAAGGGAGAGGAATCTCGACAAACCCAGCAATACCCACCGGGCACTTAGGCCTTGGCAGCCTTCAGTTGCTCAAAGATGTTGGCTTTTTCGAAGATGTGGCGCACGGTGTCCGTGGGTTGTGCACCGGACTTCAGACGCTCCAGGATGCGCGGCACTTCCAAACGGGTTTCATCCGTGCGGGGGTTATAGAAACCCAGCTCTTCCAGGGCGCGGCCGTCGCGGCGCGAGGTGCTTTGCATCACCACAATGCGATAGCTGGCTTCGCGTTTTTTGCCAAAGCGCTTCAGGCGAATCTTAATCATGGGGGCTTTGCGACCGAATCGAGTAACGACTGTCGAGTGAACGACAAAAGACAAAGTCTAATTTTACGCTGTGGGGTCGGGTTGGGGCTAGGGGGTACGCGGAGATTTTTTGGGCGATCGCGGCTGGGTCTTTATAATCAAATGCGGCATGGGCAAATGCGGCACGGGCTGCACCCTCGACGGGTGTTGCGTTGTCGTTGCCATCCCCTTCAATCCAACTTTTGAGATCGATCGAAACCGCTATGAGCAGCGCCACCCGCACCCCCAGCAACGATAAAGCGATTGTCAAAGACTATTTCAATACCACCGGGTTCGATCGCTGGCGGCGCATCTATGGCGACGGCGACGTGAACAAGGTGCAGCGCGACATTCGCACGGGCCACCAACGGACGGTGGACATGGTGGTCTATTGGCTGAAGTTGGCGGGCAACCTGGCGGGCCAAACGATTTGTGATGCGGGCTGTGGCGTGGGTTCCCTGAGTGTGCCGTTGGCGGAGTTGGGGGCGATCGTCTCGGGTAGCGATATTTCTGAAGCAATGATCGGGGAGGCGAAGGAGCGGGCCGCCAAGCTGAACCTGGGCGATCGCCTCAGCTTTGAAGTGCAGGATCTTGAGGCGATCGAGGGCAGCTACGACACGGTGATTTGTCTGGATGTGCTGATTCACTATCCCGATCAAGAGATCGAAAAAATGATCGGACACCTGGCCAGTCGCGCTAAGTCGAAGCTGATCCTCAGCTTTGCGCCCAAGAGCGGCATCTATGTCTTGCTCAAAAAAATCGGTGAGCTGTTCCCCGGCCCCAGCAAAACCACCCGCGCCTATCTGCATCCGGTGCGCGATGTGGTGCGGATCTTGCGGAACAACGGCTTTGAAGTGAAGACCCGCGAGTTCATTGGGTCGCAGTTCTACTTTGCCCAAATCCTGGAAGCGGTGCGCGTGGCGGACTAGGGGTGATCGCCCGTCATGATCCAGTCGTGATGTGATCGCTGGGGGCAAGGGGCTTAAGCCCCTTGTCTGGCAAGGGTTTTAGGGATATAGAGCCGCGCCCGTAGCCGGATCGAACAGGTAGAAGCGATCGCCCGGAATCGATAGCCACAGCTCATCATCGGGGCCAATGGCCCGATCGGACGGTAAACGCACTTGCAGCGCCTTGGTTGGGCCGTCATCGAGGGTGCGAACCAGGGCGCGATCGACTGGCTCCACCAGGGCGTAGGTTTCCGAGCCGAGGGCTTCGATTTGTAACACCCGCATTTGCAAATTCTTGGGTGCAGGTAGGCCCTCGCTCAGGTGTTCTGGCCGAATCCCCAGCCAAAGGGCGCGCCCATCATAGGTTTCGAGAATCTTGTCCCAAATTTCCGGCAGGGTCATCCGAAATTCGCCATTGGTCAGCAGGGCCGGCCGCTTCACCCACACGGGCAAAAAATTCATGGTGGGCGAGCCGATAAACTCCGCCACAAACCGGTTGGCGGGCTGCCGGTAAAGATCCAGTGGCGCGGCGATCTGTTGAATTTGCCCGCCATTGAGCACCGCGATGCGATCGCCCATGGTCATGGCTTCCACCTGGTCGTGGGTGACATAGACCGTGGTGGTTTTTAGTTGGCGTTGTAGTCGCACAATTTGCGATCGGGTTTCGGTGCGTAGCTTGGCATCCAGGTTGCTCAACGGCTCATCCATCAAAAACACCTGGGGATTGCGGGCGATCGCCCGGCCCAGGGCCACCCGCTGTTTTTGACCGCCGGACAATTCCTTGGGCAGGCGATCGAGCAGTCCGTCAATTTGCAGCAGTTCCGCCACCCGCTGGACTTGGCCGGCGATCGCCCGTTCCTGCTCCGACTCGTAGCGCCAGGCCTTGGGCAACCGTCTCGTCAGGGCCACCGCCAAGGGATCTAGTTTGCGCCAGCCCTCGGCCGGTGGGGGATTCAGCCGCCGCAGCCCAAAAGCGATGTTGTCATAGACGCTCAGGTGTGGATAGAGCGCGTAGCTTTGGAAGACCATGGCCACGTCGCGGGCCTTGGGGGGGAGCTGATCCACGCGCCGATCGCCCACCCAAATTTCACCGCCGGTAATTGCTTCTAGGCCGGCAATCGATCGCAGCAGGGTGCTTTTGCCGCAGCCGGAGGGCCCCACCAGCACCAAAAATTCGCCATCCTCGATCGTCAAGCCAATCCGCCGCAACACGGCCGTTGGACTGCTACCGGGTGCGCGATCGCGGGGCGGATAGCTTTTGTAAACATTGTCCAGAACGACACGAGCCACGGCAATTCAAGATCTTGTGCGGGTTTCGACCATTATCGACCATTAGTTAGGAAGGCGATCGAGCTTGCGATCGGCGCGATCGCTTGGATCGGCATGATCGTGAGGTAGCAAGGGGCTTCAGCCCCTTGTCTATGATGGTTGGATCGGCAGGCGGACTCAAGACGGACTGAGTTGAGTAGCCACCTGGCTCGATCGGGCTTCGGTCAAAATCAATTGAAAAATCCCTAAAATCGTAGCGATTTCCTTGAGGTAATACTGATCGCGATCGACAAAGGCTTCGCGATCGCGTAGTTTTAAAAATCGCCAATCCGTGCCCGTAGTCACCACCCCATAAACCCAAGGCAAGGGCTGATGTTTGCGCTCATTAAACAGCCAAGCTGCACACATCATCGCCAAACATTGACCGATGCCCGAAACCGCATTGTCTTTTTTGGCTTCCACGATCGCGATCGCCGGAGCTGTGATTTCAAGCTGCTCAGGATTCAGACTCAGTAAATAGTCGCACTGACCATCTAATTCTTGAGCTGCATCCACCGTAAAAGTCGTCCTCGAAAATAACCCAATTTCCGGATCGATCGCGGCTTTCACTTCACCCAAAATTGGCGCAATGATCCATTCTGATCGTGCCTTTTCTGTGTTGATCAGAACCGCCATCGGCGCAAAAGTTTGCAGATCTCGCTCTAGGTAAATGCTGGGTTGAATCGAAGGAATCGTTACCTTAGAAAAGAGGGATTCTTGTTCAATCAGGTGGATGCCTAGTTTGTCCTTCAGGTTGCTGATTGAAAAGTTGCTGCAGCCCATGATTGTCACTCCCGAGTCGTCTCAAGACCATCCGAAATTTGGTGGCCGTGGGGGTCAAAATGGCGCAAAATCAAACAGCGGTTGTCGGTTGTGGGTAGGTCGGTATGCAGCCCGTTGATTACACCACGTTGGTGGCAAGTTTAAAGGAATTGCGGCGGGACTGGCTGCCCGCGCGACTGGAGCAAGTGTTTCAGCGCGATCGCTTCACGGTCTATCTCTGCTTGCGGACGATCGAGCGGCGTGGCTGGCTGGGCATTTCCTGGCATCCCCAGGCGGCCCGATTGTGGGCGGGCGGCGCGCCTCCCAAGGAACCCGACACGTTCACCTTTAGCCAGCAGTTGTTGCACCAGCTCAAGGGCTTGGCCCTGGTGAACTTCGCGGAAGTTGCGCCCTGGGAACGGGTGGTGGATTTGCAGTTTGCCCAGCGGCCGGGCGACCCGCCCCTGTGGCATCTGTACGTGGAAATCATGGGCAAGTACAGCAACGCGATCCTGACTACGGCGGATGGCACGATCGTCACGGCGGCCCACCAGGTCAGCGCCCAACAGTCGCGGGTGCGGCCGATTCAAACGGGCGATCGCTACAGCTTGCCGCCCAAGCTGACGGAGGCCACCCCCAACCCCGAGGAACCCTTCGATCGCTGGTGGGAGCGGGTGTCGCTAATTCCCGGCGGTCTATCTGAGCAACTGCTGAAAACCCATCGGGGCTTGAGTTCGCCCTTGGTGCGATCGCTGTTGGTTGCGGCCGAGTTGCCGCCAACGGCCCAGATTCCCGACTTGGATCAACCGGCCCAGCAGCGCTTATTCGTGGCTTGGCAACGGTGGCTAAAAACCCTAGAAACGGGAGATTTTGCACCGGGTTGGACGGAAGCGGGCTATAGCGTTTTGGGTTGGCAAGAACAGCGATCAGCCGATTCAGTGCAACAGTTACTCGATCGCTACTATGGCGATCGGCTTAATCAAGAAACCTTCCAGCGCCTCTGGCAACAATTGCGGCAAAAGGTGGCGAACTTAGCCAATAAACTCCGCAAGAAAGTGGCGGAGTTTGTCGATCGCCTAGCCCAATCGGCCGATGCAGATTTGATGCGATCGCGCGCCGATTTATTGATGGCCCATTTGCACGAGTGGCAACCGGGGATGAGTGCGATCAAGCTGCGGGATTTTGCAACGGGTGAACCGGTCAAAATTCCTCTCGATCCGGCTAAAACCGGTGTGCAAAATGCCCAACAACTTTATAAGAAATATCAAAAGCTCGATCGATCTCGCAGTGCGATCGAGCCATTATTAACCGCAGCGCGCGAGGAATTAGCCTATTTAGAACAGGTGGAAGAAGCGCTCAGTGAGTTCGATCGCTACAGCGGCCCCGACGACCTGAGCGCCCTCGAAGAAATCCGCGATGAACTGGTGCAAGAGCGCTATCTCGATGATCCAGGCTATCGGCGCGCCGCTAGTGATCCGGGCGAAGGATTCCGTAAGTTCAACAGTCCTAGCGGCTACGAAATTTGGATTGGCCGCAACAATGCCCAAAATGATCGGCTCTCGTTTCGCCTAGCGACGGCCTACGATTTGTGGTTCCATGCCCAGGAAATTCCCGGCAGCCATCTGCTGTTGCGAATGCCGCCGGGAGCTGTGCCCGATCGTGCCGATTTGCAATATGCCGCTGATTTGGCCGCCCGCTACAGCCGTGCCCGCCAAGCCGACCAAGTGCCGGTGATTTATACAGAACCACGCCACCTCTACAAACCCAAGGGAGCCAAGCCGGGGCTAGTGGTTTACAAACAAGAACGGGTGATTTGGGGCGAACCGAATCGATCGACTTCCTAAACACCCGAATTTCAGACCAGAAATCTCCAATCCCTAGGGCCTGCCCTCAAATTCCCAGAACCCTGATTCTGTCCTAGACAAGGGGCTTAGGGTCTGTCGTCATTTCCTGGGGTCAAGCTGAAACGGTTGATTTCCCATGCCCCAATGGTCGTAACAAGGGGCTTAAGCCCCTGCCCTAAGCCCCTTGCCCCTCACGATCCGCTAACGGCAGCATCAGGGTCTCAGGGATTTGATGACAGCCCCTAAGCCCCTTGCTACGACAACTGGGGCATAGAAAATCAGCTATTTTAGCCTCAATTGATCGAATTCGATGACATGTTCTAGACCCTAAATCGCTTTTTCATAGATGCGATAGGTTTTGTAGATTTTGCCACCGGCCGCTTCAATCAATCGGCGCGATCGGGAATTGTCTTCATAGACCCAACCCAACTCCGAAGTTCGGTAGGGTTTGCCCTTCTTTTGACAGGCCAATAAACCCAGATAAATCAGTGCTAGGGGCACGAGTTTGCGTTGATATTCCGGTAGGGCACAAATGGCCACCACTCGTCCCCGATCGATCTGGCGGCGATACCACAAAAACTTCAAGGTTCCCCAAAAATCGAGTTTGCCATTCACCTGTTTGAGTGGGATGTTGTAGTCTGGCAAGCCCATAAAAAAGCCCACGGCTTTCTCCCCCACTTCCGCAATCAACACCACATCGGGATCGACCAACTGCTGGAGCGATCGGGCTTCTTCCACAAACTCTGCTTCGGTGCGCGGTGTTGAACTCCAATTGGCTGCAAAGGCTTCTGTAAAGAGCCGATACAAAATGGCGGCATCCCGTTCAAAGGCTTCCCCTTTGGTGTTGATCGAACGGAAAGTTACTCCCGACTTGCCAGCAATTTTGTAGGCTTTTTCAAACTCAGATGGCAAGGGGCGATCGAGGGGATATTCATAGGCATAGGCATCTTTAGCCTTGCTGAATCCCGCCTGCTCCACCAGTTGGGGATAGTGGGGCAAGTTGTAGGGCATCATCACCATTGGCGGTGAGTTAAATCCATCCACTAACATCAGGCAATTGTTGTGGGTTGAAAGGTCGATCGGCCCGCGAATTTTCGTCATGCCCTGTTGCTTTAGCCAGTTGATCGCCGTCGCAAACAAGGCTTCCGAAACCGCCGGATCATTAACCGTTTCAAAATAGCCAAACAGCCCGATCGCCTCCCCTTCTTTGTCCACCAAGCGCTGATTGACCGTGGCCACAATCCGCCCAACCGGTTCTGGATTTAAGGCCACGAAAGCTTGCAATGTGCCATAGGTGCGGAAGGTATTTTCGGCTGACAGTTGCCGCGCGATGCTGCTGCGTAGGGGGGGAACCCAGTGAGGATCGCCCTGGTAAACCCGCGCGGGCACATCGAGGAATAGTTCCAGGTCGGCAGGTTGCTGAACGGGGCGAATCTCAAGGGCGCACATAGGGCAACAGGGGTGAATGGGTAGACGATCTCGCAGGGGGCAATGGCTGAACGTACCAACAATTGAACACACCCGGCCGGCGGATCGCCAGGGTTCATTCTACGGCTGGGCTGTGGGTGGTGGGCAGTGATCGGGCTGTTGTAGGTAATCGCGCCACCGCTGCACAAGCGATCGCACTGGCTCCACCAACCAATCATCAAAGGCCGGATAGATCGGTAAGCGCGCTTGCAAACACCCGCCCGCCGCTGCCACCCAGTCAGCCAACTGCGCCAAGTTCGGGTGACCATAGTCGGGGTTGACATGATCGATCGGGCAAATGCCGCCTAAATCGCTAGCCCCCAAGACGATCGCCTGTTGAATCGTCTCAGCCTGATTCAACAAATTCGGGGGCACTTGGATCACCACCGACTCCGGCAACAGCTCCCGCGCGATCGCCACCACATCTATTAATGTGTCGATCGTGCAAGGCTCCCCTACCCAAGCTTGCTGGCTGCCGGGGCTGTGGGGTTGGATGATCACTTCTTGGATATGGCCATAGCGGCGCTGGATCTGGGCGATCGCCCGCAGGGTTTCGAGGCGATCGGCCGCCGTTTCACCAATGCCGATTAATAGACCGGTGGTGAAGGGAATCCGCAACTCCCCCGCTTGCCGCAACTGAGCCAGTCGCTGCTCGGGATCTTTGCTGGGGGCATGGCGATGCACCGTTTGTTGCAACCCGGGGGACAACTGCTCCAACATCAGCCCCATCGAAACATTGAGCCGGCCAAGTTGCGCCATTTCCGCCCGATCGAGTGGCCCAGCATTGGTGTGAGGCAAAAAGCCCGCCAACAAGGCCAACTGGCATAGGGATTCAATCCGATGGAACCAAGCCGATCGCCGGGGGCTGCGGGGATGAACTTCACCGCTGAGGATCAAAACCTCAATGGGGATCTGGATCAGCCGACTACCCCCATTGCTTGGGGAGAGCCGGGGAGGGGCGATCTCGCCCTCCGCCAGACCCATTGAATCGTAAACAGTTGAATCGTAAACATCTGTAACGTCAGGGGTGAGCGATCGCAGTAATGTTGCCGCCGAGTCCAGACCCAACCAGCGATCGGCTCCCGGGTCTCGTCGGAAATTGCAGTAGGTGCAGCGATTGAAGCATTCGTACGTGGGCACCACCGTGTAGGCGGGACTGTAGGTGACAATTGCCGGCCCAGCAAGGGCTTGCGGTCTCTGGTCTGAGGCTGGCTGAGTAGATTTCATCGGTAATCTCGTCCTGTCAATCCCTTGAGGAAATCTCATCTTTCGTAAATTTCGGAAAAAGGCCTTTACAAAACTAAATAAGTCGCTTAATCTTGTTTCAAGCGAGAAAAGCAACCCAACCGGGAAGCCCAACGAGCCTTATCTCATTCATTCACGAAGCATTTATTCCAACCATGACTGCTACCCTCCAACAGCGCCAAAGCGCTTCGGTGTGGACCCAGTTCTGCGAGTGGGTTACGAGCACCAACAACCGCCTGTATGTGGGCTGGTTTGGCGTTCTGATGATCCCCACCCTGCTGGCTGCCACCATCTGCTACATTGTCGCCTTCATCGCGGCTCCCCCTGTTGACATCGACGGTATCCGCGAGCCTGTTGCTGGCTCGCTGATGTACGGCAACAACATCATCTCTGGTGCTGTTATCCCTTCGTCGAACGCTATCGGCTTGCACTTCTACCCCATCTGGGAAGCTGCTTCCTTGGATGAGTGGCTGTACAACGGTGGTCCCTACCAATTGGTGGTGTTCCACTTCCTGATCGGCGTGTTCTGCTACATGGGCCGCGAATGGGAACTCAGCTACCGTCTCGGTATGCGCCCTTGGATCTGCGTCGCCTACAGTGCCCCTGTGGCTGCTGCTAGCGCCGTCTTCCTGATCTACCCGATCGGTCAAGGTTCGTTCTCCGACGGTATGCCCCTGGGCATCTCGGGCACCTTCAACTTCATGTTGGTGTTCCAAGCTGAACACAACATCTTGATGCACCCCTTCCACATGCTGGGCGTTGCTGGTGTGTTCGGTGGCTCGCTGTTCTCGGCAATGCACGGCTCCTTGGTGACCAGCTCCTTGGTTAAGGAAACGACCGAAGTCGAGTCGC
>RDXB01000067.1 GCA_004292515.1 Oscillatoriales cyanobacterium
CCGACGCTACGAGCATTGGTGATGGGGGACGAATTGCGGTTTGGGCCGATGGGCTGACTTGGTTTGGCGGCTCGATCGCAGCCCGGGGCGGCCCCTTGGATGGCAATGGTGGCTTTGCGGAGGTCTCTGGTAAACAGGATTTGGCGGTGCGGGGCACGGCGGATCTGAGTGCTTCCCAAGGGGCGATCGGGACGCTGCTGCTTGACCCACGCGACATCATCATCGCCGCTACGCCAACCGGTGCCCAAGACGGGCAGTTGTCCTCCGGTGTGCCCTTGGGTCAGGCGGAGGGACAAATTCTGAGCGCGGATGTGGATACGCTCTCCGCTTCATTGGATTTCACGATTTCGGAAAGCAGCCTCG
Source organism: Oscillatoriales cyanobacterium (assembly GCA_004292515.1). Lineage (GTDB taxonomy): Bacteria > Cyanobacteriota > Cyanobacteriia > CACIAM-69d > CACIAM-69d > CACIAM-69d. Next base: position 364 of record RDXB01000067.1, read on the forward strand.
AACGCTTGTCCAGCAGTGCCAGCATCGTCTTGGAAGCCCAGCGAGATATTTTGCTGCAAAACCTACCCGATAACGCGCTGGATTTGCCCACCAGCAACGGCAGTTCGGTGCGGTTCCAGGCCGGGCGCAATATTCAGGCAGCGGACACAACCGACCTGCTCAGTACCCGAGGGGGCAGCCTTACCTTGCAGGCGGGCGAATCCTTGGCGATCGGCCCGGTCTCCACCAGCGGCGGGGCAATCTTCCTCACGACGGCTGACAGCGCCACCACGGGCAGCCTCAACACCGCAGGCGGCAACCTCACCATCACCGCCGGCGGCAATTTAACCACCGGCACCCTCACCAGTGGGGGCGGCAACCTGACTATCACCAGCAACAACGGGGCGATCGTGGCCAGTGCCATCCAAGCCAGTAGCCCCCAAGCGGGTGGGGCTATTACGCTCAACGGCAGTACTGGTGTGACCGTCAACGGCAACCTAGAAGCAATCAGCTCTAACGGCTCCGGCGGCGGCATCAACATTACCAGCTTCGGCCCGATCGCCCTCAACGGCAGCCTCAGCACTGCCGCCACGGTGGGTCGCGGTGGTGATGTCACCGTCACTAGCAACGGCAACAGCATCAACATCACCGGATCGATCGCCACCAATGGCAACAACGGAGGCAACATCACCCTCTCGGCCGTGCAATCGATCGTCGTGGGGGAATTGACTGCCAACGGCACCAGCGACACGGCTGGTAACGTAACCCTCACCAGTCAGCTCAGCACCCTCACCACAGGCAACATCAACGCCACGGGCAGCAACCAGGGCGGCACCTTGCAAGCCCGTAGCGGCAACGGCATGACCCTCGGGACGATCGACCTTAGCAGCAGCACCAAGGACGGCGGCAACGCGACCCTCGGCATTACTGGCACAGGCGACATTCAAATCAATAGCCTGAATACCCAAGGTGGCACAAATGGGATCGGGGGATCTGTTGCCATCACCGCCACGCGATTTTTCCGGGCGATCGGGACGTTTATCGATCGCACCGGTCAGGTGGTCAGCATTGCAACCAGCGGCGGCAATGGCAGCAATAGAGTGGCGATCTCACATGGCGGTGGCAATCAGAATCCAAATGTCCCCTTCGTGGTAGGCGAAGTTCCTAGCAGCAACGGCAACGGTATCGCAGGCAGGATCAACACTAGCAACGGTGCAGTCGTTACCGGCTCATTCTCTGAGTCCTTCAACCAAGGGAGCATCCAGCTTGGCACAAGTCCACTGCCTAGCCCTAACCCACCAACCCCAACCCCAATTACTAGCCCTGAGCCAACCCCAACCCCAACTCCTAGCCCTGAGCCAACCCCAACCCCAACTCCTAGTCCTGAGCCAATCCCACCTCCAACTCCTAGTCCTGAGCCAACCTCGCCCTCAACTCCTAGTTCTGAGCCAACCCCGCCCCCAACTCCTAGCGCCACACCTAGTTGGGGCGACCTAGGACGAATCATCCAGCTCTGGGCAGTTAAATCCGCCCAAAATGACGGCTTAAGTATCACGGAGAGCGAGTACAGAAGCCGGCAAGCAATCATGAGGTATTTGGATAGAGATCGCCTTGATCTGGCCATTGTCGAACTCGATCGGCTTTACACCACTCTCACGAATGATCACCTAGGCCGTGTCCTGAGTAACAAGTTAGTTGACTTGCCGGGCTTGCAGGCCAACCTCACCCAACTTCAAAACCAAACTGGTCTGAAGCCTGCTGTTCTCTACACTTTTGCTCGATCAGAACAGCTCGACGTGGTGTTGGTCTTGCCCGATGCACCGCCGATCTATCGCCCCGTCCGCGAAGCCTCAGGCCAACGCGTGACTGATACAGTCAACGATTTACGCAACTCGATCACCAGTTCTGTCGCCTACCTCACCAACAGCTACCGCCAACCAGCCGAACAACTCTATCGCTGGATTGTGGGCCCCATCGCCGAGGATTTAGTCAAAAACCAAGTTGATACGATCATCTTCTCCATGGATCGCGGGATGCGATCGCTTCCAGTATCGGTGTTACATAGCGGCCAGGAGTTTTTGATTGAGCGCTACAGCGTCGGACTGATTCCCAGCGCCGCCCTCACAGACACTCAATTCACCCCTATCAACGAAGCCCCGGTACTGAGCTTTGGCGTGTCGGAGTTTAGCGACATGCCGCCCTTGCCCGCCGTGCCGATCGAACTGGCCACGATCAACCGACTAATCACCACCGACCAAGCCTTCCTGAATGAAGAATTCAACCTCGAGAACTTGAAGCGACAGCGACGAGCCAATCCATTCCCCGTGCTGCACTTTGCCACCCACGCCGACTTCCGGCCCGGGCCCCCCAGCAATTCCTTTGTGCGCCTGTGGGATCGCCGCTTAGCCATCAGTGAATTGCGCCAACTCGGTTTGAGCGATCCGCCCGTGGAACTGCTGGTGTTGAGTGCTTGCCGCACGGCGATCGGGGATGACACTACTGAGCTAGGTTTTGCGGGGCTAGCGGTCGAAACCGGTGTCGAGTCAGTTCTCGCTAGCCTGTGGTCCGTCAGTGATGAGGGCACTTTGGGGTTGATGGCGAGTTTTTATGATGCTCTGCGATCGGCTCCCATCAAGGCCGAAGCCCTGCGCCGTGCTCAACTAGCGATGCTGCGGGGCGGAACCCGTTCAGAAAATGGGCTGTTAGTCTTCCCCAGTGGGACGGCTCCCCTACCGACCCAGCTAGGGGAGTCTGCCAACTTTTCCTTGAGCCATCCCTACTATTGGGCCAGCTTCACGGTCATCGGTAGTCCCTGGTAACTCTGAGGGTGACACCGAATCCATAGGCAGCTCTCAGCGATCGCGACTGTTTATGCCGGTTATGCCGGTTGGGGTGGGTGGCGATCGAGGGCCTGTTTCAGATAGCGGCCCGTGTGGGAAATGGGGTTGACGGCGACCTGTTCGGGTGTGCCGGTGGCGATGATTTGGCCGCCCCGATCGCCCCCCTCGGGCCCCAGATCAATCACCCAATCGGCGCACCGGATAAAGTCCAAGTTGTGCTCGATCGCCAGCACCGTGTTGCCCTTATCGACCAACCGTTGCACCACATCCAGCAATTTGTGGACATCGTAGAACGAGAGGCCCGTGGTCGGCTCATCAATCAAATAAAGGGTTTTGCCCGTGGCGCGGCGAGCCAGTTCCGTAGCCAGTTTGACGCGCTGGGCTTCCCCGCCAGACAGGGTGGGGGCGGGTTGACCCAGTTTGATGTAGCCCAAGCCCACATCGGAGAGGGTTTGCAAACGGCTGACGGCTTTCGGCACATTTTGGAAGACTTCGAGGGCTTCGTCGATCGTCATTTCCAGCACGTCGGCGATCGAGTAGCCCTTATATTTCACCTGCAGCGTTTCCCGGTTGTAGCGCTTGCCCTTGCAGACTTCGCATTGCACATAGACATCGGGCAGGAAGTTCATTTCGATCGTATTCACGCCCTGGCCGCCACAGGCTTCGCAGCGGCCGCCCTTGACATTGAAGGAAAATTGACCGGCTTTGTAGCCCCGCGCTTTGGCTTCGATCGTTTGGGTGAATACGTCGCGGATGATGTCGAACGCGCCGGTATAGGTGGCGGGGTTCGATCGCGGTGTGCGGCCGATCGGGGACTGGTCGATCGCGATCGCCTTGTCGATGTGGTGCAGCCCGCGAATCTCGGTCACTTCGGCGGGAAACGGAATCTTGTGACCCAGGTGGTGATAGAGCGCGGGCAACAGCAGCTCATTGACAAGGGTAGATTTGCCGGAGCCAGAAACCCCGGTCACACAGACAAATTTGCCCAGGGGGATCTCAACGCTCACTCGCTGTAGGTTATTGCGATGGGCATCAATAATCTTTAGGCTGAGGCCATTGCCCGATCGCCGCTCGGCCGGTGTGCCAATTTGCGATCGCCCCGATAGGTAAGCCCCCGTCAGCGATTCTTCGGCCGCCAAGAGACTGGGCAAGTTGCCTTGGGCAACCACACGGCCGCCATGAATGCCAGCGCCCGGCCCGATGTCCACCAAGTGATCGGCGGCGCGGATTGTGTCTTCGTCATGCTCCACCACAATCAACGTGTTGCCCAAATCCCGCAGCCGCACCAGGGTGGCCAACAGGCGATCGTTATCCCGCTGGTGTAGGCCGATGCTGGGTTCATCGAGCACATAGAGCACACCAGTCAGCCCCGCACCGATTTGGGTGGCCAGGCGAATTCGCTGGGCTTCCCCACCAGACAGAGTGGCAGCAGAGCGATCGAGCGTCAGGTAATCCAAACCCACATCGATCAGGAATTTCAGACGCGATTCGATTTCCTTGAGCGCCAAGGCCCCGATCGCCTGTTGCCGTTCCGAGAGGAGCGATCGCCCATCCACACTGCCCGTCAACTGTTGCACCAACACCAGCGCTTCCCGCACCGAAACACTGGTTAAATCCACAATTCGATGGGGGCCCAAGCGCACGGCCAAGGCTTCCGGTTTCAGCCGTTGACCATGACAAACTTCACAGGCTTGGTTGACTAAATATTGTTCGAGTTTCTGTTTATATTGCTCAGAAGTTGATTCACGATATTGCCGATCGAGAATCGGCAAGATTCCCTCATATTTGCGGTGATAACCCTGGCGATCGCGGAAGCGAGAATCCGTTTCAATCCAAATCGATTGATCAGTACCGTGGAGTAGGATTTGTTGCTGTTCTGGAGAAAGTTGATTCCAGGGGGTTTGGATTTCAAACCCAAAGGCCTGACCCACACTGTGCAGCAACGATAAATAGTAGGTACTATCTTTGTCTGACCAAGGGGCAACGGCCGCATAAACCGGCAACTTTGGATCAGGAATCACGAGTTCTGGTGAAAAAGCTCGCAAAAATCCCAACCCGTGGCAAGCCGGACAGGCTCCATAGGGTGAGTTGAACGAGAACAGGCGCGGCGATAGTTCTTCCATTACCGCGCCATGTTCAGGACAAGCAAAATTCTCCGAAAAAACAAGAGGTTGCGGTGCTGATTCCTGCTTCAAATTAGGATCATCTCCAGCCGTAGATGATTCTGGCAAAACATCCACCACAGCCACGCCACCGGCATGTTTAAGGCAGGTTTGTAAAGAGTCAACCAGCCGTTCTTGAATACCGTCTTTTTTAATCAGGCGATCGACGACGATTTCGATGTCGTGAAATTTATTTTTATCTAGGTCGATCGCGTCGCTCAGTTCGCGCACTTCCCCATCAATTCGCACCCGGGCAAAGCCTTCAGAAACCAAGCTGGATAATAATTTTTTGTGCGTGCCTTTTTTGCCCCGCACCACCGGAGCCAAAATTTGAAACCGTGTGCGATCGGGCAGTTCCATCACCCGATCGCACATTTGATCGATCGCTTGGGGCGCAATGCCGCGATCGCAAATCGGACAATGGGGTTCACCCGCCCGCCCGTAGAGCAACCGCAAATAGTCGTAGATTTCCGTCACCGTGCCCACGGTCGATCGGGGGTTGTGGCTGGTGGATTTTTGGTCGATCGAAATCGCCGGACTCAGGCCCTCGATCGCATCCACATCAGGCTTGTCCACCTGGCCCAAAAACTGCCGCGCGTAGGCACTCAGGGACTCCACATAACGCCGCTGCCCCTCCGCAAAAATCGTGTCAAAGGCCAGCGACGACTTGCCCGATCCCGACACCCCCGTAAACACAATCAATTGATTGCGAGGTAGCTCTAAATCGAGGTTCTGCAAGTTGTTTTGCCTTGCACCACGCACTCGAATCGTTTCACTCTGCCCCAGCAGCGGCACGGACAAAGGAGGCTGGCGATCGGGATTCGGACGGGCAGCAGCAGACTTGGCCATAGGGGCAACAACAGCGACAAACGCCAGCAAACAAGCAACGGCGCTCTTTATCCTAGCGTTCGATCGCGACGGGCGGCGGCGCGACCAAGACCGAAACGATAGGATGGAAAGTCATGGGGCGGTTTCCCACGCCAGCTTGCCCCAGTTACCCCCAGTGCGGAGACTTTGGCCATGATTGCCCAACTGGACAAGCAACCCCACAGCCCTGAAACCTATAGCCCCGAAGCCTATCTCGATCGGGAAGTCAAGAGCGAACAGCGTCATGAGTACCATGATGGAGTCATCATCCCCATGACTGGCGGAACCCCCCAACACAATCGCATTAGTGGATTGTTCTACGCACGCCTACTCTTTGCACTGCTGAATCGTCCCTATGAAATCTTTCATACGGATCAGCGGCTGTGGATTCCTGAGCGGCGAATCTATACCTATCCCGATGTGATGGTGTTGCCCAAGCCGATCGAACTGCAAGCGGGGCGTAGGGATACGGTGATGAATCCCCTATTGATTGCCGAAGTCTTGTCAAAATCGACCCGCAATTATGATGGGGGCGAAAAGTTTGCCGCCTATCGCACAGTTCCCAGTCTTCAGGAATATTTATTAATTGATCAATACGCCATGCGAGTTGAGCATTTCACCAAGCTCGATGACTGTGAATGGCGCTTTATCGAATACCATCGCCCAGAATCAATCCTGCAACTCAAAACGGTTGAGGTGACGATGCAATTGAGTGATCTTTATAGCAATATTGATTTTTCTGAGATTGATGCTTTGGCAGATGATGAACTGAGTGATCATCCTGAAAAATAACTCATCACCTGAATGATGCAAGCCATGACGCAACTCAAACCATGACGCAACAACAATCGGTTCAGCAGCGGTTTGTGCGGTTGAGCACAATGGACGCTCGGGTGGGCAGACTAGGGGCGATCGCCTTTGGGTTGATGCTCGCTGCTAGTTCGGTGCAGGCTCAGTTACCCAATAATGGGCCAACCAGTCGCCCCGCCGATGGTTCACCGGCAGCAGCGGGCGATCGCCAGCCGCCGATCTCGCTGGTTGTGGAAAACCGTAGCCAGGCCACGTTCATTCGTCGGTTTGTGATTAAGCTGCGGCGCAATGACCCAGGCAGCGATTTGCTCGCCAATGCGATCGGGATCTATCCAGGGGAATCCCGGCTTTTGGTAGGAGACTATCCCCGGGAATTTTTTGTCTGCGTGGAAGTCGTGCCGCTGGTGCCGGTGAGTGGCGACAACAGCCAGATTAGCCATGTGTCCCTGGGCCGGGCCACCATTTCCGGTTCCAGCACTCGCGCTCGCTTTGGCATTGTGAATGAGTGGAACAGCCGCCGGTTCGATCGCGGTCCCTGTCCCTAAGCTTCGGCCAGGGTGGGCGGCAGTGCACCTAGGGCCAGCGGCCCATCAGCACCGGGGGCGATCGCCTTCACCTGCTCCATCAGGCTGGCCATTTCGAGGGCGCTCATGGCGTAGTTCCAGCCCAAATTGCTCTTAATGCCGGCCCGTTCGAGGGCCTGTTGCATGGTGTCGGTGGTGACAATGCCAAACACCACAGGCACGCCCGTTTGGAAGCTGGCGGCGGCAATTCCCTTCGACACTTCCGCGCAAACGTAGTCGAAGTGTGGCGTTTGACCCCGGATCACTGCCCCCAGACAAATCACCGCGTCGTAGCGCTGGCTGAGGGCTAGTTGCCGCGCCACCGTTGGAATTTCAAAACTACCAGGCACCCAAACGTAATCGACTTGGCGACCTTGGGGATCCACATCGACCCCGTGGCGCTTGAGGCAGTCTTGGCAACCGGCCAGCAGTTTGGTGGTGATCAGGTCGTTGAAGCGCCCAATGACGATCGCAAACCGTTGCGACCCAGACCGATCGAAACTTCCTTCAAAAACAGCCATGTTGCACTCGAAAGCCCTCAGACCGGGCTGGCAGAAACACTAAACAAACACCAAACAAGCGCCTAAAAATGAATGAGGGGCAAGCGATCGCCCCCATCTTGAACTCCAGACTTGGTCGGCTCCAGGCTCGGCTGGCTCCAAACTGGGCTGGTTAGCCGCCAATCCTGGGGTCTAGCAGTGGTTGCGATCGGGCCTAGGCCACAAAGAAGTTCAACACGGCCACCGCAATCACCAGGGCAAACCAAACGCCAGAACCCAGCCACAGCAGCGGCTTCGAGCGATCCCAGCTCTGGGGCAGGGCATAGGCGACCGGCACGCCTACGATCAACACCAGCGACATGGCGACCAATGCAAAAAGAACGAATTGAAAGGCGATCGTCATAACAGTTTTCCGTTTTTTCCAACACAGCGCTCGGGTCTGACCGTCGAGCGAGCGCCCGAACGCAGCTATTCTATCAAAACGCCATCTCCCCAAAGCCACCTTGTTTGAGATGGATTTGGTTTCGCTATGGATTTGGTGTTGTGCCACATCACGGTCGATTTTGATGCACTGGGCGCGGCGGTGGGCTGGGCGCGACTGCATCCAGGCACCAAAATTGTGCTGGCGGGCGGGGCCCATCCGGGGGTGCAAGCGTTTTTGGCGCTCCATCGCGATGAATATCCAATCATTGAGCGCCGATCGGTGAATCCCAACCATCTGCGATCGCTGGTGGTGGTAGACACTCAGCAGCGCGATCGACTTGGGAAACTCGCGGACTGGCTGGCCCTGCCCCAGATTCAGCAGGTGACGCTCTACGACCACCATTTGGGGGCTGGCTGTGACATTCCGGCGACCAACCGACGAGTTGAGCCAGTGGGCGCAACGACCACGCTGATTGTTGAAGAACTACAACGGGCGGACTTGCATCCACCCCTAAGGGCGGCGGAGGCCACGGTGATGGCCCTGGGGATTCATGTGGACTGCGGCTCGCTGACCTATGAAACAGCGACGGCGCGGGATGCGGCGGCCCTGGCTTGGTTGATGGCCCAGGGGGCGAGTGTGGCGGCGATCGCCACCTATCTCGATCCGAGTTTGTCGCCCTTGCTGCAACGGTTGCTGGCGGAGGCGATCGATCAAGTCCATAATCATCCCGCCCAAACCCAGGACATCGGCGGTCAACGGCTAACTTGGGTGTTGCTCGAAGCCGATCGCTATGTGCCGGGGCTGTCAACGGTGGCTTCGCGGCTGGTGGATACAATCGGGATTGATGGGTTGTTGTTGGGTACGCTCTACGGCCCCAAGGATGGCAGCGGTGGTTTGCGCCTGTCCTTGGTGGGGCGATCGCGCCTGACGGGGCCCAACTGGGGACAATTGCTGGCTCCTTGGGGTGGGGGCCACGCCCAGGCCGCAGCGGGAACGGTGCATTGGGCAGATACGAGCGATCGGGCGATTGGGCGCGATCGGGCGATCGGCTGTCTGCAATCCCTGATGACGGCTTTTCAGCAGCAAATTCCCCAGCCCCCAACAGCGGCGGATTTGATGTCCTCGCCCGTCCGCACGATTCGCCCGGACACCTCGATCGCCGAGGCCCAGCGCATTTTGCTGCGCTACGGCCATTCGGGCCTGTCGGTGGTCGATCGCGCCGGGCAACTGGTGGGGATTGTGTCCCGGCGTGATTTGGATATTGCCCTCCACCACGGCTTCGATCATGCTCCAGTGAAGGGCTACATGACTTCTCGTTTACGGACGATCGCCCCCGATACACCCCTCAGCACAATTGAGTCCCTGATGGTGACTTACGATATCGGTCGCCTGCCGGTGTTGAATCAGGGGCAACTGGTGGGGATTGTGACCCGTACTGATGTGCTGCGCCGGTTCCATCGCGATCGCACCGGCACAACTGGCATAACCGGCACAACTGGCACAACTGGCATAACGACGGCGGCGGCCACAGTCGATCAGCTCGGGCAGCTCACGGACTTGGGGGGCAACTTCTGTCCCCTGCTCTCGCGCCTGACTCCCCCCCTGCGCCGCCTGCTCGATCGGGCAGCGGCCCTGGCCCAAGACCAAGGCTGGCAACTTTATCTGGTGGGCGGGGGTGTGCGAGATTTACTGCTCGATGAAGCCCAAACATCCCTGAGCTTGTCCGATATTGATTTGGTGGTGGATGGGTGTCATCAGGCGAGATCGGGCGAGGGAGATGGGGCCGCCGTGGCCCTGGCCCGGGCCTTAGCAACGGACTATCCGGCGGCGCGGCTGCAAGTGCATGGGCAATTCCAAACGGCGGCCCTGCTGTGGCACAAAGACCCGCTGTTTGATTCTCTGTGGGTGGACATTGCCACCGCCCGCACGGAGTTTTATCCCTACCCCGCCGCCAACCCGGAGGTAGAAGCCAGCTCGATTCAACAGGATCTCTATCGCCGTGACTTTACGATCAATGCCCTGGCAGCGCGGCTGACGGAACCGAACCCAGGGGAGCTGCTGGACTTTTTTGGGGGCTTGATGGACTTGGGCGATCGACAAGTGCGCGTGCTCCATGCCAACAGTTTTATTGAAGATCCGACGCGGATTTATCGGGCGGTGCGGTTTGCGGTCAAGCTGGGCTTTGCGATCGAACCCCAAACAGAACGCTATATCCGTTACGCCATGGCCCAGTTACCGATCGCCCCCACCGATCGCCGCCGCCCAGCCCTGGAAACTCGCCTAAAAGCCGAGTTGAAATACATCTTGCAAACGGCCTATTGGTTACCGGCCTTGGCACTGCTCGATCGACTCGGGGCCTTGGCTTGCATTCACCCCGACCTGCGCTGGAGTCGATCGCTCCGATCGCAACTGCGTTGGGTCGCTCGCTTGGGTCAGCCCCTAACGGCCGCACCAGCGGGCGGCAATATCACCAGTCAGCGGTGGGAACTCCAACTAGAAGCCCTCCTAGCCAACTTGCCCCCAGTCGATCGCCGAGCCGTGGGTCAGCGCCTGCAACTCCCCGAAGCCAGTTTGCAGCGTCTGGGAGCGTTGGTTGAGCTAGAGCAGCAGTTACCGATCGCCCTGGCCGGAACACCAACCCCCAGCCAGATTGCCCAAGCCCTAGACCCCCACGATCGCTCACTCCTTGTATTGGTGGCCAGCCGCAGCGATCGTCCCCTGCGTCGTTGTCTGTGGCGCTATCTCACCCACCTGAGCCAGTTGCGATCGCCCCTTGATGGCCGGGATTTACAGCAACTAGGCTACCGGCCGGGCAAGCAGTTTCGGGAAATGCTGGGGGCGCTGCGCCAAGCGGTTTTGGATGATCAGGTGGGCGATCGAACAACAGCGATCGCTTGGGTACAAGCTCATTACCCCCTCTCGCCACCGACTCCCGATCGGTCTTAGCGGATATCTGCAAAGCCAAAATTGATCCTCTGGATGCCCCATCGATCGACGGAAACAAGGGGCTTAAGCCCCTTGCTGCCACGACTACTGGTGCTGAGTTCGGGCCAAAAGAACTCTTGAGACATCCTCGCAGCGCGGCGGCAGGCGATCGGCCAACCGCAAAAAATGCAAAAATTGCAAATCTTTACGAACGAAAAACTCTTGACTTATTCTGAAGAATCAGAGCACCCACCCAAGAGCAACTGGCTTGGCCCTCGCTCCGTCGGTCTGACCCCTTGAGGGGCGATCGCCCGTGCCAACCTCGCTTCGACTTCCACTCGACTCGCCTTCCTGATCTCCCCACACCCCGCATGACCCGGTGGAGCCGCCAACACCCTTGTAGGCTGGACTCGATCGCTTCTGTCTACTGCCCTCTCTTGCTCAGAGGTTTCCCTTGAATCCTTCCCCCCCCCAACCCCAACGAAGTCGCTGGATTGCGCCCCTCTTTTTGGTGACCGCAACCTTCGCTTCGACCCTCGGTGCCGGCTCCGTTGCCTGGGTCCGCTCCGGCGAAGTCAATATCTTTGGGATTCGAGTCACCCCGCCCCCGATCGCTAACTGGTTGGGAGGTGAGCAGTCCTTTCCCCCCCGCGAGGGTTGGCCGGTTTCCAAAACCGCCGAGCAAGAGCTAGATCCCTCTGACCCCAGCATTCCCGACCTTGTGTTGCAGCAGATTCGCCGCCATCCCCAAGGTGACAGCGCAGCCGCGATTCGCAACCATCCCACCACAACGGTTGAGCGGCCCGTCAAACCCTCCCCGATCGCGTCGCCATCCGTCAAGCCATCACCGGAGCAATCCACCGCTCCCGGCGATCTCGCCCCCCCGCCCGAAGCGGCCGATCCCAATCGCGCACAACCTGATGCGACGGCTAGCCCCGATGCGCCCACACCCTTGACGGATCGATTGCCCAGCAGTGATCGATCGCCCAGCGGTGGCAGCACCCCCCCTGAATCCGAGGGGCGATCGACCCCCGAGCGGCGACCGGCCCCCGAACGACCGGCCAGCAGTGAAGCCCCCGCCCCCGAACGGCCGGCAGCCACCCCCGAGCGCCGATCAACCGGCAACAGTGGCCCCAGCAACAGCGGCCGCAACAGCAGCCCCGGAGCCAACCGCAGCAACAATCCCAGCAGTGGCAGTGAGTCCAGTGGCGGCAGCAGTGGCAGTGAGTCCAGTGGCGGCAGCAGTGGCGGCAGCAACAATAGCGGAGGCGGCTCGGCAACCAACTCAACCAGTCCCAACAATCCATAGGAGATCTCGCCTGCGATCCCCCGGCCCGCATCAAACCAGCGCGTTATAATGCTGAGCGGTCGCCGCGCCCCGCAAAATAAGCGCCTTTTGAATCCGCCCGTTGACCCTTTAGCATTACCAACATTGCCACCGCGAGTTTCATGAGCAACCCGCTGATTCATGCCTTTTTCGTTGGTAGAGCGATCGCCGAAGTTCTCAACGAACAAATCGAACGGACAGCCACCGATTGGTTGAGCGAACTCGGCAAATTTGATGCCGAGCAACGCGAAAACCTCCGTCAGTTTGTCGATGATGCGCTCGATCGCGCTCGCCAAGCCGAAGCCGCCGCCACCCAGGGGCGATCGAGCACCACGGGCAGCCCCACAGGCAGCGACGTGCAAGCCGAACTCGACGATCTGCGCGCGGAAATCGCCCGCCTCAGATCCGAAATCAAGCAATACCGAAGCGAAACCAACCCAAGCTAGAGTCGAGACGCACCGCACGGAGTCGAGGGTGAAAACGTACGACAGCAAAGCTTACCGATGGAACCGCGAGCGGTATTCACGCCCCCGCCGCTTCATAGATATTTGGACATTTGTCACCCTGTGGTTGCTGTGGCTATGGATTGATACCAAGCCCTGGAGCTATCGCGGCGGCATGACTGAGGCGAAACAAAAGGCCCGCCGCCGTAAACAGGCTGTGTGGGTGCGTGACACCCTCCTGCAACTGGGGCCGACCTTCATCAAAGTCGGTCAGCTTTTTTCAACACGCGCCGACCTGTTCCCGGTGGAATACGTTGAGGAGCTGTCGAAGCTGCAAGACCGCGTCCCGGCCTTTGGCTATGACCAAGTAGAACGTATTGTTCGCCAAGACTTGGGCAAGTCGGTGCAGGAGCTGTTCCAAAGTTTTGATCCGATTCCTTTGGCGGCGGCCAGCCTGGGCCAAGTTCACAAGGCCCATTTGCGATCGGGCGAAGTGGTGGTGGTGAAAGTCCAGCGCCCGGGTTTAAAAAAGCTCTTTCAAATCGACCTGGCAATCCTGAAGGGGATCGCACGCTATTTCCAAAGCCACCCCCGTTGGGGCCCCGGCCGCGACTGGCTGGGCATCTATGAAGAATGCTGCCGGATTCTCTACCAGGAAATTGATTACCTGAACGAGGGGCGCAACGCCGATCGATTCCGGCGCAATTTTCGCCATGCGGACTGGGTGCGAGTCCCTCGGGTGTTTTGGCGCTATTGTTCACCCAGAACGATCGTGCTGGAATATATCCCTGGCATCAAAATCAGCCACTACGAAGCGTTGGAGGCGGCCGGACTCGATCGCACCAATCTAGCGGAACTGGGGGCCAGAGCCTATCTGGAGCAGTTGCTAGAAGGGGGCTTTTTCCATGCTGACCCACACCCGGGTAACTTGGCCGTGAGTCCTGATGGGGCGTTGATTTTCTACGACTTTGGCATGATGGGCCAAATCGAGACCAACGTGCGATCGGGCCTGATGGAAACCTTCTTTGGCATTGCCCAAAAGAACGGCGAGCGGGTGATGAATTCGCTGATTGCCTTGGGGGCGCTGCAACCGACGGGAGACACGGGGCCTGTGCGCCGATCGATCCAATATATGTTGGATAACTTCATGGACAAGCCCTTTGAGAACCAGTCCGTGAGTACGATTAGCGACGACCTATACGAAATTGCCTACGGTCAGCCCTTCCGGTTTCCAGCTACCTTTACCTTCGTGATGCGGGCGTTTTCTACCTTGGAAGGGGTAGGCAAGGGGCTAGATCCCGAGTTTAATTTTATGGAGGTCGCTAAACCCTACGCGATGCAACTAATGAACGGAAATCAACCGGAAGTGGCGGGCGATTTGCTGGGCGAGTTGAGTCGTCAAGCGGCCCAGATGGGATCAACGGCGCTGGGATTGCCGCGACGCATTGATGACACGATCGAAAAGCTCGATCGCGGTGATTTGCGGTTGCGGGTGCGCGCGACGGAAACCGATCGCGTCTTGCGGCGGTTGAGCAATGCCCAGGTGGCCACCAACTACTCGATCCTGACGGGGAGTTTTGCCCTGTGCAGTTCTATCTTGATTGGGACTGGCTATGGGTGGTTTGCGCTGATTCCGGGGGGAATCGGGCTGATCCCAGGAATTGCCCTCATACGACTCCTGCGGCGCATGGATCGCTATGAGAAGATGTTCTAAAGTTGCAACGATCAGCCACGATGTTGGTTGAGGGGTCATCTCCCCCATTGGTTGACTAAATTTAGGCAAAAGCTGGAAGGGCTGTTGATCGGTCAATTGGTCGGTTAATTGGTTGGTTAATTGGTTGGTCAATCAGGCCCGATCGCCCCTGCCCCAGCACGCTTGCCGGTCGCAACCCTCTTCACGATGACGCTCGATCAAGTCATAACACCTGTCTAGTTTGCCCATGAACTGCCGATCCTCGGGATTGACCGATCGCGGAATGCTGCGAAGCGTCAACCAAGATAATTTGTTTGTCGATCCGGATGGTCGGTTGTTTATTGTGGCCGACGGCATGGGCGGCCACGCGGGCGGTCAAGAGGCGAGCCGAATTGCCACGGAGGTTTTAAGTGAGGTTATTTTAAATCACTGGGACTCCGATCAGCCATCCGATGAGTTGCTCAAAATAGCTATTCACAAAGCCAACGAAGCCATCCTCGATGACCAAGAGCGCCACCCCGAACGGGCGGAAATGGGCACGACGATCGTGCTGGTGCTCTATCGATCGGGGGAGTGGTGGCGGGCCCATGTGGGCGACTCGCGGCTATACCAGTCGCGGGATGGGCAACTGCAACAACTGACCCGAGACCACACCTGGGTGGCACGGGCCGTGGAAGCAGGAGACTTGAGCCTCGAACAGGCTCGGACGCACCCTTGGCGACATGTGCTGATGCAATGCTTGGGGCGGCGCGATTTGGAGTTGGTGGAAATCTATCGATTGAATTTGCAATCGGGCGATCGCCTATTGCTCTGTAGTGATGGACTGACGGAAGAGTTGTCAGACGGGGAGCTGATTCATCACCTGTCCCAGTTACGATCAGCGACAAACTTAAGCGAGATTTCTGATCAATTGGTGCAGTCTGCCAAAGATCGTGGCGGCCGAGACAACATCACGGTGGTGTTGGTGGCGCTGGATGCTGAGGATGTGGCCGATGAGGATCAAGACCTTGACCCTGATCATGAACCCTCTGAAGGGATGAGCGATGCAACGTTGTCGATGGGCGTTGTTGATGGGCTATAACCTCTAAAATCATTGCTCAAGTGCTAATGCCTGAGTCTTGCGGAGTGGTGGATTGGTGATGGGATTGCGCAATAGAAACGAAGAAACGCTCGGATTTGCAGCTCGTTTTCGGCAATGGGCGATCGCCCTGTTGTTGGTGGTGCTGGCGTGGGGGGCGATCAATCGCCCAACCCTGGCGGAAAACTACAATCGGTTTTCGCTGGTTGGTGCGGACTTTGCCAACCAAGACCTGCGTGACGATGACTTCACCAAGGCGAATTTGCGGGATGCGGATTTTCATAGCTCCGATTTGACCGGTGTGCGCTTCTTTGCGGCCAATTTAGAAGGCACTAATTTCCAAGGGGCAAACTTGCGAGCAGCTACCCTCGATTCGGCGCGGCTAGTGAATGCGGATTTCAGTGATGCGGTGCTAGAGGGCGCTTTTGCTGCCAGCATCAACATTGTGGGGATCAAGATCACGGGGGCGGACTTTACCGATGTGATTTTGCGATCGGATACCCAGGACAAGCTCTGCGCGATCGCCGAGGGAACCAATTCCCAAACGGGACGCGAAACTCGGGAAACCCTGATGTGTCCTTAACTTGATGTGTCGTTGACTTGGTGCAGCGTCTACCTCAAACGATTGGTACATCAGATCGCAGATGCGATGAAGCTTTTAGTCGGTGGACATTGCCCACCCTACAGGCTACAGGCTGTTGTTAGTCGGTGGGCATTGCCCACCCTACAGGCTCGGGAAACCTTGATGTGTCCTTGACTTGATGTGTCCTTGATTCGCGCTTGATCTGCGATCGGGTTGAGCTGGCTGAGGGTGCTGCTCGCGGGCTACTCAACAAGGAGACAAGCACCGATTCTGACAAGATCTGTTAGCGCAGCCAGATTAAATCGTTGGCTGAGAAGTCAAGTGTCAAGAGTGATGCGAGTAGGTTACATTAAAGGGCAAAATTCAACAGCAGCAAGGCTTATACGGATCGCGTTGGGTTTTGCATAGTCCAACCCAACCTACTAGCCACAAGCCAGCTCATTAGGCTAGTTGTTTTACTACAACCGCGATCGCAGCGCCGGATCTGGAGTTTGGCCCCAAGCTGAATCGAGCAAGTCTTAATCGATTTGGAGGCTTCGGCGATCGCCCCAAGTCAGCAAAGTATAGTGTCAGTAAGGGGTTTAGCCAATCTCCCTGAAACATACATAACTCTTAAAAGCTGGCAGGCAGTTGGAGTCAATCGTTATGTCAATTGAAAACGCTGACCAGTTTTTAATTGCAGCTGCTCGGAGTGAATCGCTGCGCGAACAATTCCAAAACGTCCACAATCCCGCAGAATTTGCGGCCCTGGCTGGCACATTGGGCTACGAATTTACGCCAGATGATTTGAAAGCGGCGGTGACTGAACATAGTCGCAGCGCCACCCAGCGGCGACATACCGGCGTGTGGGAGTGGCTGCGCACTGTGCCCTGGATTGAACGTGAGCCATAAATCGCCTGGTTGCAAACCCAGCGTGAACCCACCATAAACTAACCATGAGCCAAGATGCGATGGCATTTTTGAGTCCTCGTCTGCAAGAACGACGGGTGGCGGTTTTGCTGCACGGGGGAATTCGCGGCCCGCGTGGCAAAACGGGGCTGGCCTTTTTGCGCTACAGCAAGGCGGCGGTGGTGGCAGCGATCGATCAGGACTCGGCGGGGGAATCGCTGCGGGCCATCACGGGGATTGATCGATCGCTGCCGATTGTGGCCACGGTGGCGGAGGCGATCGCGCTGGGGGCCGATACGGTGCTGATTGGGATTGCGCCGTCGGGTGGGGCCTTGCCGCCGGAATGGCGATCGGAACTACAAGGGGCCTTGCGATCGGGCCTGTCGCTAGTGAATGGCTTGCATCAGCCCTTAGCCCAAGATCCAGACTGGCGATCGCTCTTGCAACCGGGCCAGTGGATTTGGGATGTGCGGGTGGAGCCGACGGGCCTGGCGATCGGGTCGGGGTTAGCACAAAAACTGGCGGTCAGGCGGGTGTTGGCAGTGGGCACGGACATGGCGATCGGCAAGATGTCCACTAGCCTTGAATTGTGTCGCGCGGCCGATCGTCAGGGCTACCGAGCAGTATTTGTGGGCACGGGCCAGGCGGGGTTGATGATTGCGGGGGTGGGTGTGCCGCTGGATGCGGTGCGGGTGGATTTTGCGGCAGGGGCTGTGGAACAGGCAGTGCTGCGGGCGGCCGATCGCCCCTGCGATTTGATTGTGGTGGAGGGCCAAGGCTCCCTGCTCCATCCTGGCTCAACGGCCACATTGCCCTTGATGCGGGGATCTCAACCCACACACTTAGTGCTGGTGCATCGCGCGGGGCAAACCCACTTACGAGACTTGCCCCATTGCCCGATTCCGCCTTTGCCGGAGGTGGTGGCGCTCTATGAGGCGATCGCCCGGGCGGGGGGCACTTATCCGGCGGCTTCGGTGGCGGCGATCGCTCTCAACACTGCAGGCTTATCTGAGGAAGTGGCCAGGGCTGAGTGCGATCGGGTAGCGAATGAAACGGGCCGGCCCTGTACCGATCCGGTGCGCTATGGGGCCGAAGCGATCATGGCAGCAATTTTGGGCTAGCTGCTGCCCCAACCGGCAATAGCCCGCTAATAACCCGCAATAGATCTCGCCCCAGCGATTAACCCAGATTCACTCCATGACCGATCATCAAGCGCGCCCGACCCACGGAGGCAATTTGGCCTGGGCAGCGGCGATCGCCCAATGTACTCCGGCTGAGTTGCTAGATTTTTCGGCCAGTATTAATCCCTTTGGGCTGCCACCGGGGGCGATCGCCGCGATCCAAGCCGCAATCCCTCAGTTGGGAGCCTATCCCGATCCAAACTATGGGGAGCTGCGATCAGCTCTGGCCCTGCATCACAACCTCGACCCCAACTGGATTCTGCCCGGTAATGGCGCAGCCGAATTGTTGACTTGGGCGGCACGGGACTTAGCGGCGGCGGCGGCTGTGGTCTTGCCGGTACCGGCCTTTGCCGACTATTGGCGGGCGTTGCGGGCGGCGGGGGCCCGGGTGCTGCCGATCGCCCCGGTGGAACCTTGGGTCTGGGATTGGTCAGACTGGCTCGATCAAGATTGCCAGCAATACGGACTACTGCTGAACAATCCCCACAATCCGACGGGTCAGCTTTGGGATCTTGACACCTTGCAGCCCCTGTGCGATCGCTTTGGCTGGGTGGTGATTGACGAAGCATTTATGGATTTTTTGCGCCCCGAGCATCAGCCCAGCGCGATCGCCTTAGTGTCGCAATGTCCTAACCTAATCGTCATTCGATCGCTCACCAAATTCTACGCCATGCCGGGGCTGCGGTTGGGCTATGCGATCGCCCAGCCCGATCAGCTGCGGCGCTGGCAACAGTGGCGCGATCCTTGGTCGGTCAACAGTTTGGCCGTGGTGGCAGCGATCGCCTGTTTGCAGGATCAGACCTTCGCAGAGCAAACCTGGAACTGGCTAGCAACAGCACGCTCAGAACTGGCTGCGGGCTTGGCAGCGCGATCGGGTTTGCGGCCTTTTGCCAGTGCGGCCAACTATTTGTTAGTCCAAACGGCACTCCCGAGCGACCAACTCCAACAGCACCTCTTGCGGAGCGATCGGGTGCTAATCCGAGACTGCTTGAGTTTTCCAGAACTGGGCGATCGCTTCTTGCGAGTGGCGGTGCGTCATCCCGCCGAAAACCAGCGTTTGCTCCAGGCAGTTGCCCAGGTCACTGGCTGAACGGACGGCAGCTAGCAGCAGCTCCCCAAAAACACCTAAAAAAATGCCAAAAAACACCCCTCCAAGGCCCATTTGGGACAGAGGGGTGATGCGATCGCAGAGTCATCCGCGAATCCAGCTCAGATTCAGTTGTGGGGCGATCGCGGCGATCCTTGTGACCTACAGACCAGACGAATCAGCCCCTAGGGAGCCAGAGCGTTACCGCGCAACAGACTACCAATTGTCTTCGCCGTGATCTTCAGTTGCGTCAACGGATTCGCCGGCACAACAGTCTTGTACAGGTAGCTATCAAAAGTCAGCTTTTGCACATCGATGTCTTCGCACATTTCCACAAACGCCTCGCGCGTAGCATCCGAGCGATAGAACACCCGTTGCAGCAAGTCCAGCACCAAATAGGTCGTGCCGTACTGCTTGTCCCAGCGCTTCAGATATTGCTTCAGGTCGCCTTCGGTCGGAATCCGCTGGCCCTTTTGGGAAAACTCCACGATCGCCTCAGCACACATCCGCGCCGACTTGGCCGCAAAGTAAATCCCTTCGCCCGAGGACTTAGTCACCGTACCGGCTGCGTCACCCACCAAGGCCACACGACCCACCACCCGGCGAGGGCGGGGATGTTCGGGAATCGGGTGCGCTTCCACCTTGATAATCTTGCCACCTTCAAGGCGTTTGGCCGCTCGGGCCCGAATACCCGCTTGCAGTTCCTTGATCCGGGATTGGTTCACCCGCATCGTACCCGTACCCACAGCCACGTGGTCATACTTAGGGAACACCCAAGCGTAGAAGTCCGGCGAAACGTCGTCACCGACGTACATTTCCGCCAAATCTTCGTAGTAATTCATCTTGTCTTCGGGCAACCGGATGCGCTCTTGGAAGGCGATCGCATAGTTATAGTCACCCGCATCGATCGCCTTCGCAATCCGCGAGTTGGCCCCATCCGCCCCAATCACCAAATCCACTTGCAGGGTTTTAGCCGTACCCACCACAGACCCATCGGAATGGTCAGCGTAGTGCAGCGTGTAGGGATCCTTGTCGTTGCCGGGGATTTCCAGCTTGTGCACCGTGCCGTTAATCAGCGTGGCACCCAGTTTGGCTGCCCGCTCGCGCATGAAGCCATCCATGACCTCACGACGGCACATCCCGATATACTCTTCCGACTTCAGCGTGGAACCGATGTTGACCTCAATATTAGAAGGCGAGATCATCTTCATCTTAGTTACGCGCCGATCGATGATCTCAGGGGGCAGATCAAACTCATCGACCATGCACAACGGAATTGCGCCGCCGCAGGGCTTGGCGTTGTCCAGTTTGCGCTCGAACAAATAGGTTTCGATTCCAGCTTTAGCGAGCGTTTCCGCGGCCGAGGAACCAGCTGGCCCACCGCCAACAACAGCAACCCTTAACACGAACAGCTTCTCCTAATGACGTGTGTGGCTGGGGCTTCACCATCGCCTGCGGTTTGCGAGACAGCCGATCGCACCGAAAAGTCCGTTTTGTTCAAGAAGCGCGAGGCTCGAAACGGGTTTTCAGTCGAGTCCGAGCGGTCTGGTGCAAATTGAGGGACGCTGAGAAGTCCGGGGAAAACACCAGGTAAGGCACTATCAGGGGCTAATTTCAGCAGCGAACAAGTTGCCGGAACTGAAACGAACACTGAAACTAACGGCGCTGTGGGTGTTCAAAGTTGGATGTCATCCTATCACGGGGGTTTAGAGGGGCTGGCGGAGCCTCGGTTTGTATGACGAGAATGCAACAGAGTTTAACGATCCGATACCAGACAAGACCAGCCGCGAGGATGTCTAACAAAGCCGAAATTAATACCCTACACGCCCCATTGGTCAATGTAGGTAGAGGGCTTAAGCGACTTGCTTGCTATGACTGTTGGGGCTTGGTTCGGGCCGCAAGATACTGCTCAGACATGCTTTAAGGAAAGCTATTTGGAACTGTTTGAGCGGGCAGATGAAGCGCTATACCGCGCTAAAAATGCTGGGCGAAATCGTGTGGTGGTGGCCGATTTGTGACCCCTGGCGATCGAGTTGCCACATCCTGAAAGGTTAATCAACAGGTTGCCCTTGAGCTGACCTAGCAGGGCCAAGGCTGGCTAAACCCCCACCAACAAAATAAATGCAGGAGGCGATCGGGATCGCTTCCTGCAAGATAGATGGAATAGTCTTTAAGTCGTTTCTTGAAACCAGCGTCACAACCAGTATGGGGGCTGATGGTGGGGCTGATGCTATTGATGGATCGCGCGATCGGTTAAGTTTACCGACACTGGATCACAGCCCTTGGATCAGTCTGTGGCCGCGCGATCGTCCCTTAGCGACCCATGCCACGCGCCATATCCATAAAGGGACTGAGGCTGGGGCCGGGTCGGCGGCGGGTCGTCTTGGTGGGCATGAACTTAGAAGCAAAGGCCGTTTCTGGGGGCAGGGTCGGGGCGGCCGGGGCGGGCTTGGGCAACACCACAGGCTTAGCCGCTGCTGCTTTGGCGGCTTCGGCCTTGGCTGCTTTGATGCTAGTTTTGGCGGCCTTAGCAGGGGCTGCGGGAGCCGGGGTGGCTGGTGCGCTGGCAACCGGGGCCGGGGGAGCAACTGGGGCCGGGGGAGCAGCCGGGGCCGGGGAAGCGGGGGCTGCCGGGGTGCTGGAGCCTTCGTCGCTGATTTCTAGGAAGAAGTTGTCTTGTTTGGGGCCAAACAGATTCTTCAGGGGACCGATCGGCATAGTCTTCCTCAGTCAGGTGAGCGGTAGCGGGCGAGCTGTTGCAACTGCAACGAACTCAGGGGTGTGGAGCACGATCGATTGCGATCGAGGGGGTTGCGATCGAGCGATGGGCAATGACTGCGGGCTACTGGCTAACCACTGGGTTTAGCCGTTGCTCCTAGGCTAGGTACAATTGCTTACAAAATGCAACGTTTCGCAACAGTTTCTCTCAGTATTGTAGGCGGACTTTGCTCGATCGCTACAGTTTTTGATCCCTGTTGCTCAGAAATTCTAACCAACTCTGAAAAAACTCTGAAAAATGTTGCTGGTGAACTATTTGCCCATCTCAACTCAGGCCGTTGTGTCTTGAGGTTGCTTGATTTTTTGAAGGGTCAGAACTCCTGGATGTTCAACAATTCTGGGTTGATGATCAATTTTTATCAACTTTGGTGAAGATTTTGGCACTGGTTCCACACTAGTTCCGCAGCAGTCTTGTTTGCAGTTGCCAAAACAAGGCCCAGCCTAGGAACTGATGCGACGACTGCTCAAACGCCGTTCGATCGCCTCGGCCACTGCCGTCACCACCGCCACCCGCGCCCAGAGCTTGTCTTCGGCCGCAATCACTGTCCAAGGGGCGATCGGCGTGTGGGTGCGTTGGATCATCTGGTTCACTGCGACGTTGTAGAGGGGCCAGCGATCGCGATTGCGCCAATCTTCCTCGGTCAACTTGTATTGCTTAAAGGGGTTTTCTTGGCGCTCTTGAAAGCGGCGTAATTGCTCTTCAGGACTGATGTGCAACCACAGCTTCACCAGCACCGTGCCACCAGACACTAGTTGACTTTCAAACTCGTTAATTTCCGCATAGGCGCGCCGCCACTCGGCTTCGGTAGCAAAGCCCTCAATCCGCTCCACCATCACGCGGCCATACCAAGAGCGATCGAAAATGCCAATTTTCCCTGCGGCCGGCAACCAGCGCCAAAACCGCCAGAGGTAGTGGTGCGATCGCTCCTCGTCGGTGGGGGCTGCAAAGGCTTGGACATTGTAGCTGCGCGGATCAAGAATGCCCGTCAGCCGGGAAATGGCCCCGCCTTTGCCCGCCGCGTCCCAGCCCTCAAACAACACCAACACGGGAAGTTGCTGCTGGTGAATTTTTAATTGGAGCGATCGCAAGCGGGCCTGTTGCTCGCTCAGGCGGCGCTCATACTTTTTGCGCGAGAGGGACTGGCTCAGATCCACCCGCCCTAATAAATTAGGCTCACCGGGATGGAGTTCTGTTTGGGGTGGCAAGGCTGGCGGTGGGCTGGACTGGGTGGGCCGGCGATCGAGCGCTTGCACAATGGCGGCGATCGTTTCGCTCAGGACTTGGATCGTGGCCCAGCGCCGACAGTTGCCCGCCACCAATGTCCAGGGAGCCGCACCCGTGCTGGTGGCGGCTAACATCGATTCCGCCAGGTTGCGATATTGCTTATAGTGCTTGGCCTGTTGCCAATCTTCCGATCGCACGCGCCAAGCTTGGAATGGGTCGGCTTGATAGTTCTTGAGACGTTTTTTGAGTTCGTCGCGGCTCAGATGGATAAAAAACTTGGCGATCGCCGCCCCATTGTCTACCAACTGCCGCTCAAAGGCATTCACTTCCCGCGCCGCCTCTGGAAACTGGCTATCAGAGAGGCGATCGAACAGCCGATCTTCCAGCAGCCGCGTGTACCAACTGTGGTAGAACAGGGCGATCGTGCCGGCCGGCGGCAACCGCAGCCAAAACCGCCGCAACCAGGGATAGCCCCGCTCGTGAGGTTCCGGTGGAAAAATTGGGTGCACCTGAAAGCCCCGAGGATCGAGGGAATCGCGCAGGTGCTTGACGATCGTCCCTTTGCCAGCCGCCGCCCAACCTTCCAACACCACGATCGTGGGCAGCTTGGCCGCTCGACAGTCCGCCTGGAGCGATCGCAGTTGCAAAGCCAACCGCTCCAGTTCAGCCCCATAGGCCGCCTTCTCGATCGTCACCCCCAGATCCAACATGTCCAGCATGGCACTGTCCCCAGGATGCGTGAAACCGTTGATTAGCCCCCAGGCTGCTTTTACCGTAGCGAGTGCTGCCCAATTCCCAGCCAAAACGTAAAGAAGACTTCAGAGCCGGGCCTCATCTACGGGCCAGAACAGGGCTAGGGTTCCCGATGATCGCCCCAGCCAAGGCCCGTTGGTTTCACCCCATGAAAGTGTTATTTGTTACTCAATGATTGAGCAAGGGATTGACTAAGATATGATCAGAAATAAGTCAGTCTAAGCTTGTCATTGCAAGTCTTCTGACGGCTTATCTCATGACAAGAAGCAATTGTGGGTTTCACGGTCATGCTGGCTTGGGCGACGAATGGATGGCTAACAAGAGCGCCAATCGATCACCGTGCTCGGAACCCCACCCATCCATCGCTCGTCCGGCGATCGGGAAGCAACAGCCTGCACCACATCCCCAAGAATCTCAGGCAATACCGATTGCCTGTGGTTGTCAGTCATTTCCAATCATCGCCAGGTGTTGCATCAGCCTGTCCCATCCCGATCGTCATTCAATCATCACTAAATGGCTATTGATGACTGTCGATGACCACTGTCGATGACCATCGATCGCCCCGCCACCACAATCCAACCGCGATCGCACTTCCCAAAAAGTGGCTGGGATCGACATAATTCCACCGCAATTTGAGCCAAGCATCCTTGAAAATTGAAATCATATGGGTGTGGTCTTCTGTGTCTAAAAATATGTCTAAAAGTTCTACGCCACCGCTGTTTCTACCCATTTCTCACTGAAATGGCCGGGAAGCGATGTGGCGTTGATGGCGCATTCTTCTATCGCCACCGTCAGGGTTACAACCGAGTTGTCAATCGCCCCTAAGCCCTATTCCTGGAGCCGAGCGCCGCCAGTGTCCGCACGAGAGCCGCTACCCGAAACCACCTCGCTCAATCCGGAGCAGGTCTTTGCCCTAATCGATCGCGTGCTGCCCTTTGAGGTGTGCTTGTATCACCAAGTGCTGCCCCTTGACTTGGATGGCGATCAGATTCGTTTAGGGGTCGCTGAGCTGAACTCCGAGGGACTAGCCTATGTCGAAAAATTGCTGGCGCACCTGAGCTATCAAGTGGCGCAAGTGCTAGTGCCCGTGGCCGTTCAGCAACAGTTGTTATCGGCGTTCTTGAACTATGATCGCCAACTCAAAGCGGCTGGCCACGTGGGGCCAATCGATCGCAGACAGCCGCGGCCGATCACCGCTAGCAACCCACCGCCCAACCATCCCAGGCATACTGGCTCGGCCCACCCTTCAAGCATGGTTCGCCTGCCGTCTGCGTCGATGCGGGAGCCTGACCCAGAAGCCCCCGATACCGATTTTTTGGCGGATTTGGCGGCTGGTGATGGGACCCAATGGGTAGATGACCCCCTGCATGGCTTGGATGGCTTGGATGGTTTAGATGGTTTAGATGGCACGGTAATCGCACCGCCGGTGATTGAGTATAGCGACTGGATGGAGGTGGCGACCTCTGAAGACTCCAGCCCCACAACACCAGAGCAAAATTCGAGGGATGGGACTGTTTCGATCGACTCCCATCTGGCCCATATTCCCAATCCGGCCCATGCTGCTGCTGATGATGGTAATGATCCGAACATGGCCCGGGCCAGCGATCAGCAGCCAGCCGCCCTGGCAACGGACGCAGATCCAGCCAGCAGCGGGCTAGAAACCGACCAGTCACCCACTGTCATGGTTCCCCTCTCCGATCGCGCCATGCCTGCTGTCCTGTCTGCGGCCCCGGCCGAGCCGGCCACCCATGCAGATCGCTCCAGTCCGGGGAGTCCGGGGAGCTGCGATCGCCATCCCGATTCCCCCTTAATCACCTCGAAAGGTGAGGTATTGGAGCCTCAATCTCCGTCGCCTACGCTTCTTCCTTTGCGATCGGATTCTTCTCCGCCCAGCCCCATGGATACGCTGACTGAACACCCCGTTGCATCTGCCTTCACTGCCGATCGAACCCCAGAACCGACCACGAACGAGCCAGCGGCTTCCGAGTCCCATCGCCGGGCGATCGAGGCGGTGATTTGGGGCGATCGCAAGCAGCCTGCGGATCAGACCGGCGAAATCGACCCAGACCCCGTCAGCGATTTGGGAGCCATGACCATTGCACCGCCGCCCGAAATGCTGGCAGCCTTGACCGAAGCAGCCAGCCACGAGTTGCCCGCCGCGCTGGCCCAACTTGAGCAGGATTTGGTCAGGGCCCTAGAACAACCCACAAGCAAAAAACGGCCGGTCAGTCGGGTTAATGCGGCAGAAATTGAGGCCGCTTGGATTCAGCCCACGGTGGTCTCACCCCTCGACTACGGAGTTCTGCATCCCCAAGCCCTCGTGCTGCAAACGCGCTATGCCGATCGCCCCCTGTCGGAGCTGGGCGATTTGCCACCCAGGGCCTTGATTCAGGAACTATTGCAGCGGGCGATCGAGGGCGGTATTGGCCGGCTGTATTTTGATCGGCCCGAGCGCGATCGGGCGCGCATTCTCTGTAGCCGTGATGGCATTCTGCAAGCGGCCCTCGACCCCCTCAAGCCCTCCACCTTTCAAGGGGCGATCGATGAACTCAAGCTGCTGGCCGATTTGCCCCTGTTGCCGCCCGTGGGCAAGGCTCGTCAGATAGAAATTGAGCGCACCTACCGGAATGAATTGTTGCTGTTGCGATTGCGGATTGCGCCTGGCCGCTTGGGCGAAGAAGCTACCTTGCAGGTGTTGCGCGGTGCGGCCCTGAAGTTTCACCAGCGCCAGCAGTTGGCCAAGTTGGGCCACGATGCGATCGACCTGACCCGCCAGTTACAGAAAAAATTGGCAGAAATGCAAGCCCGAGCCACCTTGTCACCGGATGTTGACCCGCGCCTCCAGGAATTGACTCATCTCCAAAGTTTGGTGCAAAGCCTGATCGAGCGGCTAGCCGGCTGGTAGAACCGCGATCGCCCCCAGTCCAGGGGGCCCGGGCTGGCCCAATCATCACAACAGCGCCGATCGCCCCTCAACCCTGATGACGACAGGGATTGATCCGCGAGTCACCGGATGCAGTTGCTCCGGCCAGCCTTGGTCAATCCCTGAGAAATCTTTGAAAAATCTTTGCAACGGCCTGGGCAAAATCATCCCCAGGCGATCGCCCCAAATCAGCCGGGGGTTAGCCTTCTAGTCTCAAAGCTGCAAAATTCCTCTACCATTGCCCTAAAACTTGCGGTTAAAACTAACCGATAGGGTCGATCGCCGATGCGGGTGATTTGGAATGTTTGAGACGCTGACATTTATCTTAATTTGGCTGTTTATCGGCTGGTTGATCTGGTATCTCCTATTCCAGGTCAAAGCCATTCCGGTGCCGTACTACACCGGTTTGGGGATTGTGACGATCTGCGCGCTGCTGACGATCGCCTTCATGAACCCCGACGGGCGCACGTCGGAGTCGATCGGCAGCCTGCTCTCCCTGTTGATTACGCCGCTGGGGCTGTCCCTGTTGCTGCTGTCTCGGTGGGTGCTGCGCGACGGGCCCGGCAAGTTTGCCACCAACGGCATTACGGCCTGGGCCTTTACGGTGCTGCTGCTGTTTAGCACGCCTGCGATTAGCTTCCTGCTAGCGGGGCAGCTTGAGCGCGAGGCGGTGCAAATGGTGGGCAATGGCGATCGCAATGCGGTGGAGGCGATCGTCCTGATGGGCAATGGCACCACGCGCGTGGCGGGCATTGGTCAGCAGCGGATCGAACTGACCGAAAGTGGCGATCGAATCACGCTGGCCGCCCAGCTCTATCGATCGGGTCGGGCTAACCGAATCATCGTCAGCGCCGGATTCCGCCCCGAGCTGAATGCCTACTGGCGACCGGCCAGCAGTGATTGCCGCAACCCCGACGGAACGACGAACAACCGCTGCCGAGCGGCGGAATCCTCCGACATCAGCATTTTGCTTCAGGAAATGGGCGTGCCTGCCAGTGCGATCATCATCCCCCGCAGCGAGGTGGCCAACAAGCGGGAAGTGGTGAACGTCCGCAACAGTGCCCTCGATGTACGGGATGAGTTTGGCGGCAACCCCCAAGGGGCGCGCGTGGCCCTTGTCACCTCGGCGATCGAAATGCGGCGATCGACCTTGGCCTTCGAGGCCGTTGGGTTCCGGGTCGTGCCCTCGCCCTCGGACTTCTACACGCTGCCCTACGATGCCCCCGACATCACCCCGCTGCCTTGGCGTTACTTCTCAATTCCTGACCTAGTACCCAGCTCGGAAGGCTTGACCATTAGCACCAAGGTTGTGACCGAATATCTACAAAGCGTGTTCTACTTCCTGCGAGGTTGGATTTCGCCATTTAGGCTCTAAACCACCCCAGAGGCGATCGCGCCCTAACCGTACCCGAACCATCCCCATACCGACGCGATCGGTGTGGGGATAGTTTTTGCTGAGGAATTTTGCTGAGGGATTTTGTTGAGGGATTTTGTTGAGGGATTTTGTTGAGGGATTTTGTTGAGGGATCAGCTACCCCAACCGGCGCGCCCGCACCACCTGCACCGATCCGCCCGCATGGAGTTCACGCACAATTTCCCCAAAGCCGATCGACTCCAGCAGTCCGATCAAATCCGTTTGGACAAAGGCCCAAGCCGTTTCCGTTTCAAACAACCAAAAAAAGACCGCCACCCCCGGCCACAGCAGCGGATTGGTCGGCCCATGAAAATCCACCAGCGTGAGAGTGCCGCCGATCGCCAGCACCCGATAGGCCTCCTGCAAAATTTGGCGCAATTGCACTGGCTCCATCTCGTGCATCGCCGCACTGCTGTGTACCACGTCAAAACTGCGATCGGCCAAGGGCATGGATTCAGCAAAGGCTTCCACGTAGGTCGCTTGGGGCACATTCGATCGCGCCCGGGCTAGGGACTTGGGAGAAGCATCCAGCCCCGTTACTTGGCTCGATCGCGCCACCAGCAACGCCGTCGATTGGCCCCAGCCACAGCACAGATCCAACACCCGCAGTTCCGGTTGCCAGTCAATTCCCCCGAGGGGCAACTCGCGAAACCGTTGCTCGCCCCCCACCGCCAAGGCCGCTACTCGCGAAATATTGTCGTAAAGCCACTGGTAGCGATAGCTCAAATCCCGTAAAATCGTAGCCACAAGGAATCCTTAAAACATTATTGACAATAGCCTGAGCCGACTGCTTCTAATGAAAGCACCGCCTCGGAGCCTTTGAGGGTTCGTTTCGGCCCATTGCGATCGTCTCGCAGCACAGCTAATTGCAAAAATCTGCAAATACTTGCTCCCCTCGATCGCAGCGTGCCAGCGAAAATCTCAAGATATTGTTAATATCAGTTAAGAATCTGAAAAAGAAAACCAGCAACGGAAACGGGAAGCGGTTATGAGTCGAGACGGAGTCTTATTACTCAACCTAGGTGGGCCAGAAAAACTCGAAGATGTCCGGCCTTTCCTGTTTAACCTGTTTTCCGACCCCGAAATTATTCGGTTGCCCAGCCCTCTGCTGCAAAAACCCTTGGCCTGGCTGATTTCCACCTTGCGCGCCTCCAAATCCCAGGAAGGCTACAAGCAAATTGGTGGTGGCTCGCCCTTGCGGCGCATCACGGAAGACCAAGCCCGCGCCCTGCAAGCCAACCTGCAACAACGGGGACGCGATGCCAAGATTTACATCGGCATGCGCTACTGGTACCCCTTCACGGAAGAGGCCCTCGACCAAATCAAGCGGGATGGGGTTGAAAATCTGGCCATTCTGCCGCTCTATCCGCAGTTCTCAATCAGCACCAGCGGATCTAGCTTCCGTCTGATTGAGCGGATCGTTGCCAAGGATGAGCAGCTTCAGCAAATCCGCCACCGGGTCGTGCAGTCTTGGTACGATCGCCCCGGCTATTTGCAAGCCATGGCAGATTTGGTCGCGCGGGAACTCGATCACTGCGATGACCCCAACAGCGCCCACATCTTTTTCAGCGCCCACGGGGTGCCTGTCAGCTACGTCACCGAAGCAGGCGACCCCTACCAAAAGGAAATTGAAGACTGCGTGGCCCGCATCATTCGGACGCTGAACCGTCCGAACCAACATACCCTGGCCTACCAAAGCCGGGTTGGCCCGATCGAGTGGTTGCAACCCTACACCGATGATGCGATTCGCGAGCTAGCAGATCAAGGCGTGAAGACCCTGGTCGTGGTGCCCATCAGCTTCGTGTCAGAACACATTGAAACCCTGGAAGAAATTGACATGGAGTACCGTGAAATTGCTGAAGAAGCGGGGATCCATGATTTCCGCCGCGTGCCTGCCCTGAACGTGCATCCGGGCTTCATCGAAGACTTGACCGACCTGGCGATCGAAACCCTCGATGGTCGCGGGGTCACCCTGGCTGAAACTCTGCACCCGCCGGAAAAAGCCAAGATCTACCCCCAAGAAAAGTGGGAATGGGGCCTAACCACGGCTGCGGAGGTTTGGAATGGCCGCTTGGCCATGCTGGGCTTCTTGGCGTTGGCGTTGGAATTGATGAGCGGCCGCGGCCCCCTACATTTCGCGGGTCTGCTGTAGAGTCTGTTGTCCCAAACAGTAGAGTCTGTTGTCCCAAACAATTGCCCCAAGGATCTGGTAGACAAATCCTTGGGGCGATTCATTGGGGCGATTCATTGGGAACTTGTTGGGTGCTGCCAGGGGGTCGAGGGGATGGTGACGATATGGAGTGGCGATTCGATCGCCACCCCACCCAGACAACGTGGTGCAGCCCGCCGGCCACACCCGATCGCATCACCCTAGGCCCTAAGCTGCGTGGGCCGCGAGGTATTCCACCTCAGCGGCATATTCCGGCAGTTCCCGCAGCTTGGCCAAAATCCTGGCTGGCATCTTCACCTGCTTGTCATCTAGGCGGTTGTAGATACCCTTGAGCAACAGGCCCAGCACATCACCCCAGTAGCGAATATCCACCTGTTCAATTTCAATTTGCTTCAGGTTCATGCCCCAGCGAATGATGCTGGCCAACTGGCACGCATCCGCATGGGCAAAGGATGTGAGAGTCATGGTTTTAATTGCTTCGTTGAGGGCCCTTTTCATGCCTTCATCGGAGCCTTCCGCGATCGCTGCCTTCAGCACATCCAATTGCTCATGCAGGGTTTCAAAGCTGTAGGGATAGACCTCAGCAATTACCATGTCCCCGCTTTCTACAATTTGGATGCGATCGCCTTCGATCACATTGATCATCGGGATGATTTCGCGATCGCCACCCAAGTCCAACTGGCCCATAAAAACGTGCTTTTCATAGCCCGCAGGCACGCCTTTGAAGTACAGCGGCGCGCGTTTGCCCGACTTCAGAATCTTGTGCAGAGCAATATCCAACGTGTTGACACACCAGCCGATATCACGAGTCACCAAAACGCGCGGATGATTCAACTCCATCATGGTCAGGGAATTGAGCACCAACCGCAGCGCTTCTTCCACGTTTTGGGCGTAGGTGAAGCGATCGGGCGCGTGCATACTCACCAGGCCGCGTGCCACCTTTTCATCCATTTCCAGGCTGATCGGGCTGTTTTCCACCACATGGGTAAAGCGCACCAGCATAAACATGGTTTTGCGGGGCTTGCTGGTGTCGGCGAGCATCCACTCAGCAACTTTTTTAGAACCTGCGTAAATATCCGGCGTAAAGTAGCGTGATGCTTTGCCCGTTGAGGAAAACACGCAGCGTTCAACCTCAAACGCTTCGCAGAGGTTAATGATATTTTCCGTGCCGATCGCATTGGTGGTGATGGTGCGATAGACCTGGGTTTCAGCCAGGCCGGGCAAGCGCTGGGCAGCTAGGTGAAACACGATGTCGGGCCGCTCTTTTTCAAACACTTGCCGCATCGCGTCCAGATCGCGCACGTCTGCTTTGTAGTAGGTGCAGGGAGCGCTGCTGTTGCTGCCGCCATCATCGACCGGAGATGGGCCATCGGCCACATCCACCGACGACACCTGCTTGACTTCAAAGGCTGACTTCAGGCGTGCAATCAGATTGCCACCCACAAACCCCTCACCGCCCGTCACCAGGATCGATTTACCCCGAACAATGGCAGCCACTTCGTCTTCATAGAACTTGATCCGACGACGCAGGATTTCGCTGAAGGGATTTTCCTGGAGGCGTTCTTTGCCAGCGGCTTCAATCAGCGCCTCAGTCATGCTCCAAAGGCGATCGAGCAGGCCAGGATCTCGAGGCTCGGGCGATCCTGGTGGCACGGTCTCGGCAATGAGGGCGAGAATTTGGTCTCGATCGAGCGCGGCCAGATTGAGGGCTTCATCGCGGGCGATAGTTTGCATTCCGTCGTCAACCATTTTCATAGCAACCTCCCAAAGACACCCCCACAGTCGATTTGCAGGGGTTGGACAAGCAGAGTAGAAAGATTCATGTCAGGGCAGATTGCCGCTGGCAAAGCCTTAGGACATTAAGTGAAACTGTAAACTATGGGTCGAGGAACCCGCCACCGCCTGAAATGCTCAATCCCCAAGACCAATCAGCATTTGAAGGCAACAACCGGCGATTTTGGGTTTCGCCGGTTGGTTGACCAGTTGGTGAACTTGCAGGGAAAGGTTGTGCCCTAGAGTCATCGACAAATTGACCGACCGTTGTGCGATCGATTGAGTCTATTCATATCGATTGATCCACCGTGTTTCGGCAAATGCCAATTAACTCCTAAGCCAGTTTGTAAATTGTCACCTTTGGCGATCGAGAACCGGGCAGCCAGCCCGATTCAAGACTCAATGGCTCGCGTCATCGCCCTGAGCATAGTGGCGGGAGTCTAGCCCTGGGCGATCGCCCCCACACTAGCCAAGGGCGGGGCCTGGCCGATCGGGCGGTTGAGTTTGCCACTAATCAGCCCTTCGAGATCGAGGGACACATAGAGAAACCCAAAACTCTGAAACTGGGCCACTAATTCAGGCAAATCGATCGCCGTCACGAAGGCCGCAATTTGGCTGGGTGGCAGCTCGATGCGGGCCGTGTCGCCCTCGGAGCGCACGCGCAGGTCACGATAGCCCAACTGGCGCAAATGCCGCTCGGCTCGGCCCACCCGCTGCAATTTTTCCAGGGTGATCGATTCGCCGTAGGGAAACCGGGAACTGAGGCAGGGCTGGGCTGGTTTGTCCCACCAAGGGAGTCCGAGGTGCTTCGAAATTTCACGCACCTCCAGCTTGCTGATGCCTAACTCGGCCAGGGGCGATCGCGCGCCGCGTTCTTTGGCGGCTTGGATGCCTGGGCGGTAGTCGCGTAGATCATCGGCATTCACCCCATCGAGCACGTAGGGATAGCCCCGCTCGATCGCCAAGGGCTTCAGGGTGTCATGCAGCTCGCTTTTGCAGAAGTAGCAGCGGTTGGTGGGATTGGCGGCGTAGTTGGGGTTGCTCAGTTCGTGGGTTTGGACAATTTCGTGGCGAATCCCGATCGCGGCTGCTTGGATTTGGGCTTCTTCGAGATCATCCGGCAACAGGGAAGGCGACTCGGCCGTAACAGCCACGGCGCGATCGCCCAACACATCAAAAGCGACTTTGGCGACCAAGGTGCTGTCAATGCCACCGGAATAGGCCACCAGGGCCCGATCAAGGTCTTGAAAAAAGGCGCGTAAGTGATCGAGTTTGGCCGTGATCATGGTTTGCAAGCGGTTGGCTGGGCGTGAAGGAGGTTGAGAGTTTGGACAGTTGAAAGTTTGGGCAATGGAGACATCCTAGCGCGGGGCGATCGCGGCCAGATCTGCCCCCAGTCAACCCCCAACACAGGCCCCAACACAGGCCCCAATTGGCCCTCAATATAGGCTTCAGACCCAACATAGGCTCCAGATTAACCGCAGCATTACCCGAAGCATCAGCCGCCTGATCAGCCCGGCGATCCTGGGGTTGGCGACGCTGACGATCGGGATTGCCCCAGCCTAAGATGGGCCTTGGCATTCCCCACTACTGCAACTCAATCACGCCTTCCCAGTCCATTCCCCTACAAGTCTTATGAAATCGACGCTGATGTTTCGTGGCGCAAACCTGTTGGCTAGCGTGGCGCTGACGGTGGGGTTGTCCCTGCCAGCGGTGGCCCTGACGGCGACTTCCCTCAGTGCTGCCGGGGCGATCGCCAGCGCCAGCCCAGCCGACAAGCAAACCGAGAAAAAACGGATCGTCGTACTGGACTTTTACTATGGCAACACCAGTGACACGGGCTATTGGAGCAGCTATCGCGGCGGCGCGGCCGGCACTGGGGTGAGCGAGTTGGTCACCAATGCCCTAGTTGAGTCGGGCAAATATCGGATCGCCGATCGCAGCCAAGTGTCAGGCAGCAGCAGCGAGGTCAGCGTGGCCCAAGCCGTGGAAATTGGCAAGCTGAATAAAGTTGATGCGGTGATTATTGGCACCGTGACCCAGTTCAATTTGGAAACCCGTCGATCGAGCGGCGGGGCCTTTGGCATTGGCGGCAACTCGGAAGAGACGATCGCCCGGGTCAAGCTGTCGGCGCGGATCATCGACACGGCTACGGGCGATATTTTGGGCACTGCCAAGGGCGAATCGGAAGTGAAATCCCGCAGTGGCGGCGGCTCCGTTTTTGGCGTGGGCGGCAGCAGCAGCAACAGCGACGGCAACGCCCTCCTGAGCAAGGCCGTGGAAGAAGCCGCTGGTAAACTATCAACAGACATTCAAGCCAAGTTCTAGGGTTAATCAACGGTTGATCAAATCCCTTGAAACCCTGATTCCACCGTAATGAAATCGTGGGTCAACAGGAGTACGGGATCGTGATAGACAAGGGGCTTAAGCCCCTTGTTATGACCATTGGGGCATGGGAAGTCAGCCTGCTCGTGCTTGGCTAGGTGTTGTCGGTTAGGGATCGATGGAAATTGATGGGTAAGTCTGGATTTCGATCGCGCCGCTTCGTCAATGCTCCTGCCACCACGCCAGACCCGATCGCCCCAACGCAGTCGATCGCCCCAACGCAGTCGATCGCCCCAACGCCATCCCTCGTGCCGGTCGCTGTTTCTTGGGCCGCTCGGGTGGGCGATCGCTTGGCCCGATCGGGTGACTGGGATGCTGCTGCCCGGGCCTATGCCGCCGCGTTGACCAACTATCCCCAAGAACTGCGATCGGCGATCGCTTTGGGTGAGGTGGAATTGCGGCGCGATCGACCCGAAGCGGCCCTGGCGGCCTTTGAGCCAGCCTTGGCCAGAGAGCCGCACAACCTGGCGGCCTTGCTGGGAGCCAGTCGGGCCCACGAGCATCGGGGCCATTCCACCGCCGCCGCCGAGCTGGCCCTGCAAGCCTTGGTGCACCATCCCGATCGCCCGGAACCCGCCCGCCGGTTGGCGGCCCTCGATCGGGCTGAAGGTCGCCCCTTTGATGCGGCCGACAGCGGGCAAGGCCGTCTTGCCGATCGCTGGCTGTGGGCCTGGGCAGCACAACTGGAGCAATCCGATCGCCTGCTGCGCCTAGACTCCGACCCCGATCGGCTGTTTGCGGCCCAAGTGGATGGCGGCTACTTGTGGCATTGGCGCGGGGCGATCGGGATCTGGGATGCCGAAACCCGCTTAGTCCTGGAACTCTCGGCGGGCAACTTACCCCAATGGTTGCGCGCACAGCCGCCCTTGCCGGCCGCCACCTTGAGCCTGAGCGGCCGGGTAGCCGTGCTGGCCAGCGGGGCGGGCGATCGGCTCGATCGCTGGCTGGAGTCCGTTGTGCCACGCTTGCAAACCCTGCTGGACTGTGGCGAATCCTGGGAAAGCTTTGATGCCTTTGTGTTTGACCGGATTGATCGCCCCTTTCAGCAAGCCACCCTCGATCGGTTTGGGATTCCGCGCGATCGGGTGGTGGAACTAGAGCAGCACGGCTTGATCCAACTGGCCACAGCGATCGTGCCCCGCCGCTTTAATGGTCCCTCGGGCTACGGTGTGCAAGGGATCCGCGATCGGTGGGGGACAATCGACCCAGCCCAAGCCACCCAGCGCTGGCTGTTGTGGCCGACCGCTACCGGCTCCGGCCGCTGGCTGAATGGGGAAGAACTGCTCGATCGCTTGGCTCCTTGGGGCTTTGAGCGCCTCGATCCCGATGCATTGACCTTTGAGCAACTGCTGGCCGCCTTCCAAGGGGCCGAGGCGATCGTTGGGCCAGCCCATCCCGTTTGGGCGCTGTTGCCCTGTTGTCCGCCCGCTTGCAGTTTGCTGGAGCTGGGATCGCGCCGCTATGGCCCCCTGGCTCAACTGGCCGGAGCCACCTATCGATCGATTCCCGGAGAGGGCCGAGCCGATGGACGATCGCCTCGGGGGGAGTTGTGGGTGCGATCGGCGGAAGTGCGGGCGGTGTTGGCGCGGTGTCTAAAACGAGGGTTGCGGATCTCACCCGATCGCCCCACAGTCGCCAAACGACCCAAGAAAAAATAATGCGGGATGGAGGGCGCGGGATAATGGGTTAATCAACGGTCAATCCATCTTGACGATCAATAGACATCTTGCATCAATCCAGACCCTCACCCTAAATCCCTCTCCCAAGTCGGGAGAGGGACTGGGAAACCGACCATGCGATCGCTGAAAACCCTGATTTCTGGCTCCCCTTCTGGGGGATGAGGGCTTCTAGCGGATTCGCGCAAGAGGTCTAATCATTGGCGATCAATCCAATAATCGCGATCAAACTGGCCCATGCGGCAACTCAAGCAGCGAATTTGGCAGTCAGCGGGACTGACGGGAATCGGCGGATGTTTGGTGGTGCTGGCTTGGGGGATGGGAACCAGTCTGGCAGCTCCGCCCCGGTCGCCTCGTCCACCGCGCCCCACGCCGGCCAACCCCGCCCCACGCCCGTCCTCACCCGCCGAGCTGCCGTTGCGCCAGGCCGATGGGTTGTATCGAGAGGGGTTGCAGTTGGCGGCGACGGGTCAATGGCAGCAAGCGATCGAGCGCTTCACCTCGGCCCTGCGCCTGAACCCCAAACTCGCTGAGGCCCATAACGATCGAGCCACAGCCTATGCAGCCACGGGTCAACAGTTGCTGGCCATGGCGGACTATAACCGGGCGATCGAGCTGGATCCCAAGTACGCTAATGCCTATTTCAACCGCGCCAATCTGTTAGTACAGCAGGAAAGCTACTTTCGGGCAATTGATGACTACCAGCGGGCTTTGACGCTCAATCCTGATGATGCAGAGGCCCTGCACAATCAGGCGATCGCCCAGGCCGCCGTGGGCTACTTCAAAGAAGCCGTAGACGGGCTGCAACGGGCGGCGCGGCTCTTTGGTCAGCGGGGCGATCGGGTGGGTTACGATCGGGCGATCGAAGCGTTGCGGCTGTTGCAACCCGAGCCACCCGCTGCGAATTCCCCGGCAGGTTCCGCGACCTCCCCCGCCGCACCCACCGAACCGGGGCCAACGCCCTCCCCAGTGGCCCCATGACTTGGCAGTTTGCTTGGCTCTATCCCCATCTCTACCGGTGGTTGGCTCCACGCTTCCCGCTTGGCCTGTGGCAGGGCGATCCAAGTCGGCGCGAAATTGCCCTCACCTTTGACGATGGCCCCCACCCGGACTACACGCCGGAGCTGTTGCAGGTGCTCGATCGCCACCAGGTGACGGCCAGCTTTTTTTGGTTGGGCGGTTGGGTCGATCGCGTGCCCCAGGTGGCCCGGCAGGTTTGGCAACGGGGCCATTGGTTGGGGCTACATGGCTACACTCACCGGGCCTTCCCCACCCTCAGCGCAACCGAACTACACCAGAGCTTGCAACGAACCCAAGGGGCGATCGCCCGGGCCTGTCAGCTCGATCCCGATTGGGTGCGGCAAAACGTGCGGGATGTGCGGCCGCCGACGGGCTTGTTTTGGCCGGGAACCTTGCCCCAATGGATTGACTGGGGCTATCGGCCGGTGATGTGGAGCGTTGTGCCGGAAGATTGGACGTTGCCGGGAGTTGACGTGGTGGAGCGGCGATCGCTGGCCCAGGTGCAAAACGGCTCGCTGTTGGTGTTGCACGATGGCCCCTGTGGCGGTCGAGACGTGGCGGCTACGGTCGATCGATTAATTCCTCAACTGCGCGATCGGGGCTGGGACTTCGTGACGGTCGATCGATTTTGGTCTCAAAATCACTGGGCCCAACATAACTAAACCCAAAATAATGCCCGAGCGATCGCGGATGAGGGGGCGATCGCTCGGGCAAGTCAAATCAACGCAACGGCCCTATTGCTGCTGCAAGAACCGCTGCACCCATTCCAGTTGGGTGGTGTCCCGCACAATCAGGAAAATCCCCAGGCCCAACAGCAAAAACAGCCCCGTTTGCATCACGTTTTCTTGGAATTCCTGGGGCAGGGGTTTGCCGCCGCGCAGGGCTTCGATCGCCAAGAAAAAGAGCTGACCGCCATCGAGGGCCGGCAACGGCAGGATATTAATCACCGCCAGGTTAATGCTGATCAGCGCCATGAAGGGCAACAGGCTGGCCGCATCGGACTGGGCAATATTGGCTCCCCATTCCACAATCTTCACCGGGCCAGAAACCTGCGGGGCGACCTCCCGGAAATTGGCCGCCAGGGTGACGAAGCCGCTCACCGTTTGCGTCACCATTCCTTCAAAGCGATCAGCCGCCAAACTCAACACCTCGATCGGGGTTTTGGCCCGGCGATAGATCGGCTTGCCGTTGGGAGCCAGTTGCACGCCGATCCGCCCTTGGCCGGTTTCATCCGTTTCGGGCTGCACGCGCAGCTTCAGGGTTTCCGGGCCACGCTGAATTTCCAAAATCAACGGGCGATCGGGACTGGCCTTGATTTGCTCCATTAGTTGCTTGACGCTGGCTTGCTCGCCGGCCAAGGATTGCCCATCGATCGCCTGCACCACATCGCCCGCCTTCAACCCAGCGCGCCCGGCCGGGTTGTCGGGAGCCAACACCTGGGGCACAATCACCCCCGGCTCGTAGCGAAAGCCATCGGGCACACCCAAGATGCCATACTGAGCCGCCAACACCCCGTAGGCAAAAATCAGGTTTGCCACCACGCCCGCCGCAATCACGATCGCCCGATCAGCGATCGGTCGGTTCCGCATCAGGTTCGGATCATTGGGGGGAATCGGGCTGTTTTCATCATCATCGGGAAAGCCGACAAACCCACCCAGGGGAATCGCCCGCAAGGCATATTCCGTCTGCGATCCCTGGTATTTCCACAGCACCGGGCCAAACCCGATCGAGAATTTATTGGCGTAAATGCCCTGCAACCGCGCCGCCGCAAAATGTCCTAGTTCATGGACAAACACCAGCAGCGCCAACACACCGATCGCCACCAATACCGACATAGGCCCAGCCGCTCAAATCCTTATGCAGTCCGAGTGTAAGTTTCCAGTATAGAAGGGCCAGGGCAATGCTCAGGCGGCGATCGCGGCCAGTAGTCCTTCGGCGATTAGGGCTTGGTGGACAAAAACGGCCAGATCGGCGCGGGTCGTGGCTTGGTTGGGAGCAAAGCGGCTGGGGTCGGGCTGAAGGGCGATCGCCCCGCGTTTGACAGCCGCCGCCACTTTGCCCAGCACAGCATTGGGAATCTCGGCCCGATCGCTCAGGCCGGCCAACAGGGTCGCCGGTTCATCGGGCCAGTCCAACCCCGCCGCCAGGGAAGCCGCCAGTTGCCACCGAGGCACACCCAGCTCGGGCCCAAAGTGGTTGGCATCAATCCCCGACAGAAATTGACCGCTATAGGCCCGGGCGATCGCCTCAGTGGCCCAATAGCCCGTCGGCACGTCGGCAAAATCTTTGGCCGGTCGGCGATCGCCCGGATTAAACGCCTTCACCAACACCGCCGCCAACTGGGCCCGATTGATCGGCTCGTCGGGGCGGAAAGTGCCGTCCTCGTAGCCACTGACGATCGATTCCACACTAAGCACCGCGATCGAGGGAGCGGCCCAATGGCTGGCAATGTCGCTAAAGGGGCTGCTGTTGGTTTCCGTGCTGTTGTTGCTGCGGCCCAAATCGACAATGTAGGGCGATCGCAGCGTGGGAGCCATACCCCGGGCCACCAGGGCTTGGTAGATCAGGGCGGACACCTCCCCTCGGGTAATGGCGCGATCGCTCTCCAGTCGATCCAAATCGGGATAATTCACCACCATCCGCCGCACCGTAGCCGTGGCAATTTCATCGCGGGCAAAGGTGGGAATCCGCAGCGCATCGGCGTAATAGCTCAAGACCCCCAGTGATCCACCCGTAAAGCCCAAACCATTGACCAAAGCCACCCAGGCCTGGGCGCGGGTCAAGTTGGCATTGGGCTTGAAGCTGCCATCGGGAAAGCCCGCCAGCAAGCCCCGGCGGTAGCACTGGTCGATCGCCCCGGCCGCCCAAAAACTAGCGGGCACATCCCAAAACTTAGCCACCGGCCGCACCGAGGGCAAACTGGGAAACGCCTTCACCAGCAGGGCCGCAAACTGCCCCCGCGTCAAATTGGTATTGGGGCGAAAAGTGCCGTCCTCCTTATAGCCGCTCATGATTTGCCGCTGAATCAAGGCCCGAATAAACGGCTCGGCCCAATGGCCGGTCACGTCGTCTCCGGTCGGGGTGGGCGTGGGTGCGGGCGCTGGCCCACCCCCGGCCCGGCGGCGCGCTTCCAACACGGCTTTATAGGCATTGACTTTGCCATAGCCAAACCAGCGGGAAAATCCTTGGCTGTTGTAGCTGCCGTAGCGCAAGCCCAACTGGGGGTCGGGGTTGTTGTCGATGATCTTGTCGGCGGTGGATTCCAGGATTTGTTTGACCTCGCGGGCCGTCAGGGCAGGATTGGCCGCCAAGACCAAGGCCGCCACCCCGGCCACCACCGGGCAAGCGCTGGAGGTGCCGCCAAAGTCGCCGGTAAAATCTGTGCTGCTGTAGCCCGCCGATCCGAGCCGATCGGTCGTAAACACGCCCGCCCCCGGCAGGTTCACGGTTACTTCCGGCGGGGTGAGGATCGCCCCCGTTTCCGGCAGCCAAACTCCCGGCGGCGCATTGTTGCTGGGGGCGCAAACAGAAATGTTGTCGCCCCAATTGCTGTAGGCGGCTTTGCGATTGAGGCTGGTGGAAGCGGCCACGGCGATCACATCCGGGTGGGCCGCAAAGCCCGAGAGCCATTCGGTCGATCCCGACAGGGCATTGCTGGGCCAGCCGCGCTCGTTGACCGTGCCGTTGACGGGGCGATTGGCATTACCCGCCGCAAACACAATCACGCAGCCTTTGCCGTTGCGGCCCTGGCTGGCGGCCCGGCTGAGGGCGGCCCGCTGGCGAGTGGAGAGGGGAAAATAGACGGCGCTGGGGCCCCAGCTACAGGAAATCACTGCCGCCCCCCGGGCCACACACCAATCAAACAGCTCTTCCACGGCTTGGTCGTCGAGATAGCCGGTGGTGCGAATGGGCATCAGGGCGCAGCGGGGAGCCACACCGACCACGCCGCTGCCGTTTTCTTCCGCTAAGGCCACGCCCGCGCAGGATGTGCCGTGGCTGTCGTCGCGAGTGCCGGGTAGGGGGGTGAGGTCTTTGTCTTTGAAGTCTTTGGGGCTGACGATTTTGCCGTCGCCTTTGAAGTCGGGATGGTTGAGGTCTACGCCGTCGTCGGCGATCGCCACCACGATCGCCCGATCGCCCCGGGTAATGTCCCAGGCTTTTTCCACATCAATGTGGGAGCCGGCCGCATAGCCACTGCCACCGCTATGGTGCAAATACCACTGGGAGCTGTAGAACCCATCACGCGGCTTATAAAAATTTTGGGTTTGCAAAATGGCATTGGGTTCAGCACTCAGCACAGCGCTGTTGGCCATTAGGCTGTTGGCCACCTTGAGGGGAT
Organism: Oscillatoriales cyanobacterium; assembly: GCA_004292515.1. Lineage (GTDB taxonomy): Bacteria > Cyanobacteriota > Cyanobacteriia > CACIAM-69d > CACIAM-69d > CACIAM-69d. Next base: position 42,170 of record RDXB01000067.1, read on the forward strand.
TGATCGGGGTGCGATCGCTCAGGCGGTAAACATAGGCGTTGGGAATCCCGGCGATCGGCTGTACCAAAATCAACCCCAACCCCTCCGCGATCGCATCCACCGCCGCCACCAGCAAGTCTGGGTGAAAGACGATCGTCACCTGATCGGTGATGTAAACCCGACTGCTGAGAGAGTTGTGGTAGTGATAAGCATGGCTGACGTAATCAAACTGGCCCGAGTCGCGGGCCGCTTGCATTGCCCGATCACGCGCGGCCGGCGACACCGTGAGCTGCACCAGCGATCGCCCCGCGGCCAACGGTTCCACCGCCGTCACGCCCGGTAGACTCGCCGGATTCACGCTGGCAGGAGCCTTGGTTCGCACCACAAAACAATCAGCCGCCTTCTCCAGCAAGATTTCATCCCCGCCCCGTTGGAGAATCGCCCCCAGGGAGCTAGCGGGCATTTGATTGGCCCCCAAAACCGGATCGGTGGGAGCGATCGCATCTACAGCAGGCGAGGGTTGCACGTCCGCCACGGGGCATTTCTCCTGAGTCGTTGGGCAGGGATCGAAACGGGATCAGCATCAGCACTGATATCAGCACCGACATCGACATCAGCACCGACATCGACATCAGCACCGATATCAGCATCGGCCGCTGGTGGCATCGGCCGTTAGTGGCCATGCCTGATCCAATCTAGGCCGATCGCTCCCGTACAGGCCTAGGGGCGATCGAAGTCGTAGAATAGAGCCGATTTGACGGCCCACCTTCCGTGGCCTTTACTCAATCCATCCAGCCATGCTAGCCCTTCGATTCCCTCGGTTGCTGCGCGTTGCCCTCCCTTTGTTGGCGGTGGCTGCCTTGGCATCCCCGGCACGGGCCCAAGACACGAATGTGCCTGATGCCGAAACTCCCAGCTCCGAGCCAGAGGTTGTCCAGACTAGTGGCTTACTCAGCGCGGCGGGTGGTAAGCGGTTAATGGAAGAGGCCGCACGGGCGATCGACGCCCAAAACTACGGGCTGGCCCAGCAGCGATTGCAGCAAGCCCGCCAAGTCTTTAACCAGCTCTCCAACTTTCACCAGCAACTGGCCGGAGCCTTCTCGGCGATCGATAACGGTGTTTCCCAAGATCAGCGCAAGAGTGCCCTCGAAGCGGCCCAACTGCGGGATATGTCCACCTACCAATTAGCCCTGGTACATCGAGCCCAAAATCAACTGGAACTGGCGATTCCCCTCCTGGTGCAAATTGTCGGGAGCCAAAGCCCGACCCGAGACTTGGGAGCCAAGGCCTATCAGCAACTCGCGGAACTGGGCTTCATTCGATCGAGCGCGCCGAATTCGGTCACACAAGTCAGTGGCTTGCTCAGTATGCCCAGTGGCCAGCGGCTGATGAATGAAGCATCCCAGGCGATCGAGTCCCAAAACTACGGTCTGGCCCAGCAGCGGTTGCAGCAGGCCCGCCAAGTGTTCAACCAGCTTTCCAACTTCCACCAGCAACTGGCTGGGGCCTTTGCAGCGGTTGACAATCGGGTGTCCCAAGATCAGCGCAAAAGTGCCCTAGAGGCGGCGGAAATGCGCGATGTGTCAACCTACCAGTTGGCCGTGGTGCATCGGGTTCAAAATCAACCGGAATTGGCGATTCCCCTGCTGACCCAGGTGGTGGGCAGCCAAAGCCCCACGCGGGATTTGGGGTCAAAGGCCTATCAGCAATTGGTGGAATTGGGCTTCGTTCGTCCCAGTTCGCCACGACCGGCCAGTGGCGCAACGCCGACCCCAACTCCGGCTGCGTCCCCGCGCTAGGGGGCGATCGCACCGCTCGGGCTAACTTGTGGACTAACTTGTGGACTGGGTTTTGAGGGGCTGACCGGCAGCATGACTGAGCCTGATGCACGGAATTTGCCCCGATCTCGATCGCCCCTGCTGACCGGGCGACAGCGCTGGTTTCGATCGCAATGGCTGGTGATTGATCAAGCGCTGCGGGAAACCGCCCTACTTGCTCACCAGACTGATCAATCCGGGCTGGATCGGTGGGTGTTGGCGGGGCGGCAACGGGAGTTGCGGGCCGCTCGCGGCCTGGTGAATTGGTTGGCGGGGGGGATGCCCCCCATGTCGTTATCGGAACCCAGCCCTGAACCAGCCGAGCCGGACTGGTCACCAACACCGATCGCCGATCGCCCCCCGCCCGGTGATTCCCCCCAGGCGATCGACTTGGCCCTGTGGCGATCGACCCTGTTTGACCAGGCCGTGGCCCGGTTGGTGGTCGATCGATTGGTCAACCTGACGGGCAACCCTCTCGAACTCGACATTTTGCACCCAGACCAGCGCCGTACCCTGATGGCCTTGGTGGTGCGGCGGCTGGAACGGGGTCTAGAAACGACCCGGTCGGCCGGCTGGCGGGGCGACCGCTGGGCCACCGAACGAGAAACCCTACTACGGGGATGGTGGCAAGACCTGCTGGCTGATTTTGCCGGCGATTGGGTGGCAGTCGATCGCCTGGGAGAGGACTGGCCGATCGTCTCGGGTGATATTTTGCACCGGGCCGTGAACCTCCCCGATCTATTCGATCATCTGCTTTGGGGATTGCCCTTAGCTGTCGATGGGGTGGTGGCCGAAGTGGGCACGGCGGCCGCCCTCGATCGCGCTAGTGCCTTGCTGCATAACCTGGCCATCACCCTGGCCTGTGCCGTGGTGCAGCCGATTTTGAACCGCTATGGCGATCGCGAAGCCCTCAAACTGGCCCTGTTCGATCGGCGCTGGCTGCCCACCCGCGAAGTGGAGCGATTTCGGAATGACTTGGCTTGGAAATATCGTGTGCAGCGTTGGCTAGACGATCCCAAAGCGATCTATGAAAGCCGCCACTGGTTGCTCACGGTCAGCGATCGCGGCATCGTCAGCCTAGCCATCTATGCCCCCCGCAATCAGGAATGGCGCAACCTGGGTGGTGTGCCCTTGGTCGTTACCCTCTCGATCGAAGCCCGCGACGCGATCGCCCCACGGGTACGAGCCACCGCCCTACTCGCGGGACGTGGAGTCATGATCCTGTTACAAGCCCTCGGTCGGGGGATCGGCTTTGTTGGTCGCGGCATTGTCCAAGGCTTGGGGGATGCCCTCGATCGCCGAGGACGCTAGGGGGCCGCTGTGCCGGTTGGTTGGCCCGGTTGGTTGAGCCAGCCCCCCGCGATGCCATGATTGCGATGCCCCCGCGATGTCGTGGTTGCGATGTCGTGGTTGCGATCCTGTGGAGTCAGGGGCTTAGTAATCAGACTTTTCGATTTTGCGGCGAATATCGTTGAGATCAATGTAGCGATCGGTGGCATTCCGCAGCTCACGGGCGATCATCCCTTCCGTGGAAACCACCGTGATGTGAGTATTTTTGGAACGCAGCAGCTCGATCGCCCGTTCAAAATCTCCATCACCACTAAACAACACCACCGCATCGTATTGATCCACGGTGTTGAACATATCAATCACGATTTCAATATCCAAATTCGCCTTCTGGGAATAGCGTTCGGATTTGTCGTCGTAATATTCCTTTAGCAACTTGGTACGAACCGTGTAACCCAGATTAATCAACGCATCCCGAAAGCCTCGCTGATCCTGCGGATCCTTCAGACCCGTATACCAAAACGCATTGATCAGTTGAACGTTAGAAGGTTCGGTGAAATATTCTAGAACGCGCCGAGGATCGAAAAACCAGCCATTCTTTTGCTGGGCATAAAACATATTGTTGCCATCCACAAAGATGGATAGGCGCGCGGTATTAATTGTCATAGAGAAGGAAACCTAGCTTGTTGATTCAGAGGTTTTTGAGGGGTTTTTAGGGATCTAGACTCTAGCAGGCGGTTGGGCAATCCCCATGGGCAGCGCCGACCGGCTACCGGTGCAATCGTCAGCACTATTGCTCCGACGAAGCAGGGGCTAGGAAGGCTCCAAGCAATGGACTGCGAAAAATAGCTCACGGGAGTTGATCGCGAGCCGACCGAGCACCACAAAAAGGGCTTGGGATGTTCGAGCCGCTTTCAGCCTAGCAGTTCATAATATTCCTTAACTTTTACACAAACGCGGTCGCTTCGGTAGCAATCCCGCACTGACCACCGTTGGGACTCGCTGGCGATCGCCCGGTGAGCTGGGATTCTAGCATTTTGCCGACTGCCCGATCAGGCGCGATCGCGACCCCCAACCAGTCTGCAATGCGATGTTCCCAGGTGGGGGCGATCGGGCGGCAGTTTTCCCATCCAAAATCTTCCTGTCCAAAATCTTCCTGCCCGAAATCTTCCTGCCCAAAATTTTTCTAGCCATCAGTGGCACAGAATCCAAAAAACTCTGCTACTATGTAGCTCGCGCTGTCAAAGCGCCACAATTTGGAGAGATGGCTGAGTGGTCGAAAGCGGCAGATTGCTAATCTGTTGAGGGTCGTTTAGACTCTCCGAGGGTTCGAATCCCTCTCTCTCCGTTCCAAATTCCTGAAACAGTGAACCCTCCACCCAGGCACGAGTTGTCATGGGCTGTGGCCTCCCGATTTCCAGGGCCAAGGGTCTAGCTCGATCCCACAACCTCACGGCTTGTCCTGCCGAGCGATCGCCCCGCCCTACCCCACAGAGGCGAGGCATTGCTGTCATGTAGTTTTTGTCATGGATGGGTGTCATGCATAGGTGTGATGCTTCTCCATCGCCAATGCGTGTATTTTCGGCCGGGTAATGCACAATAAACCCAATTACAGCCGGGTCATCGGCTCTGCGATCGCCCCCTGCCCCATGGGTCATCCCGATGGGTAATCTCGATCGATGGTGGCGCGATCGCTCCGGTGTCCGACCTGAGTTGGATTTTTCCTTGAGGAGTGAATTGCCATGACCCGTTTGCCCGATCGCCATCGCCCTTGGTTTCGCTGGCTGGCCGTTACTGCCCTGACCGCCACGTTGGGAGCCTGTGGTAGCCAGCCGGCCGCCAACAATTCCGCCAGCCCTGGAAGCGCTGCCAGTCCGGCGGGTGAAGCTGCCGCCGATGGGCTGAAAATTGGGGCCCTGTTGCCCACCACCGGGGACTTGCAATCGATCGGGCAGCCGATGAATGAGGTCTTGCCCCTAGCCGTGGAGACGATCAACGGTTGCGGCGGCGTGAATGGCAAGCCGATCAGCCTGGTGGTGGCCGACGACCAGACCGATCCGACCGTGGGTGTGGAAGGGATGACCAAGCTGGTGGAAGTGGACAAGGTGGCCGGCGTGGTCGGTTCCTTTGCCAGCAGCGTGTCAGGCGCAGCGGTGGACGTGGCCGTACGCAACAAGGTGATGATGATTTCGCCCGGCAGCACCAGCCCTGTGTTTACGGAGCGGGCGCAAAAGGGTGACTTTAAAGGGTTCTGGGCGCGGACTGCACCGCCCGATACTTACCAGGCAGAAGCTTTGGCCAAGTTGGCCAGTGAACGTGGCTTTAAGAAAGTCGCCACGATCGCCATCAACAATGACTACGGCGTGGGCTTTGAGCAAAAATTCATTGCCGCCTTCAAAAAGCTGGGCGGCACCGTGACCAACGAAGCCAAGCCCACCCGCTACGACCCCAAGGCCGCCACCTTTGAATCGGAAGTGAACGCGGCCTTTGGTTCCAAGCCAGAAGCAGTGGCAGCGATCCTCTACGTGGAAAGCGGCGCGCTGTTGCTGAAAGCGGCCTACGAGCAGGGCTTGAGCAAGGGCGTACAAATCATGCTGACGGACGGCATGAAGACCGACGACCTGGCCAAGCAGGTGGGCATGGGGCCTGATGGCAAACCGATTGTGGCTGGGGCGATCGGGACGGTTCCTGGGGCTGACGGGGCAGGGCTAAAGGCCCTGACCGAGCTGGTGCAAAAGAAATTAAACAAAGGCCCCGCAGCCTTTGTGCCCCAAACCTGGGATGCGATCGTGCTGATGGCTCTGGCAGCACAGGCAGCCGGCAACAACACCGGCGAAGGGATCCAAAGCAAGATCCGGGAAGTGTCGAACGGTGAGGGCGAAGTGGTCACCGACGTATGCAAGGGGCTGGAGCTGCTGAAGGCCGGCAAGAAAATCAACTACCAGGGCACCAGCGGCAACGTAGACATTGATCAAAACGGCGACGTGGTGGGCAACTACGACGTGTGGGGTGTGGAAAGCGACGGCAAAATCACGGTCAAGGGCAAGGTGAAACTGCAATAGCCGCAGCGGAGTTCGTCAGTCAGCAGGGGTAGCTTGCAAAACAAGACCTACCCCTCTTGATTTGTGGGGTGAAAGGATGCTGAAACCTTGATTGCGCCGTGATGAGATTGCGGGGCAGCAAGGGGCTTAAGCCCCTTGTTACGACGACTGAGGCGTAGAAAATCGACGATTCCAGACTCGTGACGGGAAATGATGACACCCCCTAAGCCCCTTGCCCCTACGATGATCGGTGCTTGGTTTGGGCCGAAAGATACTTTTCAGACATCCTCTGAGATATTCCCACGGCGATTATCAAAGAAATCTCAGGAATTGATTAGATTTTCTTGGGTACTAATTTTTAGAAATCTCTGTTTAGAGTTGCATCAAAAATAGTATATTCAGTGAAGTCGGGTCGTTTGCCTGACTGATTAATTATTGCTCTTCGTGCTGTAGATTCATCTCGCTAATCAACCGACTTGCCTAGTTTGAGAGTTTCAATACCCATGTTAGAAGCATTTATCTTTGCTGTAATTTTGCTGGGATTTTTAGGGACGATCTTCAAGCAAAACTTGATTATGAAGATCGTTTCCATGGACGTGATGAGCACTGGAGTCATTGCTTACTACGTTTTGATTGCGGCACGATCAGGATTTTTCACCCCCATCCTCCCAGAGACCGCCCGGGCCGTTGACTATGCAGATCCGGTACCCCAGGCAGTAATTTTAACGGCGATCGTGATTGGGTTTTCAATTCAAGCCTTGATGTTGGTTGGAACCATGAAACTGGCGCGGGACAATCCAACTCTGGAAACCCATGAGATCGAGAAAAGTATGGTATCTCAACCCCAATCAACATCCAAGAGCCACCGATCTTGAAATAGGAGCTAATCGTCTGTTTTTTGAAATCGACAAGGATTTTTGAGAATTTTTGAGAAATCAATTATAGATTGCTGATTTTTCTTGAGATTTCTCTGGACATTGCTTGATATCAATGATTCTTAAAATGATCATTTGATCTTGGTTTTGCTACCTCAAGGTTATGTCGGACACTTGATGTTTGAATGAGTGAGCCAATGACGTTTTCTACTGTGGCTGAACCCTTGACGATCGGGGGGATTGCCGGACTGTTGATGTTGGGGTTTGTGGTGATTTTGTGGCCCAAACTCGATCGCCCCTTGGCTCTGTTGGGGGCGATCGCCTCGGGGTTGTATGCCTGGCCGTTGCTGCTCACCTCGGAGCCGATCGCACTCACCTTGCTCGATCGGTTTGGGGTGAATTTAGTTGCCGACTCCTTGGGTGGCTACTTCATTTTGACCAATGCGATCGTCACCGCAGCAGTAGTTTTATACACCTGGCAAGCACCCAAAACGACTTTCTTTTATAGTCAACTGCTGATTTTGCATGGCAGTTTAAATGCGGCATTTCTCTGTGCTGACCTGGTGAGTATTTACATTGCCCTTGAGGTCAGCGGCATTGCGGCCTTTTTGTTAATTGCCCATCCCCGCACTGATCGATCGCTCTGGGTGGCCCTGCGCTATCTGTTCACCAGCAATGTGGCGATGCTGTTCTATCTGGTGGGCACGGTTTTGGTCTATCAAAATAGCCAATCCTTTGCCCTGGCAGGTCTGAAAACTGCACCTCCCGAAGCCCTAGCCTTCATCCTGTTGGGACTGTTGGTGAAAGGTGGCGTTTTTGTGTCGGGATTGTGGTTGCCGCTCACCCATGCGGAATCGGAAACTCCCGTTTCGGCGATGCTGTCGGGTATTGCGATTAAAGCCAGTATTTTGCCCCTGTTGCGTTGTGCGTTGGTCTCCGATGACTTGGAACTGATTGTGCGCATTGTGGGGGTGGCAACGGCCTTATTCGGGGTGACCTATGCCGTGTTGGAAAAGGACACCAAACGGATGTTGGCGTTTCACACGGTGTCGCAGTTGGGATTTGTGTTGGCCGCGCCGATCGCGGGTGGGTTCTATGCCCTCAGCCACGGTTTGGTGAAGTCGGCACTATTTCTGATGGCAGGGTCTTTGCCCGATCGCCGCTTCCCCGTTTTGCAGGAGCAACGGATCGATCGCTGGCTGTGGATTCCCCTCGCGATCGCCAGTTTGTCGATTTCCGGGTTGCCGCCCCTGGCTGGGTTCGCCGCCAAAGCCCTCACCAGCAAGGATCTCTGGCCCTGGCAATCGGTGTTGATGAACGTGGCCGCCGTGGGCACGGCCATTTCCTTTGCTAAGTTTCTGTTTCTCAAGCCGGCTCCCGGCCCCCAGGCGGCGACCTTTACGCCCAATGGTGGATTTTGGGCGGCGATCGCCCTGCTGCTGGGTGGGTTGGTAGTCGGCAATGGGTTTTACCTGGAAGCCTACACCGCCGAGAGCATCGTCAAAGCCCTGCTGACTCTTGGGGCCGGCTGGCTGATCTATTGGACGATTGTGCGGCGGCTGGCGGTGAAACTGTCGCAGGTGGCCGAAGAATTTGACCACCTGTTGGGGGCCATGGGCCTCACCTCAATCGCGCTGTTTTGGATGGCTCTGTCATGGTAAGCATCGTCCTGTTTCGGCTGTTGTTGTGGTTGTTGCTGACGGCCGATGGCAGCGGCATCAACTTGGCGATCGGACTGTTAGTGGCGGTGTTGCTGCCGAGGCAGCGGCTGGCTCCCGATCGGCTCCGGGATTGGCTCCAAGTGTTGGGCAAAATTGCGATCGCGATTCCCATGGCCTACATCGAAGCGATCGAAATTATGATTTGGCCCCACCGCCACGAAGCAACAATCCGCGAACCAGTGCGACCCAATCGATCGGCTCAACTGGTATTTTTAGACATTTTTCTGATTACCTTCACGCCCAAAACGATCGTTTCCCACTACAACGAAGCGGGCTGGTATGACGTTCACCAAATTGAAAGATCCTCTCGCCAGCCCTAGAGCATTTCATCACCTTGGATTGGCTGGGTTTGAGAGCTTTGATTGTCCTAGCCCAATCAACCTAGACAAGGGGCTTAAGCCCCTTGTTCCCAAGATGATGATATTCACGAAATCAGCCAATTTTCTCGTCAGCCCTAGCCCCTGCCTAGCCCATGAGCCATGCTCGAAATTATCTTAATTGCCACGATTTTGATTCTGCTAATTCCCATCTATCAAGCCTTCCAGACTGAGGATATTTGGCAAAAGATGCTGGCATTTTCCAGTATTTCCAGCAAAGCATCCATCATCATTCTGATTGTTTCAGTGCTGCGAGATGACTGGTGGATTGGTGTGGTTGCCGTAATCATTTTGAGTGTAGGCAACGCAGGATTAATGTTATTAGCCAATGTTTTAAAACGGATTGATCACTGATGAAACTAGCGATCGAGTGGTTTGGCAACCTATGCCTCATCGGGGGCACAATTTTTTGGCTGTGGGGCACGGTGCAACTGCTGGCCCGGCGATCAGTGCTGTTTAAGTTGCACGGTCTGTCGGTGTCCGACACTTTGGGGTCTTTGGCGATCGTCTTTGGGCTGCTGGTGCGAATTCCTGCGGAATGGCCCCTGCTACTGTTGGCAATGATTTCCTTGGCGGTGTGGAACACGATGTTGGGCTATGTGTTGGCCTACTGCTCCAGCACGGGAGGGGATGCATGATTCCCAACTTGAGTACGGTGCTAGCCAGCGCCCTCCCTTTTGCCAATGACCTGTCGATCGCAGCGGTGGCGGCCCTGTTGCCCGTGACGGCGGGCCTGGTGATTTTACAAAACAGTCCCTATCGCGCATTGGTGGCGAGGGGGATGCTGGGGGCAATGGCAGCCACCACCTATGCCCTGTTGGGGGCGGCGGATGTGGCCCTCACCGAAGCGCTGATGGGCACGATGCTGGCCGTGACCCTCTACGCGATCGCCGTGCAATCGTCGCTGGTGTTTCGGTTGGGCTTTGTGGATCGCGGGGACGGCCAGCCCGACCCATTGCCCCAATGGTCTACCCTGTTCACCTGTTTGCGGAATACCTATCAGCCCCATCACCTGCGGATCGAGCTAGTGCCCTATCCCAGCGCGATCGCCCTGGAGCGAGCCTTGCATGAGCGGGCGATTCACGCCACCTACCAGCCCGCCGCCGAGGCCGATCGCCCCGTGATCACCACTCGGGTGCAGCGCCTGCACGAGATCATGCAGGCCCCACCCCTGAGTGATTTGGCAGCGATCGCTTACTCACCCCTGGCGAGTCCGGCCCCCGTCGCCCTACCCGATCCCACCATTTCCCAGGAATCCGCCGAACCATGACTAATTGGCCCCTCAGCAAATGGCTCTATCTACTGGCTGGCTTGGCGCTCTACGTGAAGATGGTGGTGTTGCCAACCCTGGCTCCAGAGGTGTCGGGCGCGGCGATCGTGGCAGCCGTCACCAGCGATAGCGGCGTGCCCAATGCAGTGTCGGGCATTATTTTTCGCAACCGGCTCTACGACACGATCTTTGAAGTGGTGGTGTTTACGATCGCGATTATGGGGTCGAAATTCCTGCTAGCCACGGAGCAGCCTTCCTGCTCGATCGAACGGCTGACCGATCGCCCCTCGATCGTCCTGGCCCGGTTGGGCGCAACGATCGCGGCCTTGGTGGCGATCGAACTCGGGATTCGCGGCCACCTGAGTCCCGGCGGCGGCTTTGCGGCCGGCGTGGCGGGCGGCACGGCGATCGGCTTGGTGGCCGTATCCGCTTCTCCCGACTGGATGCAAGCCCTCTATCAACGTTGGCAAGCCGCCACCTGGGAAAAAATCTCGGTGTTGGTGTTTATTCTGCTGGCAGCGCTGATGCTGATGGGCTACGAATTGCCCCACGGTGAAATGGGCAATTTGATCAGCGGCGGTTGGTTGCCAATCCTCAATTTCTTGGTGGCGGTGAAAGTGGCCCTCGGTTCTTGGGCCGCCGTGTTGATTTTCATTCGTTACCGCGGCCTGTTTTAGCGGTGGGAATGGTGGGGGAGCGGTGTTAGTTAAAGCCCATGCAACACCGCTCGCCCCGTCAGATCCAAGCAGTTGGACGATCGCAAACCAACAGGTCGATCACGGTGGCATGGTGGGACTACTGGTGGGACTACTGGTGGGACTACTGCGCCCAGCCGATCGCCCCGGACAAATCCGCCCCGCGCGTCACGGTTCCATCGAGGGTCGCCCCGACGAAGTTGGTGTTGTTGGTGAGGATGCCTCGCAAGTCTGCCTCGGCCAGATAGGCGCGATCGAAGTTGGCATTCAGCAGGTTAGCGCCCTGCAAAATCGCGCCGCCCATTTTGGACTGGCGCAAATTCGTGCTAATCAGCTTGGCTTGCCGAAACACCGCCAGACTGAGGGCCGATCGCTGCAAATTGGCCTGGGTCAAATCCGCGCCGGTGAAATCCGCGCCGGTGGCCACAGCGCTGACCAAGCGGGTTTCGATCGCCCGCGCGCCCATTAACTTGGCACTGCTGAGGTTTGCCTCTTCCAAGTTGGTTTGGCGCAAACCCGCCTGCACCAAAATCGCGTTGGCAAAATTAGCCTGAAAACCATCGGCCCCGCCGAGCTTGGCTTGGGTCAGGTTCGCGCCCTCAAAGTTCGCACCCACCAAGGACGTACCCAGGAACGTCGCGCCTACGGGGGTCGATCGCCCCAACTTGGTCGATCGCAGGTTCGATTCTGAAAAATCTGCCCCATCGAGTTGGGCAAAGCGCAGGTCAGCCCCTTGCAGGTTCGCCGCCCGCATCCGAGCCGCCGCCAACAAACTTTGCACAAAACTCGCGCGCTGGGCCGTGGAGCCATTAAAGTTCGCTTCCCGCAGCCGTGCCTTGTCCAGCACTGCTTCCGTGAGAATCGCGCGCTGGAATTGGGCCCCGCGCAGCTTGGCTTCGATCAGGGTTGCCCCACTGAGGTTGGCCCGCTTGAACTGGGTGGCGCGCCCCGCAATCCCATCCAATCTTGCGCCGGTCAGGTTCGCTGCGGTCAGGTTTGCTTGATCGAGGTTGGCGCGGCTGAGATCCACCCCTTGCAGATCCAAGCCCGTCAAATCTGCCCCCGACAGGTCACAACCCACACAGGCGCGGGTGGTCTGTAACTGGGCGATCGCAGTGGCCGAGCCATTGGCCTGACTCGGGGTGGCCGCAGCCAGGGGCCGAGCGCCCGGCCCAGCCACCGTCACCGCAACGGCCAAGGCGGTCGCGTTACTTGCCGCCGTAATAAAACGCAATTTCCTTCTCCTTGAGCGGGGTCAAGTCGGCATCCAACAACATTTGATCCAGTTCGGCTTGGGCAAAATGCTTCACCCCAATCCGCACAATCCGCGATCGCATGGTGTTGGTCACGCCGCTGCGTTGGCGCTGACCTTCAATGGCCATCACCTTGCGATACAGCTCCAGACGCGCAGGCGGAATCGGCGTTCCATCAAAATCAATGCCCTGCTCGATCGCCACATCGATCGCGTCGGCTCCGGTCGTTTGCGACATACACTAAAACCTGAAATCAATAATAAATAGACTGCACAAGTCAAACCCTGAACAAGTCGTTGATCGCACTGGGTCGGCGCTTGCCCTAATCTACCACCGGCCGCGCCATCCCCCGATCGCTCAACCCCAAATCCTTCCCGCCCACTCCCCGATCGCCAAAACAATCGCCAAAACTGCCCATGACTCCTCCTTATCTGCGTCCGGCTCCCTGGTGGAATTGGTTAGGGGCGATCGCCCTGCTCACGGCAACCCTCTGGCTGCTAAGGGGATTGGGTATTTTGGGCTTTTTGCCTGGGATCGTGTTTGGCGTGCTGTTTGGGGCGATGATCGTCCTAGCGTTGTTGGGCGTATGGGGCGTGCGATCGCGCCGTTGGTGAAAAGTAATTAAGAAGAAATAGTGATAATTCAAGCAATTACTATGGGTCATCACTTGCCGTGGCAAAAACTTTTCGGTTAACGTTTGGAGAACTAACCCTCTCCATACTTGTACCCACAATGAACTACCGTTTCTTGAGCGAGCTATCTGCATTAGGTATATTCACTACTTCTGTACCAGCTTTAGTTGCACCTGTAGCAAATGCAGCCGGCCTATCAACAGCAGAAATCGCCCAAAAGGCGATCGCGACCACTGTACAAATCAACAACCCGGCAGGTGGCGGGGGATCCGGTGTCATCATTGGGAAAAACGGCAATGAGTACACTGTTTTGACAGCAAACCATGTCATTGACAGTGCTGGTGCTCAGTATGTAGTCGTGACTCCTGATGGCAATACGCACACAATCACCAGAGTTCAAAGCTTTCAGCAATCTGCAAACTCGCCAGACTTGGCATTAGTTTCTTTTGAGAGTACATCAGGCTACTCAGTCGCAATCTTAGGCAATTCAGAGCAAGCCAGCACTGGCGCAGACATATACGTCTCAGGATTCCCAGCTCCAGGCTTAGGAGTCACAGAACGTAATCATGAATTTACCAATGGCATCATCACTAGCCGACCGACTGATCGGCCTCAAGGCTACACCATGCGCTACAACGCTGTAACCCGCATGGGCATGAGTGGTGGGCCAGTATTTGATGCAGCTGGTTTGGTCATTGGTATTCATGGACAAGGCGATACAGCCGGCAATGTGGAAAGTTCCAACCGGACTTCTGTTGCCATTAAAACAGGGTTTAATGCCGCGATTCCGATTGCAACATTCCTGAATACAGCAACTTCAGCTGGTGTAAACTCCAGTTCTTTCAAGGTCGATACCAAAACCCTAATCCAGAACTTATATTCAGCATCTAACCCAGTCACTGCGCGTGATTTTTACGTTCGCGGTTTAACGCGCTATGAAAAACGCGAGTGGGCAGAGGCAGAGAAAGATTTCAATCAGGCAATCACACTCGATCCCGACTTTGTAGATGCATATGCAAAGCGCTCTGAGAGTCGCTTATCTCAAGTGTTCACGATGAACCTTCGCAATGAAGCAAAGGGTGATGACGTGGAAGTTGTTAAATCTGTAATTGCTGACCTTGATCGGGTGATCGCTCTGGATCCCAACAACTATTCACTGTATGTGACTAGAGGATGGGCTCATAGTCTAATGCGTAAGCAACGCGAGCTAGCTATTCAGGATTACAATCGAGCCCTTGAGCTGGCTCCAGAAGATTCAGAAGTCTATGGAGCTCGCTGCTCAGGGTATCTGCTGTCCAAGAAATACCGTGAGGCTTTTGAGGACTGCAATAAGGCTATCAAGATGGGTATTGAAGCTAAGTACACGCTTGCAACTGCCTACAATAATCGTGCAGTTGCTCGCAGTCGCTTGGGTGATACAGCCGGGAGCATTTTTGATCTCACTAAGGCAATTGAAATTGCGCCTGATGTACCAAGCTTCTACGCTAATCGAGGCGCTTACAGACATAACATGGGAGATAAAGCAGGGGCACAAGCCGATTTCGCTCGAGGAGCCAGCCTTGCCTTAGAGCAGGGTGATACAGAAACTTACGATGCAATTCGTCGTGCAGCCAGTACATTGAGTATTCTGTCCGATTGCTATATCGCTACGGCAATACTGACTGGTGATGGCTCCGAAGCACAACTTAATTTACTCCGGGGATGGCGTGATAGTGTCCTACTGAAAACCAGTATTGGTCAGGCTTTAGTAGCCCATTACAGGAATGTTGGGCCGCTTGTTGCACTCAATTTACCTGATCACCCGACTATGTCAGCAATTCTGGTGAAGAGCTTTATCTTACCCGCTGTAAACCTCATCCAAACTCGCCAGAAATTCCCACAGCTTGACAAACTGCTTGATCCACTGATTTACAGTTTTTTTCTCAGTGTTCTAACGACTGGAACCATCTTGCATCATATCTTCCGTCGATTTGGCGTAACCACAGCTACTGAGCTTTTCTAGGACTTACCAGGCTCGGGTTCATCAAATTACCCAAGCCTGATGTTGTTGAGAAGATAGATCTCTGGATCTGCCTTTTTTCTGTATTGAAAAAAGGCAGTTGTATAGTCTACTTCAAAGCAATTTACTCAACCCGCCGTAAAAACTCTTGCAGGTCAAAGTAGGTGACGATTCGACTATTAGTATTAGCCGTGTTGCTGGGTTGCGAGTAACTCTCATAAAGAGGCTGGGAAACAGCACTGCTACCAATTGGACGTAGTGCCTGCAGGCGTGCCGCAGCATGTTGTGCTAAGGACTCCCGTGAATTGGGCTGATAGCGCAGCGTGAACACAAGCCCATCGCAAGCAGTCGCACTCAAATCACGAACCGTGCAGATGACCGGGGTGTTATTCATATAACCGGCAGCTAGGTAGATCAGTTGACCGCGACTGTAGTAGGTTTGCAAGCGCGCTGAGACTTCCTGGCAGCGGCGCTCGGGAGTCCAGCCGGCCCCTTCAAACTGGCGCGATCGCCACACAATTACAGGAAATTGACCGCGCTTGGTGACAGCGATCGTGGCGGGATGACCCTCGGCACTGCCACAGACAAAT
>RDXB01000010.1 GCA_004292515.1 Oscillatoriales cyanobacterium
TGGGGAGCGATTATTTTTTGATGAAGAGTTGCTGAATTTTTTGCACTAACCAGTCATCCGATCGCGCCGTCCGATCGACCATTGAGAGTAATAGCGGTGCGCCACCCACTTTGGCACTCATTAACACATGCACTGCTAATCCTAAAAATACCAAGACCCAAGAAATTAAATGGGCAAAATAGGCGATTTGATTGAGATCGCCATTGGGTAGCCAGTTTTCATCTTGGAGCTTGCCGGAGCCGACGGCAGCGATCGCCGCGAGCAGCATCGTGGTATTTGTCACGCGCTGTAACCCAATCCACCAAACGGGTTTACCGACCTGTGCAAGCTGCTTGATTGTTGTTGATTGCACCAGCTTTCTGCGCCCAGTTGTTAGGCTATAAATCGCAAAAAGAATGAACAAATAGAATAGAAAAAAACCAAAAGTGCCATGAAGATCGATTAAGTTGCGATCGCGTAGGGTGAGTTTTAGTCCACCAAAACGTCCATCCCAACTGTCATAGACTAACAGTCCTGTGATCCAAGCAGCAATTCCGAACAGGGCCACAGTGCCATGCAGCAGGCGTAAGGCGAGGGGTTGATAGGGCTTAACACTCATGGGGTTGATTGGCTTAGAAAATCAAGGGTGTTGAGTCGGGATAAAATTTGCATAGAAAATGAAAAAAATGAGTCAATCCTCAATCGAGAATTGACTCAGATTCTAAAGCAAAATCTTGATGTTGGGATGGTCTAGATTTTGCGAGGGATTGTATTGACTGCATGGGTCAATTAACCCACGCTCGGTGTTTTTTATTGGCGATCGATCCAAACTTTCAGGGCTTCTAGGCGCAATCCTTCACCGCGCAAACCACAAAATTCGCCATTTTTGACAATGTTTGAATCGCCGTAGCGGGCAAAGTGACCTTGGTAGGAAATCTGATAGCGATCGGCTTCGGGGCCCGTTAGCTCGATCGCAAATCCTTCTAGACGACGGTTTTCGCCCCGGGAGCCGACATATTCGCCCTCACCGACCCAGGGGGTGTCGCCCTTGTTTTCTAGGTGGCCCATGTAGCGAATGCCCAGGCCGGGAATTGGCTGCTGGAAGTGAATGGTCATGCCTTCTAGGGCCCGCGATTCGCCCTGGGTTCCCGCAAATTCTCGATCGCTAAAGGTGCGATCGCCGATGCCACCAACATGAACCGTGACTTCCAGGGCGATCGCGCCGGTTGTCGATGGCATATTGGCTCCAAACACCACGTCTGAGGCCGTCAGGGGACTGACTGATTGGGTTGTTGGGGCGGTTGTTGGGGCGGCAGTGGGTGAGGCGATCGAGCTGCCCCCAATTTGTAGCTTGCGCCGGGAGGCTGCCACCGCCAGCGATCGGCCAAAGGAGCGGGCTACTGTGTCTTCGAGCTGCACCCAGCGATCGTCATCCAGGCGATCGGCTTCATCCACCAATGACAACAGCGCGCAAAGGGGGTGGTTGCCCTTGACCAGCGAAATGGCGACTTGGGGCAAATTCATCGCCGACGACGTGGCAATCAGGCCGCGTACCTGGCGGGCTTGGTTGTGGCAATCGGTCAGGGCCGCTTGGGCATCGCTGGAGCCGTTGTAGCGAATTGCTAGCACGCGATCGACTAGGGACAGGGCCTGTTGTTGCACCGTTTCGGGCGATCCGACCGGCATGAGCGATCGAACAAAGGCTTCCAACTCACGCACCGAGACCAAGTTCGCTGGCACTGCACCGGCCGCTAGCCCCGCCTCTTTGGCCAAGCCCAGGGCGCGATTGCGGAGTCGCTCGAAGGTTTGTTGGTAGCGGCTGGCTTCCTCCAACAAACTGGCGCTCGGCGGCGTGCCCAAGTTGCTCAACTCACCGGCAGCTAGCGATAGTCTCGTGCCCAAGCTGGTGTAGCTGCTGGCGAGGGTACTCAACTCTTGCAGCAAGGTTTCGAGGGCGAGCATAACGAATTGCGTCTCCTGCGATCGGGGGATGGGGTCTGGGGGGCGGCGCAATGGCTGGGGTGGGCTGGGCGATCATCATCTATCGTTGACCGTGATTGCCCGATCGCCATCGATCGCCGCCGCCGAATCAACGTACAACCATACCATCGCACCCTTGCGCCCCGAGACCGCGCCAACGTGAAATCCTGGCAACTAGCCCCCAGGGGAGGGCGGAGCAGCAACCTGAGCCAGCACTTTGCAATAGACCCGATCGCATCGTTGGGTTTCCACACCCGTGGCGGGCTGGTAGCCGCTGGTTTCATACAACTGCACCGCCGCTTGTAACACCGTGCCGGTTTCAATCCAAGCCATGTAAAAGCCGTGATCGGCCGCAGCGGTTTCTAGCTGTTGCAACAACCAGCGCCCCAATCCTCGGCCCCGCGCCTCCGGTAGCAGATACATCTCGCGAATTTCCACCGCCCGATCGCCCCGCTGAATGGGATAGTAGGCCGCAGTGCCCACCAGGCGATCGCCCTGCATCACCACCCAAAATTCACCGCCCACGTCCTGATAGCAGCGCTCCACTTCCAACACATCGTAGTCAGCCCCGATCGGCTCCCAACCCAAGCCGTACTCGGCCAACACATCCCGAATTAGATCAGCGGCGGCCTGGCGATCGCCCGGTTGCCAATCTCGAACTTCATAGCCGTTGAACTGTTGTTGCATGCCGCCCTCGATTGTGCCCCGCTGAGTTTCCTCCACCCATGATTAGGCCGAATTGGGAAACGCGACTGATCGTGATCAGGCGCAACTGAGGGCGATTGATCGCGTCAACCCATCAAAAGGATGACCCAACGGTTTTACCCAACGTTCTGCCTAACGTTCTGCCCAAGAGTTTGCCCAGTCGGGGCTGTACAGAGAACCATCAGGACGCTATGGCTGTGGGCACATGTTAGGCGTGTATTGGGCGTGTGTTGGGCGTGTATTGGGCGTGACTCCACGATGGATGATCGAGTGATGTGGGTAATCCAAACCAAGACCGGCCAGGCAACCCAGTCCAGAAAACTCTGAACAGAGACGCGATCGATCCGGCCCCGTCGCAATTAACCCCGTAACCGTTAAGCCGCCAAGAGGATCACCTCAGCCACCTGAGCCGCTTCCCAAGCAGCGATCGCACTTGCTTGCGAGTCAAACAGGTTGAACACACGATCTAACTGCGCAATTTCAAACACCATTTGCACGGGCGCTGAGGGAGCACAGATGTGGAGCGTGCAACCACAATCCCGAGCCAACTTGAAGCCGGCCACCAAGGCTGAAATGCCAGCGCTGTCGATCGAGGTCACCTGTGCCAGATCTAACAGCCACAGCCGTTGAGCTTGATTTGCGGAGAGCGCCGCCTCAGCCCAGTTGGCAAACTGGTGGCGGAGAGCTTGGCTGTGACGGGCATCGAGATGACCTTGAAGTTCCAGCACGCAGGGATAGTACGTCATGAGCGTCATAGACCTTCCTAGTTACGAACAGTGAGCAAACGGGTTCCGCTAGCTGGGGGCACGTTGCCCGCCGATGCATTCGGATTCTTACTGCATCAGGGTTCGATGGCACCTTTGAGTATTCGATCGTGAATTTGGCTGTCTTTGTTCCGCGCTGCTCTGGATTCCATGACCGTTGTGCGGAGAACTGCTGACCTTGACCCAAGATATCTGGCCTCGATCGCTGGTCTGGATGGGTGTGCGGTGCCAATCCCAGGAATCTGCTGATGGGCAGGGAATGCGAGGGCGGCCTAACTCCAGCTTTCCGAATCACAAGCGGTTGTGGTGTGGCCCCGATCGCTCCCATAGCGTAATCGCGATCGCCTGGGCCACAAGGCTAACTGGACTACCAAACGCGATCAACCCCTTGGGGGCCAAACCTCAGCTCGGACGAAAATAGTCATGGATCTGTTGCGCCAACTGGGGGCCAATCCCCGGCACGGCCTGGAGCTGCACCACACTGGCCTCGCGGATATAGTCAATCGATCGAAAATGCGCCAGCAATTCTTTTTGGCGACGATAGCCCAAACCGGGAATTTCTTCGAGGCGCGATCGGCGCATTCGTTCCGTGCGTTTTTGGCGATGGAAGCTGACGGCAAAACGGTGGGCCTCATCCCGCAAGCGCCGCACCAGTTGCACCCCTAGCTGCTCAGGATCTGTTTGCAGGGGGCGCGACTCGTCGGGCAGGAAAATTTCCTCACGTTTCTTGGCCAAACTCACCACCCGCAACTCATCAAAGACATCCAACTCCCGCAACACGGCCACCACCGCCGACAGTTGCCCCTTGCCACCGTCAATCACCACCAGATCCGGCCAATCACTCATGCCCCGATCGCGCCCGCCCAACACTTCCAGCGCAGCATTGGGCGCATTGCGGGGCTTGCCATCGCGGAACCGTCGCCGAATCGTTTCCGCCAAGCTGGCAAAGTCATCGGAATGGCCCGGGCCGATCTCCGGGTTGCGAATTTTGTAATGGCGGTAATGTTGCTTGGCGGGCAACCCATCGACAAACACCACCCGCGAAGCCACGGGATCTGACCCTTGAATATGGGAAATGTCGTAGCACTCGATCCAATGGGGCAAATCGGGCAGGTCGAGTAAATCCGCCAAATCTTGCAGGGCTTGCAGGTTGCGATCGCTGCTGCGTTGGGTGCGCGCCAGCTCAAATTCCGCATTCCGTGCCACCAAAGCGATTAACTCAGCTTTCATTTGGCGCTGGGGCGCTTCGATCGTCACCTTGCGCCCCCGGCGATCGCCTAACCAACTCGCCAGCCAGTCTGCATTGGGCAGCGGATATTGCACCACAATTTCAGCCGGAATTTCCACCGATTCCACGCTGGCGTAATGCTCTTCGAGGGCTTGCTGCAAAATGCGCCCCAGTAATTCAGGATCGATCGCGACTCCATTCGCAGCATTGGTTGGCTCCCCATTCGTTGGAGCAACATTATTCTCTGGATCGATTAGATCGATTGGATTGCGTGCGTTAGGTGGATCGATTAGATCGATTAGATTGCGTGGATTGCGTGGATTGCGTGGATTGCGTGGATTGCGTAGATCAACTGCCGGGGTGATTACCTCTGGCGCAATTGCTTCTGGCACACTTGCCTCTGGCGCAATTGCTTCTGGAATCACCGGACTCGGTACTTCCGCCACAAAGGCCAACCGCCCTACCAAGCGTCCTGCCCGAATTTGAAAGAGCTGAATCGAAGCATGGCGATCGCTCGCAGCCAGGGCGATCGCATCCCGCGACACCTGATCATTGGGCAACTCCACCTTGCGATCGGCCCCCAAATGTTCCAGACCCTGGAGCCGATCGCGCAGTTGAGCCGCATATTCAAAATTCAACTCCTCAGCTGCCGCCGTCATCTGTTGGCGCAGTTGGTCGATTAGCTCGCTCGATCGTCCCTGAAACACCATCGCCACCTTTTGCACTGTGCGCCGGTAGTCCTCCGCAGAAATCAACCCCTGGCACACTCCCGGACAGCGGCCAATGTCATAGTTCAGGCAGGGACGATCCCTAAACAGGGGTTTGGGCCGCTGACGTAAAGGAAACAGTCGCTTCACCAGTCGCAAGGTATCTCGCAAGGCCCGAGCATCAGTGTAGGGACCGTAATAGCGATCGCCCGGTTGGCCCAGCTTCCGCTTGCGGGTAATAAACAAACGCGGGTAATCCTCAGACCAGGTGATGCAGAGGTAAGGATATTTTTTATCGTCCTTCAGCAGCGTGTTGAAGTGGGGTTGGTGCTGACGAATCAGATTGGCTTCCAGCGCCAGGGCTTCCGATTCCGTGTCGGTGACAATGAACTCAATATCAACCACCTGCCGCACCATCAGTTCAAGGCGCGGACTATGGAGTTGATCGCCGATCGCCCGCCCCGAGTTGCCTTGAAACGGTCGAAAATACGATCGCACGCGGGTACGCAGATTTTTGGACTTACCTATATAAAGGATGCGATCGCAGTCATCCTTCATGAAATAAACACCCGGCTCACGCGGCATCTCCGCCAAACGCCCCTGCAACCGCGCGCGATCGCTAATCAACACTTGTCGCATCGACTTGCTCCTTGTCCCCACTAGCCCAAATGCCTCAGTCAATCCTCTGATTCCATCGATTTTTGATTGCCACCCCACATTCCCCCGTCTCCATTCCGTACCGTAAACTGCGAAAGCGGTCACCAACCATCCTGTACAATCCTGGCAACTTCCACAGGTTTCCCAATTTGCACTGGATTTGGAGAAAAATTCCAAAGAAAAACACGCGATCGGGGAACCCGTTGAGTAGCACCACCGTCAAAGGCTTCAGCTAGACAGTATCAGTCAACCTAAGGTAAACTTGCGCTGGCTGTACGAGTCTTTTTGGCAGTCTCAGACCCACAGAAAGCCCGATGCGGCTGACTGTCGCTGAATGCAACGCTGAATTGTCGATCGTTTGGTACAAGCACAGACATACAGCTACAGCAAATTTCAGAGGAGTGGAATAAGTGACTCAGTTCGGCAATAACCTACCCAACTTTTTGATTGGGTCTGGTGTAGACACGATCGTCGGTCTGGCAGATGCAGACTCTCTAGTCGGCAGTACTTCCGGCCGTAACGTCCTTTTCGGCAACCAAGGCAACGATTCGCTGGTCAGCCAAGCTGGTGGCGACACTGTCTTTGGTGGTCAAGGCAACGAC
>RDXB01000011.1 GCA_004292515.1 Oscillatoriales cyanobacterium
GGGCGGTCAACGGATATCGAACGGGCATCAGCAGCATGACACTCTCTGCCAACTCTGGATCGATTTTTAGTTTTCTACGGCTTAGACGGCTTAGACAGTCGCTGCGATCGAGCGATCGCCCCGGGCAGCAACGATTCAGCTGGCCTCGGCTCAGTACCCAATGGGTCGCCAGCCTCGGGACATTCCTCGGGACATTGGTGGCGGCTCCTGGGATGATGGCCGGCGGGGCGATCGCCGCTCCCCCCGATGCGGCTAACCACTGGTCTCGCCATTGCTTGACGGCTCTGATGGAGCGGCAATGGTTGCCCCTGGATGCAAGTGGCAAGTTTCGCCCCGATGAACCGATTACGCCTGCCGAGTTGACTGCCCTGCTGACCCGCGCTGTGCCCGAGGGCCGGCCGATCGCCCAGACCGACAAGGACAACGAACCGATCCAGCGCGATCGGGCGATCGCCATCACCCTCCAGCGCTTGGGTTGGCAAGACAGTAGCGGCGATCCCCGCGCGGGCAACCTGTTGCGCCAAACCTTTGAAGATGGCGATCGGGTAGACTTTCCGATCCGATCGGTGGTGGCCGCGGCCGTGCGGGCTGGAGCCGTGGTCAACTACCCAAATCCGCGTCGTCTGGAACCCGATCGCCCCGCCACCCGCGCTGAGGCGGCCGCCCTGGTTTGCCAAGCCCTGAGCGATCGGCTAGAAACACCCGCCACCGACAGTTTTACGCCCTTTGTGGCCCGGCCACCCGAAACCCGAGGCGCTTGGCTGACCAATATCGATAGCGAAGTCCTGTTCGATCGGGCTAAATTGCGCCAAGCCCTGGAAAACCTGAAGGCCGCCAACTTCAACACCGTTTACATCACCGTTTGGAACAACGGCTACACGCTCCATCCTAGCGCCGTGGCCGAGCGGGCCAGCGGCAACCGGATCGATCCCCATCCTGGCTTACAAGGGCGCGACGTTTTGGCGGAGGCGATCGCGGAGGGAAAGCGGTTGGGCTTGGCGATCGTGCCTTGGTTGGAATTTGGGCTGATGGCTCCGGCTAATTCGGATCTGGCGCGCCGCAATCCCGGCTGGATTGCCGAGCGGCGCGACGGTTCTAGCCGGTTTCAGTATGGTCGCGACACCCGAGTGTGGCTGAACCCCAGTCACCCCGGCGTGCAACAACTGATGACGGATTTGGTGGATGAGCTGGTGTCGCGCTATCCGATTGATGGGATTCAGTTTGACGACCACTTTGCCTATCCGGTGGATCTGGGCCATGACCCGACCACCCAAGCGCTGTATGCCCTGGCGCGATCGGGTCAGACCCCGCCGGAAACCTCGAACGATCCCGACTGGATGCGTTGGCGATCGAACCAACTGACCCAACTGATGGGGCAAATTCACCGCACCGTCAAAGCCAAGCGGCCGGGGGCGATCGTTTCCCTATCGCCCAACCCGCAACCCTTCGCCTACGCCACCTCGTTGCAGTCTTGGTCGGACTGGGTGGGGCGCGGCTGGGTAGACGAGCTGATTGTGCAAATCTACCGCGACGACATCAATGGGTTTGAAGCCGAACTGCTCGATCGCGATCTGCAAATTGCCAGCTACAAGATCCCTGTCAGTGTGGGCATTCTGACGGGGTTAAAGGTTAAGCCAATGCCAATCGATCGCGTGGCCGAGCAAGTGCAACTGGTGCGCCAAAAGCAGCTAGCCGGGGTGTCCTTCTTTTTCTATGAAAGCCTCTGGAATTTGACCCCCGAAAACCAGCAGCGCCGCCAGCAGACAATCCGCCGCTTGTTTTTTAACCCTGCCTTTCGGTCGATCGCCCGCTAATCACGGCCGGGCGATCGCGCAGTAGCAAGCCGTTGAGCTGGGCCACAAAGCGCTCGATCGAGCCACGGCCCAACTCCGCCATCAACAAATCGCGATCGGGCAGCGCAGGCGGCTGGGCCAGGCAGTCCAAAATTGCCTGGGCAAAGGCCGCTGGCTCGGGAGCCACCCGAAAATAGCCCTTGACGGCCTCCGGTAGCCCCGAAGTGCCCTTGCCGAAGGAAACGATCGGCCGACCCGCCGCCAACATATCCAAGGACTTCATGCTGACCCCGCGCCCCACGGCCACCGGATCGATGCAAACCCGCGCCGATCGGTACACGGCCAACGCATTCGGTGGATCGGGCAGCAGGGTAATATTGGCCGCTCGATCGCAGGCGGC
Organism: Oscillatoriales cyanobacterium; assembly: GCA_004292515.1. Lineage (GTDB taxonomy): Bacteria > Cyanobacteriota > Cyanobacteriia > CACIAM-69d > CACIAM-69d > CACIAM-69d. The sequence continues at coordinate 2,194 of RDXB01000011.1, forward strand.
CGCAATCCAGTCCACCGGCTCCGACCCGGCAATCAGCACCCGGATTTCGGGCTTTTGATCCCGCAGCAGAGGCAACACCCGATCGAGGAACCACTGCACCCCGGTCACATTGTTTTCGGTGCGTAGATTGCCCAAAAACACCACATCGTAAGGGGCTTCGGCGGCCGAGTCGGTCAGGCGCTCCGGTTGGTCGGCTGGCTCGGCTGGCAGTTCTGGCAACTCAATCAAGGGCGGCAACAGGTGGCCATTGCGAAAGCCGCGAGCGCGCCAAAACTGCAAATCTACAGACGAAATATCATAAAACGCCAGGCAGCGCTGCAAAATCCTCGTTTCAAAGCGCTCAAAGTGGTTTTGCGAAAAGAAGCGGCGCACTTTGCTTTTCAGGTTGGGAGCCGCCGCCAACATATCGCGATAGTGCAGATGCTCGATGTTGTGCGATCGAACAATCATCGGCACGGACAGGGCCTGGCTCAGGGCCTCCGCCACCACGCCGCAATGGACGTGATCCGCCATCACCACATCGGGCTGGAACGCCGCCACTGTTCGGTAAAGTTGCTGCCATTGCGGGCCGCGCACAATCCGCGATGTGACTTCTAGAGGGTAAACGCATAGATCCCACAACCGCCGCAGGTTTTCCCGCTTGCCTTGGGGATAGCGCAGCCGGTGAAACTCCGTCACTTGGGCTTGGATCATGGCCACGGTAGCCGCGTCGGGGGGCTGCCTTGACCAAAAAATTAGCTGAACTTCCACCCCCAATGCCCGCAACGCTTTGATACGTCGCCAAATGTCAATGCGTCCCCCATGATTGGCCGGGTAGGGAATTTCAACGGCAATTACAGTAAGCCGCAGCGGTAGATCTATTGATGCATTGGAAACAGAGCCTGTCACGATGGAAATCTCTCCAAAAACGTAGATAACAGGGGCTACCTACTGCGAGACCAGCCTCTGATCTCGCTAGGTCGAAGTAGGAATAAGAACATGACCCAAATTCAGCCTCATCCAAGCTCCCATTCCATCAGCTTCACATCAGGCCGGGTCTGGCTTTTTCTAGGGGTTGGCATCCGTTGCAACTGTCCCGATCGCTCAGGCTAACTTCGGGACTTTTGAGTGAAGATTCCTGGAATTGCTCGCAGCTTACCTACCCTAGAAGGCTTGATTCTAGAAGATCGAGTTGGTATCTGATGCTTCTCTCAAATACTGCTACATGATCGCCAGGTTAGCGCATTACAGCCTTTACCTCAAACGATTGGTACATCCGATCGCAGATGCGATGAAGCTGTTAGGCGGTGGGCATTGCCCACCCTACAGGCTGCTGTACTGATTAAGCGAGGTAAAGGCTGTAATCCCAATTTGTTGGGCAGGGTATGTGTTTCTTGACACTGAATTCCTAACAGTTCGCACCCTGATCCAAGACTCGATTTGAGGATGACTGAGATCACTAGAGTGAACAGGAATATGGTTATCGGCTGATCATGGTTCCTATTAATAACTGGCGATCGCTGCTTGGTCTGACTCTGGTTTTACAAATTCCTAATACTGAGATGAAGCATAGTGATTGATGATGCCAAGATGATGCTAGCCAGATTAATCATGGCTCATGCAACCGAAGCGATCGGACTACAACATTCAGACCACAACATTCAGACCACAACATCCTGAACAAGGCGTTAACGATTCAGTGAAACATTCAGGATGAGAAATTGGGAGCGATCGCCCATGCGATCGCCCATAAGGTAGGGGCGATCGCTGCTAGCACTAGCGGGTTGGTGCTGCTGGTGCATTCCCGATCGTTCCCGCCAAGAGCTTGATGTAGGCCGCTTGGTAGTAGATCGCCGGTTCGCTCAGTTCCCATGTGTTTACCGGCCAGCCCTCGCCCGAGTCGAGATAGCGTTTTTGAATCGGTTCTTTTTTGAGGGCTTCGTTGTTGCCGGTGTAGTCCCGGTTGGGGCCACCCACTAAGTAGCCTGGCGGGGGGCCGGGCTTACCGGGCATTACCCGAGCATAGATGCCCTTGCCTAGCCATTCGTGATACATGGCACTGACCGATCGTTCAGCGCCAAGGCTACCCATATTGGTGACATACATCCAGCCCAGGGGATTCACCCCATGCAGGTAGTGCAGGTGGGCCATGGCGCGATTGCGAAAACTGTTGCTGCGCGCAGGATCAACGCCATAGCGCAAGACTGACCAGTTGGCGTTGCCATAGTTGGCTTGGACTTGGTTGCTGCCCCAGTGGTATTGCGGGTCAGGGAGGGCAGCGCCATAGGGATCGAGATCGCGCCGCAAGCCGTAGCCATCCTGCACATCTCGCACGCTGCCTATGAAGCGATCGCGGATCATCTTAACGATCGCTGGGTCAGCGTTGGGCAGACCGGTGTAGAGCAAAAGTGCATCGTTTTCATGGGCCCGGTAGCGCCCCCAAACGCTGTCTGTCCAGGGCTGGGCGGCGCGGATGTAGTTATAGAGCCGAGTGCCGTAGTCGCCATTGCCGGTTAAGGCAAACAGGTGAATGGCGGCGGCGGCGGCATTGCCCTCCTGCTCTTCGACGGGGCGATCGGCATCGCCAGCTTTGATTTCCTGGGTGTCACAATCGGTTTGGCGGGGGCGATCGCTAAACCACTGCCAAGCCCGCACGGCCCGCTTTTCGAGATCTACGGCTTCCGATCTCAAGGCTGGAAACTGTCGATATATCCGAGCAGCATGGGCAAAGGCGGCGGCAGTAGAAATGGTGGCGGAAGAGCATTTGGGCCCGTAGTAGCGCGGCCGGCGATCTTGGCTGGGACTAGGGGCGGCGTTGTCGTCTAACACACCCAATTTGATCCACACGCCACCGTCGGTATCTTGCATCCGTTTCAGCCAGTCCACCCCCCATTTGACTTCATCAATGATGTCGGGAATGCCGTTGCCCGATTCAGGAATATTGAAGCGATCGGTAAAGGCCTGGGGAGCCATCTCGTAGGCCGTGAGCAGTTGGTTGATCACCGGCCCGGTGAAGGTGCTGTATTTGTTGGTGTCCCCGGCATCAAACCAACCACCCCGCAAATTTCGGGCGGTGGTAGGGTCGTTTTTAGCGCTGACCGATCGGGCCTGGGAATCTTGGTTGGGCCCAAGGTAGGCTGCTCCGTCGGGCCACTGACCAGCAAAGGGGGCTACCTTGGCAAAGCCTGCGCGCTGGTAGTAGTACATGCGCGTGGCGGCCACGAGGGCTGGTTGATAGACATTGGGCTGAATCTCAAAGGGAAACGATCGCTCGTTCTGATCTCGATCGACGATCTGATAAGTTCCTGGGGCCTGCACCGCTGAAAAGTCAAACAGCCAAGCCCGATCGCCCGATTGTTCGTGAACCTGATCCCCATTCCACGGGGCGATCGGCCCCGAAAAGACCACTGCCCCCGTTTTGGTGTTGCGGACTTCGTAGGTCTTGCCGGGCAAAAAACTCGGGTCAGCATTACTCCCCCGCTGGGCCGCCACAATCACCGCCACCTTTTCATCACGGGGACGATAGCCTAACTGATCGACCCGAATGCGCGGTGGGCGGCTGCCATTGCCCACAGTGGCCTTTTGGCTTTGTGGGGTGGGGGGTTGTGCGTTCGATTGCCCCAAAAATTTGAACCCGAGGACAACCGTGCTAGCGCCACCAGCCAGGAGGGCTGCGATGATCCACAACCGTTTGGCCCCAAACTTCTTATGCCCAAACTGCATGTAATAAGCTCCTGTGACCGGGTGGGGTGGGAGGTCTCAACGGGTAAGTAGACGCGAAAAACACCAAACAATAATCACGAAATCATGCTTGGGATTCTTGGGATCTGTGGGATTCCCCAGGCTCCCGAACCAGAGCATTGGGAGAGCGCGACTCGGGCGATCGGGTGAGGTGATTTGGTATACACCCAGCCAACTCGATCGCACAGGATAGGTTTGCCAAGCAGTGGCAATAGACCGGATCGGTGGGGATGATCATGCCCCCTGTTTGGGTTTTGGGTTGTGGAGCGGGTCGATCGCTCGGGTGGGGATGAACTGCGCCCATCACGGGACTAAGGCCCTGGTTAGATTGCCGTCACTAATTCACTAACAATTGCTGCAATTGACTAGCAAATGCAGCAATCAGGAAACTTCCTGCTTCATCGCGGCGAAGTCGGCTTCATCCGC
>RDXB01000068.1 GCA_004292515.1 Oscillatoriales cyanobacterium
ACCCCCGCGTGCAGGGCGCTCACGTCATCAACCAAGATCACCTGCTCGGCATCGGCCAAGCGGAGATCGCCCGGTTGGTTCGAGAACACGTGCCAGTAGCCGGGGCTGACCGTCACCTTTGCGCCCATGTTGGCGTGGCCCGTGGGTTGTGCGCCCAGACGCTTGGCGGTTCCGGCGCTGTGCAGGAAGTTGCTCAGTTGCCCATCGGTAATCAGCGGGATGCGGCGGGTGGGCGTGCCTTCGCCGTCAAACCAGCTTGCGCCAATGTTGCCGGGGTGGTGTTCATCGTCCGCCAGTGACAGGATCGATGCGGCCAGGGTTTGGCCCAGCGCATCCGGCGTGGAGAGGCTTTGCTTATCCAAAATGCTCTGGGCGTTGAACAGGTTGGAAAAGGCTCCCAGCAAGCTCAGGAAGGCTTCTGGCGAAAAGACCACCGGATATTTGCCCGACTGAATTTTGTCGTAGTTCAGGTGGCTGAGGGTTTTGTCGGTGCTCTCTTGCAGGCAACCTTCTAGGTCGAGGCGATCGAAGCTGCGGGCCATGCGGAATGCGCCGCCGCTGCGGGGTTTGCGCCCTTCCTGTTCGGTTTTGGCGTAGAGATACATGGAGGCGATCGAGCGGGCCTCGTGCCGTAGAGCGCCTTCGCTGTTCAGATAAAACCGCTCCGTGTCGCTTTGGGACAGGCCGTTGTAGGGCACGGAGGTGATCGCCGGGTGGGCATCCAGCAGCCGTTTTTCGGCATCGGCTAGGGCCGTGATCAGGGTGTTGATCGGGGCGGGCGGGGCCATGTCGCTGGTGTTGCCCTCAATCGGCTGGGTGGCTTCGGGGCTGAAGTCCGGCACATTGTCCGTGGCTCCGAAGGCGCTGGCCTCGCTGGCGGTGCGCAGGGCCAGTTCCAGCCCGGCCTGATCGATGTCGGTGGTGGAGGTGATGCCCACGCGCCCGTCTTGGTTCCAAACCCGCACGGTCACGCCCGATCGCTGGGAGGCCTTCACCTGTTCCGGTTCGCCGTCGCGCACTTTGACGCTGGTTTCATCGACAGATGACCCATACAGATCAAATTGTTTGATGCCCAAATCGGTTGCGAGATCGCGGGCATCCGTTGCCAATTGTTCGATCGAAATTGCCACGACTTAGCGACCTCCCACGGTAATTGCATCGACTTTGATGTGGGGTTGACCCACGGTGACATAGACACTGCCACTGACCGACCCACAGAACCCCGGCGACAGGGCCAAATCATTAGAAGACATGGAAATTTTCTGCATGATTTCCACCGCTTCCCCGATCAAGGTTGCGCCTTTCAAGGGTTTGGTGAGCTTGCCGTTTTCAATCAGGTAGGCTTCATCTACACCGAAATTAAATTGACCGGTAGGGCCGACACTGCCGCCGCCCATTCGCTTGCAATAAATGCCGCGATCGATCGAGCCAAACAGATCGTCGATCGAGAAGTCACCGGGGGCGATGTAGGTATTCCGCATCCGAGACGCGGCGGCGAAGGTGTAGCCCTGACGGCGGCCGCTGCCGGTGCGGGGATGGCCGGTTTTCACAAAGCCAGCGCGATCGGAAATGAAGTTTTTCAAAATGCCATTTTCGATCAACAAGGTGCGCTGAACGGGCATTCCTTCATCGTCCATATCCAACGTGCCAAAGGCATTGTCACTCAAGCCTTCATCCCAAGCAGTCAAATTTTCATGGGCGATTTTTTCGCCTTTCTTGTCCCAAAAGGGTGTGGTTTTGCGTTCCACTTGGGTGGTTTCTAGCAGGTGGCCGCAGGCTTCGTGGAAAATCACGCCACCGAAGGCATTGGCCATGATCACGGGATAGTTGCCCGATTCCACATAGTCGGCGTAGAGCATTTTGCCCGCCGATTCAGCAATGTCGCCCGTGAATTTTTCGTAGTCCCAATCTCGCAGGAATTGGGGATTGCTGGCATCGCCGGCCCGTTGACCAATGGACGATCGATTGGCCCCATCGGCACAAAGCAAGCTCGACCCCACCGATTGAGTCAGGCGGATGTCGTGGGCAAACACCCCATCACTGGCGGCCACCAATACTTCTTGCCAATCGCGAAAATAGCTCGATCGCCGCGATTGCACATGGCTGCCTTGTTTGGCCAACGCGCCATTGGCCGCCAACAACACCTCGCCCATTTCCTTCATGGGGCTGCATTGACCCAACCAAGCATCTTTGTCCTTGGTGGCCACGTAGTCCCGCAGGGGTTCTAGGTTCACTTCGGGAATGTAGGCGCTGGGACTTGGTAAGGTCAGCCCCAAAATCGCTAGGGCTTTTTCCAGCGCAGATCGCAACCCGGCAAAGGTCAGATCATTGGTGCTGACATAGCAATCGGCTTGGCCACGAAACACGCGCACGCCCGCGCCGGTCGCCAGTCGGGGGGCGATGCTGGTGATGGCATCGTCTTCGGCCAGGCAGTTGATGTAGTTGCTGCGCTCCAGGAAAAATTCCACAAAATCGGCTCCGGCGGCGCGCCCCCAACCCAGCAAGGTCGAAAGGGGCGATCGCCAGCTTTCATCGAAGCGATCGACCGTGGGCAGGTAACGCAACTCGGGCACATCCCGAGACAGCAGCAAAGTTGGAGCCATGTAATGATTCCTCAAACGGTGCGAAGGGCAGCAAACAGATCGGCAGCAAACGGGTCAAGGGTTGACCAAGGGGTATCGACCCATGAGAATCTTGCACGATGGGCTTTAAGAAACGTTAAGCCGCGTTTCCCAGTCTAGCAAAGCGATGCCGTAGCAGCGTTTGGGCGAGGGCTGACCAAACTCAGTTCATGGCCAGTTTTGTGCAAAAGATTGAGGGGGTGTGATCATTTCCCAGAATGAGTCTGAAATCATCGATCTCCCATGCCTCAATCGTCGTAACCAGGGGCTGAAGCTCCTCGCTGCCCCACGATCCGTTAACGGCAGTATCAGGGTTTCAGGCTCGTTGATGACGGGTTCTAATCAGCAGCTCAACAAATGGTTCAACCGGTTCAACTTGGAGTGTGAGTGATGGCCCCTTTCGATCGCATCGTCCCCGGCCCCGGCCAAGAATCCGTGTGGGACTATCCCCGCCCGCCCCGCTGGGAAGATTCCGGTAAGCAAATTCGGGTGGAACTGCATGGCGTGGTGATTGCCGAAACCAATCGGGCAAAACGGGTTTTGGAAACCAGCCATCCGCCGGTTTATTACATTCCCCCTGAGGATTTGCAGCAGGAATATTTTGAGCTGATTGCCCGATCGACCTTTTGCGAGTGGAAAGGTGTGGCCCGCTACTACAGCATCCAAGTGGGCGATCGCCGGGTCGAGGCTGCTGCTTGGTTCTATCCCGCGCCGACCGCCGCCTTTGCCGAGATTGCCAACTACGTGGCGATTTATCCCAGTGCTGTGGATGCCTGCTATGTGGATGGCGAGCAGGTGCAGGCCCAGCCCGGTGATTTCTATGGTGGCTGGATCACCTCCGAGATCGTTGGGCCGTTTAAGGGATCGGTCGGGACTTGGGGGTGGTGAGACGCATCTAGGGCTGGATTAACGGGGGCTGGATTAACGGGGGCTGGATTAACGGGGGCTGGATTAATGGTCGGTTAAGCTAGCGACAACGATTGTTGTTTTGTTGTTGTTTTGTTGTTATTGATCATCGTTGTTTGCGAGACCTGAGCCTGTGACTGTCGATCGCCCTTCTCCGCTCGATCGCCTCACCTTCCCGGCCAAGCTGGCCTATGGTGCGGGTGATGCTGGGCCAGCCATTACGGCCAATCTGTTGGTTTTTTTGCAACTCGCTTTTTTGACCGATGTGGCGGGCTTGCCGGCCGGGTTGGCGGGGTCGGTATTGATGGTCAGCAAAATTGGCGACGCAATCAATGACCCGATTATTGGGGTGATGAGCGATCGCACCCGATCGCGCTGGGGCCGGCGCTACTCCTGGATGCTGTGGGGCGCGATCCCATTTGGGATCATGTTTTTCCTGCAATGGCTCGTGCCATCGGGGGATGCCTGGGTGCGCTATGGCTACTACGTGGCGCTGGGGTTGCTGTTCAACATTGCCTACACAGCGGTCAATCTGCCCTACACCGCTCTGACCGCTGAACTGACCGACGATTACGACGAACGCACCAGCCTAAACAGCTTTCGGTTTGCCTTTTCGATCGGGGGCAGTCTGCTCTCGTTGGTGTTGGGCGCAGTGTTTGCCCAGGCGATCGCCGATCCCGTTTGGCGCTATATCTGGCTGGCCGGCTCTTGCACAATCTTGTCCGTACTACCGATCGTCTGGTGCGTGGTGGGCACATTTCGCTACGGGATGGCCGCCGAGCGCCGCTGTGCCGAACGCAACGACAGCGCGCCACCGATGGGACTGAAGCAGCAGTTAGCGATCGCCTTCAGCAACCGCCCGTTTTTGTATGTGATTGGCATCTATCTCTGTTCCTGGCTGGCGGTGCAGCTCACGGCCTCGATCCTGCCCTACTTCGTCGTTAGCTACATGGGCATGCAGCAATCGGACTTTTTCCTAGTGGCGATCGCCGTGCAGCTCACCTCCTTCGTCATGCTCTTTGTGTGGAGTGCCCTCAGTCGGCGGTGGGGCAAGCGAGGGGTCTACTTTGCGGGGATGGGTCTGTGGATTGTGGCCCAAGCGGGCTTGCTGCTGCTGCAACCGGGCCAAGTGGGCTTGCTCTACGCCCTGGCCGTGATGGCCGGCGTAGGTGTTTCCACGGCTTACCTCGTGCCCTGGTCGATGCTGCCGGACGTGATTGAGCTAGACGAGTTGCAAACAGGTCAGCGCCGGGAAGGCGTGTTCTATGCCTTCATGGTGTTTTTGCAAAAGCTGGGCTTGGCGCTGGCCCTGTGGTTGGTGGGCCTCGCCCTCGAACTGGCAGGGTACATCGCCAGCCAGCCGGGCCAAGCAATTCCGGCCCAGCCCTCTTCAGCCCTGTGGGCCATTCGGATGTCGATCGGGCCGCTACCCACTGCGGCCTTGATTGCTGGTTTGGTGTTGGCCTATTTCTACCCGATTACCCGGGAAATTCACGCCGAGATCTTGCTGAAGTTAGATGAGCGAAAACGCTCTAATTCGGCTGATTAAGCGGTTACTTATTGCGGAACGGCGATTGGGTCCTAACGAGGATGTCCGAAAAGCCAAGGTTGATGCTCTGGATGCCTCATTGATCGACGGAAACAAGGAGCTTAAGCCCCTTGCTGCCACGACTATTGGTGCTTGGTTCGGGCCGAAAACTACTTTTCAGACAGCCTCTAAGGGTGAGGGTCTCAATTACGGTGTTGTGAAACCAGAGATGGGGTTAAAATTTTTTCCCGATCGCGATCGGCGGAACTCTACAGCCCTGATGTAGCATTAGCCATAGTTTACAGACTGCAATTTTTCGCATCTCTCTTGTTATGGCTATCCAAGTGGGCGATCGCGCACCTGAGTTCTCGCTGCCGACCCAAACCGGCGAAACCGTCACCCTCGCGCAATTCTTGGGTAAGCAACCGATCGTGCTGTATTTCTATCCCAAGGACGACACCCCCGGTTGCACCATGGAGGCTTGCGGTTTTCGGGATAGCTACGATGCCTTTCAAGCAGCCGGAGCCGTGGTGATTGGGGTCAGTAGTGATTCGATCGAGTCTCACCAGTCCTTTGCCAGCAAATACAGCCTGCCGTTTGCCCTAGCGAGCGATCGCGATGGACAACTGCGAAAATCCTTTGGTGTGCCCAATGCCCTGTTGGTGTTGCCGGGGCGCGTCACTTACGTGATCGACAAATCCGGCGTAGTGCGCCACCAATTCAACGATATGCTCAATGCAAAAGCTCACGTCAGCGAAGCCTTGGCCATTGTTCAACAACTCGCAGCGGCCTAGAGATTGCTGGCTAGAGATTGCTGGCTAGAGATTGCTGGGCCGTATCGGCTAATTACTGGGCTGTATCGTGGGACTGACCGAACAGGTTTTTACCAGGTTTTCGCAAGGTTTCTGCAAAGTCTCTGCAAATACAATTCCTATCCAAAACCATGGCTACCATGACAGACATTCGCGTTAAAACCATTGACGGTCAAGAGCAGTCCTTGAGTCAATACCAAGGCAATGTGTTGTTGATTGTCAATGTTGCATCCTATTGCGGCTACACACCCCAATATCAAGGCTTGCAAGAGCTACACGAACAATATCGCGATCGCGGTTTCAAAATCCTGGCATTTCCCTGCAATGACTTCGGGGCACAGGAACCGGGAACCAATGAGCAAATCAAAACCTTTTGCTCAACGCGCTACAACGTGTCTTTTGAATTATTTGACAAGGTTCATGCCAAAGGTTCTGAGCAACACCCGCTTTACCAATGGCTGACAACCCATGCCACACCGACGGGCGATGTGAGCTGGAATTTTGAGAAATTTCTCATTGGCAAACAGGGTGAAATTGTGGGCCGCTTCCCCAGCCGTGTGGCCCCCAATGATGCGGAGTTGCTTGGGGCGATCGATCAAGCCTTAGCAGCTTAGGAAATTTTGGGGCTGAACTAGTCGTGATCACAAGAGATCAGGGATGGTCATTCATTAGCCCATTAGCCTGAAACGCCGATTCCACTGTTCGCTAATTGCAGGGAATGAGGGGCTTAGGGCGTGTCATCAAATGAGTTTGGTTTGGGCTGGAACAACCCATTTTCCTAGCCCAACCGCCCTAGACAATTGGCTCAAGCCCCTTGCCCCTCACGATCAAGTCACGATCAAGTCACGCCAGAATCAGGGGTTCAGGGATTTGGTGACAGCCCCTAAGCCCCTTGTTTCTAGGACGATTGAGGCGTGGAAAATCGATGATTTCAGATTCATTTTGGGCATGGTGATAGCTCCTAGTCTCCTCCATGTCGATTGGTGCTTGGCTCGTGTTGGAAAATCTTTTTCAGACACCCCCACAGCCCCAAATCAACACCAAATCAACAAGTACATATTGGGACTGACGCAGAACAGGACTGACGCAAAACAGGACTAACATAAAACCTGAATTGCCCTCATCGATTGCCCTCATTGCCCAACCCTATCCTCCCCTGTGGGACGAAGGGAAACCAGTGTTTTGGGGTTTCCCCGTCCTGTTTGGGAAAGGGGTATGGGATGAGGGTTTTGGCAAATCCTGCGTAGATTCTGATTCAGTAACCGCTCGGCAACCACTCGGCAACCACTCAGCTACTACTCGACAACAACTCAATTCATGAAGGCTTATTTTGGTTGGCTAGCACTGTTGTTGGGGCTGGGCTGGCAGATGGCGATCGCCCCTGACCCAACCAAGGCGCAAACAACAAGCCCGATCGCCCCCATTCCCCAGGCCAGCCCCTTTGGTCAGCAAGAGGTTGATCAGTCTAAATTTGTGGCGATCGCTCAACCCCTAGGGTCAGATTCCCATAAGTTGTTAGTGCTTGAACAAATCTCTAACCGTCGCCTTTGCTGGTCAGAAACGGGACGCTATCCCACCCAAATTGACCCCCTACTGGTTACGTTCAATTTCACCGGTATTTGTGGTCGCAGCATTGACAGCAACGGGTTTTCGATTCGTGTTGCGGGCAATGACTTGGCATTGCAATATAGCTTGCGCCTCAGTCGCCGCTTCAATTCTGTTGTGCTTCAGGGAACGCCTTTCAGTACTGGGCAGGGGCCAGCCATGGACATTGCGACCACGGGTGGGTTTACGTCGGGATTTTTAAAGTTGCAATTATTCCCTGGCTGGCGCTTTACCAAACGCACCTATAACGGCCGCCCCTTGCCCCATTTTTATTTCACGAATGACTCCTATGATTCGGCAATTACCCCTAAATAGTCGGCCTGGTCAAACCTCCGTTGAGGGGCTGGCTTTGATTGGGGATTTTGCTGAATTGGCAAGGTCGAGGAAGATAGTAGTTCTGATCGGTAATGAGATCATAAAAGCCTTTACCAATAAAGGTTTCAGGTCATGATTGGTCTCATTTTTGATTGACGCTACTATAGTCAACGGTGATCGCTACGACTAAGTCAGTGCGACTAATCAGTACGACTAATCAGTTTTTTGCAGATAGACGCAGTGGCGATCGCCTCCCGAAACGGGTGTTTTGAAGGCATCAACTCCGAGAATTTTGGCTCCCCATTGTGCTAGCGGATCATCGAGCGTGGCTGCTTCTTCAGCGCTCCAATGGCCGCGATAGAGCACCGCAATTCCCCGAGGAGCCAACATCGGCAACGCATAGTGGGCACACAGATTCGCCGCCCCGACCGCCCGCAGGGTTACAAGCTGAAAATTGGGCTTGGGGCCGGGTCGCCGCACAAATTGCTCGGCGCGATCGCACTCGGTTTTGGCATTGGTCAGCCCCAGTTCGGTGATCGTTTCGGCCACAAATTGAATTTTTTTGCGGGTGCTATCCATCAGCAACCAGCGCCATTCTGGAAAGGCGATCGCCCCCGGTAGCCCCGGAAACCCACCGCCAGTTCCCAAGTCCGCCACGGTGATTTTGTGGGGATCTTGGCCTGCTAATGCAGCCTGCAATACTGGCGACAACAGCCCACGCATCGAGTCCCAAAGGTGCTTTTCCCAAAAGTCCATCGGCTCGGTAATCCGCGTCAAATTCATCCGCTGGTTTCCGGCCAAAACCAGCTCGTATAGCCGCTGAAATTGCGCTTGTTGCTCTGGGCTGGGTTGCCATTGGGTGGTCGATTGCCACGGCTCGATCGCATCGGGAAGCAGGGGCGCTGGGGAAAGAGTCATGGGCCACGAGATCAAACTGCTAGGCAATTTAAGCGCACTTTCAGCGCTTTCTGGTGGCGATCGCCCCCGAAATTAATCAACCCCATTCATCAACCCCCTGCGCTGACCTAGCGACCCAGCAACTTCAAGACCCCTGTGCCGCTGAAATAGAGACCCAACACCGCCCCACTGAGCAAGCCTTGGGTGAGTGGGTCGGTCGAAGGGGTCAGCACCGCGCCCAAAATCACCGCGCCCAACAGCACATAGCGCCAGCCCGCCAACATTTGTCGCGACGAGACTAACCCCAAAATGCCTAACAACACTTGCAGCACCGGAATTTGGAAGGTCAGCGCGGTGCTAAACAGCAGCAGCAACACAAACTTGCAGTAGTCGTCGATCGACCAAGTTTGTTCCACCACATCGCCGCCGTAGCTGACGAAGAAATCGAGCGCTGCTGGGACAAGGGCTTGATAGCCAAAGACCAAACCGACGATAAATAGCAGGCTGGAGCCGATCACAGCCGGTAGCACCAGCCGCTGCTCTCGACGGGTCAGGCCTGGCAACACAAATTTGACAATTTGGTAAAGGATGAAGGGGGTGGCTAGTAACAATCCGCTGTAGCCTGCCACTTCGATCGACACAAAGAAAAATTCACCGGGCTTGAGCTGCACCAACTTCACCCCACCGGCTGGCCCTTCTAGCAAGCGCACGATCGGCCGCACAAACACAAAGCACAGCCCCATCGATAGCACCGCCACTCCCAGGGAAACCAGCACCCGCGATCGCAGCTCCTCGAGATGCTCGAACAGGGTCATTTCCACTTCGTCGGGTAGCTCATTGTCGGGACTAACCGCGGCCGGGTCGATCGCATTGGTGGCTACGGGGACAGTTGGCGAATTGAGTTCGTCTAGCTCGGAAGAGGCGGTCATAGAAATTGCGGATGCCAGAATGGAGCGGCCAGGATAAGCGATCGAAATAAGCGATCGAAGATGCGGGGAAATCGACTAGACCCGTCGTTGGAACCCGCTAAGATTTGGAGACAAGCTCAGGGCTTGATGGGCGTTGAACAAGTGCCGGATCGATGATCGGCTAGATTCATTTCTTAACATTCTAAAGGTCAGGTTTGATCGGCGATGAATTGGTGGCAAAAGCTCAAGGAAAATCCCCTAGCCCGTTGGGGCGCGATCGTCTTGATCGTGTTCTACCTCGTCGCCTTGTTCGCTGAGTTTGTTGCCCCCTACGATCCCTACGCGGCCCAAAACCGAGGCGCACTGCTGCCCCCCACGGCCATCCATTGGCAAGACGAGGCGGGGCACTTCCTGGGGCCCCATGTTTATCCCACCACCTTGGGCACAACAGACCTGAAGACGGGCGATCGCCCCCTAACGGTCGATCGCACCCAACCATCGCCCATCCGCCTGTTTGCGCCGGGGCCCGAATACCGCCTGTGGGGACTGATTCCCGCCCGCCATCACCTGATTGGCACGATCGGCCCCGGCCGCCTGAACCTGATGGGCACTGACGAACAGGGGCGCGACCAGTTCAGCCGGATTGTCTATGGCAGTCGGATCAGCCTCAGCATCGGCCTCGTGGGAATTTTGATTTCATTCCCGATCGGGATGTTGGTCGGTGGTCTGTCGGGCTACTTTGGCGGCTGGATCGATGGGGCGATCATGCGCTTCACCGAAGTGCTAATGACCATTCCCGGCATTTACCTGCTAGTGGCCCTGGCCGCCGTGTTGCCGCCCACCCTCAGCAGCGCCCAACGGTTCTTTTTGATTGTCACGATCACATCCTTCATCAGTTGGTCGGGCTTGGCGCGGGTGATTCGGGGTCAAGTGCTGTCGATCAAAGAACGACCCTTTGTACAGGCGGCACGGGCTATGGGGGCCGGCTCCCTGCGAATCATCGTGCGCCATGTGTTGCCCCAAACGGCAACCTACATCATCATTTCCGCAACTCTGGCCGTGCCGGGATTCATCGTGGCGGAGTCGGTGTTGAGTTTGGTGGGGCTGGGGATTCAGCAGCCCGATCCCTCCTGGGGCAACCTGCTGTCCTTGAGTACGAATGCCGCGATTTTGACCTTGCAGCCTTGGTTGGTTTGGCCGCCGGCCCTGCTGATTGTGGTGACGGTGCTGTCGTTTAATGTGCTGGGAGACGGGCTGCGGGACGCTCTGGATCCTCGCAGCTTGCAGCGATCGAACAACTAACTAATAACTAGTCTCGCTAGTCCAGCTAGTTCCCAAATCCCCCGTCCCGCTGGGTGCTAGACCCGTTTCAGCACAAAAACACTGCCCTCATTGCCGCGGCCGATCCGCAAGTCATCATCCAGGTAGGTGACTTCTAGCCAGCCCTGTTGCCGCTCAGAATTGACCTGGAATTGGAGCGATCGAAACGAGTCGCCTTGGTCAGCGCGATCGACCCAATCGGCGATCGTCCGATAACCCGCCAGCCACTGGGAGCCAATCACCAGTTTTTGGAAGCGCACATTTACCCGCACCGCTGACACCGCCTCCAACCCCGCAGCCACGGCCACATAGCCCGCCAGCAGCCCAAAGTTATTGTTGATTTCTGCCAAGTTGTAGATTGTTTGCAGGTTGGGGCGAATGCATTGGTAAATCTCGCCCAAGCCAATCAAGGGCGGACGCTCAATCCCCAGGAGCGCATTGCTAGTGGTGTAGAGCAGCCGCCAGTTGCCAGCCAGCTTGGTCGGTTGCTCCAGGGGGCGGGGCGTGGGGTTGCGCTCTTCCAGGCGCACAATCAGCGAGAGGATGAAGGCTTGGTCGTTTGCACTGGCGCGAATGCCACGATTTTGGGCAGCAAGGGCCGAGAGCAATTCTGATTTTCCCAACATGACTGATCCCAAAGATGGCGAGAGGCGGTTTGCTAGACGTTTTTGCTGGACGTTTTTGCTGGACGTTTTTGCTGGACGTTGCTGAGGTGGTGGCTGGCGGGGGGGTAATCAACAGAATCGCCAGGCGATCGACTAGCGATCGATTGCCGTGTCAAACTTGAGAAGGGGAGCGGCCTCAGAAAAACTAAGATCCCCTGTTCAGCCGACTCACCACAATCACTACCCTAGCAGGGGGATTGCTGGCGAAACCGCGTCATAATTAGCAGCTAACGCGCTCCAATGGCTGTTCACTAGCCTGCTCAACCCCTTCTCAGCCCCTTTCTCAGTTCACTGTTTCAGTTCCCTTCCTTCCTTGTCATGAATAGTAGTCCTGCTTTGCGTGAAGAACCGCGCCGTGCTCGCGCGGGTGCCATTCCGGCCCAAACCGATGCGTCGATTTTGGACTGGCTGGAGTCTTCCGGTCGCCTGCGCGATCGCGACGAACGGGATTTTGAGTACAACGAGCGCGATGAGGAAATCGCCGACATGCTAGTGGGCGACGAATCGACCTACGAAATCGATGACGACGATGATGATACGAGCGACGAACCGTAAAGGCTGTCGATCGCATCCTTCATAACCCCCATGACTAATTGACTAGGACTAATTAACTAGTTAAGCGATCGCTCCGAGAGGGGCGATCGCTTTTTGATTTGGATCGGTCAACTGGGGCGATCGCAAAATCATTCCACTAAGACTTATAGCAGCGACGGGGTTGGTTAGGACAGGGTTCGTAGAGCCTTAGCAATCGCATCAAACAACCCCTCGCTCTCCTTCAATACTTTCTTCACCTGACGCTTTAGCCGCGCCCAAAACTTCTCAATCTTGTTCAAGTCTGGCGAATAAGGTGGTAAAAACAGCACCTCGCAACCAGCCTCCCTAACAACTCCCGAATCCTCCCTGACGGGTGAAAACTCGCATTGTCCAGAATCAGGATTTGACCCGGCAGCATCTCCGGCAATAGCCACTCTTCAATCCACTCACACACCAACTGACTGGTGGTGTAACCCTCAAATACCATTGGCGCAATCACCTCGCCTCCCCACCAAGCACTGATCATGCTCACTCGCTCTGTCCGATCACCCAGCACCTCCGCCATCAGTCGCCGAGAGCGATCGCAATACCCCCAAGCCGACTGGAGCGTATTGTCAAACCCCGTCTGATCCATGTACACGAAACGCTCACGGGCGTAGCTCAGAACCGTTTTGACAAACTCAGCCCTTAAGGTTTCATCTCGCTCTCGGTACAACGTCGTTTTTTTTTCGGGTGAAGCAACTTTTCAGCTATCTCGGCTTGGGTCAAATCAGGATGCTGCTCCACTAACTGGCGGAAGGCATCCAGATCATCAATGACCGGCTTGGGTCCCCGATGATAGTCCGTTGTGGCGGCTAGGGATTGGGTTTGGTCTAGCCGCTTGAGCCAGAGGTCAAGGGTGTTACGACTAATGCCGAAGGTGCGACAGATATTGATTTTGCGCTCTCCTCGTTCGAGGGCAGCAATCGCTTTTTGACGCAGGTCAAGGCTGTAGGGAGCTGGCATACGGGAAGGACTGGCGTGACCCTCTCTATCTTGTCCTAACTACCTCTCGACTTGCTATAAGTCAAGGTTAATAATCTTTTGGAGTCCATGATGGCGAGACTGAATAGCGATCGCCCGCTTCGCAATACCAAAGTGTTTTGCCAAAAGCTGAATCAACGCTGCATTTGCCTTGCCATCTACAGGAGGTGACTTCAAAAAAATCGTGAGGCTGCCATCAGGCTCCTCAACGATTTTTTGTTGCTTACTATTAGGTTTCACCTTGACTGCTTTTTTGACCATGGCCCATCAGGCTCTTGATGCATGCCGGTCACAACCTCGTGGCTGATTAACTGGGTTTGGTCGGCCGGCTTGCTAACCGCTCAACAACCGTAATTCCCGAGAATCTACCCTCAGCGATGCTGGGCCAACAGTTGTTCGACCTTGGCTTCTTCTACTTTTGCCACGAGCTGTTTGCTTTCGTGTTGGTCGCGGATCGTCTTGGCCAGCGTGAGGGTTGAACTCACGGTGAAGCCCAACCCCATCGACAACGACAGCTTCATCCAAGCATCAACGGGCAAATAGGCAATACACAAGGAGGTTCCACCCACCGAGAATGCGAAGGCTAACCAAACTTGCACGAGCCAGGCAGAACTGTGACGCATGGGTCAGTTTCACTCCAGTCCAATGGGATGGCCCTATTTTGCTTCTGGAGCAATGACACGGATGGAGATGAGGGGACAGTTTGTTGGTTTGTTGGTTTGGCCGCCACTCTGCTACTCGGGTCTAGGGTTCTTGCAGTTCTAGGGCTGTAGCTTCGGGGAGGTTGGGCGGCATTGCATACCAGTTGGAGTAGGCAACAACCATCCAGGGCAAGGTCAGGGTCAAAAGGGCGATCGCTGTTCCGAGGCAGCGGGCCCAGACTGCCGATGGAGGCTCGGCAATGACGGGGGGATTGGAAAGAATTGTCGATCGCCTCAGGGGCTTCAGTGGCGAAGTCAGCCGCGATCGGGGAGTCTTAAACGATGATGTTGAGGAAGCCTGCAAAGCAGAGTTGAGAGGACGAATACCGTCACTGTCCATAAAAAAGTTGGAAATCAATAGCAAGAACTTTGTCTGAAGACAACGACTGTTCGGCGGGACGATCGCCAGTGCCTTTAGAAACTGAGTTCCCAAAACCGCAGAAGGTGCGATCGACCATCGGCGAGAGGCGATCAACAACCACAACCAATCAAGGCTAGGGATAGTTGAAACGTCCCGTGGCGATCATCGTAGCAACTCCTCGGATCGAGATGGTGTGCAAAACGTGACATCAAACCACTCAATTCCCCGACTTGACAAAGTGTAATATCGGTCAGCCGACCACCGACGTGGTTCGGACTCAGCATGGGCTGGTGGGCCACGGCGATCGCAGCGGCCGTGACCTCATGCGACCGGGAGTCATAAGAGTCCAGGGAAGTAATAACTACTGGCTCGTCTACTTGCTCGTCATCGTAAATGCACCATCCCACTCAGATTCTGGCGGGTTGGTCAGGTAGTGCTGACAACGCTGGAGTTGCAGTTGAGCGGCTTTCTCATCGTGGTTGATTTCCAAGACCATGCCGAACTCCGCCATGGCCCGGGCAAACTGCCGGTTCAGGTAAAGCTGCCGACCGCGCTGGTAGTGCTCCAAAATGTCGAGCTGGGATTGGGGCACTGACCGCGAGAGGGGGCCTTCCTTGATCGCCATGATTTCGTACACCGACACGGGCTTGTTTTTGCCCTTGACCTTGATGTAGTCGAGTTCACGGGCCCAGAGGCGATCGGGGTTGCACTTCAGGTAAGTACTTTCACTGATCAAGATGTCGCAGCCATATTGCTTGGTGGCTCCTTCCAGGCGCGATCCGAGGTTGACCCCATCCCCGATCGCCGTGAACTCCATCCGCCGACTGGAGCCAATGTTGCCGCTAATCACTTCGTCGGAGTGCAGACCAATCCCAATGCTGATTTCTTTCTTGTTCTGTTCGCGGCGCTTGGTGTTGAAGTCCACCAGTCGATGGCGCATTTCGACGGCGGTTTGCACTGCCATCCAGGCGTGATCGTCTAGGGGCAAAGGCGAGCCAAACACGGCCATGATTGCGTCGCCAATGTATTTGTCAAGGGTGCCCTTATGCTTGAACACCGCATCGACCATCGACTCAAAGTATTCGTTGAGCATGGCCACGACCTCTTCGGCGGTCATGCTTTCGGTGATTGTGGTGTAGCTGCGGATGTCGGAGAACAGCACCGATACGTCCTTGCGATCGCCCCCCATTTTGGTTTCGCCACTGGCCAAGAGCTGTTCGGCAAGCTCCTGGGTCATGTAGCGATACATGGTGCTCTTCAGGCGTTTTTCATCGCTGATGTCTTCCATCACAATCAGCGCACCCCGCACTTGGCTCATGTCGGCCGCGTCGGCGATCGTATTCAAGGACAAATTGACGCTATGTTCCTCTTGCTTCTCTTCCACCTCGGGTTCGGGGACGGGATCACCCCACAAATCGTCATCAGTGCCCGTGGGAGCAGCCTTGGGCGGGGCAGCTTTGGGGGCCGCCTGGGGACTGAGCAGGGAGGGTAACAGGGTTTGGTCGGGGTAGTATTGCCGGCGGGCTTTTTCTTCGCTGGCCGATAGGGCCATTTGCACCCACTGGCCAAATTTGTCGCTGCCTTCGCGATCGGCCTTGGCTTTCAAGCGCACCACGTCGATTACCGACAGGCCTTCGAGTTCTTCATCGGCTTCGATGCCCAGCAGCTTTTTGGCGCTGTCGTTGGCGGCCAGGATTTTGCCGTTCTTGTCGGTGGAAATTACGCCGTCGGAGAGCGATCGCAGAATGTCTTTCTGCATTTGCTCCTGTTGCTTAATTTCCGCAAACAGCTTGGCATTTTGCAGCGCCACACCCGCCTGAATATTGAAGGCTTCCATAAACTCTTGGTCGCTGCTGTCAAAGCTGGCTTTCCAGCATTCGGGGGCAGCGGGCCAATCGGCGGGATCGTAGAGCGCAAAATCCCCTTGGCGTTTTTTGTTGATCAGTTGGGTGACCCCGATCAAGCGGCGATCGGCATTGAACACGGGCATACAGAGCATGCTGCAAGTGCGGTAGCCGCTGCGCTGGTCGGTTTGTTTGGAGGTTTCCGAGTCGGGGCGATCGTAGAGGTCAAAGTCAATGCGTAGGGGCTGACCCGACTGGGCAACCTGGGCCGCAAAGGCCGTTCCGGCGGCATCAATCCGAATTTCTGTGGGCCGGCCGTTGATCGGGATTTTGGTCCAGAGCTGATTTTTGTTTTCGTCGTAGAGCCACAGGGTGCTGCGATCGGCCTGCATCAGCTCCTTGGCCTGATCCATCACATTGGCCAGGGTTTCTTCTAGGTCGAGGCTGCTTTTGCTCAACCCTTCCGTGGCCTTCATCAAAGCATTCGCGGCTCGTTGGCGCTTGATGGCGGCGTAGAAGGCCCGCGAAGATTCCAAGATCAGCCGAATCGAGGGGGCAAATTCTCGGAATACCTGCTCGTCGTGGCTGGTGAACCCTTCGAGATCAATTTTTTCAGCGAGGGGGGTATTGGCATCAACACCCGGCTTCAGCTTGTTGATCAACTGCACCACGGCCACGAGTTCTTCAAACTCATTGAGCAGCGGCATCACCAGCATGGTGGAGGTGCGGTAGTTGTTCTGCTGGTCAAACTTTTTGGCGGCGGCCGATCGCGGATCGTTGTAGAAGTCGTAGGGAATGTTGATCACCTTGCGCGAGGTGGCCACTTCCCCGGCAATCCCAACGGTGGAGGGAATCCGAATTTCCGGTGCGCCCTTGGCGACTTTTGACCACAGTTCGCCGCGCTCTTCATCGAGCAAGTAAATGGTGGTGCGATCGGCATTGAGCAGTTCGCCGGTTTTGAGACTAATGGACTCGAGCATTTCCTCGAGTACTGACTCAAAGCCGCCCTGGTTGTCGTTGAGCACATCCAACATCGACAGGGTTTGGTTCACCACCCGCAGCTTGTCTTCCACATCAGTGACGACTTGCTTGAAGGTGTCCCGCTTGAGCGGCGCGAGAAACGCTTTGAAGCCGCCTTGACGTGTGACCACAAGACCACCGCCACTGCCATTGCTGCTGGGTCGGGGGTTGGCGGCCAGGCGACTACTACTGGATTCGGCTCCGGTCACAGGCGCGTCGGTCGTGACTTCGGCGGTGCGCGGCTCGGCCACGACATCCACGACGGTAGCTTCGAGGATGGTGGTGGTCGGGACGATCGGTTGCTTAGGCGACGAGGGGGCCATAGATGCTCGGGAGGTTATCGCTGCGGGTCAAGGGGCGATCGAAGCTGGATCTAGAAAGCAATTATCAGCCGCGTTTGGCAATGCTAATGAGCCATCAGAGTCGAAAAGGACTAACACCTGAGGTGAATAGCGGCGGTGATTGCGACGATCGCAAAACGAAAAGCGCTACCCCGTCCTGTTTTTACGCCCTAGTTTAGCCCGATCGCTTCGTTTTGCTCAGATGAGTCACGCGCGATGGGAGGCGGCTTTGGGCTTCGCTGCGTTCAGTATGCGCGAAGCATCCGTGGGGACGTGTAGTTGATTTTACGACTTTTTGCGAGAGCGGCGAGATGGCTGGCTGGCTGGGCGATCGCCTTGACGGAGGCTGGCGGCTCGATCGAGGAGCGATTCTGCAAAGGCGCTGGCGGCCGTGAGGGTGGCCGTGGGGTCGAGATTGTCGCTGGTGGTGTCGGTGCCGCCGGCCAGTTGGGCAAGTTCCAACCGGCGGCGATCGGCTTCCAGTTGGCTGAGGCGGACGACGGTACGAAGGCTGTCGGGCGAACTGTCGGGATTGGCGATGCCCGTGGAACAGCCGCGATCGCCAATGGTGACTTTGTCCACCCGGAAGTGGCGATCGGCCATGGCCGCAATGATCGGCTGGTGGGTGACACAGAGCACCTGGCAATCGTGGCTGAGGTGATGCAGGGTTTCAGCGATCGCCTGGGCCACCCGCCCAGACACCCCCGCATCAATTTCATCAAAGATCACCGTCTGCACGGCGTTCATCTGGGAAAAACAGGCTTCAAAGGCCAGCAGAAACCGGCTCATTTCCCCGCCGGATGCCGTTTCGCTGAGGGGTTGCAACGGTTCGCCGGGGTTGGGACTGAAGGTGTAGGTGATGCGATCGAACCCGGCCGGCGAGGGCGCGATCCGGGCAAAGTCCACCGCAAACTGGACGCGCTCCATGGCCAGGGGCACCAACTCCGCCACCAGTTGGGTTTCCAAGTCGCGGGCTGTGCGGCGACGCAATTGATGCAGGCGATCGCACTCGGCTTCCAAGACTCGATAGGCCTTTTGGTAGTTAGCTTCCAGGGCTTCTAGGGATTGGCCCCCGTCGGTCAGCTCCGCCACCCAACTGGCCAACTCATCCCGGCGATCGATCAGTTCCCCCAGATCCAGGCTGTATTTACGGCACAGGCCCTTAAGCTGCATAATCCGCTCTTCCACCCATGCCAGCCGCTCGGGATCACTCTCCAGGCTGGCCCCATAGGCATTGATTTGCAGTCCCGCTTCGGTCACTTGGGTTAGGGCACTGGTCACCATTTCCAAAATGGCTTCGACTTCCCGATCGAACCGGGCCGATCGCTGCAACAGAGCCTCCGCCTTACCCAATAGATCGGCACAGGAGGCCGCATCATCGGCCCCGGAGTAGAGCAACTCATAGGCTTGGTAGCTCTGCTGTTGGAGATCCACCACGTGGGTTAGTCGATCGCGCTCTTGCTCCAGTGCTGCCAGTTCTTGCGGTTCCGTCAGCGCTGCCGCCATCAGTTCTTGAAGTTGGAATTGGTAGAGATCGAGCTGCTGTTGGCGTTGGGCTTCTTGCTTGCGGCGATCGCTCAGTTGCAACCACAGTTCTTGGGCCCGTTCGTAGGCCTTGGTCACCACCGATCGCTGGTCTAACACCGCCTCTCCACCAAACTGATCCAACCAATCACGCTGGAATTCTGGCCGCAAAAGCTGCACGGTTTGCCCTTGGGCCGCGATCGTCACCAGCCGATCGCGCAGCAGGGTCATGCGTATTTTGGGGATCACCTGGCCATTGCAGCGGAACCGACTACGCACCGTTGCTCGACTGGCTTTGGTCGCCTCACGATTGCCATTGCTCGGCCCATTGCTGGTGCTATTGCCATTGCTGGTGCTGCTGACAATTTCAATTCCACAAATCAGCCGATCGCCCGTCACCGCCCACCCAGCCCGGTTTAACCAAGCCCGCAACGGATCGTCGATCGCAAAGGTGGCCTCAACTTCCGCTCGATCGCAGCCCGTGCGAATCGATCGCGCCGTGATTCGCCCACCCAGCACCGCATCGATCGCATCGAGAATAATCGACTTGCCCGCCCCCGTTTCCCCCGTCAGGACGTTCAGCCCCGATCCGAGAGTCACCACCAGCGAGTCCACCAGCGCAAAGTTTTCAATTCGCAACGACAGCAGCATGGACTCTTGATTAACCTGATTAATCCCACTCGCCTAGCTAGCGCCTTCTTAGCTTAAAGCGCCCGGGAGTGGTGCGCGGCCATTGGGCGATCGCCACACCCAGAAAATCTCCAAAAACGCCTTAAATCGTCACGCCCCCTCCTCAGTTGCGTTTCCTACAGCCTTTACCTCTCCCTCAAATGATTCGTGCACCAGACCGTAGATGCTACGAAGCCGTTAGTCGGTGGGCAATGCCTACCCCACAGGCTGCCGTACTCAGTTGCGTTCCCTAGTCCCAGTGACAGGCATTGCGTTGTGGCCCAGTTCGCACCCACCATGACCCCTCAGCCCCAAACCTGACAAACCTTGCAGAACAGTGATTATCAAAACGATTGTGCGATCATTTTGATAATTATTGTCAACAATGATATTCTTGCTAAAAACCCAGCATTCAACTAGTCCGTTCCTAACGCTAAAAATGATGAATAAGGTAAAGCGCCGGGCATTTCTCGCAGGTAGCTCGGCCCTGGCAACCCTCGCCCTCGGCGGTTTGAAAGCAGCCCGCGCTCAAGGGGCCAGTGGCGAACTGAATCTGTACTCAGGGCGACACTACGAAAGCGATCGACAAATCTACGAAGCCTTTACCCAAACGACAGGCATCAAGATCAACCTGATTGAAGGCAGCGCCGATGCCTTAATGGAACGCATCATGTCAGAGGGAGCCAACAGCCCCGCTGACGTTTTCGTTACCGTGGATGCCGGTCGGTTGTGGTTAGCCGATCGCGCCGGTCTATTTCAGCCCATCACCCAAAGCGCAGCACCCAACCTATACCGCGCAGTGCCCAGCAACTTGCGCCACCCCAACGGTCACTGGTTTGCGGTATCCCGACGGTCTCGGGTGATCGTCTACAACAAGAGCATGGTCAACCCGGCGGATCTATCGACCTACGAAGCACTGGCCGACTCCCGCTGGCGAGGCAAAATCCTGGTTCGGACATCGGGCCACGTTTACAACCAGTCCCTGGTGGGCGAACTGATCGACGTTTTGGGCGAATCAGCCACCGAAAGCTGGGCCCGCAACGTCGTCGCCAATTTTGCACGGCCCCCGGAAGGCAACGACACAGCCCAAATCAAGGCCTGTGCGGCTGGCCAAGGCTCGCTGGCGATCGCCAACACCTACTATCTACCGCGTTTGGTCAACTCCAAAGATCCTGCTGAACGCGAAATTGCTGCTAAGGTCGGTGTCTTCTTCCCCAACCAGCGCGATCGCGGAGCCCACATCAATATCAGCGGCGCTGGTGTCCTAAAAACAGCCAAGAATCCTCAAGCTGCCACTAAGTTCATCGAGTTTTTGCTCACACAAAAAATTCAAGAATCCTTTGCCAAGAATGGCTATGAGTACCCCATCTTGGAAGGCATTAGTCTCGATCCTGTGCTGGCTAGCTTTGGTCAGTTCAAGTCTTCTACCCGAAGCGCCAACGTTTTTGGTGGCAACAATGAAAAAGCCCTGAAACTCATGGATCGTGCGGGCTGGCGTTAAGGCTCATTAGCTGATTTTGCGCAATGCCCCACCCAATTTGGTGATCCAAAAATCCAGTTGGGTGGGGCTTCTTATCTCAATTTTTTATCTCAATTGTTTGGAATTGCACGAGAAGACACGTTTGAGATAGGTAGGGATGCAAGCCCTAGTTTATGAACGAGAGTCTATAAACCTCAGTTCATGAAATATCAGTTCATGAAATATCAGTTCACCCAAAAATGATCGCCCCTACTTGCCCCTGCACCTGTGTCGAGATCACGTAGTAATAGCCAATAATTTTGGCTGACTGACCACTGTTGGGCTGGGAAACTTCAAACTCCCGCGCGGCCTCTGTATTTTCATAAATGCTGGGCAATTCTCGCACTTCCACACCCGACCCCAGGGAGTTTTGGATTAACTCTGGGGTCACACTGTGGACACTGAAGTTATCAGGCAAGCTATAGCAACTTTGGCCGGTGGCACAGGCCGTTTGACCGGCATCCAAGCCCACCAATCCGGGCAATCCCTGGGGGGTGGGGGGAGGATCGACCGGGGGAATCGATCCCGGATTGGGGCTGGGGAGAGGCGACCCACTGGGGCTGGGGGGGGTGCGGAGATCGGGGGTGGGCGACTGCTTGGGGCTGGTGGATGGCTGCTGGGTGGGCGAGGAAGTTGGGCGCGATCGCCGCTGCTGGGTGGGGCGATTTGCGGTCGATGATGCAGCCGGGCGATCGCGACTCTGGGAGGACTTTGGGGGTTTGGGGGCCTGGGTGGCGGGCGATCGATTGGGTGATGGCATGGGCGTTGATCGTGGCCCAGCCGAACGGATCAGGCCCACCGAAACGGGTTTTTCTGGGTTCACCAGGGGCAAGGTCGCAGGTTTTTTGGCCTTTTGCATCGGCAATAGCAACACCCCCACGTGAATCGCCACGGATATTGCGGCTCCCACCCCGATCGCACCCCAAACCAACCAGCGATCGGTGGGCTGCCCCATCGAGTCCACGGTGGGGAGGGAACGGGGGCGATCGGGCTGGCCAGTCAGATCAATTTCATCAGCCCGATCAGCGACATCAGCCCGGTCGGGGTTGTAGGTGTAAATTGACCCTTCTTCAGCCAAGTCCTTAGCCCTCATCGTCCCTGACTCCCATTGGGTAAGGTTGTCCCTGTAGCCTTGACATCACTCAGATCGAGCTGTTTCGGCAAGGCATTTAATAAGTCAGCCTCGCTAATATCCGCTCCCGTCAGTTTGACCTCACTCAGGTTGGCTCCCCGAAGATAAGCCTGCACCAGAGTGGCCTTCGTCAAATTTGCCCTTGATAGGTTGGCCTGGGCCAGGCCGGCCCGCTGAAAATTGGCCCCACTCAGGTCGGCCTGCTGAAAATTTGCGCCATCTAGTTTTGCTTGGCTAAAATTTGCGCCGCTGAGTTTAGCGCCTTGGAAGTTGGCCCCGTTGAGATTGGCTCCGGCAAAATCCTTTTGGCGCAGGTCTCGGCCGGCAAAGTCGCACTGAGGACAGTCGTTTGGGTTCGGGCTGTTTGCTGGGTTGGCCTTGCTTGAAGCGGCAGGGACAACCGGACACCCCCCCAGCAGCACCGCCACCGCCAACACCGGCAATTGCACCATCGCGCCGCTAAAGTAGCGGTTCACTGTGCCTCTTGCCTCGTGGCCAACATTGCTGTGTGTGGTCGATCGCTGTGGGTTGCAGGCAAACCATGAATTAAGCATATTGAGTAGGCCATTACTAACTCAAAGTTTTCTTATTAAGCTTTAGAAAAACTCTTAGCCAATGCAATTTCTTCTTTGAGAATTAGTCGCATTAAATAGTACCATACTGTTTTCGTAACTGTTTTCGTAGCCCTAGTGCCTACTGGCAGGTTGCGACGGGCTGCGATTGATATGTGAGAAGGACTGCGCCTGTGACCCGAGTTTATGACTTGCTAATTGCTGGGGGACCAGTGATGTGGCCGCTGTTGTTGCTTTCGGCGATGACCCTGGCGACTGGGATCGAGCGAGTCATTTTTTGGGCACGCTTGCTGACCCGTGAAGATCGCATTGTGCAAGAGGTTTTGGCGGCGGCGAGATACAACTTGGAGGATGCCAAAGCCATTGCCGACAGTGCAAGAGATTTACCGATCGGGCGGTTTTTGTTGGCTCCCTTGCAGTTGCGCGACCCATCACCCGAAACCTTTGGCCTGGCGATGGAAGCGGCGGGCGATCGAGAGTTTCTGCAAATGCGGCGGGGCGATAAGTTACTGGAAACCACGATCGCGATCGCCCCGCTGTTGGGGTTGCTGGGAACCGTGACCGGGCTGATTGCCACCTTCAGCAACTTGGAAATTGGGGGCGGCAGTGGCACGGCGGGGGCGAGTGCGGCGGCCGCCGGGATTGCCGAAGCCTTGCTGACAACTGCTTTTGGCATGATTGTGGCGATCGCGGCCCTGGCGATTTTTCGGGTGATGGTGACCTTTCAAGATGGCCAAGTTGATTATTTTGGCGATGTGGGCACTCGGCTGGAATTGATCTATCGGCAATATTGGTATGAGCCGGGGCGATCGCGATCGGCGGTTGACCAAGCCCCCACAACCACCGATGAGCCAACCCCGCGATCGCCCTAGGCCTTCCCCTCCGTCACCTGCCCGTTGCTTGAAAGTGATGAACGCTGCAAAATCCCCAACTGTCCAGCCCCAAAGGATATCTGACAGACCCAAACCGATTCGCCATATACCCAGATCGACACAGACAAGGAGCTTAAGCCCCTTGCCCCCACGGCTATTGATGCTTGGCCAGGGCCAAAAGATGTGTGTCGAACATTCTCTGATTAAAAAATCTAACTATGCCTTAAAACAGCTATGGCCACCCACCCCCAGCACATGCACATCCTATGAGATTTCGATCTTCTAAGCGGCGATCGAGCCTGCCGGAAATTGATCTAGTGCCGCTGCTCGATGTGTTAATGAGTGTGCTGACGTTCTTCATTGCCCTGTCCCTCTCGCTCACTGAGCAAATTATTTCTGATCTGCGTTTACCCCAAATGCAAAATGCTGGGCGATCGGGATCAGTGGCGGCCGGTCAAAATCGCCAACCAACGAATCAGCCCCCACCGCCGCCAAACACGTTGGAAATTGCTTTAAATCGACAGGGCAATATTTTAGTTGCTGGACAATTGATCAATAATTCGGCATTGGAACAACTTGTCAATCAACATTTCACAAAATATCCGCAAGCTATCCTCACGGTGAAAGCCGATCGTGCCTTACCCTACGGTCAAATTTCCAGGCTCCTCCAACGCCTGCAAGCCATCGGAGGAAAACGTATTTCGCTGACGTTTACCCGCAGTTAATTTGCGAACTGATCTACGGCCTTCGATCGCAGATTTTACGATTCCTCTACGATTGCTCATTGTCAGTTTGCTGAACTCGATTAGCACCTAATCAAGCCCTATTTAATTTTTTTGAAAGTATTGAATTTAACCTATGAAATTTAGAGCTGGGAAGCGACCCAAAAAAATGCCAACCGTTAATCTTGTGCCAATGATGACGGCCATGTTGGCTATTTTGGCGTTTTTTGTGGTACTTTCAACCTCTCTGACCACCAGTGAACGTACTGATGTTCAACTGGCTCCCACCAGCTCCCAAGAGGGCCCCAGCACCAACGCCAATGCACCGACCACGCCGCCTCTGTCAGTCTGGCTGGATCGGAATGGGCAAGCCTACCTCGATCGCAACCCGATCGCAACCGCGGCCCTGGATGCAGCCATCCAAGCCTACTTGCAGCGATCCCCTGAGGGAACAGTCACCTTGGATGCCGATCCACAACTGCCCTACGAACAGGTGCTGGTGTGGCTTGAACGCTTGAAGCCGGTGGCGGGCGATCGCATTACGTTGGCGATCGCCGAACCGGCCCCCTAGACGGGCCAAGCACCCGCGATCAGCGATCGATCCCTGGCAGCCGGTTCAGACAGCCCAATCACTGGGGCGATCGCAAAATCCACTGCACCGCATCTAGCAAATTGCTGGCCACAAAATCCGGCTGAGTGGTGTGTTGATAGCTACCCGCCAACACCTGCTCCCCAAATCCGGTCGTTACCAAAATACCCGTGCAACCGGCATTCTTGGCGAGGTCAATATCCGTTGCCTTGTCGCCCACCATCACACTACGCGACAAATCGAGATCCCAATCCCAAGCCGCCGCCACCAGCATTCCGGTGTTGGGCTTGCGCCAAGTGCTGTAGCGGGTGAATTCAGGATCTTTGCCGCCCTCGGGGCCGCTCAGATACGGACAATAGTAGAGCGCATCCAGCTTGGCCCCGGCTTCTTGATCCAGCAAGCGACAGAGCCGATCGTGCAGCGCATCCACGTGGGATTGGGGATAGTAGCCCCGAGCGGGGCCGGCTTGGTTGGAAGCCAAACAGCAAAACCAGCCCGCATCGTTCAGTTGCCGCACCGCTTGGGCCGTGCCGGAGATCAAGTGCAGGTCTTCGAGGCGGTGAATGTAGCCCGCCTCTTGGTTCAGGACACCATCGCGATCGAGAAATACCGCCGGTCTAGACACCCAATTTCTCCAGAATGGTGCTGGGAGAGATATCGCTCATTCGATCGGTCGGGGACTTGATGGCTACAAAGCGATCGTCACCAGGCGGCAACAGCTTGGCGGGATCGGTGGGGCCAAACATGGCGATCGTGTAAGTACCCAGGGCCACGGAAATATGCATCGGGCCACTATCCCCACAGAGCATCACATTCGCCCCCGCCGTGATCGCCGCGAGTTGGCCAATATTGTTGGGAGTTACCAACTTCAAACTCGGACAAGCCGCCTGCAACGTCGCCACAAAATCCGTGTCATCGGGCCCCTTCACCAGCACGATCGGCAGTTCCGGCTTGGCCTGTTGCACCTTGGTCAGCACCGCTTTCCAGGCTTCCACCGGATAGACCTTATCAAAGCCCTTCAGCTTGGCCATGGCACTGGAACCACCATGCACCAGCAAATACCCCTGGCCTTTGATGCCCAAGCGGGCTTGCTCTGCTTCTGCCCAAGACAGTTCCTTTTGGGGCACTTGCAACGACAGGGTGGGCCGAGCAGCCGCGATCCCAAAACCACGCACCAAGTCGTGGTAGAGATCGCCCGCGTATTGCTCCAGGTTCAGGGGCACAGGATCGGTCAAAAACATCTTGCCGCCGGCCGCATAGCCCACGCGCTTGGGAATCCCCGTCAGCCACAGCAGCAGCCCCACGGCCCACCGCCGCCCCAACGACAACACCGCGTCATATTCCCGATCGCGGATTGTGCCCAGCAGGTTGCCCCAGTCGGCGGGACTGTTGCGATCTTTGAAATCAAAGGCGATCGTGTCACGCACGGAGGCACAGACCTGGTAGGCCGCGATCGATCGTGGTTCCACAACCACATCGATTTGCGCCTTGGGATAGGCCTGTTTCAGTTGGGCCAGGGCGGGGAAAAATAAGATCTGGTCGCCAATGCCACCAGGTACGAGGGCGAGGATCTGCATCATAAAACTCGCGGGGTTGCCAAGTAGCGGCGGTAAAACAATATCGAAATCTGTGAAATGAAGCCTAGCGGATGTCGCTATTTCCTGAATTGAGGCTAAAACGGTTGGTTTTCCGTGCCTCAATTGTCCTAACAAGGGGCTTAAGCTCCTTGCCCCCACGATCCGCCAAGGGTGGATGCGGGTCTCAGGTGCAATGACGACGATCTCTACATTACCGGTAGTGAGTAATGGTGCTTCGACCCGCGAGGACTTCGCAGGCGAACCCAAATTGCTACGGTCGGGAACCGCTCTTAATTTCGCTCTCAATTTTAAGAGGATCTGCTCTGGGGTCAACTCGATCGCCCAAATCCACGCCAGGGTTTAGGGAGTATCGTCAACTTACCTAAAACCCTGATGCTGCCGTTGCGCGATCGGGGGGAGCCAGATGCTCAGGCCCCTTGTTATGACAAGGGAGGCATGGAAAATTGATGATTTCAGATTCATTCTGGAAAATGATGACACCTCCTCACCTCCCGATTGTTGATACTTTTATGAAAAATAATCACCTACTGATCACCTACTGATCACCTAATGATCACCTACTGATTTACTAGACTTCTTGAATCAATCCAAACTCTCACCCTAAGCCCCTCTACCAACTTGGGAGAGGGACTGGAAGACCCTAACAAAAGCGCTTTCACCCGCTATTGCTGGCTCCCCTTGACCCATCTCGGGAGAAGGGTTTGAGGAACGAGGGATGCTGGATCATTCACGCCAGCGGTCTACTGATTGGGCATCCAACCCAAGCCGATCGCTCCCAAAATTGCTACACCAAAAATCAGTCGGTAAATCACAAATACCCAGGTGTTTTGGGTTTGCAAAAACTTGAGCAACCAGGCGATCGCCGCATAGGACGACACCGCTGCCACCACCACCCCCAAGGTCAAAGACAGCCAGGCCCCAGAGGGCAGGCCATCTTTGATTACGCCTAGCAGTTCCACCAAGCCTGCCAGCGTAATGGCTGGGATGCCTAGGAGAAACGAAAAGCGAGCCGCAGCGGCGCGATCGATCCCCGCAAACAACCCTGCCGTCAAGGTCGATCCCGATCGCGACACGCCAGGGATCAGCGCCATGGCCTGGGCCGTGCCTAAAATCAGCCCATCATTCATGTCCAAAGCATTGAAGTGGCGATGCCGACTGCCGCTAATTTCCGCGAAGCCCAACAACAGGGCCATCACGATCGAGGCGATCGCGATCGCCCCCAAGCTACGGAGCGGTGAATGGTCAAAGTCAGGAATGAATTTTTTAATCGCCAAACCGCCCGCAACAATTGGCAGCGTTCCCAGAGCGATTCCCAGAGCAATTCTCAGTTGCCGATCGTTCCAGTTTTTGCGGGCGATCGCCTGGGCCGAGCCGCTAAAAATATCGGCCAAGTCCTGCCAAAAATAGGTCAGCACCGCCGCAATACTGCCCAACTGAATCACCGCCGTATAGGCCACGCCCGGATCACCCCACCCCAACACCACGGGCACAACCTTCAGGTGCGCCGTGCTGCTAATCGGCAAAAATTCGGTCAGCCCCTGCACTAGACCCAGCCCGATCGCCTCCAGCCAACTCACGCTCCCTCCGGCCGATGTATTGGCGATCGCCGGTTCAGCCGCCACAGCCTTGACCGCCACCAACACCCCCCCAAGACCAGCCCAGCCTAGCCACCGTAGCCGACGGGCCGCTCGTACTGATTGTGACTGGGGCGATTGTTCAATCAATGGATTCATAGCGATTAATAGCAACTAATAGCAGCGGGAAATGATGCTCTCTGGGAATGTCTGAGCAGTCTCTTTTGACCCGGAACCAGCACCAATAGTCGTGGGGGCAAGGAGTTTCAGCTCCTTATCCACGTTGATCGATGAGGCATCGATGGGGCTTGATTAATCGATGGGGCATCGATGCCCCATCGATGAGGCTTGCAGAGTATCAATTTTGGCTTTTCAGACATCCTCCCAGGACTGACACAAAACCTCAATTGCCCTCCTCCCCCAACCTCTTCCCCGAGGACGAGAGCAGGGGAGTCAGCCTGATTCGGGTTCCCCTTGCCCGACCTGCGAGAGAGACGAGGGGCGAGGGTCTGAGAAAATCCTGCGTCAGTCCTAACGGAAAAAACGGGTTTAAAACGGACAAGCAACCGATAAAACCTACAGCACTCTACAGCGGTCTATCCTGACAACCGGCGCATTGATTGCCCACCAAGAGTACCCACCAAGATTGCCCACCAAGATTGCCCACCAAGATTGTGCGCGGGTAGATTGCACAGTGGCCGAGGGCGATCGGGCATGACTACATACCGATCATCGGGCATGACTGCATACTAATCGGGCATAACTACACACTAGGGTGCGTTGTCCAGACTGGACACAACCGCTTCCATGGGTGAATGGCCAACCTCGGTGATGCGAGTAGACTATTAATGTGCTGTTGGTGTGCTGTAGTCGCCCGCGATCGATACCTTCTGGTTGAGCATAGCCGCAGTCTTCCCGATTGCGCTCAGGCTAAGCTATCGAGCGGCTATTGCCCCCTTCAGTCTGTGGTATGTTAAGAAAACTGAAGATAAAAATTAATAAACCAAACCAAAGTAGCAGGCTTTCTCATTTTGGTTGCCCACAACTCCGCCTACAGCGCAATCACCCCCTTCCATCGATCCATTCCTGCTGTTGCCCCGGTCACTGCTCCGCTCCCTGTCCCCGAAGCGTCTGACATTGCCCCGGCCACTGCTGATCATCAAGAGCCTCAAGTACTGGCCACCGTGGAGTGGCTGTTTGCTGCGTCAATCTTTCTGGTTTCGGGGCCTGTTTTCATTGAAGCGCCCTTAGTGCGCTGGATGCCTGCCCTTTGTACGGCCTTGACCTTGGCCTTGGTCATGGGGGGAGCCTGGTTGCTCGATCGCCAGCGTTGGCAGATTTGGGGCAGCTTGCTGGTGGGGTTTAGCTGGAGCTGGCTGGCGGGGTCGCTCTACTGGGGTTGGTTGCGCTGGGAACCAACGGTGCACCTGCCCATGGAAGCGATCGCCCTACCGATGGCATTGATTGCGGTGCGATCGCGCTGGGGCCGCATTGGCAGCTTTTTCTATTTGGGATCGCTGCTAGGCACGGCAATCACCGACAGCTACTTCTACTTGGTGGATCTGATGCCCTGCTGGCGACAAGCGATCGCCGCCGAAAGCAATAGCTTGCAAGCCGTTGCCCCCATCTTGCATGCCGCCCTCGACAAAATGTATACCCCCTGGGGCTTGGGCTGGGCCGCCTTGCTGGCCGGATCGCTACTGCTAGCCGGGTTGGCCACGGGTTGGCAGGCCAAGCGATCGGGTGACTTGGCGTGGGCCGTCTTCAGTGCGGCCTTGCTGGGGACTTTGTTTGTGGATGGGCTGTTTTGGGTGAGTGCATTGCTGGCGTAAGTGCTATTGGCGGATCGCGCGCGGTCTACGCGGTTTATGCTCGCGGTTTATGCTGTCGTTGAATCCCTGGATTGCGTTAGGCTATCGTATCGGGTGACGCGATGCAGTTAGCCCCCTAGCCACCGATGCATCGATACCGACTCGATCCGCCGAATGCCGCATCAGCAGAATTTTGCTAGCCTAATTTTGCCCGCTGCATTGCATTCTGAGGGTCAAACAATCCCGATCGTCAGGCTGGGGTAGTGTATATTGTGCCGGACTAAAATTACGTCGTAGTCCTCTAGGACTCTCTTCTGTGCGCGCGTGGTTACGCTCCAGCCCTGTCCGCATTTAATTCTGAGAACCGAGTCCGGCAGTCGCTATTTGCCTTTGGTGGGCAGCACCTGCTGGACGGTCGGCCGAAGCCCTGATAACGATTTCGTGCTGGGCGATCCCTGGATTTCGCGCAACCACGCCATGCTCCAGTGCATGGAAGATGGTGCTTTTTATCTAATTGACTTGGGCAGTCGTAACGGTTCGTTTGTGAACGGTCGGCGTGTGAGCATTCCCGTGACGCTGCAAAGTGGCGATCGCTTGACCTTTGGCCAAACCGAATTGGATTTTTATTCGCCCGCCCACGATCGGGAATATAGCGCCAGCGATAGTTTTGACTTTTCGGTGACGGCCACGTTGCATGTGCGGCGGCTGATCACGATTTTGGTAGCAGATATTCGCAATTTCACGGGTCTGACGCGCCAAACCGACGAGAAGGTGCTCTCTGAGGCGATCGGTACTTGGTTTCGGCAAGCGGGCAATATCATCCGCGAGTCCGGCAGTTGGGTTGATAAATATATTGGTGATGCGGTGATGGCGGTTTGGATTCACGGGGAGCAGGAAGTGAGTCCCCGCGAGGTGCTGCAAATTTTTGAGGCGGTGAATGCGCTGCAAAAAATGACGCGGGACTTGCATTTGCACTATCCGCTGCCCTTTCCCCTGCGAATTGGGACTGGGGCCAACACGGGCTATGCAATGGTGGGCAACACCGGCAGCAGCGATCGCCCAGACTATACGGCCCTGGGCGATACGGTCAATGCGGCGTTTCGGCTCGAGTCCTGCACGAAAGAGTTGAAGTTGGATGTGGCGATCGGCAAGACCACCTACCAATACCTCTGTGCGCTGGATAGTTCTGCCTGCCAAGTGTTTCAGGAATATCAGGTCAATCTCAAGGGCTATGACACCGAAAGCGTGGCCTACGCCTCCACCTATGAAGATCTCGATCGCCTGCTGGCGCGTCGATCGGAATCCTCCGTCTGAGTTTGGGGCGATCGGGGGGCAATGGTAGGCGATCGGGATCGATGGGGCGATCGGGCTGGCAAATCGCGACGCGCGCCCAAATCTATGCAACAATTAGCTCGCGACTGGCTTTCGCCCGTTTGTCTGTTGGCGAGCGATGCTGTGGAAGGTAAGTAGGCGTTTCATCAGCACTTTTACCGACCTACCGACAGGTGGCTCGGGACTTGAGATACTGGTGATATTATTCGAGGTTTTTGCCGGCAAAGGAGACTGTTCGATCTAACTACCCATCGGGAATTTGGATCGGAGGCCGTTGTTGCTGGCAATTCTGCCATAATTTGCTGTGTCTTGTAAGGAGGTACCGATTCCCATGAGACGGTTTGTTCGTCTAGTATTTGTGATCGCCCTGGTGGCTTTGACCTGGATTGGTGCAGGCCAGCCGCAAGCCGCGTTGGCTGGAGCATCCCTGAATAGTGCCGATGCAAAGCTGGCAACGGAATTCGGCAAAAAAATTGATTTGAACAATACCAATATCAGCAATTTCAAGTCTTACCGTGGTCTCTATCCGACGCTGGCACAAAAAGTAATTGCCAATGCGCCCTATGATTCGGCGGAAGATGTGCTGAATATTGCGGGTTTGAGCGATCGACAAACAAGTTTGCTGAAGGAATATTTGGATGCTGGCACCTTTACGGTGACTCCGGTTGATCCGGTCTTCAATGAAGGCGACGATCGCATTAACAACGGTGCTTACAAATAAGACAACAATGGCAGCGGTGATGGCTGAATGGGCCTAGACCAGAATCAGCGATCGCGCGACCGACTTTGTTGTTTAATCAAGCGCTGAATTGGGCGTTGAGTCTAAAACCGATCTGGCTAGATTGCTCATCGCCACTGGGTCGGTTTGTAGTCAACGCCGGCCATTTGATGTTCTTGGGCTGTGATTAATGCAAGCGACTGTCCTACTTGGGAGATTGGGGCCGACTCGTTTGTTAAATCACAGCCCATTTGCTTAGGGGGATCGCCCAACTGCGGCATCCGATCTTGAAGGCGATCGCGTGGGGACTTGTCCCGCTTGGCGCGATCGCCTTTCGCTCAAGATTCGCTCAAGATCAGCAACTGCTATTGCGATGGTGTTGGACATAATCTTGAATTTGACACCGGGTTTGACCATCGGTGCGGTCGGGAATGGGAGAATGGCGATCGCCCCGCAGACCGTTGCTGGCTACCCATCACGCCGGTTGGTTGCCCGTGGGGATTACCTTTTGATAGCCCGCTATGACTGACCCTGTGCCTGCGACTGCGATCGATCATCCGACGGTGGAACATTTCGATGCGATCGTTGTGGGTTGTGGAGCAGCAGGTCTCTATTCGGCCTTGTGCTTGCCCGAGTCTTGGACAGTGGCGGTGGTGACCAAGGCCACGGTGTCGCGATCGGCCAGTGACTGGGCCCAAGGTGGCTTGGCGGCGGTGACGGCTCCCGATGATTCCCTGGCGCTGCATGTGGCGGATACCTTGGCAGCGGGGGCGGGCCTGTGCGATCGGGCGGCGGTGGAATTTTTGGTGGCGGAGGCTCCGGCTTGCGTGGCGCGGCTGGTGGAGCTGGGGGTGGCGTTCGATCGCGAAGATGATCAGTTAGCCGTGACCCTGGAAGCGGCCCACTCGCGGCGGCGGGTGCTACATGCGGCCGATGCCACGGGACGCGCGGTGATCAGCGCCCTTACGGCCCGGGTCTTGGATCGATCGAACATCACAGTGCTGTCCCAAACCCTGGTGATTGACCTGTGGCTTGATGCGGCGAACCAGCGCTGCTTAGGCATTTCCTGTTTGCAAGGGGGTCGCCTGCGGTGGCTCTCCGCTGGGGCCACAATCCTGGCTACGGGTGGCGGCGGCCAGGTATTTGCCCACACAACCAATCCAACGGTCAGCACGGGCGACGGTGTGGCCATGGCCTATCGCGCTGGGGCCGTGTTGCGCGATTTGGAATTTGTGCAGTTTCACCCCACGGCGTTGGACTTGCCCGGTGCGCCGCATTTTTTGATTAGTGAGGCAGTGCGCGGCGAAGGGGCCCATTTAGTCGATGCCCAAGGACGGCGGTTTGCCTTTGACTTCCATGAAGCGGGGGAGTTGGCCCCCCGAGATGCGGTTAGTCGGGCGATTTATGCGCACTTGCAGCAATATGGGGGCGATCGCGTCTGGCTCGATTTGCGCCCGATTCCCGTCAATCGCATCTTGCACCGGTTCCCCAACATTCTGAAAGCTTGCCAGGAGTGGGGCATTGATCCGCTAACGGAGCCGATTCCCGTGTCGCCCGCCGCCCACTACTGGATGGGGGGAATTGCGACCGACCAGGCTAACCGCACCTCGATCGCCCAGCTCTACGCCGTAGGTGAAACAGCCAGCACGGGCGTGCATGGGGCCAACCGCTTGGCCAGTAACTCGCTGCTGGAGTGCATTGTGTTTGGTACGCAGTTTGGGGCGATCGCTGCATTGGAGTCGCCGCCAAGTTTACCTGCTGCCCAACCGATCGCCTTGCCATCGATCGCGACGGCTTGCTCCCCTGATGTGGCCCATTGGCGGGAGCGGCTGCCCCATTTGGTGTGGCAGGCAGCGGGGATCTGTCGTGATTCAGCCACCTTGCAGGGAGCGATCGCCCAAATCCAGGCGGCCCGGGCCACCTTGCAAACCCTGCCAATTCAGCATGTGATGGAACAAATGCAACCGGGCATGACCTGGCAACTGGAGCAGCCTGAGGCGATCGCCGCTGTGCAGCAATGGGTGGAAACGCGCAATTTGTTGGATGTGGCGCGCCCGTTGCTCGAAAGCGCCCTTTTTCGCACCGAAAGTCGCGGCGGCCACCATCGCACAGACCACCCCAACACCAACCCCGACTGGGAATGTCATACGTTGGTGCAGGGCGATCGCCGCTGGATTTCGCGATCGGGCTTGGGGGCGCGATCGACACCGCCTTGGGTTTAGCAGAAGTATCCCTGGCAATGCCCTAGGGATGAATCGTCGCAACGAAAATAACCTGCTTGACCACCCACAAAACACAACAAACCAGAAGTTTGAAGCCGAAACTATGAAGCCAAAACTGTGAAATCGAAACTGTGAAGCCAAAACTGTGAAACCGGGACTGTAAAGCCGAAATCGTGAAACCAAAGCCGAAATCGTGAAACCAAAACTGTGCCCATGATCGATCTAGACACAAGCACAGGGCCCCAGACCTAGGCCCAGACTGAAACACTACTAACGAAATTGGTGAATGGCACTAGAGACAATGCCCAAAACCTTAAACACCATGCCTTCAGTAATTTGAATCGGCAAATAGTTGGGATTTTCTGAGTGCAAAAAGATGCGGCGATCGAGCACTTGTAGCCGCTTCACCGTCACCTTATCGTCTACCAACGCCAGTACAATTTGACCCGTTTGGGCGTTTTCCGCATCCGTGGTGTCCACCACCACCAAGTCGCCGGGATAGATGCCCACACCCATCATCGAATCGCCTGTGATCCGAACCAAAAACGTGTTGTCGGGATGGCGGCTGAGATAGCGATTGAGATCGATCGCCTCCGGTTCGATATCGTCTTGGGGCGCAAAGGCGTGTAGACCAGCGGCTGCGGGCATTTCGTAGAGTCGCAGATGAGAAGAGGGCATCTCTTCCACCAAACGCAGACCGCGTGCCGCTGGGTCAGGGGCATCCAAAACCGGATCTAATTCATCGCCATGCCACTGAGCAAGTAATTCCGGCAGGCGATCGATCAAACTCACGGGCAGCCGCACTGCCTTGGTGGGTTCGCCATATTTTCCCGTACCCTTGGGACGACCTGCGCCAGGACGGCGACCACCTCGACCGGCCATAATAACTCCTTTGAAATTTAGAAAAGGGGAATGGAGTGGAACGATTTGGGTGAATGCGGGAGAACACTAATGGAGTTCGCGACGCAGTCCTGATTGACAGTCCTGATTGACAGTCCTGATTGACTGACAAAACCACCCAAATCGCTCAACTGATCGGTTGGGTTGAGAAACAAAACCCAGCATCAACAAGCCGTTCATGGAGCCTATTGGGTTTGGGTTTCGGGAAGCTCAACCCAACTCAAGCAAAATCAGGTTTTTGCGCGCTTTGTCAGGTCGCTAGGACGTATTCCGAGAATTCCCCAGAAACGCCACTGACAGATCGGATGCCGTGCGTGCAGCAATTAATCACAGCTAATCACGGCAAATGACAGCCACTGACAGCCATTAACAGCAATTGATGATTGATTGCGGTACATGAATTTAGACTAGCATGATCGCCCAGGGCGAGCGTTTATGGGAGCTAGCAAAATAGAAAATGGAGAAATGTATAGAACCAATACGGAATTGATGCAAAAACGATGGGATTGCGGAACCGGTGTCTGGGCGATCGATGCAAGCTGCAAAATCTGTCACATTCCCGATCAATCAGTTCTGGACTCTCGCTACCCTGAAGGCAGGATCAGGCGCAGCTCAGTTGATGCCAGCGATCGCCAGCGACGATCGCCCAATCGAGCATGGCGAACAGCCTACCGAACTTTTAGATATCACCAATCTCCAGCGATCGAGCACACTGGCTCTTTTTGAGTCGCTCGTTATGCTGGGGGTAGAAGTTGGGTAGATTAAAGGTCCTGTCGTTATACCCATCGCGAAACCGCATTCAGCGCCGCGCCACTTTATTCCTCACTGGGCATTTTGATCGAGCAGCTTTTTTTCTCTCAATCTACCCGTGCTCTTAGCCCTTGCATCCCATGAACTTCCTGGCTCGTCTAACAACGATTGCTGTTTCTGTGCCGGTAGCGATTGGAGCGATCGGTAGCAGTCAGCCCGCCCAAGCAGACCATCAGGCTGGTTATATGTTGAGCCAGATTGTCGATCGCTTGCCCCGATATCAGTTTCAAATCCAGGGAACCCAGCGCCAGTTGCAGCGAGGCAGATTGCTTAATTGCAACTTTGTGTCGGTGAATCAGCAGCGCCAAATTACGCGCCTTTGCGCACCGAATCCCCGCTTGTCTCAGCCATAATTAAGCCAGCCGGGTGCTGCGGCCGATTCTGGCAATTCTGTAAGCCCAACTTTGTCAGACCATTGCCTATTGCGAATTGCCGCTACGATCGCCGTACATTAATGCAACACCATTCTTGGCGCTTCCAGAGAGTGGCCACAATCCAGCCGTTTTGCTCAAGTGCATCTGAAATGCCCTTGGCTTGATCGAGCAAAATACCGCTCAGAACGCCCCAGGTTTTTTTGTGGCTAATGGATTCCATTTGGGGAATCAAATCGACAATGACTTCCGCCAAAATATTGCAGAAAAAGCCATCGACTTTTTGATCACCGAGCATAGCTTGCAGTCGATCAAACGAGCCTTGTTCAATAGACATGCGATCGGGTGTGATGCCATTGAGAGCCATGTTTTCTTCGGTGGCTCGCAAGCAGAGGGGATCAATATCGACGGCATAGGCCGTTTTGGCCCCCAACAGCAGCGCCCCGATCGCCAAAATCCCTGAGCCACAACCAATATCCGCCACGAGGTGGTCGGTGGGTGTGCCGTCAAAGCGCATTTCCATCGATTCCAAACAGAGCTGGGTTGTGGGATGCGCACCCGTACCAAAGGCCACCCCCGGATCGAGCCGCAAGACGACGCGATCGCCCATATCAGGGGCTTCAAGCCAAGCGGGACAAATCAAGAAGCGATCGCCAATTTCTTGGGGCTGCCAATGTTCTTTCCAGCTGCTAGACCAGTCCTCTTCATCGATCGTGTTCCATTTGACCGTCGGCTCCGGCAGCTCGGCCACAATGGCATCTTGGCGCATCCACAACGCCAGCGCCGACAGGTCTAACAGTTGGGCCTGATCTTGGGGCAAATAGGCAGAAATCAGACAATGCTTGCCTTTGTACTGGCTGGACGTGCCCCGACAGCCAAAATCCTGGGTGCGCCAATAGACGGAATCTTCGAGGAGGGGGTGGCAGCGAATGTTAATTTCCCACCAACTATTGGCCATGGGTCACGTCCTATCGATCGCGCATGAGAAGCATCGGCGTTAATTCTCCCACGCTAATTCGATTTTCCTTCTGATCATGTCTGATCGTGATCAATGGCTGATCGGTTCTTCAAGGCGGGCCTGTTCGATCGCCCCTTTACACTCCTCAATTGGGGCGCGATCGCGTAATTTTTGTACCAGCGCTTCGTAGGCCGGTTGCTGTTGTTGCAGCAGGGTTTTGGCTCGCAAAATTGACAGATTCATCTGGGTGGTGGGATTCGGACGGGCCGTAGCAGCACCGCCGGTTTGCCCCCTGAGTTGTCCTAACAAACCGAGTAATTTTTGGCGATCATCACTGCCGCCTTGCGCATTGCCATAAACCAGTTGCTCGGCCGCAATGCCGGCCATCCAGACCGTGGTGTAGTGGCTCAAGAGGCGGGCTGGCACTTCGCCGCGATCGAGCCAATCAGCCAACTCGCGATCGTCAAACTGCACGCCACCGGAGCCAGGATAGCCCTGCTGAAACGCTTCCCAAGCATCCAAGGCATAGCCCGAAACCGGGATTCCTAGCAAATGCGCCACCAAAAAATGCCCCGCCTCGTGGTAGAGGATTCGATCGCGGTAGGCATTCGATCGATTGGCAAACCAGTCCACCAGCAGCGTGCCGCCCCGCCCCTGCCAACCAAAGCGATCGAGCGTGGCCAGCCCCAACACACCCGCCGTCAAAATGGCAGGCACCTCTGCCGGCAGGGCAATCAGCGGCCCCAACAGCACCGAAGCCGTCACCAAAAACACCCCGATCGAAATCAAATTCAGCGTGACTGAACCCATAAAACGTTTAATGAATTTTTGGATTGGTGAATTTTTGGATCAATTGGATCAATTGGATCAGTTGAATTGGATCAATTGGATTGGATCAATTGGATTGGATCAATTGGATCAATAAGGCTCTGGATGAAGCGCTCAGGAATCATCGATCGAGCGGTTAATCAAGACATTAGGACGTGCCCATTTGCTAGTCCAAACCGCTGCCCTCATCACTCCGGCCTGGGCGATCGCGGCGAATCGCAGCGATCAAGTGACATGGCAGTGATATGGCAGTGACATGACAGCCGGGTTGCTCCTGTTTCGTAGCTTAAGGGGTTTTGACCGATACGGGGCGATCGCGCCAGTCTGGTCGCCGCCCCCAGCCAAAAAGTTTGTCAAGATAGATCAATCAGGCCGCAACCGATCGCCAGGAGCGCCGACCTATGCTGCCAACGTCTTTAGACGCATTGCCCAACATCGACGAACTAGCCGATTCCTACG
This sequence comes from Oscillatoriales cyanobacterium, assembly GCA_004292515.1. Classification (GTDB taxonomy): domain Bacteria; phylum Cyanobacteriota; class Cyanobacteriia; order CACIAM-69d; family CACIAM-69d; genus CACIAM-69d. Next base: position 38,582 of record RDXB01000068.1, read on the forward strand.
ATTTTCCTGTGGATAACGAAGAGCAGAATTTTATTCCAAATATTCTTTTGTTTTTGCTGGAATTTATTTGGAAACAACGCGAAGACTGGTTTTTTGCCGTTGATATGGGGGTTTACCACGCTACAGGGCCTCACCCCAAAGTACCTGTGATTCCCGATGGCTTTTTGAGCTTAGGTGTTGATCGCCGCAAGGATGGAAAACCACGCCGCAGTTACATTGTCTGGGCAGAAAATGACATTCCACCGATTCTGACCCTAGAAGTGGTATCGCAAACACCCGGCGAGGAATACGATGAAAAAATGACCATCTATGCGCGTCTAGGTGTGTTGTATTACGTACTCTACAACCCCCAATATTGGCGGCGAGATGGCCACTTGCCGTTTGAGGTCTACAAACTCATTAACGGTGTCTATCAATTGCAGGTGGGAGAACCCTATTGGATGCCAGAAATTGGCTTGGGCCTTGGGCGCTGTCCGTTGCCCAATGACCCACTCAATCGCGAAATCCTGAGTTGGTACGATGCTCAGGGCCAACGCCACCTCAGTGAAGCGGAGGTTGAACGCCAACGACTGGCAGCCGAGCGACAACGGGCTGAATCCGAGTCCCAACGCGCCGAAGCTGAACGCCAACGCGCCGAAGCCGAGTCCCAACGCGCCGAAGCCGAACGCCAGCGGGCCGATCGCCTGGCCGAGCGATTGCGGCAGTTGGGTGAAGAGCTGTAGTGCATTCTAGGGAGTGCATTCTACGGATCAGGGACGCTGCCTGATCGCAACGGCCTAGACCCACAACTGTCCCTCCTGAGGTTAGCAATGAGGGCGATCGCCTCAGTCGATGCGATCGCCCCTTAGTTGGATAGGATGCTGTAGGTATTGCCCCTCGTTTAGGGGCCATCCGAGTTGATCGAACCCGATCTCAACTCAATTTTTTGAATTCAACGTTCTTGAATCTGACGTTCTTGAATCCGTCGTTTTTGCCCCCTTCATTAACATTTCCCTTTATCCATGAGCGGAATTCCCCAGGATCTAGCTGAAGCGATCGCCCAAGCCCGCACCGCCACCCAAGCGGCCCTCGATGAGGGACTGACCCGCATTCAAGTGGAGTTGGTGTTGCCCGAGCTAAAGGTGATGCCCGTTGCAGAACTGTTTCTTGAGCTGTTGGCTCCTTGGGGCAACAAGCTAAAGGTGTTTTTCCCCGATGCGGGTGCTGCGGCGCTGGCTCGGCGCGATTGGAGCGAGCTGTCTTGCAAAATTACCGATGTGGGGTCGGGCCGCACCCCCATGACCGGCAAAGTCCAACCCGAGGATGAGATTTTCCTGTTTGTGGAGCCATCGGCGGTGGAAGTGACCCAGGTGGAGCAACTGTGCCAAGAAGCGGGCGATCGCCCCGTCATTTTCCTGAATCCCCGCATGGAAGACCTAGCCATTATTGGGATTGGCTATGCAGGGCGACAACTGCGCGATCGCTTCCTCAGCCAAATCACCACCGCCTACTATTTGCGGCCAGTTGAAGGGGCCGCCCTGCGTCGGGCTTTTCCTGACCAATGGGAAGTGTGGCTGGAACCAGCCGAGGAAGAAGGCGACTATCAACTGATTGCAACCGTGCCCCAGCGTCCGGCCGGTGAAGTGTTGGATGAGATTTTGTTGCGCGGCACGGCGGGGGATGCGATCGCCAGCACCAATGCGGCGGCCAGTGCAGCGGCCCAGCGCCAGGGTCTCTTTGGGCAGCTCCAAAACTTTTTGAGGGCCCTGAGTAATTAAGGCGCAATTTATGGCCATCACGCCCCGTGGCATCACCTTAGCGCTTTACGAATATCGCAGGCGATCAATCCATCCTACCTGCGAGGGCGCTGGGCTAGTTTGAACGCCCTGAATTGTGCCGGTTGCTATCGGTCGGTTGCTATCGGTCGGTGTCGTCTCAGGGTGGCTGACCGGGGGCGCTGCCATTGCGCTCCCAGCGATCAAATCAGGGTGTGCTAAAGATTCTGTTCGGATGATCTGAATTTCGGGAAGGATGGACTAACGGGCTGACGCTAATCGAGCGATTCTGAGCGTGGATCGGCTGTTTCACGCTTGAATGGGGCTGCGGGAGTCGCGAATTCGGTTGTTGGCATATCGTAGCGATCGCCGTCAAGATAGTAAGTATGGATGCGACCTCGAATTCTCGAAAAATCGTCATCGGTGACGTACACGGACAATACGACGGTTTAATGCGTTTGCTCGGTGCGATCGCCCCCAGCAATGACGATCGGCTGTGCTTTGTGGGTGACTTAATCGATCGCGGCCCGAAGAGTGCCCAAGTCGTCGATTTCGTGATGAACAGCCCTTACCAATGTCTGCTGGGCAATCACGAGAAAATGTTGCTGGATATCCTGCACGACGGCCAAGTGCTCCAGCAGCCACTACAAGCGTGGCTGTTTAGTGGCGGCCAAACCACCCTTGTCAGCTACCAAGACCTTTACGGCGAGCCAGGGATTCCCCACGCTCACTTCGACTGGTTTCGATCGCTACCACTCTATGTGGACTGGGGTGACTACTGGATTGTCCATGCGGGCGTTGACCCCACCCTAGCGTTGGACGATCAGGGGATTCAACAATGCTGCTGGATTCGTGAGCCTTTTCACCGCTGCACTCAGCCATACTTTGCTGACAAAACGATCATCACTGGGCACACAATTACTTTTACATTGCCCGGGGTCGAACCGGGAAAAATTGCCTGTGGATTCGGCTGGATGGACATTGACACGGGGGCCTATCACCCTCGCAGCGGCTGGCTCACAGGCGTGGATCTCACCAACAGCATGGCTTACCAAGTCAATGTCTATCGGGATGAGGTGCGAACCGTGCCGTTATCCGATTTGACGGTGGCAATCGAGCCAGAAGCAGTGGTGGCGCGATCGTAGCTTGTCGCTTGTAGCGTTAATCGCCTTTCCTATTAGTCGCCTTTCCCAAAATCGTAAGGACAGGTTTTAAGCCACTGGCTTCAACTGAAACTTGCGATGCCTGGCCTGTCAGACACTGGCCTGTCAGACAAAAGAGAGCCAGAGTTGGCCAGGATAGATCCAGTTAGGGGCGCACGGCCGACCGTACATCCCCCAACCGATTCAACCAATTCAACCGATTGCCTAGCGCAGGGCCGACTCCACAAAGGCTCGATACTCGCGATCGTTTAACCCTTGCCCCAGTGGGTCATTGGGGCCGATGGGGCCAATGATCTGGAGCAACCGGGTTACCCGCTCATTGCTGTTGGGATGGGTGCTAAGAATGGCCGGTGGTTGGGGTCGCCGTCCCAATTTCTGCAAAAAACTCGGTAGACCAATTGGGGAGTATTGGGCCCGCTGCAAGATTCTGACCCCCACTTGGTCGGCTTCAAATTCTGCTTGGCGGCTACGGGGCAAATTCAAGGCTAGCTCAACTCCTAGGCGCGTGGCCCGGCGACGATCAAGCCCAGCCGCACTCAGGAGTCCTTCGGATAGGGCGCGGCTGCGAAGGCTTTTGACGACATGGCGTTCGGTGATGTGACCAATTTCGTGGGCCATCACCCCGGCTAGTTCAGCTTCATTTTCAGCGGCGACGATCAGTCCAGCGTTGACATATACAAAGCCGCCCATGGTGGCAAAGGCGTTGATGTCCCGACTGGCAACCACCCGAAAGGTGTAGGGAATGTTGGGGCGACTGCTATTGGCGGCGAGGCGCTGACCGATCGAGTTGACCAATTCGTTGAGCGGTCGGTTATTGAGCCAGCGCACTTGTTGGTTGATGGACTGATCGATCTGTTTGCCCAAGTCCACTTCTTGGGGATCGGACAAGTTGGCTAGTTGGTAGACTTCAAAGCCGCGCCGGAGTAAGTCTAGCCAGTTAACAGCTTGGGTGGCTTGGGGTGTGCCAAGGGCGATCGCCACGGCAGCTACAGCGGCGAGGCAACCATAGAGCCAGCGACGCGATCGACCCACGAATAGCAGTTTCATAGGATCAAAGCCTGATCAGCGGAGAACGAGGAGCGAGCACTATCTTGTGGGTCGTGGCGATCGCTGGCGATCGGTAACGATCGCACAATTCCTGAATCAGTATCCTGGTGAATCGTACTCTGATGGATCATATCCTGATGGATTGCGACCGCCGTGACCCACAGTTGGCTCTTAATTACCCTCGGATCTAGCTGATGGCTTTCAGGATGTCATCAGCATGTTGGGCAGTATTCACATTGGCATCGACGTGCACAATTTTGCCATCGGGGCCAATGACGTAAGTAATGCGCTTAGAGTAATTTCCACCGTCAGCCTCATAGGCCTTGGAGATCACGCCATCATCATCAGCTAACAGGATAAAGGGGAGACCGTACTTTTCCGTGAACCGTTGATGGGACTCTTCATCATCCTGACTCACTCCCACAACGACAATGTCGCGGTTTTGGAACTCGGCGTAGCGATCGCGAAAGCTTTGGGCTTCTTTGGTGCAACCCGGTGTGTCGTCTTTGGGGTAGAAATACAACACCACGACTTTGCCTGCAAAATCAGATGAAGAAACGGTGTTGCCATTCGTGTCTCGGGCGGTGAACTCTGGGGCATCCATGCCAACCATTAGGGTCATAGGTCGTTTGCTGAGAAGATGGGTTGGTTTACTAATCAAATGCTGCTGAGATGCGGCACTGTTGCATCTTAGCGGCTTGACGCTGCGTCCGTTGCCGGTTCAGCCCAATCCGTCCGATGTTCTTGGTCATGCTCTATTGATTTGACGGGCTGGCAACTGTTCTGTGGGCAAATAGATGTAGATACAAATAGCTGTAGATAATTTGTAGATTTTTGACTGTGCAAAAGCGGCGATCGAACCGCGATCAATAACCGAAACGGAAACCGAAACGGAGGCATGGACGTGGTCACAACTGGGCGATCAAATCAAGTAACGTATCCGGAACGCACCGTTGCCCGGGCTGCTCGGGCTGCTCGATGTGCGCCCTTTGCCTTGGGGTTCTATGCGGCCATGGCCCACCGCAGCGTGTCGGTGATGGAACTGGTGGGGGCGGCGGCAACCCAACAAGGCCTGACGCGATCGCCCATTAGCGAGTTGGCGGCCGAAACCGAAACCATGTGGCTGATTCAGGTAGGGTTGTTGCGGCGCGAGGTGGATGGTCAAGGCTTGACCGATCACTTTCGACTCACGCCCCTGGGGTGGTCATTGCTGGGACAATGGCAGGCGGATCCCGAAGGTTGGGAGCGGCGACAGCCCCTTGAGGGTTGGCGAAACCGACTGAAGCGCTGGTTGCATTGGTTGGGGTAGCAGCCAGCCGTCCTGTCTGTGTAGCCTCTAGAATCCCAAAAGTTCTAAAACCCCAAAGACGCTTACGGGTTTTGTCCTAAACCCGGATGGAGTTGGGATGTTGTGCCGTCTAGTCTCCGGTCAATTGCCGTGGTGCGTTGCCAGTCAGCGGGGAATTGCACGAACGAGCGGATTGTCGCTTGTATGACAGGAATTGTGATCGAAAGGGCAAAAGCAGCGAGTTGGCAACTATGAACCAAGGCGATCGAAAGGCATTGTTGCTGATTGGTACAGGAAACCTGGCCGGTAAGTCCCTGTTGGCAGCGGCGCTCGGGCGGTTGCTTTATCGCCAAGGATTGAAGGTGGCTCCGTTTCAAGCCCGTAGTACATCCCCGATCGCCTACACCACCAATGAAGGCCGCACGATCGCCTATTTCCAGGCTGTGCAGGCCTGGGCGGCGGGCATTGATCCCCAGGGTGATTTCAACCCGATTCGACCCGATTCTAATTTGCCAGAGCCTGAGGCCCAAGAGCGCATTCATGAGGCGATCGCGCGGCTATTTCGCAAATTTGATGTGTTGGTGGCAGATGGAGTCGGCAGCCCGGCCGATGTGTATTTGTCCGATCGCGATTGGTGCAATCTGTCGCTGGCTCGGGAGCTTGAGGCTCCGGTGGTACTGGTGGTGGATGCCGATCGCGGTGGTTGGTTGGCCAGCGCGATCGGCACGCTGGAGCTAATCGACCCCGCCGATCGACCCTTGGTGCGGGCCATTTTGGTAAACAAATATCGGGGCGATCGCCATGCTCTCCAACAGGGGATCGGCTGGCTGCAAACCCGCACCGGCATTCCTGTCGTGGGAGCCGTGCCCTGGTTAAACAATCTCTTTCCCACGCCCGACTCGATCGACCTCTTTGCTCGTCGTCGCCGCCAGTCAGACATTGAGACCACGATCAAAGCGATTCGCCTGCCCCACATTGCCAGCTTTAGCGATCTCGACCCATTACCTGCTGAACCAACGGTTGATTTGTGCTACGCCGAACTGGACAGCGACCTGGGCTATCCTGATGCCGTGGTGTTGCCGCGATCCAATGACCTAGCCAGCGATTTGCAGGCCCTGTATGACTCAGGCATGGCCGAGAACCTCCGGCAGTACGCGATCGCCGGGGGCACGATCCTGGGCATTGGCGAAGGCTTCCAAATGCTGGGGCGGCAGATTGTGCAGCTCCAGGGCCTCGACACCGAATCCCAGGAATTGCTTGGTTTAGACCTGCTGCCCATTTCCAGCATTGTGACCGGCGACTGGATCGATCGCGAGCGCGTAGCCACCTCCAACTATCCCCAAGCGGGGCTGCCGGTGGCCAGTCGGGAACTGCGCCAGAGCTACACCCAAATTTTGGAACCCGGCAGCGTCAACGCCCTCTTTGATGATTCAAAATTGGGGGTAGTGGCCAGCAGCCAACTGGTGTGGGGAACCTACCTCAGCAATGTGTTTGACAGTAGCCCTTGGCGAAGGGCCTGGCTCAACCGTTTGCGCCATCAACGGGGGCTGTCGTCCTTGCCCACGGGGATGCCGGACTATAGCGAACACCGTGATTTATTGCTGGATTCGCTAGCGGATGAGGTGGCCAAGCATCTGGACTTGGATCGGCTGTGGGCGGCGATCGGAATGACGCACTGAGGCCACCCTAGGCGCTGCGACCTCTCAAACCATCCACAACCATCGGTAGGGACAGATTGCAAATATTGGTAGCAAATATTGGTAGGGGCAGGTTTGAAACCTACCCCTGTGTTGGCCTTTTACCGAAGATTAATGGGTGACCTGGGATTCGAACCCAGAACCAGCGGATTAAGAGTCCGATGCGCTGCCGTTGCGCCAGTCACCCTGGTTGCTTGCGAATCAAGCTTGTCTATATTGCCAAAGAAACCCGGAAAGTTCAAGACCTCGATCGAACTTTTCAGGGGGGATCACTGGCGATCGCCCCCATCCCACCCCTAGGCCTCGTCCTTGATGCCTGTTCGCCGCTCTAGCAACTCCTTCAACACCAGCGTCACCAACGCTAACGCCGCCAGCAACAGCGCTGCTGTGTAGGACGCTTGAGTCTGATATTGCTTGTAGGCTTCTTCCACGTACAGCGGCAGAGTTTGGGTCTTGCCTGCAATGCTGCCAGACACCACCGCCACTGCGCCGAACTCGCCCATCGTGCGCGCGTTGGTCAAAATCACTCCATACAAGACGCTCCAACGAATCGACGGCAGGGTGACACGCCAAAAGATTTGCCACTCACTGGCTCCGAGCGTGCGGGCAGCTTCTTCTTGGTCTTTGCCCAAGTCTTCTAACACGGGCAGCACTTCCCGCACCACAAACGGCAAGGTGACGAAAGCTGAAGCCATCACCATCCCAGGGACTGCAAAGATGATTTTGATGTTGTGCTCTTCCAGCCAAGGGCCAAACCAGCCATTGCGCCCGTAGAGCAGCGCCAACATTAACCCCGCCACCACGGACGGCACGGAGAAGGGTAGGTCGATCGTGCTCAATACGAGGGAGCGCCCGGGAAAGTTGCGCCGAGTTAGGGCCCAGGCCGCGCAAAGGCCAAACACGGTATTTAAGGGCACAACGATGACAGCGATCAACAGGGTTAGGAAGGCGGCTTGTTGGAAGTCATGCTCACCTAGGGCGGCAAAAAACCCTGCCGCGCCACCAACGAGGGCCTGATAAATCACGTTCAGGAGGGGAATGACCAGCACCAACAACAGGTAGATGATTGTGCCGGTGATCAGGGCGATTTTGACCCAATCGCGTTTGGGCGAGGCGATCGGGGGTTGCGGGGCGATCGATTCGAGGGGTTCAGTGGTTTGCATGGCAGGGAAGCTGACAAAGCGACACGGGGGAAGGCAATCGAAAGAACTGACGAAAGAACTGACGAAAGAACTGAGGGTGGGGCGATCGCCTAATCACGATAGCGGCGGCCCCAGGCTTGCAGCGCATTAATCACTAGCAACAGGGCCAGGGAAATCAGCAGCATCGTAGTGCCGATCACCGTTGCGCCCTCAAAGTCGTATTGCTCTAGCTTTTGGAAAATCAGCACTGAAGCCACCATGTCCTCAAAGGGAATGTTGCTGGCAATCAGGACGATCGAGCCAAATTCCCCCACGGCCCGGGCAAATCCCAAGGTCACGCCGGTAATGGTGGCGGGCAACAGGGGCGGAAACAACACCCGCGAAAAGGTTTGCCAAGGGGATGCACCCAAGCTCCAGGCGGCCTCTTCGAGTTCCGGTTCGATTTCCCGCAACACGGGCTGCAATGTGCGCACGACAAAGGGCAGGGAAATGAACAACATCGCCACCCAAACCCCTGTGGATGTGAAGGCAATTCGCACTTTCAAGGGGGCAAACAGGGAGCCAATCCAACCATTTTCGCTATAGATGGTGGCTAGGGTCAGACCGGCAACGGCGGTGGGCAAGGCAAAGGGCAAATCGATCGCTGCATCAAACCATCTTTTGCCGGGGAAGTCGTAGCGCTCTAGAACCCAAGCCACCACAAATCCCACGAAGCCATTGAAGACTGCTGCTAAAAATGCTGCGCCAAAGGTGATTTTGTAGGTGGCGATCGCAACGGGGTCGGTGGCGATTTCCCAAAATTGACTGGGGGACAGGGTGGCAGATTTGCCGAACATCGCGCCGAAGGGCAGGATGAGCAGCAATGCGGTGTAGATGATCGATATCTGCCAGGGAATCGACAAGGGCAACTTGGGAAACCGGCGGGTTGCAGCAGGAGAAGGGGTGGTGGTCATGGCACGATCGCTGGATTGGAGTCTGGGAAGGGGCGATCGGACGAGCAGTGCGATCGTATCGAATCGCGATCCCATGAACGAGTCGTTCTCAGAATAGGGCATCTTTTCCCTAAATCCCACATTGTCCATCGATTTAGTGGGGATTCGATTCGTTGAGAAGAGCAATCGCGATCGGCTGCGGACTCATTTCTGTCGGCTCAATCGGCTGGATCGGCTTTAAAACTCGCGACGGGAAAAGGCGAAAATCGCTGCACAGAGCAGCACTGTGCAATACAGCACCCCGTATAACCCGTCGGCCGCGAGGGTGCTGTTGTCGGGTAGCAAGCCGTAGACGGCTAAGTTTTTGAGGCTGAAGCGCTCTAGGTCGGGTAAGACGAGATATAGCCCTTCGGTCAACCGCTGGAGGGCTGGATCTTTGAGCTGAATCCCGATCGTCAGTAGGTTGCGGCTGAGGTGGCCCATCACATAAATCGCCAGGGTCAAGACCACGGCCAGCAAGGGACTGGTGAAGGAGCCAAACAGCAGGGCCACAGCTAGCCCGGCCCCACAAACCGAGGCCGATCGACTGAATCAGGGTGGCCCCGCCGACGAGAGCCGCCAACATCAGCGACAACCCCAAATGCTTGCCCAGCATGAACTCGGTGCGGCTGAGGGGTTTGGCGATCGCCAGCAGGATGGTGCGCCGCTCGATTTCGCGATCGACTAGGCGCGTGCCGATCAACACTGTCACCAACAACCCCAGCAGGGTCGTGGCCGCCAAGCAGCCGTCGAGGATGATTTTGCCCGCCGAATTGCCTGCGGAAATGTAAGGAACTAACACGATGCCAAGGACTAGCCCCACGGCATAGACCAGCAGCAGGTAGCCCACCTTGGCCCGCCAAATTTCCAGAAAGGCGTTGTAGGCGATCGCCCAAATCCGTTGCCCATTCAAGCTCGCTAGCGACCCAATCCGTTCCATAGTGTCGATTGACTTGAGTGTCGATTGACTTGATTAATCTAGGGACTGTCATCAATGAGCCTGAAACCCTGATTCCACCGTTATCGAATCGTGGGGGGCAAGGGGCTTAAGCCCCTTGTTATGACGATTGAGGCGTAGGAAATCGTCGATTTCAGACTTATTGCGGGAAACGATGGCAGGCTCTAACCCTAGAAATAGTTATAGCGGTCTGGGTGGCGGTTGCTGCGGCTGCCTATAGCTCCAGCAACCCCGGCGGCGGTTCGATTTCTACCCGGCGGGCCACCAAGTCCACCATCGGCACGATTTCATCCACAAAAGGAATCCACAACACCTGCTCGGAGTCCGTCAGCTTCACTTCCAACAAATCTTGGGCGGCGGCGGCTAGACCAATCACCTCGCCGATCGTGGCCTGCTGGACGCGATCGAACACGGCCAACCCCATCAAGTCCATCAGATGATATTCACCCTCTTCTAGGGGTGGGCGACTGGCGGCAGAGACCAACAGCTTGGCCCCGCGCAGGTTTTCGGCACTGGTGCGATCGCTGATTTCGGCAAACTTGACCACATACAAATTTTGCTTGTTCAGGTAGCGGCCGCTGACCAAGCGCACCTCGCGCGGCTCCACCTTTCCTAGTTGGGCCCCGGCTGGCAGCAACCAACGCTGGCCCGGCTCCATAAACCGCTCGGGAAAATCCGAGTCAGGATAGACCCGTAATTCGCCGCGTAACCCTTGGGGCGCAACGATTTTGCCAACTTCCAGCCAATCATCGGGGCTACTCATGGGCGGGGACTCGCGGTGAGGGATAGGGCAGGCAAGGCAGGGGCGATCGGCTCTAGGCCGGCCATCTGCAAAATTTCGGGGATCAAGTCTTCGCGGCGCACGGCCATCATGTGCACACCCTGGCAAATTTGCCGCGCTAGGGCCACCTGTTCAGCGGCGATCGTCATCCCTTCGCGCAGGGGATCGGCGGCGGCGGCGAGGCGATCGATGATGTGCTGGGGAATTTCGACACCGGGCACATTGCGGTTAATAAACTCGGCATTTTTCGCGGATTTCAGCAGGAAAATACCCGCCAACACGGGGCGATCGCACCCGGCCGCGATTTGGATCATGAACTTGTCGAGGCGATCGAAATCAGAAATCAGTTGGCTTTGGAAAAACTGGGCCCCGGCGGCCAGTTTGCGATCGAACCGGCTTTGGAGTCCCGACCAGCTCTTGGATTGGGGGTCGATCGCCGCGCCCACAAACAGATCCGTGCTGCCATCATCCAAGGGGCGATCGGCTGCGTCCCGTCCCTCATTCAGCCGTTTGGCCGCCTCCAGCAACCGCACCGACTCCCAATCAAACACGCCCCGCGCCTCGGGAAAATCTCCAGCCTTCACCGGATCGCCCGTCAGAGCCAACACATTGCGAATGCCCAGCGCATGGGCCCCCATCAACTCGCCCTGCAAGGCAATTCGGTTGCGATCGCGACAGGCCACCTGCCACACCGGCTCAATTCCTCGCTGCAACAGCAATGTAGCCGCCGCCAAGGACGACATCCGCAACACGGCCCGGCTGCCATCGGTAATGTTCACCGCATGAACCCACGGGTGCAACGCCTCAGCCATGGCGATCATGTGGGATGGATCGCCCCCTTTTGGCGGCATCACTTCAGCGGTGACTAAAAAGGTTCCAGCACGCGCGGCGGAACGGAAACGCGAGAACGGGGCCATTGCTAACAGCGCGTTGCCAAAGAAAACAGATCGTCATTTTACCGAACGATGGGAAACCCGCAGCGCCCG
>RDXB01000012.1 GCA_004292515.1 Oscillatoriales cyanobacterium
GAGCGGATGAAGCCGACTTCGCCGCGATGAAGCAGGAAGTTTCCTGATTGCTGCATTTGCTAGTCAATTGCAGCAATTGTTAGTGAATTAGTGACGGATGGGCAATCAGCCGTTGCAATTGGCAGCCAGCAATTGGCAGCCAGCAAATAGCGACAGGATCTAGCTAGACCGATCGGGCTACTGGGGACATTGGGGATGAGTCGCCCCCTGGGAACAGAGGTAAGCCAGTTGGCGCGGATCGAGATTTTTGGCTTGGCTGAAATCAGCGCCCTTCACCAGCGCCGAGGGCTTGTCGCTATCGGCTCGCCCCACAAAGCCACCAGCGGGAGCAGCCGTTGTGGGCACAAAAATCGCCCCCTTGAGATTGGCCCCTTCAAAGTTGGCTCCCCGTAAGTCGGCTTGGGAAAAATCCGTGCCTTGCAACACCGCATTTTGTAACTTGGCCCCCGCCAGCTTGGCCCCCACCAGGCGCGAAGCACTCAGATCAGCTCCTTGCAGGTTAGCCCGGTTGAGATCTGCTGCGGATAAATCGCCGCCGCGCCAACTGGCTTCGGTGAGGTCAGCTTGGACGAGTTTGGCTCCCACGGCACGGGCTTGGCCCAACTTGGCCCCGTGGAAGCTGGCATCCGTGAGGTTGGCATCCCCCAAATCGGCCCCGGTGAGGCTGGCCCGATCGAGCAGGGCCGTTTCCAGGTTGGCGGCGAGCAGTTTGGCGCTGCTGAGGTTGGCTCCCACGAGGCTGGCTCCAAACAAGTTGGCGCGGTTGAGGGCGGCCCGCACGAGGCTGGCGCGATCGAGTCGGCCCGTCAGCAACGAAGCCCCCGTCAGATCGGCTCCGCGCAAGTCTGCCCCCGAGAGATCTGTCAGCGCATCATCAAAGGTGTTCCAGCGGCCATCGGGGCCGGCCGATCGAAACACGGAGCCGCGCAGATTAGCCCCGGCCAACACGGCACTCCGCAGGTTCAAGCCCGACAAATCGGCGCGATCGAGCACGAGGGTGAACTGCACCGGGTCGCTGGATTGGCCCAAGTCCACCCGGCTGAGGTCGATCGGTTCACCACTGCCCGATCGCAACCGCAGCAATTTGGCGATCGCCCGTTGGGTGGCCCGCAAGCGCAGGGCCGCCCGCAAGGATTCGGCGCGATCGGGCCCCACGGCCAGACTGTCTGCATCGGCCTTTAGGGTTTGGTTCAGCCGTTGCAAATAGGGCAAGGCAGCCGGGCCAGCGCTGGCGATCGACTGCTGGAGCGCTTCAATCAGTTGGGGCGACTCTTCCTGGCCTAGCAGGTTCAGCAGCAGCACGATTTCTGGGTTTGGATCTTTCACTGCACCCAGGGCCAGCACTGAACCCCGGCGCTGATCTGGGGCATTTTGGCTGTACTTGGCCACCAAATCTAGTAACAGATCCTTTTGCTGTTGTTGCTCTGCGCGCCGATCGGCTTGGGTTTGGGCATAAATTTGGGTCGCCGCCAAGGTTCCCAACACCAACACCAACACCACGGAGCCGGCCACTGCGATCGCCGTGCCCGGATGCTGCTGAATCCAAGGCCAGAGGCCGCGCTGCACCGGTGACAACACCAAATTCATAGCGGCTGGTTCATGGGACTGGTTGACAGCGATCGTCGTGCCACCCCGCTCGGCCAAAGCACCGGTACTGGCTGATCGCCGCCACCGATTAGCCTGATTGATTTGGGCGATCGCGCCGCCATCGGGCGATCGGGCCCCGGCCACTCCCGGTTCGGTCACCGCTTCGGGATCTTGCAAATCCAGCACGCGCGTTCCGGCCAGGCGATCGCGCCAGGGCCGCCGTTGGGGATCGAGCAGGGCGCTGCCGGATTCCAGCAGCAACCCCAAGGCCGACAGCCCAATCAGAATTGTTAGGTCAGGATAGGCCCCGCTGGCCCGCCAAATCCCATAGGCCGTCCCCAGCGGCAGGCCCCAACGGCCCACCCCTTCACGCAACAGAACGCGCCCCATCCCCGGAACCCGGCCGCGCTCATCCGCCAATTGCAGTCCAAACCAGGCTTTCGGTGAGGTTTTGCCCGTGGTGGCCACTAAAAATAACTGCAACCCGCCGAGGGCGATCGGCAACACCAACGCTCCCGACCAAAACAGATTGGTAATGGGGGCTACGCCGGTCACGCGCAAATGGGGCGGAATGGCAAAGGTTTTGGCGGCGGTTTCTTCCACACCTGCCAGCACCGGATTCAGGGGCACGGAGGGGCCATCCAGGGCCGATCGCGCCGACTGCCCGATCGCAAAGGGCAACCCCGCACTGGCCGCAATTAACGCCACTTCCACGGCCCAAGCTCCGGCGCGTCGCCACCAAACCCCACGGGCCGGCGGTGGGTTGTGGTCACCGGGTGAGAACTGTTCTTGGGGAGGCGTAGACTGGCTCACCATGCGGCAATTCCTGATCAAAGGGAGAGCTGAATTGGTTAAATCGACTGGCGATCGGGCACAAAAACCCAACTGAGCTAGGCAATAGGTATAGCACAATGGCTCGATCGCCCCGTGCCAGTTGGGAATTGGCCCCCATGCCACAGACAGTTTGTAAACAGGAATTGACGATCCGAACAAGCCCCCATCCATTGGCCATACTGAACCTATGGCCCCATCGATCGCCCCAGCAGTTGCTCCACCCAAGGCTCAACACCGGGCGCACGGTTGCCGATCGGCTGATGATTTAGGAGGTTCTGCCATGAAAATTCAACAGTTCGGATCGCTCATGGCGATGGCCGCCGCGATCGCCGTTTTGACTCCCCATCCGGCCCATGCCGACACGATCGCTTTGAACGCCAACCTGAGCGCGCCGATCACTCGCTCGGGAGTCTCCGGCGGCAGCAATGGCAGTGACTGCGGCTTTGTGCCCAGCAGCCCCAACCACCGCCTCAGCATCGCTCAGGATTTTGGGTCTCTGCAAGTGCAAGTGCAGGGTGGTGACGGGCTGACCCTGAAGGTGTCGGGCCCGAATGGGGCTTTTTGTATTCCGGTGGCCAATGGCGTGGCCCAAATGCCGGGTTATTGGCCGGCGGGCACCTATGACATTTTTGTGGGCGATCGGGCTAACACCCAACGCAACTATCAGCTTGTGATTTCGACCAACTAGGCCGGTGGGAACGATGCCTAACGGGAACTGCCGGCCAAGGCGGCTGGCCGATCGCCCCCCACGCCCAGCCGATCGAGAATTTGCCCCAGGGCGATCGCCGTCCAGTCAATATCCTCTGCCGTGGTGCTGCTGCCCAGGCTAAATCGCAGGGCCGCCGTGGCCTCAGCCGGGTCATAGCCCATCGCCAACAGCGCCGGGCTGGGGCTGAGGCTGCCACTGTTGCAGGCAGACCCAGAACTAGCACCAATCCCAGCCCGATCGAGCTGGCGTACCAAGTCCCGACCGCTGGGCAAGGGCGATCGGCCGTAGTGATCGGCCCGCAAGCAAAAACTGGCATGGTGGGGCAATCGATGGGCCCGATCGCCCGTGGGTTGCAGCACCGGACAACCAGTGAGCCGATCGAACAGCCGATCGCGCAGTTGCCGCAACCGGGCCGCCTCCGCCACCCAAGACCCCGCCGCCTGCTCGGCCGCCGCCCCAAAGGCCGCGATCGCCGGGAGGGCCTGAGTACCCGATCGCAAGCCCCCTTCCTGGCCACCCCCCACCAGTTGCGGCCACAGGCTCACACCCGATCGCACCCAGAGCGCGCCCGCCCCTTGCACCCCATAGATCTTGTGGCTCGACAGGGACAGCAAATCCACCGGCAACGTTTGCAGATCCACCGCCACTCGGGCCACGGCCTGCACCGCGTCCGTGTGGAACAGCACCCCCGCCCGCCGCGCGATCGCCCCCAACTCGGCGATCGGCTGCACCGTGCCCACCTCGCTCTGGGCAAAAATAATTGACACCAACACCGTTTCCGGTCGGATCGCCGCCGCCAAATCCGCCGGACTGACCCGCCCCGCGCGATCGACCGGCAACCGGGTTACGGCCCAGCCGCGCTGCTCCAAAGCTTGCAACGATCGCTCGATCGCCGAATGCTCCACCTGGGACGAAACCAGATGGCGCGGCTGGTCAAACCACTGGGCCACGCCCAACAGGGCCAAGTTATCCGCCTCCGTGCCGCCAGACGTGAACAGCAATCGTTCTGGCTCCGCATTGAGCAGGCTGGCCACTTGCAGCCGCGCCGTTTCCAACACCAACGCCGCCCGCTCACCCCAATGGTGAATGCTGGATGGGTTGCCCCACTGCTCCGCCATCACGCGCTGGGCCGCTGCGATCGCCGCTGCACAGGGCGGCGTTGTGGCACTGTGATCCAAATAAATCTGCATGGGGTGTACCTGCGCGTCACCGATCGCGATCGCCAGCCTCAAGGGACTGGCATGGTTGATTGAATGCCAACTGAATCAAGGGCTGCATCCTGGAATAGGACATGGTTGAAACAGTTGATCCTGCCTGCTCCAGCCCTCGTAACAAGGGGCTTAAGCCCCTTGCTGCCCAACGATTCGTGATCGGTAGATCCGGGTTGTTGGCGAGACGATCACCTGTCCTCAATCTCTGACGATCGCCTGCCCTCGATCTCTACTAATCGAGATCAGTCTCTTGATCGTCCTCTTGATCATCCGCGATCGCTGCCACTTGATCGGCAGTGAGAGTGACGGGCGCTTGGGTCAGGCGATCACTCAGATCAATCCACTGAGTCAGGCTCAGTTCTTCTGCTCGCGCCGTCAGCGAAATCTGCAAAGCTTCCAAGCTACCGAGCAGCTGATCCAAATCCACTGCACTTTTTAGGTTATTACGCAGCATCTTGCGCCGACTGGCAAAACCCAACCGCAAGAGGGTTTCAAAGCGCTTCAGGTTTTGGGGTTGGCGATCGAACGGCCGCGGCACGATCTTTACCACCGCCGAATCGACCTTAGGCGGCGGCGAAAAGGCCTTCGCCCCCACATCACACACCCAACTGCAATCAGCCAAGAAGCCCATCCGAATTGACAGGGCGCTGTAGTGCTTGCTGCCGGGTTTGGCCACCAGGCGCAGGGCCACTTCCTTTTGCACCAACAGGACGATCGCCTCAAAGGGTTGCGATCGTGGCTGGCCGATCGTCCCTAACAGATGCTCCAAAATCGGCCCCGTGATGTTGTAGGGAATATTCGCCACCACTTTATTGGGATTTTGGAAACTGGGAAACGCCTGCAATTGTCCCGGCCAATCGAGGGTCAAAATATCCCCTTGCAGCAGCAAAAAATGGTCTCGCTGCCCAAACTTTTTGACCAGGGGTGGACACAAATCCCGATCGAGTTCGACCGCCACCACTCGCCCCGCTTGCTCCAAAAGTTGCCGAGTTAGCACCCCTTGACCGGGGCCAATTTCCAACACACGATCGTCAGCGGTCAGGGCCGCCGCCGCCACAATTTTGGCCAGGGCTTTTTCACTGCGGAGCCAATGTTGACCGAAATTTTTACGCGGCTTGGGCATAGCAAAGAATTAAACAAGAACAATCCACCCCATAACTGGCCAACGCGATCGCCCTGAGCAGGTGTCTGAGCAAACTTGCGAAATTTTGCCGGGGAATGTAACAGTTTGCCTGAGAACCGGCCCGTTCGATCGACTCAGCGGCTCCCGAGTCAGGCGGATTGCCGGTCTGCCACCCTTTTGCAGGAGACTTCCCCATGACGACTCTGATTTGGCAACTGTTAGCGATCGGGTTAGTGGCGGGCCTAGCCGGTGGGCTGTTTGGCATCGGTGGCGGCGCGATTATGGTTCCGGCGATGGTGTTGTGGTTGGGCATGGATCAAAAGCTGGCCACGGGCACATCGTTGGCGGCGCAGGTGTTGCCGATCGGCTTGTTGGGGGCGATTGTCTACTACCGCAACGGCAACCTGAAGATCGAGTATGGATTGTTAATCGTTGTCGGCCTGTTAATCGGCAACTATTTTGGCGCAGTTTTTGCCAACCAACCCTACATTAGTGCAGCCCTGATGAAAAAGCTCTACGGCGGCTTTTTGCTCCTGATTGGCCTGCGCTATCTCACGATTCGTTAGAAGATGCTTGAAAGGCATCTTTTGGCATGGGGTAAGCTCCAATAGTTGTGGGGGGCAAGGGGCTTAGAGCGTGTCGTCATTTCTCCTGAAATCCTGATTTCACCGTTAGGAGATCGTGGGGAGCAAGGGGCTTAAGCCCCTTGTTACGAGTTTCAGCATCCCTACTGGCAATGACGACAGCCCCTAAGCCCCTTGCTACGACAATTGAGGCTTTAAAGATTAAATATTTCAGTTAACCAGCAACTCAATTCAAAATCCAACATTATGTTAGTCAAAAATAGCAGTGAGTGGCAGTTTCAGGATGAAGCAACTTTTGAAAATTTGTTGTGGGGAAATTTAAGAGAATGGTTAGAGTTAACACCTTTGGCGCGTCAATTAGGAATCTGTGGTGAATATTGCGATATTGTTGCTTGTGATTCGGCTGGTAGTCCTGTTATTTTAGAACTCAAAAACCAGGAAGATCGATATATTGTTCAACAATTAACTCGTTACTATCACAATTTTTTAGAAGAGCATCCTAACCTTAAGGATATTCACCATTTAGACTCTCCAAAATTAATCGGCATTGCGCCTACTCTGCATCGCCATAATTTTATTGATCAACTATATCATCAGCTCAATATTGAACTATGGACATTTAAGCTGCAAGAGCAGAATGGTCAATTTTGGCTAGAATTCACCATTTGGAACTCCTCTGAAGAGAGCACAGTCTTAAAAAAGATTGATATCACTTCTTCCTTGAAAATTCCAACAACACCGCCAGTTGACCCACTCAGCCATCTCGACAAAAACTGGCGAATCATTTTATCCAAACGATCTGAGATAGATCAGAAAAGACTTCTAGCTATCCGCGATCGCATCCTCAGCTTTAGTTCCAATCTAGGAGAAGTGGCTACACTCAGCAAATCGACTTATGGACAAAAGCGAGGTCAAAAGAGCCTCTGCATATCAGAAGAGCGACTATGCTTATCAATTGAAGGATTATCTACATCTAAGCTACCTTCAATTAGTATCTATATACCATTTTTTAGCAAATCTTCCTATCTCAGAGTATTCAAAGCAAAGTTAGTGCTTATCAGCTGGGATGAAATTCAGTATATTCAGTTTCCCAAAGACTGTGACTTGATGGTTCTGAGAGAATGCCGTCAAAGGGACTTCAATGACTTCAAACATTATCTCAATTACCATGAGGCAAAAAATAACTACCGGCTATCAACACAGGCTTATATTGATTTTCATAATGAGCTTTCGTCTAAATTTGAAAGATTTCAGAATCTGTGTGGAACATCCAATCTCGATGGGGTTCTCAAGCGATCTCCTGCTTATCAGAATGACGAGTGCATAGATGCCCAAAAACCTTATACTATCCAGTCGCTTCATTCTCTGGATGACATGATTGACTTTGCACTCCTGAGCTGGCAACATCGACAAGAGCAGTTAAAAGCCAAACGTCAAACTAAAGTTGAGTAGTACAGCCTTTACCTCGTTTAAGAAGTACAGCAGCCTGTAGGGTGGGCAATGCCCACCGACTAACAGCTTCATAGCATCTGCGATCTGATGTGCCAATCGTTTGAGGTAAAGGCTGTAATAGGGTGGGCAATGCTCACCAACATCTAGGCAAAATGGTATCCATCCTCAAAACAATGACTGCCTTTTGCAATGGGACTGGATTACTTGAGCGATGAACAATTGGTGGCGGTGGGCACTGCCCACCCTACAGTCTGCTCCCCTGATTACTTGGGTTGAATTGTCCATCGATCGCCCTTGTTGCTAACGGCTAAAATGTGGCCCGATCGCTCGAATAGTGCCACTGATACTGACAAGGGGCGATCAGCATATTTGCGCGCGTAAGCCATCGATCGCCCCCCGATCGCCTCGGCCAATTCCTGCAACACCCGCCGATCCCAACCCGATCGCGCCAACTCTTGCACCGCCGCCGCCACCGTCTCACAAGCCAGGATCAATCGCCCCACCTCCGCCGTCGCGCCCGATCGCAGGGCCGCCGCCGCCAAAATTTCCAGCTTGCCATCGGCAATGTGGCTAGAGGTGTTGAAAATGCCGCCCGCCAGTTTGATCAGCTTGCCGTGGTAGCCCAACAACAGCACTGACCGCGCCTCCAAGATCGCCGCTTCCACCAACATCGCCCCGATCCAATTGCCCACCGGCACGATCGCCCCGGCCGGCAACCCCAGGCGATCGGCCACCTGCTGCCCATTGCTACCAATGCAAAAAATCACATCGCGCTCCGTGGTCAACACCTGACGCAGGCGATCGCGCGATTCATCCAGCTTGTCTGTGGCCGTGTGGGGCTGGGCAATGCCGCTGGTGCCCAACAGCGACAACCCCTCCAACACCCCAAACGCCTGATTGGACGTGCGTTTTGCCAAATCGCGTCCCTCGGGCAGGATGATGCGGACGGTCACGGTGCGATCGGGGGGCAACAGGGCTTGCAAGTTGGCAGTCAGCAGCGATCGGGCAAATCGGTAAATCGCTGGCCCCTCGGACGTTTGCCCCACGCCCTCACCCCCTTCAAGCCGCAGCGCCTCACCGTCCCAGTCGCCCACTTGCACCCAAGCCCAAATCGGCGTGTGGCGGGTCAAATCCAAATTGTCGCCGGGGTCGCTGCGGGTGATGGCCAAAGCCGTACGATCGTCCAGCCGCGCCACCGATTCTAGGGGGATTTCCGCCGCTTGCCCATCGAGTAAATCCAGGGCGATCGACCCGGTGCGATCGCCTTGCAAAGCCAGCAAAGCGCCCTTGGCCGCCGCCGCCGCAAACACGGGTAAGGTATAGCCCGATCGCGCCATCCCCATTCAGCCTCTCTATCAATTTCAACTGCTAGACTCGATCGCCCATTGCCAGTGATGCCGAATTATGATTCAAACACAATTCCTTCGTAGAATTCCTCGATCGCCACCGTCAGTCCAATACTTTTTAGTTCCACCCGATCGCCCGATCGGTAACTCAAAATCACCCAATCCCCAGCACTGGTTCTGTGATAAATATCCACTGCCACTTCTTCAGAGCTGACTAACACGTAATCAACCAGATTTGGGTTGCGGCGATAGAGTTCAAACTTCTTCCCGCGATCGTAGGCTTCCGTGCTAGGGGATAGCACCTCAACAATTAAGCAGGGATGAGTAATATAAAGTGGATGTTCCCGATCGCGTGGATCGCAAGTCACACTCAGATCAGGATAGGTATAGTTCTCGGTATCCAGAATATTAACTTTCAAATCGGAGTTAAGCGCT
>RDXB01000069.1 GCA_004292515.1 Oscillatoriales cyanobacterium
AAGCCCCTTGTTACGACGACTGGGGCACGGAACATCACTGTTTCATCTGCCATCAATGGCATCTGATGACACGCCCTAAGCCCCTTGTTACGACCATTGGGGCAAGGAAAGTCAATCGTTTCAGCCTCATCCTGAGCAATGACGACACCGCCAGCCCGATCGGGGGCGATCGCTGGGTTGATCGCTCGGTCTAGCACGCTAGAGGCGATCGTCCCACTCGGGTTTGGCTTGCACGGCCTTGACGGCGGCCTTGATGTCTTGGGTGCGATCCTTAGCCACAATCAAGGTCACATTGCTATCGCGCACAATCACCACATCCTCCAAGCCAATGGTGACGATCAACTCTTCAGGATCGCTGGCGTAGACCACTGCGCCCTTGGTGTCCAGGGCCAGGTGCTGCCCCAGGTCTACGTTGTCGCGATCGCCCTTCAGCAACCGATCGATCGCATTCCAATCGCCCAGGTCATCCCAGGTAAAGGTGGCCGGCACAATGCAAGCCCGATCGGTTTTTTCCATCAGCGCATAGTCGATGCTCAGTTTGGGCAGTTGACTGTAGGCGGCCACCCCGTCGCGCATCAACGGTTCCATGATTTCTGGCGCATGGCGTTGCAACTCGGCGATCGCCGTTTTGGCCTGAAACACAAACATCCCACTGTTCCAGCTATAGCGACCGCTGGCTAGGAATTCTTCGGCGGTGGCGCGATCAGGCTTTTCGGTGAAGCGGCTGACCCGATAGGCCGGCAATCCTGCGAACTCGCCCAGGGGGTCGCCCTGCTCGATGTAGCCATAGCCCGTGGCCGGCTGGTCAGGCACCATGCCCAGGGTGACGATCGCCCCTTGGGTGGTGGCCAGTTCCGCCGCCGCTTGCAAGGTTTGCTCAAAGGCCGCGCGATCGCCAATCCAGTGATCCGCCGGAAAGAAGCCCAGCACCGTATCTTCGCCATACATTTTGGCCGCCTCCAGGGTGGCCCAAGCCAGGGCTGGAGCCGTGTCCCGTCCTTCCGGTTCGATCGCAAAGCTCTCGGCGGGCAGCTCCGGCAACTGGCCTTTGGCCTGGGTTTCGAGATGCTGACCCGTCACCACCCAGATGCGATCGGGCGAGCCGGCCAGGGGCAACAGGCGATCGATCGTCGCCTGAAGCAAACTCCGGCCGCTACCGTCTAAACAAAGGAACTGCTTGGGTTGGCGACGGCGGCTCAAGGGCCAAAAACGCTCGCCCTTGCCACCCGCCAGCACGATCGGCACGAGAAGCGGAGTTGCATAGCCAGAAGTTGCTGGAATTGTCATGATGCTTGCCTTAGAACCGGTTCTGAATCGCGATCACCATCACGATCACCACAATGGGCCAAAGCCCACGGATTTATTTGCCATGATGGCCACCATTCTCACCATCCGCAATGGTTGGGAACGAACCGGATTAATCCTGGCCGATTCAACCGGGCGATCGTATCGTTTCTCGCAGAATTCCAAAGTCATTATCCACAACAAGCCATTGCTCAAACCTTTGTATTCGTTGGCTTTGAAGAATTTACCTCCCCGAACGGGAGTGATAGACTCAGTAGCGAACGAGTAGCACTCGCGACGGTTAACTACCCAATTGCCGATCCGTCCAGATCAGGCAACCCAAAGGCGTGACCCATGCCCACAGCCCCTCACTAGGGCAATTGTCCCGATGCAACGGGACGTTGGCTGGTTCTTGAGGGAGGTCGTCCGGGTCAGCCACCTGATGGGGCTAATCAACAGTCAACCCCAATCGTCAACCCCAATCACCTGATCAATCGGGTTGGTAATGGCTAGAATGGCGCTCGGTAGCAGGGGTGCATCGGCGCGATTGACGTTGGGATCATGCTTCAAACCACGCTGTTTAGCGTAGCTATTCTGTAGGACTGTTGCCCTATGACCGCTTTCGATCATCGTTGGTTTGACGATCCAGTGCAGGTTGCTGGCCCCTGAGGCGATGATGGTTGACCGGGCTGCGGTTAGCCGCTTTCTACGGTTTGTAGTCCAGTGGTGAGTCGGTGGTTGGTGACCTAGCCGCCAGCGGCCCCCTAAGTCTAAATCCGAGTTAAATCTGAGTCAGAATCTCGGTTAGGTCTAGAGCTTGTCATCAATTAGCAATTAGCCCAAATTAGCCTAAAACCCTGATTCCACCGGACCGAGATCGTGGGGGCAAGAGGCTTGAGCATCTTGCTACGACCCTTGAGGCATGAAGAGTCGATGATTTCAGACTCATTAATCTCAGAATCATTAATTCCAGAATCATTCTGGGAAATGACGACACCTCCTCAGATCTTTAGCTCCAGCAGATCTAGATCTTAGATCTAGCAGCTTTAGATCTAGGCAGTGGTCTGGGTCTTGGATTACAGATGCCTTGATCGCAACACCTGGGCAACGCTTGCCATTCCCATCGAGCCGGGGCCCAGGCCCGTCGCCCTTGGACCGCGATCGCCCGTTGATCGTTCTGCCCTAGAATTGCCCGAACCAGGGTGAATCGCAGTTTCGATCGCAATCCGTCGGCCCAGCCTGTGGCGATCGCCGTCCCTGTGGGGGTCTTTTGCTCCCTCGCGCGCGATTAGGCGACAATGAGGGGCAAGCGGCCGTACCAGCACGGATCATGGCAACCGTCAGGGCTGTCGAGGCTGTGTTTTGAGGCCGTTGACCCGCTTGATCGCCCTTTAGATCGTCCTCTCGTTGATTTACAGTCCTTGAGTTTTTGCAATCAGCCCAGCATAAGAGCGCAGCCGCTATGAGCGACCCGAATCTTGGCCGAGTGCTAGCCGAACGATATCGACTCGAAGAGTTGATCGGGCGCGGTGCTATGGGTCGTGTCTACCGCGCCAAGCACGTTTTGCTCGATGCTCCGGTGGCGGTAAAGTTTCTTTCGCAAACCCTCCTGAACAAGAAGATGCGCGATCGCTTCAAACGCGAGGCGCGCTCCTGTTTTCTGTTGGGTCAAAAGAGTAAGCACATTGTCCAAGTACTGGACTATGGCGTGAGCGAGGATGAAGTCCCGTTCTACGTGATGGAGTATTTGGAAGGGCGCGACTTGGGGGCGATCGTCAAGCGCGAAACCATTCCGCTGCCCCGCTTCTTGAACCTGGCCCATCAAATCTGCTTGGGACTACAAGCCGCCCACCAAGGCATCTTGCTCGAAGACAAGCTCTGTCCGATCATTCACCGCGACATCAAGCCCAGCAACCTGTTAGTGGTTCAAGACCCGGACATGGGCGAATCGGTCAAAATTTTGGACTTTGGGATTGCCAAGCTGATCCAAGACGACGCAGCCCAAACCAGCCACTTCATGGGCACTTTGGCCTATTCCTCGCCGGAACAAATGGAGGGGAAAGAGCTGGATGGGCGCGCGGATATCTACAGCTTGGGCGTGGTCATGTTTGAAATGCTGGCGGGGAAAATGCCCCTGCGCGCCGAAACCCACTCCTTTGGCAGTTGGTATAAAGTCCATCGCGATCAATCGCCCTTGACTTTCGCGGAAGTGCGGCCTGATTTAAAAGTGCCCAAGATTCTGGAATCCTTGGTCTTGCAATGCTTGTCCAAGAATCCGGGCGATCGCCCCTCGTCGGTGGGCGAAATTTTGCAGGCCCTAGAGCCGATGGAGCATCGCTATAGCCCCGGACGGACGATCGGACGGCGCATTGAAAGCACCTTGCAGCGGGCGACATTGCCAGGATCTAGCGGCAATGGCGAAGGCACACCGGTTCGGGGGCGATCGAGTAGCAGCGACCCAGACGTGATTTGTCGCCTGCAATCCTGGCCCAAGGGCAAACCCGTTGCTGAAATTGTGTTTCCGCACCTGCTGCCCACCAGTGGCGATCCATTGGTCACGGTTTGGATCATGTTGCCGCGAGCCACCATTCAATCGATTCAAGCCAGCGACGAAGGCAGCAGTTGCTACAGTCGGTTTATGGGCATGATGTCACCCCACCCCATGGTGTTGTGGCTGACGGTGCTCTATATCTCAGTGGCGGGTACTGGCCGTCGGCCCAAGTGGCTGCCGTCCTATCTCGATCTCAAACAATCGCGCAACCTGGAAACAGCTCGCCACTTGGCTCAACAGGGCTGCTATCGGCTGCTTTTTTTCGCCCTGGAAGATCCGCAAAACTGCCAGTATGTGGCCAAAATCCACCTGACAGCGGCCAATTGTCAAATGCTGCGCCAGTGGGCTGACCAGAGTGTGCAGATGCCGGCAACCCAACCTGGTCTAGGCAAAGACTACCTGCGCAAGGAGTTGGAGCGCGCAAAACCGCAGATTTTGCAGCAGATCGAACAACGGTTGCGACGCTAGGTCCTGTCAGTGTTTTGTCTGAAACCCTGATTCCACAGTGACGAGATTGTGGGGGGAAAGGGGATTCAGTCCTTTGGGGCGACGATTGGGGCATGAACAGTCAACCGCTTCAGCCTCCCATCAAGCCATGAGGGCAAGCTCTGGGGTCTCAAACGTCACTTGGGGGGGGGGCGATCGCTCGCGATCGATCACAGCCATCGCCACTGGCCAGCGCGATCCTGACTCCCGCGATCGAGGTTGATGGCGCGTTTGTTCATCTTCCGCACCTTGCCTCTCTTCTGCCTCTCGCGTCGATCGTTCACCGCTACTCCACGGCTAGCGGCTGCGTTTTTTTCACCCCAGCGGATTGGCTGGCTGATTCCCTATGATGCTGTCCAAAGGCTTTGAAATCGAAATTTATACCGGCAAACCCAGCGGTGACGTTGTGGGACTGTCTGATCGGATTACGGCCAACCTCGATGGCTTTGTGCGGGAACCCGACAACCGCAACGTGGAATACACCACCGCGCCCCTGTGCAGCTATGAGCGACTGCTCTGTGATCTGTTGACCCCGCGCCTGCGTCTGCGGCAATACCTGAAAACCCTCGGCCCCTACACCCTCATTCCCGGAGGCACGTTAGCCCTGGGGGGAAGCGATCGCTTTCAGCGATCAGATCCGGGCAATCCCTACCATGCCTACATTGAACGCACCTATGGCACGCGCGTCGTGACCGCCAGCGTCCATATCAATATTGGTCTGGCGGATCCTGAGTTGCTGATGCGTGCCTGTCGCTTGGTGCGGGTCGAAGCCCCCCTCTACCTGGCCTTGAGCGCTTCCTCCCCTTTCCTGGATGGTCAGCCCACCGGTTTTCATTCCACCCGCTGGCATCTGTTTCCCCAAACCCCCAGCCATGTCCCCCTGTTTGAAAGCCACAGCCACTTTGTTCGCTGGACGGAGGAGCAGTTGGCCCTGGGCACGATGCAAAATGTCCGCCACCTTTGGAGTTCGGTGCGGCCTAATGGCGACTGTCGTCCCTATAACCTCAACCGTCTAGAGTTGCGGATTTGTGACCCAGTGATGGATCCGCTGGCGTTGTTAGCAATTACGGCATTGATCGAGGCCAGGCTGTGGCAGTTGATCAATGACCCCAGCCTCGACCCCTTGACGGCGAGCCGACTACCGGCGGGCACCAGGGCCGATGATCTATTGGAGCTGACCCTAGCTAATGAAATGGCTGTGGCGCGCAATAGCTTGGATGCGTCATTGCGCCATTGGCAAGATGGGCGGGCCATTCGTGCGAAGGATTGGATTGCCCAGCTCTATGAAGAGTTGCGCCCGATCGCCAAGCAACAGGGGTTTAGCTGTTTCCTGTCTCCCTTGCAGCAGATTTTGCGCGAAGGCAATGCCGCCCAGCAATGGCTTCAGCAGTTGGCCGATGGGCAAACCTGCCAAGAAGTGGTGGTGCAAGCCATCCACGATGCCCAGGTTTGGGAGCGTGAACTAGCCGACCAGGCTTGTCAGTCGGCGTTGGCGGCCTAGACCGATCGCCCCTCAATCCACCCCTTAGTCTGCCCCTCAATTCGCCCCTCAATCTCCGGCTATGGGCCAGGGCGATCGCCCCGGCCGTGAGGGAGCCTGATCCAAGCAGGGCAAATGCATCAGTGATTGCAATCAGTCATGGTTGATTGATTATTGTTGCAAATCATTAATGGTTTGCTGTCAACGATTAAAAAAATCTATATTTAGTGGCTTTTCTTGACCAATGCCAGTCCATGGTTGGCCGGCGATCGCTCGGACTGCCACGAGTGATTACGACCGCCTCAATTCCTTGACCGTCAACTCTTTCGCTGTTTTTGACCCATGCAACCCCGGATTGTCCTTGTCCATCCGCAAATTCCACCGAATACGGGCAACATTGCCCGCACCTGTGCTGCCACGACCACTGAGTTACATCTGGTGGGGCCGCTGGGTTTTGAAATTACCGATCGATACCTAAAGCGAGCCGGCTTGGATTACTGGCCCTTCGTCAAATTGCACCAGCACGCCGACCTGAGCGCATTCGAGCAGGTTCACCGCCAATTGGGCGGGCGCTTGATTGGGTTCTCAAGCGGTGGTCAGACGGCTTACCACCAGATTGCCTATGCCCCCACAGACTGGCTGTTGTTTGGTAGCGAAACCCAAGGACTGCCGCCTGAAACCTTGGCAACTTGTGACGTGACGGCTCGGATTCCTATGGACTGTGCGGGGGTGCGCAGCTTAAACCTGTCGTCGAGTGCGGCCATTGGCCTGTTTGAAGCGCGTCGCCAGCTCGGTTTGCTGGGCTAGGGTCAACTCAGCCTGTTGGTGGCGAGGGGCCGGCGGGGCTTGTAGTTGCTGTCTCGATCGCCCATTTGGCAGGCACAGGGACATTCAGGCGCTAATGATTCGGCAATGATTCGGATGCGAGAGGGCGATCGAGACGGCAACCCAACAGGGTGGAGCAGGATTGAGCAACGGGAGAGCCACTCGACTGCCTCGTATCGCTGAATCCCTTACGGCACAAACGTCACACACTAGTCAGAGTGGTTACGGGATCTCAATCGGTGAAAGATAAGAAAATCCTATGAGACTCCGAATGGCGATTTGCATCGAAATTTACATTTTTTTGCGTTCATCCGCAGCAAATCCAACATAATTTCCAGACTGAAATCACTGATTGACAATATCCAATGGGTGGGTGATCGTCTCGATCAATTGCCCGATCGATTGGCTCTTCCTTGTCACTAGGACAGCGAACTTTTCAACAAGAAGTATAGCCAAACCCCTTTTTTCGCAAGCCTTTCAGAAAACGGGTATTCGAGAATGCTGTCCTGATTTGTGAACCTCAATCATCATCAAATCCTGCAATGTCTATCAAAGATCTAAATCCGCAACACCGGCAAAAATTCTGACCTGAGTGGTGAAACTTGCCTAAACCACAAAAGCAGGGTAGTCTTGCCTAAGCCTCAGCTTGTATCAGAATTTATTCCGATTCGAGCTTATCGCTAGCCGTTGTCTAGCACCCAATCGGCCGTTCAGCCATCCAAGGCGCTTGGGATATCGGAGCAACTCGCGGAAGAATCTTTCGACTCGTTTCGCGGTCTGCCTGAGATCTCCAACCAGAGCCAAGCCTTGTTCAATGAGTGCTCAACCACTCGAACCTTGCCCGGCTACTGTGTTGCCACCGCCCCAATGACCAACAATCCAAACCGTGCGATGACCGAACAGTACCAACAAGCCCCAACGGAGCCTAGTCGGAAAACCCGTGCTTCGATCGCGACGCTAGGGTTGGCCATCTCAATGGGCGCAACGGGATTGCTATTGCCCCGTCAGGGCGACCACGCGATTGCAGCCGAACCCGTACCCGCGCCTTCAGTTGAATCGTCGTCTGCTGCGGCAACGGCTCCGGGTTATACCTACACGGTTCAGCCCAACGACACCCTGGCGCAAGTGGCGCGATTTCATGAGGTTGCTCTCGAAGCCCTCGCCGCTGCCAACCACCTGACGGTTGATGCCAACCTGGCTCCCGGTCAGCAACTGGTGATTCCGGCCCGCAGCAATCCCCAATCGGCCGTTGGCATCGTCGGCACAGTCCCCACAGTCCCTAACGATGCATTGACTGCTACGGCTGTGGTTGAGCGATCGGCCCCGGCCCCTGAAGATTCGGTGGAGCGCCCAGCTACAATCGCGCTCAACACCGCCCAAGTTCCGGCATTACCTGACGTTGCTCGTGAAGCTGGATCCCAGCCCAGTACCCCTGACGTTGAGCGATCGACTCAGCCCCCTGCTCCCGCCGCCCCACCTGTGGCCGCTGGTGAAGCAACCCCCGATATTTTTGTCACCACGGTCAGTAGCGCCCAAGCTCCTGTGCTTGATCGGCTGCAAGCTTCCCAAGAGCGCCTGAGCCAAGCCCTTGGTTCCCTGTCGGGTAATGGGAATCAGCAGATGCGATCGACCAATGAAGCAATTGGTCTATTGGCCCTTGAGTCGGCCCCGGCTGCGTCCTCCGAAACGATTGCTCCAGCCTCAGTTGCCCTGAGAGCAGCCCCGGCTCCCGCTGGGGTTGAGCAATCTGCAGCATCGGAACCCGCTGATTCGGAACCGACCCCTAACGATCTTGTGATCTCCCTGCCCATGGGTGGCGATCGCCATCTGACGGCCATTGCAGTGTCTGCCCAGCCACTCGATCGTCCTGCTGTTCCCATGAGCGCCACCAAAGCAATTCCGGCAGCGGAAGCTGGGGGTGGCGCGGCGAACCCGCTCCCCTCAATCGCAGCACCGCAACCCCTAGCCGGTGTGGCAGCCAGTGAAGCACCGACCGCGAGCAGTCGTTTCCAGCCGGCAACAGCCAACAGCGACCTAGCTAGCCCCCGCTACAGCCCCTACATTGACGGGCTGCGAGCTGAAATCCAGGCCCTGCAATCACGCTACCAGGGCAGAGGAGCCTCTGACTCTGCGCGTAGCGGCGCGGTCAGCCTGCTGGCCCCCGCTGCCTCCACGGCCGTTGCCGCTAGTCAGTTGCCCGTTGCTGCAAGCCAAGCTACTCCGAACCCCAAGCCGAGCGAGCTGACACCCTTGCCTGGGTCGTTGAACGCTGATGATCCACGCCGGACTCAACTGGTGGCAGCAGTTTCGGAACCCCTGTCGGGTCGTGATCCCCGGGTGCAAACCCTGCTGAACTCCAGCGTGGCACCGCAACTGCCGCCCTTGGCAGACCCCTCGAATTACTTGCCCGGTGGCCGGCCGACCCAATCTCGTGGCTATATCTGGCCCACGCAGGGTGTTTTGACCTCTGGTTATGGTTGGCGCTGGGGTCGCATGCACCGTGGCATCGACATCGCTGCGCCAATCGGGACTCCGGTGGTGGCGGCGGCCGATGGTGTGGTGGTCAGTGCCGGTTGGAATAGCGGTGGCTACGGCAACCTGGTGGATATTCGCCACACCGATGGTAGCCTAACGCGCTATGCCCACAACAATCGACTGCTGGTTCGCGCTGGTCAAGAAGTGCGCCAGGGTCAGTTGATTTCGGAAATGGGGACGACTGGCCGCAGCACCGGCCCGCACTTGCACTTTGAAGTCCGCCCGACTGGACAGGGTGCTGTGAACCCGATGGCCTTCATGCCGCGTGGCGGCCTGCGTGCTGCTCGTTAAAGCCCATCTGAGTCATCACCGCAGAGTGCAGGCATTTTGACCTATGGGCGATCGCCCATAACAATCCAACAGCTAGCTGGTAATCAGCTAGCTGTTTTGGTTTGAGCATTTGAAGACAGGAACAGGTGATCGTCCGGTGGGTAGTCCACAGGGGCAAGCCAGGGTCAGACCTGCTATACCTAGCGATGTGGCAATGATTCCAGTACCCACCCAGTACCTGGGTCGATCGCTGCCGCCCCGTCGTTTCTCAGAACCGAAAACCCATGCGACTACTCCATACCATGTTGCGCGTTGGCAACTTGCAACGATCGCTCGATTTCTATTGCAACGTGCTGGGCATGACCCTCTTGCGCCAAAAGGACTATCCCGATGGCAAGTTCACGCTAGCTTTTGTGGGCTACGGTGCAGAGTCCGACACCGCAGTGATTGAGCTGACCTACAACTGGGGCGTGGAGTCCTATGAGTTGGGAACTGCCTACGGTCACGTGGCGCTGGGCGTGGATGATATCTACAAAACCTGCCAAGACATTGCCGATCGCGGTGGCCGGGTGACACGCCCCCCCGGCCCGATGAAGCATGGCTCAACCGTGATTGCTTTTGTAGAAGATCCCGACGGCTACAAGGTGGAGTTGATTCAACTGAAGCTCTCGGACACTGCTGCCGCTCAACCCCTAGCGGCCGCCACGCCCTAGGTGCTCTAACGCGATCGGGCGATCGGCTTCAACCGGGCGGCCAAGCCAAAGAGCGGCCGCCCAACAAATGGAAATGCAGGTGAAAAACCGTTTGGCCGCCGTCGCTGCCGGTGTTGGCAACCACCCGATAGCCATCGTCTAACCCTTCCTGGGCGGCCACCCGCTGAATCACGAGCATCAGATGGCCCAACAAGGCTTGGTCGGTCTCTGTAGCGGCGGCTAGGTTGACGATCGGTTGCTTAGGAATCACGAGGATATGCACAGGAGCCTGGGGATTCACATCCCGGAAAGCCAAGGCGAGGTCATCCTCATAGACGATCGCGGCGGGAATTTCGCGGCGAATAATTTTGCCAAAAATGGTGTCACCACCGATGGTCATGGTTAGCTCACTCTCAAGAACAGTAATAAACAGTAATAAGGAGATCGAAAATAAGGGGATCGAAGCGATGGGGCTGGCTCTGCTGGCAGCGCCTGCTCGCATGATGTGTGCATTGCCCCCTCATCCCGGTTGATCGGGCGATCGTCCCGGTGGGCGATCCCAGCCACCTGGCCCAGTCTGACTGTATCACTCCGATGAAGAGTGGTCTGGCCCGCAAATCCGGTCACGGGCGGGCCGGCTGCTGCGCGATGCCCGGTCTCTAACTCAGGGATCTGCGATCGGTCGCCAGTGTTGCCCTATATGTTTCTGTATGTTGCTGAGTTATGCCAATTTCGCGAATTAATGCTGATCAAGATTCTTGTCTGACAAGGGTTGCAGCGCAGAGCTTGTAACATTGGTCATCGAGACTGGTGTTAGTAAACTACAAAGTTTTGTCAAGGGTTTAGAATGATCCTTAGATTTCTTTAATATTTGCGACAAAAACGTTACATCTGGTAATATTACTTGCCGTAGAACAATCGTTTCCAACGGTAACTGTCTAGCGCCCACGCTCTGTCAACTCACGGATCAAGCCTAAATTCAGTCTGTCTGAATCCAATCTGATTGCGGTGAGTTTGTGTTCGTTTAAAAATTCCCGCTACTCGACGAACGCTCATGCTGATCGTCCTGAAACCACTCTGGATCTGTCATTGCCGATCGCGTTGGCTCCAGCCAAAGATCGATTGAAATGACCGATCGCCTGAAGCATTGATCGCTGAAGTTTTCATTCAGAAACGCATAGCTTTGATGGTTGTGATGCTCCCCTCACGAGTTCACACTATCTAAATTGAGACTGAATGAACGACTGCAAGCTTTTTAAATTCCATCAACAAAAATGCTGGCAGAAAATTCCTTGCAGATAAGCACTGAATCGGGTCGATCGCGCGGCAAAATCCTAATTGTCGATGATGAGTCGGCACTACGCACCATCCTGACAACACGCTTGTCGCTGGTGGGCTATGACGTGGTGTCGGCGGCTGATGGCGAAGAAGCCCTAGCGCAGTTCGATCGCGAAGATCCTGACCTGGTGGTTTTGGATGTGATGATGCCCAAAATCGACGGTTACGGGGTTTGTCAGGCCCTGCGCCAAATTTCTGATGTGCCGATCATCATGTTGACGGCCTTGGGAGATGTGGGCGATCGGATTACGGGCTTGCAAATGGGGGCGGATGATTATTTAGCCAAGCCCTTTTCGCCCAAAGAACTCGAAGCCCGCATTGCTTGCGTGCTGCGGCGGATGAAGGAAAAATCCATTCCTTCGCCGATCGGGAACGGCACGATTCAAATTGGCTCCTTGCGAGTAGACACACGCAAGCGCCAGGTCTATCGCCAAGATCGCCGTATTCGCCTAACCCATACGGAATTTAGCTTGCTGGAATTGCTGTTTAGCCGCAATGGGGAAGCAGTGCCGCGCGGTGAAATTCTGCAAACCCTGTGGGGCTATGCGCCTCGGATCCAAGCGGATATGCGTGTAGTGGATGTGCATGTGGCCCGGCTGCGATCGAAACTCGAAGACGATCCGCGAAATCCCGAAATTATCCTGACGGTGCGCGGCACAGGCTACGCGGCTCCCCGGATGACGGAAACCGCTGAGGCGATCGGCGCTTAACCGGTCTCATCGGTTCTGCCGCTCCGTGGGAGCGGTCTGTTATTGTAGGGGCGATCATTTTGATCGCCCCTATTGATTTGGGTGACTCAACTACAGCCCAAATTCGCGCTTCAGTTGAGCCACCCAAGCGGCGATCCGCTCATCGGTTAGTTCCGGCTGGTTATCTTCATCCAGCGCCAAGCCCACGAAGCGATCGCCCCGTTGGGCCTTGGATTCGCTGAAGTCATAGCCTTCGATCGGCCACATGCCCACAGTTTGGCCGCCCAGGCTAGCGATTTTTTCTTCGAGCAGCCCGATCGCGTCTTGGAAGTTGTCTGCGTAGCCCACCTGGTCGCCGGGGCCAAAATAGGCCACCTTTTTGCCTGCAAAGCTGATGTCGTCTAGCTCTCCGTAGAGACCATCCCAATCGCTTTGGAGTTCGCCAATGTTCCAGGTAGGGCAGCCCACAATCAGGTAGTTGTAGGGCGCAAAGTCCTCGACGCTGGCATCGGCCACATCGTGCAAATCCACCACGGCATCGCCGCCTAGGGCCGCTTGAATTTTTTCTGCCAAGGATTCCGTATTGCCCGTTTGCGTGCCGTAGAACAGTCCGATCGTTGCCATAGGTTCAATTCGTTGAAGGGTTGATAGGGTTTGAGGTGATTGGATGGATGCCAGCCCAGGATCTTGGGGGGCAAGGGGTTGAAACCCCTTGTCTGATCCCTGTTCGATCGCTGCCTGAGTCGTGATCAGGTTGCTGGATCAGTCCTGTAGAAATTGAGGTTGTTGAGGTCGGCCGGCCGAGTACCGATCTCGCTTCAGGGGCGATCGCTATGCACTGTTGGTTACTGGCGATTGACCCTCAAAAGCTCATCTAATGAAATTAACTCTCAATAAATAAGCAATAGCAGCATAGCAAGATTTGTCTAATTGAGAAAGAGTTTTAATAAACTCAAAATGCCCACCAAACCAGAAAAAAGGGGATCGATCGCCACCCCCAGCGACGGAGCGGCCCCGAATCCCCCCAGGCCTCGCGATCGGCCCTCCACGACCGATTTCGATTCCTGTAAATGACTGACTTATGGATCAAAAACTCAAAAAACGGCTTGAACGATGCTGGGGTTGATCGCCTAGAGCGCCAATAGGCCCGCCCCCTGGGTCAACAACAGGAAGGCAAAGATCGCGCCGCCGATGCCGCCCACCAAGAACATGGCGCTGAACTGGCTCCAGCCATCGGCCGATCGCAGGTTGTCGGGCAACACGGCTGCATTGGCTCCCACGGCCTTGGCCATGCCCCGGAATTCATCCAAGGAGCGATCGCCTCGGTTCGGGAAGGTCACGGCCCCGTAGAGCGACAGGCACAGGGACAAAATCAACAGCAGCCCCATGGTGGCAATCAGCCCCACCAGTTCCGCCGACTGGCTCGATCGCATCGGCCCCAGCTTGATGAACGGCCCCACCAGGAAGTAGCCGTGGGCCATGCCAACTTCTAGACCCCGTGCCAGGGGCGATAGATTCGGGCGATAGATCGGCAGGTATTGCACCAGAGCCAGGGTCACATCGGAGGCGCTGACGGGCGTATCCAACGTGCCCGCTTCCGGCGAGCCGCCACCGGGCCGGATGAAGCTGTCACTGCCGAACTTGAAGCCCACGGCCTCCGCCCGCACCCGCAGGGCGTGCCACAAGTGCCCCGCCAACAGCAAGATCGCAAACACAAAGTGGAAGGTGGCCAGCCAGCCCCGAGCGGTGACGGTTCCGTCCTGGGTGACGATGCCCAAGGGCCCGTAGAACACCTCGGGATAGGCGAAGTCATTCACCGACACAAAGTAGGCCGCGAAGAAGCCCATATAAGCCAAGGCTCCCAGGCTGTAGGACAAGTAGGCTTCCCCCGTCCAATAGAACACCCGCTCCACCCAGAGCCAAGGACGGCTGAGGATGTGCCAGAGGCCGCCAGCGATGCAGAGGCCGCCAACCCACACATGGCCACCCACCAGATCTTCGAGGTTATCGATCGCAGCCATCCCTTGGCTGCCGTGGGCCCCAACCAGATAGCCCCAAATTGTGCCGAATGCCAGGGTGGGTTGCTCAACCAAGCGCACGGAGCCGATCGCCGGGTCATAAAGACCGCCCCAAGCCATGGCCTTGGCCACCAGCAGGAAGGCCCCAGATCCCAACAGCAGCAGGTGAATGCCAATGATCGTGGTCATTTTGTCCTTGTCGCGCCAGTCGTAGCCAAAGAAGCCACTGAAGTTGGCGCGATCGGTGGGCAACACCTCGGGGCCCAGCACGGCGTGATAGATGCCGCCGGCCCCCAACACCGCCGCACTGACCAGGTGCAACATGCCCACCACCAAATAGGGATAGGTGTCGGCGATCGCCCCATCGGGCCCCAGGCCAAACCCGAGGCTGGCCAAGTGGGGCAACAGGATCAGCCCCTGAGTCCCCATCGGTTGCCCCGCATCGTAGCGAGACAACTCAAACAGGGTCATGGCCCCCGCCCAGAGCACAATCAGTCCCGCATGGGCCACATGGGCCCCCAGCAGCTTGCCCGACAGGTTCACAAACCGCCCATTACCGGCCCACCAGCCCAATTGCGGCATGGCGGGGGGCGCAGTCCGAGAGATCACAGCGCTCATGCAGCAGCCTCCTGGGTGGATGGTTGGGTGGACGAATCAGCGGTGTTAGCGGTGGTCGGGGTGGTTTGCCCAAAGCCAAACCGCACGCCGGCCGCTTGCAGGGCGTGGAAAATGTGCCCTTGCAGGAAAAAGAACCCGAGCCAGAAATGGGCATTGGCCAACCAAACGCGGGAGGTCAAGGCTCCATCGGGGCTGAAGAAATAGGGCACGCGATCGAACCCGATTTGCAACGTGGGGCCAAAGAACGCCTCGGGGAAGGCGACGGCATTCACGGACACAAACAGGGTGGCCACAAAGGCCATCAGGGCCAGCGCCCCCAGGCTGTAGGACAAATAGGCCTCGCCCGACCAAATAAACAGGCGCTTCACGGCCGCGGACGGTTCCGAAACGATGTGCCAGAAACCGCCCCCGATCAGGATTGCGCCCAACCAAGCGTGGGCCCCGACGATCGTGGGTAGGTCATGGACGCTGGCCAGCCAGTAGCGACCGCCGGCCCCGAAGAAATAGCCGAAGATTTGCCCCAAATCCCAGTTCAGGTCGCTGACCAACTGGACACGGCCCACGGCCGGATCGTAAAGACCGCCAAAGGTGGTGGCCTTCAGCACCAGCAGCCAAGCGCCCAACCCGAGCAACACCAGGTGAATGCCCAGAATTTGGGTCATTTTGTTGGCATCATCCCAGCGGTAATTGAAAAAGCCGGTGCGATCGAGCCGTTCGGGCCCCTTAAGGGCATGGAACAAACCGCCCACACCCAAAAAGGCTGAACTGATCAAATGAATCGCCCCGATCGCAAACCAATCATCGGTTTGGGCGATCGCTCCGTTGTTGCCCAGGCCCCAACCCAACCGGGCCAGGTTCGGCAACAGAATCAAGCCTTGTTCGTATAGCGGCCGACTCAGATCACAGCGGGAGACCTCAAACAGGGTCATCGCTCCCGCCCACAGCACGATCAGTCCCGCATGGGCCACATGGGCCCCCAACAATCGTCCCGACAGTTCCGTCAGGCGGGCATTCCCCGCCCACCAAGGAATCGCGATCGCCGTCTGTGGCGGCATGGTGGTGACAGTCATAGGAAGTTCCCAACAACAGCTTGCAGCGTTTGCAGTTTTTGCAGGTATGCGCCATTCAGGTCAGGGCTAGCGTTTGACTCGCCCTTTATTGAAAGTTTATAGCAATAGAGCCTGAGGCAAGTTTTGGAAAATGTCAAGAATAATTTTCAACAACTGGCATCAACAAACCGCCATAGCGCCAAAATTCCCCTGCTACGATCGAGAGGCGGTGGCGGTTTGATCGCCCCGGTTCGGTCAAGAGGTGGAATCGATGACGTTTGACTACGACCTGTTCGTGATCGGTGCTGGCTCCGGCGGCTTGGCGGCCTCGAAACGCGCGGCCAGCTATGGGGCCAAAGTGGCGATCGCCGAGAGCGATCTGGTGGGCGGCACCTGCGTGATTCGCGGCTGCGTCCCTAAAAAGTTGATGGTCTATGCCTCGCAGTTTGCCCACTGGTATGACGACGCGACGGGCTATGGCTGGGAAGGGGTCGCACCCGGCCATGATTGGTCGAAGCTGATCGATCGGGTGCAGGCGGAAGTGATGCGCCTGAATGGGTTGCACATCAGCTTCTTAGAAAAAGCCGGGGTCGAGCTGATTTCTGGGTTGGGGCGGTTTGTGGATGCCCACACGGTGGAAATCGTCAGCCCCGAAGGCAATCGGCAAGTGACGGCTCGCTACATCTTGATTGCGGTGGGTGCGGAAGCCGTGCGCCCCGATATTCCGGGCATTGAGCATTCGATTACATCGCGGGAAATGTTTTTGCTGCCGGAGCGGCCCGAGCGGTTTGTGGTGCTGGGCGGCGGCTACATTGGCGTGGAGTTTGCTGGCATTTTGAAGGGCTTGGGATCGCAGGTAACGCAGGTGCTGCGGGGCGATCGCATTTTGCGGGGCTTCGACAGCGACATTCGCGACCAGGTGCAACAGGCCATGGGCGATCGCGGGATCACGATCCACACCCACGCGGATATGGGTTCAATGGCGATTGAAAAAACCGATCGAGGGTTGCTGATCCGGTTCAAAACCACCGACGGCGCGGCCCATGAGCTACTGGCCGATGCGATTTTGAGTGCCACGGGCCGCAAACCGAAGCCGCAAATTGAGCCGCTGAATTTGGACAAGGCGGGCGTTGAGGTGATGAACGGGGCGATCGCCGTCGGTATCGACCATTGCACCAACCAACCGCACATCTACGCGGTGGGCGATTGCACCGATCGCGTCAACCTGACCCCGGTGGCGATCGCTGAGGGCCGGGCCTTTGCCGACACGGTGTTTGGCCACCAGCCCCGCACGATCAGCCATCGCAACATTCCCTCGGCGGTGTTTTCCCAGCCGGAAGCGGCCACGGTGGGCATGACCGAAGAGGAGGCCCGCGCGGCCTATGGCGATCGGGTGAAGGTCTACCGAGCTCGGTTCCGCCCGATGATCTATAGCCTCACCGATTGCACCGAAAAAGTGCTGGTGAAACTGGTAGTTGAAGGCGAAAACGAGCGCGTTTTAGGTGTGCATATGGTGGGCAAAGACTCGGCAGAAATTATTCAAGGGATGGCAATTCCTGTAGTGATGGGAGCAACCAAAGCCGACTTTGATCGCACCATTGCAATTCACCCTTCGACTGCCGAAGAGTTTGTCACCCTGCGATAATTTGTCATAATGGGGGCTGGTTTGATCCAGGTCTAGTTGAGCCGATCGCACTCCTGGCTGCGATCGTTTGGCGACCATTTTTCACACACCCAACAGGTTAGTAACCATGACGCTGACTCAAGACCGTGCCCAAGCAGTGGATGCACGCGATTTGTTCCGAGCTGCCTATGAAAATCGCTACACTTGGGATGCGAATTTTCCGGGCTACAGTGCCGATGTGGAATTGCGCCAAGGGGATGAAGTCTATCAAGGATCGGTGGCGATCGCGGCTGATTTCACCGTGACGGTCACTGGCATTGAGCATCCAGAAGTGCTGAAAACCCTGGAACATCAATTGCGTGATATTGTCACCCACCGTCAGCGCAGCAGCTTTGACAAAGCCCACGGCCAGAATGAATTTAGCCTGGGCGAAACCGATGAAACGGGGGCGGTCGAAATTCTGGTTTCGGGTAAATCCATGGGGTCGAGCTACAAGGTTCGTAACCAGGAAATCTGTCATGTGGAGCGGCCAGTGGGCCCGATGAAATTCATCATCGACACCCAAGAAACCATGGATACGGGTGAGGGCTATTTGCCGATCGTCACCGATGCCAATTTCTATAAATTGCCGGGGAACGAACTGTTTAAACAGGTGCGTTATGAGGATCGCCATGAGCGCGTGGGCGACTATGTGCTGATGGCAGCCCAAACAATTCGGGTCAAAGAAGGCGATCGCGAAATCGCCACGAGCATGACCTTTTCTAACCTGAAATTGCAAGGTTAAAAGGGCAATTCCGGTAGGGGGCGGGTTTGAAACCAGCCCCTACGGTCAAATTCATTTTTATGATCAAGGGGATGAGGGTAGGTTTGAAATTCGCCCCTACGATTTCGGTGAGATTTCGGTAAGATAGGGTGTTTTTCACGGGGCGCTGCCGAGGAGTGATCGATCGTGTCTGTTGCTGAATCTGCACCTGCCAATTGGCTGATCAAATCCGAACCCACGACCTACTCGATCGCCCATTTAGCGCGTGATGGTCAGACCCTTTGGGATGGCGTACGCAACTACCAAGCTCGCAATTTTTTGCAGGCGATGCGGCCGGGCGATCGCGCCTTCTTTTATCACTCCAACACCCAACCGCCGGGGATTGCGGGGTTGGCCCAAGTGGTGACCAGCAACGTGGTTGATCCGACCCAGTTCGACCCCCAAAGCAAATATTTTGACCCCAAGGCCAGCCCCGATCGCCCCCGTTGGTACACGGTGGAAGTGGCCCATGCAGCCACGTTTGATCAGCTAATCACGCTGGAGCAGTTGCGATCGGCCTTTAGCGAAGACGAATTGCTGATTTTGCGGCGGGGCAATCGCTTGTCGGTCACGCCGATCGCCCCGGAGGTGGTCGATCGGCTACTCGCCTTGGCCCAGGACTCGTGACCAAGCATCGCTGAATCCAGATGAATCCAGATGAATCCAGAGCTAATCCCGGCTATCCAGTCCCCCCAGTTAACCTGTTAATCGAATCTTAAATTCGCGTTAAGCTGACATTAGCGCCATCTTTGTTACGGTCAGAGGCGTGCATTTTTATTCCTATGATTAGCCAATCGATCGCCCGCTACATCGAATCCACCAACGGTATCCATAAGCCCTGGCTGTTGGTGCAACTGCGCCTAGCCAAGCTCGAAGAACAGCGCGAACAGTTGTCGCCGGCGGAATATTCCCAAGCCCTGGCCGATATCCACCACGACCTGATGAACCTGGGTGAATGGTGGCGGGGTCGTGAAGATGAAATGTTTCGTCCCAATGGGTCGGGTGGGGATGTGGCATGACCCGAGCGCCGCGATCGACCGCCAATAGCCATCCCTCCGACGTGCCAGAGCCACAGGCGATCGACTGGAACGATCCGACTTACTATTTCAACCGTGAGTTGAGCTGGGTGGAGTTCAACCGGCGGGTCTTGCACGAATCCCTAGACGATCGCAACCCGCTGTTGGAGCGGCTGAAGTTTTCGGCGATTTTTGGCTCCAACCTCGATGAGTTTTTTATGGTGCGGGTGGCGGCCCTGCGCAAACAGGTGGAAGCCGGGGTAGCCAAGCGCCCGCCCGACGGGCGATCGCCCCAGCAACAGCTTGTGGAAATTGCTGAACGCCTGCGCCCGATCGTCACCGAGCAGCATCAGCATTATGTGAAAACCCTTCGGCCCCTGATGGCCCAGCAGGGAATTTATTTGTTGGATTACGTTGACCTCAACCAAGAGCAGCGATCGTATCTACATGAGCTGTTTGAGGCAGAGATTTTTCCGGTGCTGACCCCGTTGGCGGTCGATCCGGGTCACCCATTCCCCCATATTTCCAACCTGAGTCTGAACCTGGCCGTGGTGGTTCAAGACCCAGAAACCCAGGAAGATCATTTTGGGCGGGTGAAAGTGCCCGAGAGTTTGCCCCGGTTTCTGCGCTTGCCGGCCGATGGTTTTGACCCCGCCACCCTCAGCGCCGATTGGGCCCGCCAAAACCCGGCCAAGCCTGTCTGGGCCTGCGTGGCGATCGAACAGGCGATCGCCCACAACCTGGAAAGCCTATTTCCGGGGATGCACATTTTGGAATATCACCCCTTTCGGGTGACGCGCAACGCCGACATCGCCGTGGCCGAAGATGAGGCCGATGATTTGCTATTGGCGATCGAGCAGGAATTGCGTAAGCGGCGGCTGGGCGGCTCCGTGGTGCGCCTGGAAATTCTCGACTCGATGCCCGCGATCATCCGCGATCGGCTGCTCGAAGAACTAGAAATCACCGAAGAAAGCGTCTACCCCGTCACCGGCCTGCTGGGGATGCGGGATTTTATGAGCTTTTTGGGGTTGCCGCTGCCGGAGCTAAAAGATCCCCCCTGGAACCCAGTGATTCCCAAGCGGATTCAGCGGCTACCAGAACCCTCCGACAGCGCCCAGTATTTGGAAGGGGAAGAAGCGGGCGACTTTTTTGCGGAGATTTGCCGCCAGGACTTGTTGCTCCACCACCCCTACCATTCTTTTTCGGCCACGGTGCAGCGGTTCATCACGGAGGCGGCCCGCGACCCAGCTGTGCTGACGATTAAGATGACGCTCTATCGCACCTCTGGCGATTCCCCGATCATTAATGCCCTGATTGATGCGGCGGAAAACGGCAAGCAAGTGGTGGTGTTGGTGGAGCTGAAGGCCCGGTTTGATGAGGAAAACAACATCAACTGGGCCCGCAAGCTGGAAAGTGCCGGGGTGCACGTGGTCTATGGGCTGGTGGGCTTAAAAACCCACACCAAGATTGTGCTGGTGGTGCGTAAGGAAGCCGAGGGACTGCGGCGCTATGTGCATATCGGCACAGGTAATTACAACCCCAAAACCGCCAAACTCTATACGGATGTGGGCTTGCTCAGTTGTCGGCCCGAGCTGGGGGCTGATTTAACTGACCTGTTCAACTACTTAACGGGTTATTCACGCCAGCGATCGTACCGCAAGCTGTTGGTGGCTCCGGTGAACATGCGCGATCGAATGGTGGCCTTGATTCAACGGGAGCGCGACCAGGCCCGCGAAGGGCGATCGGGCCGGATCGTGGCCAAAATGAACGCCCTCGTCGATCCGGTCATTATTCGAGCGCTCTATGAAGCCTCCCAGGCCGGGGTGCAGATTGATTTGATTGTGCGCGGCATTTGTTGCCTGCGGCCCGGTTTGCCGGGGGTGAGCGATCGAATCCGAGTTTTGAGCATTGTTGGGCGGTTTCTGGAACATTCGCGGATTTTCTATTTCAACAATGGCGGCGCGGATGAGGTCTACATTGGCAGCGCAGATTGGATGCCCCGCAACTTGACTCGACGGGTGGAAGCAATCACGCCGATCGATGATCCCGACCTGTTGCAAGAACTCCAGGCGATCGTGGGGGTGATGTTGGCCGACACGCGCAATGCCTGGGAACTGCAACCGGACGGCAGCTATGGGCAACGGCAACCCACGGGCAAAGCGTCTCCCCAGGCTTCCCAAGTGCTGTTGATGCAGTTGGCGGAACAAGAGGCGGCTAGCACAGGCGGTTGACAGCATGACCGAGCAGGGGCGATCGACCGGTGCGACGGGTGCTATGGCGGCCCAGCAATTGCGATCGCTGCGATCGGCCATTTGCGATCGCCCCCAGCAGGCCGAGCTATACGTGCAGCTAGCCCAGGCGTTGGGTCAGTTGGAGCGTTGGCCCTCGGCGATCGCCGCGCTGATGCGGGCGGGCGAGCTGGCTCCCACGGCTTGGCGGTTGTGGCTGGCGGCGGCCCAAGGAGCGGAAGGGTTGGGCGATTGGGTTGGAGCGATCCGGGCCTATATGCGCCTGTTGCAGGCCAATGCCAATAGTGCCAATGGTTGCTTTGGGATGGCGCGATCGCTCCGCAGCCTCCAGCGGGATGCCGACGCGGCCGCCTGTGAGCATTGGCAACTGTCGCCGGAGTTGGTGCGGGAATTTGCCCGGCTCGATCGCCCCTTTGATTGGCGATCGGCCCACGAGCTACCCGGCGTAACGGCTCACTGGCTACCGGCGATCGCACCCTATCCACCCTTGAATCCGGCCCGGATGGTGGGGCCAGTGCATCCCCATTTACACCCGGAGACTGCGCCCCAGTTGCCGCCCTTGCCCCAACCGGGTGTGGTGGCGATCGACCAAGGGCGGGTGCAAATCAGCCAGCTCGGGATCAGTTGCACCACCGCCGATCACGCTGTGGTGGCGGAGGTTTCCGGCGGCATTGCAGCCCTGCAAGCGGCCACCCAACCCCCACCGGTTCACCACTTATCGGGGACAGCCGCATTGTTGTCCGTCCGCTTTCGGCCCAACTATTGGCATTGGTTGGTGGATTGCTTGCCCCGGCTAGACTGGTTGCGACAAGCGGGGTTTGATTGGGCGGCGATCGACTGGTTTGTGGTCGATCGGCTCGATTACCCCTTCCAACGGGCCACCCTGGAGCAGTTGGGCATCAATCCGGGTCGGGTGGTTTGCAGCGACGAGTTCCCGCACCTGCAAGCCGATCGGCTGTTGACCCTGCCCCCGGTCGGCCGCTGCACGCCCGTTTCCGACAACAGCTTCACCCCCCAGACCCGCGACTTTTTGCGGCGGGAATTTTTGCCCCTGGCCGAGGCGATCGACCCGGCAGATTGCCCGGCCCGGCTCTACATCACCCGCCGACAAAACGTGAAGCATCGCCGATTGGTCAACGAGGCAGAACTTTGGCCCCTACTGCAACAGCGGGGATTTCAGGCGGTGGATCTGGATGGGCTGAGTTTGGGTCACCAAGCCGCTCTGTTTGCACGGGCCGAGGCGATCGTAGCTCCCCACGGGGCCGGGCTAACCAACTTGGCCTACGCGACACCGGGGGCGATCGTGGTGGAGCTGTTGCCGCCACGCTATGTGGCCAACTTCTTTTGGCTGGCGGCCAATTGTGGTGGGTTAGATTACTGGGCCGTGTTAGGGCGCGAAACCCTGCCCCCCTTGCCGCCCGATGATTGGATCGCCCATACCCAAGCCTACCGAGATGATTTAGAACTCGATCGCGAGCGGCTGCGGGAAACCCTCGATCAAGCAGGTTTGTAGTGATCGTCCTTGTACCAATGTCCTCATGCCCATTTCGTGAATTGATGCTACTCAAGATTCTTGTCTGACAAGGGTTTCAGCGCAGGATTTGTAGCATTGGTAATCGAAACTGATATGAC
This sequence comes from Oscillatoriales cyanobacterium, assembly GCA_004292515.1. GTDB lineage: Bacteria > Cyanobacteriota > Cyanobacteriia > CACIAM-69d > CACIAM-69d > CACIAM-69d. Next base: position 23,159 of record RDXB01000069.1, read on the forward strand.
GGGTCGAGTTGCGGACAATTCAGATTTCAGTAGATACTATTGATGATCATAATGATCAGCTCGATCGCCTAGTCAGGATAGAGTGCAGCTCAAAGGTACTGGACATTGTGAAATGACAGTCAACACCACAGGTTTTGGGGATGGTTGCTATTAGGTGATAGGTTCTTTGAAGAATTGCTAGCTTAGTCAGTGCTTCAGGAATTAATCATAATCTTGCCATGTCACTACTTCGTGGTTTTTGGGCGTTTCTTAGGGTGCTAAGGGGTGTCGTCACATCACCGAAAACTTCGACTCTATCATTAGCAGATCGTGAGTGAATTGTGGAATGGCAAGGAGTCTAAATCCCTTATAACAACAGTTGGGCACTGGAAATCAACCGTTTCAGCTTGCCCCTAGGAAATAACGACAGCCCCTAATACCTACTTCTTTGGCGTATCAACTTTGTTTTTTCAGACCTCTTCTCAGGCAAGAATCTTGAATAGCATCAATTCAAGACATTGGGGTAACCACAAAATTGGGGCATCTCACAAGAGCAGCATTCACCTGCTGGCTCTCTAGTCTATGGCCCGGATTTTGAATATTGTCGTTTGCTCTGCCAGAGCATGGAGAAATTTGTTGACCCTCCAGTGTTGCATTATCTAGTAGTTGACCGGCGAGATTTACAACTGTTTCAGCAGTTAGCAAACCGTTATACGGAAGTGATTACGGTTGAAGATATTTTGCCCTGGTGGATTCGCCGACTGCCCGGAGTGCCCAAGGCTTGGTTCAGCTTGAAGACCCCCCCTATCCGCAATTGGCTACTTCAGCAAATTGTCAAGATTCAAACGGCTCGCCAAATTAATGGCGAGGTTGCCGTTTTCATTGATTCTGATGTGGCGTTTATTCGCCCATTCAATTTCCAGAGCCTAATGCGTGATGGTTTAGTGCGCTTGTATGACGAGCCTGGTGGCAATCCTGAAGGAATGGATACCCCCCACGCTAAGTGGCATGAAACTGCTAGTCAGTTATTGGGCATCTCACCAACGCCGATGCCTGCGCCAGATTATGTGGGCAATTTGATCACCTGGCGCAAAGATAACGTGGTGAAGATGTGCGATCGAATGGCTGAGATTTCCGGCCGTGATTGGATTCAAACCCTGGGACGAGTTTGGCATTTTTCCGAATACACGCTGTATGGCACATTTGTCGATCGCCTGTTGGGTGAAAATACTGGGCACTACCGCGAAGCCAACAAACTTTGCTTTGACTATTTCACGCATGTAACGCTTTCCGACCTAGAAACCCGCCAACTCCTGACCCAGGTTCAGCCTGACCAGATTGCAGTGATGATGGCTTCTAAGGCTCGGATGAGTGTCGAACAATATCAACCGCTTCTGGAAATTTTGGGAACCACCCTTGACCCAGAAGAACTGAAGAGCAAGTTATTGGCAGACTATCCCTCGGTGTAGCCCAACCGAGGCTGCAGCCTTGGACAAGTTTCCATTGGGATTGGCAATTATTGGGATTGGCAATTATTAGACTGCTTGCGCGAGACTGCTTGCACGAGACTGCTTGCACGAGACTGCTTGCACGAGACTGCTTGCGCGGATCAGTCGGCAGACCTTTATCTGTTATCTGTTGATTAACCCTATTATCCCTTGATCCCCTCAACCCCTTTGCCCAAGATCGGCGAAGGGGTGCGGGAACTGGGCAGGGTTTGAGGGGGGTTGAAAACCCCTTTACGAGTGCAGCGATCGAGCCATGACCGATCGACCTGGAGCTTCTGGAAAAACATCAAAAAAATATCGCTAAAAAATCCCGATCCTCCGCTGGGAAGGATCGGGACTGAAGGAACACCCGCATCGAGATGGACGAGTGATGGTGCAATCGCTCGGGGGCGATTGCCACAAATCAGGGGCTTAGTTGGTGCGGACTGACACTGCTAGATCTGTGTCTGCCAGCTTGGGCGCATTCAACACGGCTGAGTAAAAGCGAGAATCCTGAGCCTTAGCCACCACTGCAAAGCTGCTGCGGACTCGGCTCGCCACTTCCGTGGATTTCAGGTCGTAGGTTTGGGTAGCCAGTTTGGGATAGATACCCACGCCCACGATCGGGGCCAGCAAGACCAGGGCGATCGCCAGTTCTCGCAGCTTCAGATCCGACCAGTTCACCTCAGCCAAAGCGGCATTTTCCTGGCCGTAGAAAATTTCCCGCAGCATCGACAGCAGATAAACGGCCGAGAGAATCACCCCCACTGCTGCCAAGACAACAACGGTGGCTCGGAACGGAGCGCTGTAGACCTCGCTGGTGGCGACACCTAGGAACACGGTCAGCTCACCCACAAAGCCGCTCATCCCCGGCAATGCCAAGGAAGCCATCGCCGTGGCCACAAACAGGGCGAAGGTACGGGGCATTTTTTGACCAATGCCGCCCATGTCGTCGATCGAGAGGGTGTGGGTGCGCTCGTAGGTCACGCCGGTCAGGAAGAACATCGCCGCCGCAATCAAACCGTGGGAGACCATTTGCAGTACTGCGCCGCTGAGACCCACATCGGTGAAGGAGGCAATCCCCAATAGGACAAAGCCCATGTGCGACATCGACGAATAGGCAATCCGTCGCTTCAGGTTGCGTTGGGCAAAGGCGTTTAATGCGCCGTAGATGATGTTGACGACTCCGAGGATGGCCAAGACGGGGGCGAAGTAGATGTGCGCATTGGGCAGCATCTCCATGTTCATCCGAATCAACCCATAGCCGGCCATCTTCAACAGCACGCCGGCCAGCAGCATGGAGACGGGGGTGGGAGCTTCGCCGTGGGCATCGGGCAACCAAGTGTGACCGGGGAAGGCGGGCAACTTGACGAGGAAGGCGATCGAGAAGGCCGCATAGAGCAGCAGTTCCGCCGACAGGGAATAGTTCTTTAGCCCCAGAGCATCCATGTCAAAGGTGACTGGGCCGCCCGAGAAGGCCATGGTCAAGGCTGCTACCAGAATGAACAGGGAAGCCAGGGCCGTGTAGAGGATAAATTTGGTGGCGGCGTAGCGGCGCTTGGCTCCACCCCAAATTGAAATCAAGAGGTAAATCGGCACCAGCTCCAGTTCCCACATCAGGAAGAACAGAAGTAGGTCTTTGGCCACAAACACCCCAATCTGGGCGCTATACATGGCCAGCAGCAGGGTGTAAAACAGGCGGGGTCTCTTGGTGACGTTCCAAGATGCCCCGATCGCCAGGGTGGTGACCAATCCCGTCAGCGCCACCAGCGGCATGGAGATGCCGTCGATCGCCAAAGACCAGTTCAAGCCGATTTGTGGTAACCAGGCGTAGGTTTCTGCCAACTGGAATTCGGTGTTGCTGAAATCAAACTGCCCAAAGCAGGTGTAGGAAACCAGCGCCAACTCCACAATGCCCACCGCCAGTGCATACCAACGGATGGTTTTTCCGTCGCGATCGGGCAGGAAGGGAATCGGCAACGCTGCCACCAAGGGCAGAAGCGTAATCAAACTTAACCAGGGGAATGTTGCGTCCATTGACTCTACCCGGCTGCAAAGGTCGGGTATGAACTCGATGTGGGGAGTGTTAGGGATAATTACTTACCTGGATTTAGTTTAATAAACTTTACATAGAGTGACCAATCATTTTTCCTGATAATTACAATTTGTTTCAAAAAGTTAAGTTCATGTCCCTGTTCGATCGCTAATGGGGATCAGGCTGAAACAGTTAATTTTCCGTACCCCAGTTGTCGAGACCAGGGGATCAAGACCCTTGCTGCCCCTGGTCTCGTCACGGTGGAATCAGAGTTGTAGGCAAGATGGGTTGCAAGCTAGATGGCGATGTACCCTAGACCCTAGACCCTAAAGCGTGATCGGGCGGGCGCTGTTGGGCAATTCCCCGGCAAATTCTGGGAGCGGGGCGGCGGTGATCGATCGAAACTCGCCAGTGAGGGGATGGTGAAACCCGAGGGTTTGGGCGTGTAACCAATAGCCACAGTCCCCTGGGAGAGCCGATCGCCCCGATCGCTCTGGGTTGGTTGATTCTGGATTGGTTGATTCTGGGTTGATTAGTTCTGAGTCGATCACCGCCCGCGGCACACCGCCCAGCCCGTAGAGCGGATCGCCCAGCAACGGAAAACCAGCCGCCGCCAGATGGATCCGAATTTGGTGGGGGCGACCGGTCAGGATCGTCACTTCGATCAGCATTCGATCGCCCGATCGCCGCAACACGCGACAGTCACTGCGGGCAAAAGCTCCGTCGTCCGTTGCTGCGTATAAATAGCCAAGGGTGGGATGCGCCAGTTTGCCGATCGGTTGTTCGATTGTGAAGCGATCAGGCGCATGGCCACCGCTAGCCAGGGCCAGATAAACCTTGTGCAGTTGTCGATCGCGCATTTGTTGGGTCAGGGCCGAGCGGGCCCGAGTCGATCGGGCCAGCAACACCAGCCCCGAAGTGCCGCGCCCCAAACGGTGGATCGGCACGGGCGTTTCCTGGGGATAGCGGTGTTGCAATTGTCCCAACAGGGTGTGGCGCAAAAAGCCGCCCGCTGGCATGACGGGCAACCCCGACGGCTTTTCGACCACCAGCACTGCTGCATCTTCATAGTGCACGGCAAAATTCAGGGGCACGGCCGGCTCCACCCAAGGCGGCCGGTGATAAGCCAGTTGTTGCCCCCGTCGCAGCACCCAAGCCGGATCTACCGGCGCACCATCACACAAAATTTGGCCCGCAACCAGGCGATCGCGCCATTCTTCCTCGCTGGAGTGGGGGTAGCGCTGGCTGTAGTAGGCCAGGGCGGTTTGTCCCTCGCTGGTGCGATCAATCCGATCGCGATAAATCCAGCCAGAGTTCAACCCTGGCAACTCAGCGCTGCTTCCAAAATTCGACAACGGTGGCGGCTCCTGATTGCTGGCGGCTGCGATCCCTAGCGAAATTTTCGGGGAATGGGGCGATCGGGCACAATGGATTCAGCCCGTTGGCGATCGCCCGCCGACGCATCCCCAAGAGGACTCTTTCCCATGTTGGCCTACGGTTTGGCAATTTTGGTCGCCATTGGCAGTTTGCTGCTCTACGCGATCGCCCTGCGCTTCCCCCAGATTTGCCGCCGCAGTGATCTGCTGTGGAGCGGTGTGGGTTTGTTCTATGGGCTGGTGTTGTGGGTCTGTGGCGATCAGTTTGTCGGGGCGTTGCTGTTGGCTCAGGGGGCGGTGGTGGCCCTGTTGGGGTGGCTGCTGTGGCAACTGCTGGCGCTGCGGGTGCAAATGGCTCGATCGCTAGATCCAGTTGGGGCCGAGAGTTTGCCCGACTTTAGGGGCTGGCTGGCCTGGGCGGCAGTGTTTCGCCCGGTCGATCCAAGCTTGTCTGGCTGGCAGGCCGTGCGCCAATCGATCGTGGGGTTTAGTCTGCTGCTGTGGATGCAGATGCAATCGGGTCGGTGGCGCTTGCCAGTTGCTTGGTCAGGGGCGATCGGTCGCGCGGCGGCCCCGTCTAGACCAGCAACTCCAGCAACTCCAACAACTCCGACCACTTCAACGGCTCCAGCACCCCCGGCCCCACCTGTGCCCGTTGCGCCCGCTACAGGGGCAACTGCTACCGTACCCCCCGTGGCCGATCCCAATGCGCCCAAGCCGGTTTATGTACGCAAAAAATATCGCCAACCAGCGATCGAGGGAATTGATACAGCACCGGTCCCGAGTCCGGCCCCGATCGCGGGTGGCGAGTCCAAGCCGGTTTACGTGCGCAAAAAATATCGCCAGTCGGCCCCAGAGCCAGAGCCAGCCGCATCACCTACGCCCGATCGCGCCCCCAATCCAGTCCCCGCGATCGAACCCGATCAAACCATGCCGGCCGATCGCCCGGCCCCGACAGTGCCCGATCGCCCGGCCCCGCGGCCGCGGCCCCGCCCCGCTGCACCGATCCAACTCGATGGGGCCAAGCTGCCCGATGAAGTGGTGGTGGACTATGAAGAATTACCGCGCCGTTCCCCGTCGCCCCGCCGTCGTCCTGACCGCCCGAGGTAATCCGTGACCGAATTGATTGTTGATGCGATCCTGCAATTTTGGTTTGGTTCCGTGGATGACCCCACCTTTGGGCAGCAGCGCGACTATTGGTTTCGGAAAGATCCCGAGTTCGATCGCACCCTAGCAGACAACTTCGGGCTAGTTTACGAGCGCGCCGCGCGGGGCGAATTCGCCCCCTGGGAACAGGCCCCCCAAAGTTGCCTGGCCCTAACGATCGTTTTGGATCAATTTCCCCGCAACCTGTTTCGCAACAGTTCCCAGGCCTTTGCCACCGATGCCCAAGCCCTAGCGGTGGCCCGATCCGCCATTGATCGCGGGTTCGATCGCGAGCTGTTGCCGGTGCAGCGCTGGTTTTTCTACTTGCCCTTTGAGCACAGCGAAAGCCTGACTGATCAAGAGACCTGCCTGCGCCTCTGGGAAGATCTACGCGACGACCCCGCCAGCGCTGGGGCGATTGAGTTTGCCCGCCGCCATTGGGAAGTTGTGGCGCGCTTCGGTCGGTTTCCCCACCGCAATGAAGTGTTGGGGCGATCGAGCAGCCCCGAGGAGCTGGCGTTTTTAGCACAACCGGGATCGCGTTTTTAGGGGCGATCGCGGCAGGTCATCCACCAGCGCACCGTTAGCCCACCCAGCGATCGACCAGCGGCAATAGCATCGTGATGAAGTAGTAGACCAAGGGAGCCGTGAAGATGTAGCTATCGGCGCGATCGAGAATGCCCCCATGGCCGGGGATCAGGTTGCCCGAGTCCTTCACACCCGCATCCCGTTTCATTAGCGATTCGATCAGGTCGCCCAGCAAACTGGCCACGCCCACCAGCAATCCCAAGGCCGGCCCGGTCACAAACCACAGGGGCCATTGCAGATAGGCCGCGCCCAAGGTGGCCACCACTGCGCTGCCGATCGTCCCGGCCAGGGAGCCTTCAACGGTTTTCTTGGGGCTGATGTCCGAGAGCAGGGTTTTGCCCACCCATTTGCCCATGATGTAAGCGCCGATGTCTGCCGCCCAAATGCAGCAAAAGGCCAGCACCGTGACGATCAGTGCTTCGGGCCAGGTCGATAGGTTCCAAGAGGTGGGCCAGAACCCGTTCAGGGGCAATTGGGCGATCGCACCATCATCCAGCACCAGCCCCGCGCCCACCCGCAGCCGCACCCAATAGCTGGGCAAATATCCACAGTAGAACAGGCCCATCACCGAAGCGGCGAGATCGGCGATCGAGGCCATCTTGGGCCTAAACAATAGATAGAAACAAACCAACGTCCCAGCCACCGGCACGATCGCATCGGCCACCGACGGCATCATCGCCGAGGACACCACGATCGCCCAACAAGCGATCAATACCGTTTTGCTGGCCGGTGTTATGCCCTTGGCCCGCACCAGCGCAAAATATTCGCCTAGACCCAAATACACCAGCAGGCTGAACCCAAGGCTGAAATACCATCCCCCCAGGATCAGCAATCCCAACGCCAACGAAATACCAACAATCGCGCTGATAATTCTTTGCCAAGGCCAACCGGCCAGGCGATTGCCCCAGCTCGGATTTGGAATCACCCGGGGAGACTTCGCCGCAGCAGAACTCGATTCACTCAAAGACATGGGACGTGACCAGCACAGGGATTGGGGCAATCAGTCGGGGGGTACTTCACCTCGCGAGCCGGGATTAAGGCGAGGCTGGGGAGAGGTTAAGTAGGCCTTAATTAAGAATAGAGTAGCCAGTCTTGCTCTAGAACGCCCAGATCCCTTGAATCCTTGTACTGATGAATCCTTGTACTGAGTTGCGGTAACGCCCAGATCCCTTGAATCCTTGTACTGATGAATCCTTGTGCTGAGTTGCGGTGTTGCTTAGTACTGAGTTGCTTGTTGCGGGGTGAATTGCCTAATTGCGGCCTGCCGTTCCCGAGTCGATTCTGGCTCCCGCCCACAGCAGTTTTTCGCGCAGAGTGCCGTAGTAGGAATAGTTTTCGCGCAGGATGATGAACTGGGCCACGCAGTCGGCCATCCGCACATCGATCCGCTGGCCGGGCCAAAGGGACGTGCCCAACACACCATCTGTCCAAACTTTGGTGGCTAGTTCGTAGTCGCCTAGGGGCCAAATGCTGACTAAGCAGCGGGGGGGCAAAACGATCGGGCGGCTGGACAAACTCAGGGGACAAATGGGGGTGACGGCGATCGCATCAAGCCCCGCGTGCAAAATCGGCCCATTCGCCGACACCGTGTAGCAAGTAGAGCCGGTGGGGGTGGAAACAATTAGCCCATCGCCGTGGTAGCGATCGACGATTTCGTTGTCGATTTCCACTTCTAACAGGGCGGTCATCAGGCGATCGCTCGAAATCGGCTTAACGCAGATTTCATTCAAAGCCAAAAACGGCTCCCCCACTAGCTCTGTTCCCTTGTAGTGACCATCATCGAGGGCAGAGAGTCGCTTACCCTCAAAAACTTGCCCTTGCAGCATCATCCGCCGCTGCACTGCAAACCGATCGCCCAGCAAGCGATCCCAGACGACGGCCGAATTTTCAAACAGCTCAAATGGCTCCGTCAGAAACCCCAAGTGACCGCCTACGTTCACGGCCAAGATTGGGATCTGCTCAACGGCTAGGTGGCGCGCCGCTGCCAACACCGTGCCATCACCACCCAGCACGATCGCCAGGTCGATCGATTGCGTCACCGAAGCCAAAAACACCGGGTAGGGATTATCTTTGGGCCCGCTGGGGCCCACCAGCGATCGCACCCCCAAGGCATCCAACTCACGGGCACAGCGATCGGCCCAAGCTTGGCTGCGAGCATCTCCGGCCTTGTAGGCAATGATGGCGCACTTTAAGTTCATGGTTTGGCAGTTCTAGAGGCTTGTGCGGGCCGGGATTGCCCACCCTACCAGCTTGCCACTATTGCTCAAAACCAGCTGATCGCAGGGGAATGTCGTCACTGCCTGGGGTCAGGCTGAACCAGTTGACGTTCCTCGATCCAGCCACAGTAGACAAGGGGCTTAGGGCGTGTCATCAGATGCCATTGATGGCAGATGAAACAGTGATGTTCCGTGCCCCAGTCGTCGTAACAAGGGGCTTAAGCCCCTTGCCCCCCACAATCCCGTCACGGTGGAATCAGGATTTCAAGCGATTTGACAACAGATCCTAAGCCTGCTGAATCCAAACCGACACGGAGCCACTGGAGCAACGAAATTCTCCCCAGCCCCATTCGTTGGTGTAGACCGGCTGCTTAATATGCTCGGTCAAGTCATAGAAGGTGGCATTGGGTCGGCCCGTTTCCATCCACAGGCTGGTGGGGCCGCTGTTGCTCATGATTACGGCCATGGCCAGCGGGTGGGTTGCATCGCCCAAGCGCGTCCAGCCGATCGCATTGGTTCCGTAGAAGTAGTCGTACTGCGGCCCCCAAGCGAACCGTTGACGGGCGTAGAGGAACTTGTCGATCAGCCAACTGTGATTGGCCAGCCAGATTTCGTAGTTGTTGCCATCCCGCCCACGATCGGTGTAGTGCCCGCCGTAGTAGTCGGCATAGAACACGCAGGGATAGCCCTCCCGCCGCAACAAAATCAGCGCGTAGGCCAAAGGCTTAAACCACGCTTCCACGGGTGACTCGAGGGCTTGCAGCGGTTGGCTGTCGTGGTTGTCCACAAAGGTGACGGCCAAGGACGGCTGTTGCTGCATCAGGGTATGGTCGAGGATCGTTCGCAAGTCATAGGCACTACCCATCCGACTGGCTTGGTGGAAGTTGTAGTGCAAAGGCACGTCGAACAAGGCCATGCGTCCGTTGGTCGAGGCTAAGTAGTGGTGCAGCGCTTGTACGTCGTTTTCCCAATATTCCCCCACGGCAAAGAGGGGCTTGTGGGGACTGTGGGCCCGGACGCGATCGAGCCAGGTATTGAACAGACCCGATCGAATATGCTTCACCGCGTCCAGCCGGAACCCATCGATCGCCAACAACTCCTGAATCCATTCACCCCAGCGGCCCAACTCTTCGAGCACCTCCGGGTTGTTGCTGTCGAGGTCGCAGGCCATCAAGAAGTCGTAGTTGCCATAGCGATAGCTGACTTCCGTTTCAAAGACCTTGTTGGCCAATCGGTAGATGTTGCGATCGTTGCCATCGTCGGCATTATGGTTCACCGAGTCGAAGCAGCGGGCATCCCACTTCATGGCGGAGTAGCGATCGCCCCGGCCAGGAAAATTAAACTTCGACCAAATCCGAATTTCCCGAGCCGCTGCCGAGTCCCAATTGCGGTTGTCTTGGGCAACGGGCGTGGCTAAAACCGTTTCCGGTTCGTCTGCGCCGTTTTTGTGGTTAAACACCGTGTCTAGGTAAACTTGCAGCCCAGCGCCGTGGGCCGCTTTCACGGCGGCAACCAGTTCATCTTTTGTGCCGTACTTGGTGCGGATCGTGCCCTTTTGGTCAAATTCCCCTAAATCAAACAGGTCATAGGTGCTGTAGCCCACATCAAATCCGCTCGTGCCTTTGTAGGCCGGGGGGAGCCACAGGGCTGTGATGCCTTTTTGGGCAAGTTCGCAGGCGCGATCGCGGACTTGCTGCCAGAGCGTGCCATCTGCGGGGCAGTACCACTCGAAGTACTGCATCATTACGCCGTTAAGTTCTGCCATGACCGTGCCTGTGTTTCCTGGGCGGGCTTCCTATCCACGACTGTAGGCCGATCGCCCGGAGGGAAGCCCGAGACTTTGCACAGACGTTGCACAAATTAAACTAGGGCAAATATTTTACCGATGGTCTTGATGCGATCGCGCCTCGATCGCGCCCCTAGGGCTGTTGTCATGTCCTAGCGTGAGACCGCAACGGTTGATTTTCCGTAGTCGTAACAAGGGGCTTAGGGGGTGTCATCATTTCCTGTAATGAGTCTGAAATTGTCGATTTTCCACGCCTCAATCGTCGTAACAAGGGGCTTAAGCCCCTTGCTGCCCTACGATCCGCTAACGGCAGCATCAGGGTTTCAGGCTAATTGATGACAGACCTTGAGCCCCTTGCTGCCCAACGATCCACTCACGGGGGAATTAGGCTAGGGTTGCAGGCGATTGGGCGATCGCGCCCCTAATCCGCCAAGAACTCCCGCAGCGCCGCCAGTTTGTCCCAGGCCGCGCCGCTAGCCAAAATTTCCTTAGCCTTGGCCACGCCCGCCGCACAGGCCGCCGCCGAGCCGATCGCCCCCTCCACAGCCCCCGCCGCTTGCAAGGCCAACGAAGCATTCAAGACCACCGCATCCCGCTGGGCCGTTGTGCCCCGTCCTTGCAAGATCGCTTGCAGAATTTCGGCATTCTCCGCCGGGGTTCCGCCCACCAGAGCCGCCGTTGGAGCCGACTCGCAACCCGCCGCCACCGGGTCAAGCACTGATCGCACCACAGCCCCATCAGCTAACACCGCCAAATCCGTCAGATCCGCCAAGCCGCCCTCGTCTAGGCCTTCGCGCCCATGCAGGACGATCGCCCGTTGGGTGCCCAACAGGCCCAACGCCCCCGCCATCACATCGATTAACGCTGGCTGAAACGTACCAATCACTTGCCCTGTCGGTCGCAACGGGTTCACCAACGGCCCCAACAGGTTAAACACCGTCCGTACCTTCATCGCCTGCCGAATCGGGGCCACGGCCTTCATGGCCGGATGCCAACCCGGCGCAAACAAAAACGTAATTCCCACCGCATTCACCGCCGATCGAATCCGCGCCGGATCAGCCCCCAGGTTAATGCCCAGCGCTTCCAACACATCTGCCGATCCCGACTTGCTGGAGGCCGCCCGGTTGCCATGCTTGGCCACGGCCACACCGGCCGCCGCCGCCACAAAGGCCACCGCCGTCGAGATATTGAAAGTGGAGGCCCCATCGCCGCCTGTGCCGCAAGTGTCGATCAGGGGGCTGGGCAGTTCGTCACCCGCGATCGCCACCGATTGCCCCAATAACACCCGGGCCATGCCGGCCAGCTCTGCCGCCGTGACCCCCTTAGCCTGGATCGCTGCCAAAATCCCCCCCGACAGGGCCGGGGGCAGAGCCTCCGTCAGCCAGCCTTGCATCAGTTGGGCCGCTTGGTCTTGGGACAGGGATTGGCGATCGAGCAACTGCTGCAATAGGGCGGGGCCGTTCAACTCGATGGGGGCGGAAGTCATATCTCGAAGCTCCAGGGCGATCGCTTGTGAAAGTCCAGTGCTAGAATACTATCCGCGCTGAAAACCCAGCCCTTTTGCAGAGCGTCTTTTGCAGGAGACTGACTCAGCAATTCGGTCTGCAACGACCACCAGCGCGGGTGTAGTTCAGTGGTAGAACGTCAGCTTCCCAAGCTGAATGTCGTGGGTTCGAGTCCCATCACCCGCTTCGTTTTCGAGGTTCCGAAATGTAGACCTGTTGAGTATTTTACCCAACAGGCTCGTTGCTTGGAGAGGGCAAAGCGATCGGTCATTGGGAGACTAGGACGTGTCATCAAATGAGCTGGATTGGGGCTGGAACAAGCCATTTTCCTAGCCCAACCGCCCTAGACAATTGGCTCAAGCCCCTTGCCCCTCACGATCAAGTAACGCCAGAATCAGGGGTTAGGGGATTTGATGACAGCCCCTAACAATGGGCATTGAAGCAATGGGCATTGAAGCAATGGGCATTGAAGTGGCTTCGAGTAGTCAAACACCCCCACAAGCCCGAATGGTTCCCGAATAGTCACTGTGATTTAGTCCAAATTTAGTCCCGAACCTGGCTGCCTAAATCCGGCCACTTAAATCCGTAGATAGTGGTTATTGCTAAGGCGCGGTTTTGGGATCGCACTTGCCGCCAAGGGCGTTGACGATCGTGCAAGTGTTGCTGGTCAGCATGGTTTGGTAAGTTGCTCCTGCACTGTCCGGCGCGCCGGGCCCATCCACAAACAGGGGCTGAGGCGCGACCTGCACGCCAGCTTCTCGGGCGACGGTCTCGATCGTTTTGGGATTGGTGGAGACTTCGGCAAAAATGGCCGGCACGCCCGCCGCCTTCACCAGTTGCACCAGTTCTGCCAAGTCACCCGGTGACGGTCGGGCCTCGGTACTGAGACCACTCAAGGCTCCTTTGACCTGGAACCCGTAGGCTTGGGCGTAGTAGCGCAGGGAGTCGTGGGTGGTGACGAGTTTGCGGCGATCGGCGGGGACGGTGGCAACTTGGCTCGTAATCCAGCGATCGAGCTGTTGGAACTGCGCAACCATCGTGGCGGCTTGGCGGCGGTAGCGATCGGCTTGGTCAGGAACCAGGCTGGCCAGGCGATCGGTAATGACCTCGGTTAACCGCACCCCGTTTTTGGGGTCGTGCCAAATATGGGGATCTGGGGTTTGCTCGCTATCAGCGGCTTGGGGTTGGCCACCAGTGGTCTGGGCAGGCTTGGCGGGTTGGGTCGCATCCGGCTGGGTCTTGTCTTTTTGATCTTGCGCACCTGGTTTGCCCTTGGAGCCGTGGTCATGGTCGTGATCGTGGTCGTGATCATGCTCATGGTCGTGCTCGTGATCGTGGCCGGCAGTCAGGATGGGTTGGGGAACTGCTTGCTCGAACAGGGCTACTTTTGGCCCGGCACTGGGTGCGCTAGTGATGGTTTTGAGCAAGCCTCCCTCAAAGCCATAACCCCCGTAGAGCACGAGTTTGGCTGACTCGATCGCGGTGCGATCGGCTGGTGTGGGTTCGTAGGTGTGCAGATCGCGGCCCGGCTGGACTAAACAGGTTAGGTCGATGGTGTCGCCCGCAATTTGTCCTGCTAGGTCACAAATAACACCGCCACTGACGACGATGGCGGGGCGATCGCCGCTGGGGCTGGCCGTGCTGGGTGAGGACACCACCGAGGGTGTGCCACAACCGCCGAGCAAGGCTGCTAATGCTGCCAGGGCAGTCAGGGCAGCGGATTGGGCTGACTCCCCAATCGATCGAGGGCGGTCACAATGCGGGCGATCCACAATCATTAAGGGTCTCAAAGCTGGCTTCAGCAAGACTATGAGAATCATTCTCATAAAATCTGGCTAGTTTGGCAAGCTAGCGGTCAGGACGCTGCCATCGCTATTGATGGGTCGGCTTTTTGTTTGTTACAGAGTGTTTCAAAAAAGATGTTAATGTGTAATTACGCTTAACAAGCGTGGTTTAGATTTCCCTTGTGTATGGCCTTGGTTAAATTTTCCACCCTTCCCTTCATCGATTCTTCATTCAAAACCGGCAAATTTTATACGTTTCCTTAACTAGGGCCGCACTACACTTTCTAAGCTGAAGTTGAGGCAAGCGAAGTGTACTTTGCAATGGGTTTTCGATCGCAACTCGCTTTTTGCCTTCTGAAATCGTGTCACCTTGTCACTGCTCGGTTTAGACCACACCCGCGATCGCTTCGTCGATTTCACCCATCTTTTTGCAACAGTCAGGTTGTTTTTCTCCGATCGCCCTACTGTAACCAACGATGTTGATGGGGGAATACTGATCGATGATGTCGCTCCCGTTTGCATCTGACTTGCATCTGACTTGCATCGGGTTTGCATCAGATTTGCCTTGGGCTTGCATTAGATTTGCACCCGAAAATCTGCACCCGATTTGCATTCAATTTTCCACTGACTTCACCTGATATCACCTCGCCCTGATGTCTCCTATCCTTCGCCTCATCCGACCGATCCAAGACCGCATCGATCGCATTGAAATCCGCGATCGCGACATGGCATTGCTCATCTATCGCCTGATTCCGGGCCGCTGCCCCTTTGAGCGGGAAGTGCGGCTATTTGGGCGGTTGCTGCTGCGAATTCCGCCCCTGTGCAAGCTCAATCCCTTTTATGACCAGTTGGTGGCGCTGCGGTTTCGAGCCATGTGCTATCTGGTCGATCAATGTGGCATGGATTTGATGGCTTTGGGCTAATCAACAATTAAGGGGTGTGGCTGGGAACCCGATCGATAATGGCTTGCACCACTTGGCCAATCGTCAGTCCGTCGGTGACGAGTTCCCAAGCATCGGCCGCTTTCACCAAGGGCGATACGGCGCGGGTGCTGTCGAGGCGATCGCGTTCCGTAATCGAGGCTTCGAGGTCTTCTAGGCTGGGTAAATCTGCCTGACCGCGATCGCGCCAGTCTTGGAGGCGACGACGGGCCCGCTCCCGAGGGGTGGCGGTCAAAAAGATTTTGACTTCCGCATCAGGAAACACCTGAGTGCCGATGTCGCGCCCCTCGGCCACCAGGCCCCCTTGGCGACCGATCGCCTGCTGTTGGGCCACGAGGGCTTGGCGCACTTCCCGGTGAGCAGCCACGGTGGAAACCTGGGCGGTAACCTCCGGCGTGCGAATGGCTTGGGTTACGTCGTGATCATCGACCCAAACGCGCTGATCCCCACCGGGGGCGATCGGGTCGCCAAAACGGATCGTGCAACTGGCCGCCAGCTCGGCCATGGCCGGGCAATCGGCAGGGTCGAGGCCGCGATCGAGCGCCAACCAAGCGATCGATCGATACATTGCCCCTGTGTCGAGATAGAGCAAGCCCAGTTGTTGAGCTACTTGGCGGGTCACGGTCGATTTGCCTGCACCGGCTGGCCCGTCGATCGCCACGATCGGTTTGCGGGCTTGCAACAGCCAGTTATCGATCATGCGGGTTGTGCCTACAACCACGGCCACAGCCAGCAAGCCCGCTTCTGTCACGACGGCTAGGGGTTGGAGGCTGTCGGGTTCCACGAGTTCTGCATAGTCCAGGGCCACACCGGGAGCCGCCTGCAACTCGGCCCGCAGGGGATCGAGTAACTCCGCCGCCGATCGGGCCCCGTCTTGAAACCGCTGGGCGGCTTGTTGGAGCGATCGACTCAGGGCCAGGGCCTGCTCCCGTTCCGTGGGTGTGAGGTAGCGATTGCGGGAACTGAGGGCCAGTCCATCGGCTTCTCGCACGGTCGGACACACCACCAATTCCACGGGCAGGTCGAGATCGCGAACCAACCGCCGCAGAATCGTCACCTGTTGCGCGTCCTTTTGACCAAAGAAGGCGCGATCGGGCTGGACTAAGTTAAACAGCTTGGTGACGATCGTTGCGACCCCTTGGAAATGTCCTGGCCGCGATCGCCCACACAGCCGATCGGTCAGCTCTGCCGGGGGGATCACCTGGGTCAAGGCGGGGCGATCGGGCCCAACCCCCAACTCGGCCGCCTCGGGAACAAACACCAAGTCCACCCCCGCCGCCTCGCAGATCGCCAAGTCCGCTGCCAAGTCGCGCGGGTAGCGAGCCAAGTCCTCTTGGGGGCCAAATTGCAGCGGATTCACAAAAATCGTCACTACCACAAAGCCGCACTGCGATCGGGCCCGCTCCAGCAAGCTGCGATGGCCCACGTGCAGCGCCCCCATGGTAGGCACAAGCCCCACAGCCGCGTCTTCAGCGGTCGATCGAAAGAGTCCCAAGGCGCACCGCAGCGCCGCTACAGTCTTGACGAGTCGCATCACTGCCGCCCTTTATTCAACGACAGTCTAGTTAACCACTAGTTGCACCACACCCAAACTGTACGCAACTGATTTAACCCAGTTGCTTCGCCTCAAAACTGATCCACCACATCGGGAGGATTAAACCGGTAGCCGACACCGCGCACAGTTTGAATAATTTGATCTTGGGCCCCTGCGTTTTCCAGCTTCTTGCGGATTTGCCCAATATGTACATCCACCACTCGCTGATCACCGACGTAATCGTAGTCCCAAACTCGTTGCAGCAACTCTTGTCGATTCCACACCCGATTGGGATGGGTGGCCAAGAAACATAACAGGTTAAATTCCAAGGCCGTCAGGGTGATGAGCTGATCGTCGAGCGTTACCTCATGGCGATCGGGATCAATCATTAATGCGCCAAACTTGAGAGAGGGTTGGGGCAGATCCCGGGGCGATCGTCCGCGATGGCGCTTCAGGATGGCACTCACTCGCACGCCTAATTCAATCAAGCTAAAGGGCTTAGTCAAGTAGTCGTCAGCCCCTTGCATAAAGCCTTTGACTTTGTCGGACTCGTCCGATCGACTCGTCAACATCAACACGTAAACGCCCGTGCGAGACTGCATTTCTCGACAGAGTTCATACCCCGTAGCGTCGGGCAAATTAACATCTAAGATGACTAAGTCGGGCTGGAACTTATCAAAGAGCGCCAAGGCTGTTTTGCCATCGGCAGCCGACTCCATTTGATATTGCTGCTTACCTAGGAAGCGATGGATTAACTTTCGGATTGCTGGGTCATCGTCTACGACCAACAGCTTGGCGGGCGTTTCAGTCATCGCTCTGAGGCCAGAATAATCGGCAACTTCTCATTCGTTCGTTTAAGCAGTGCGATATGTCAATACCGCCGACTCTAAAAACAGACACCGTATTCAATTGCAGTTCAATGACCCTTTCTCGGGCAGTTGCTCGATAACCGGACTTCTTTTGAGTTAGGCTGATCGGCAGGGACGATCGCCCAAACTATGGGTTGATATTAACCTCTCAGCGTATTTTATCAAACCCAATCAAGTCGTTCGTTTGTTCTTGGTGGGATGGCGAAGATCGATAGACTGCCTAGCAATTCGCACTGACTGGCCTCCGATCGATTTCTTCACCAGGACAGCGATCGCATCTTCAATCTTGCATTTGCTCCCGACATGGCCGGTTGACATGGCCTGCTGACATGACCTGATGTGGCTGATTTCCAGGGCGGCGGCTCACGGCGGGATTGGTGGGATCGATCGCCGGGCCGAGCAGTGGATCGATCGCCGGGCCGAGCAGTGGAAAAATCCCTACAAGATGGGGATCGAGTGAGTGGCTGCCCGTGACCTGGGCGAGGGAGGGCGGGGTGCGAGGGGCAAAACCATGACAGCCACGATCAAAAGCTGGTCATAAATCAAAAGCCTGTCGCAAGGTGGCTACGATCATGAGCCTGTCGCAGCTCTGGCGAGTACCCTAAGGGGTGTCATTCCTTCCCAGTCATGAGCCTGAGAGGATATCTGAAAAGCATCTTTTGGCCCGGGCCAAGCACCAATCGTCTTGGGGCCAAGATGCTCAAGCCCCTTGTCTGCGCCGATCGATGGGGTGTGCAGAGTATCAACTCTGGCTTTTCAGACATCCCCTGAGATCATCTGAGATCATCGATTTCCCATGCCTCAATTGTCGTAATCGGGTGCTTCAGCCCTTTGCCTCCCACGACTAGCCTAAAACCCTCTCGTCACGGTGGAATTAGGGTTTCAGGCGAATTGATGACAGGCCCCAATCCTCTTAGTCGGCGAGAACGAGAATTAAAAGATTTTCGCTGATTGCCAGTCCCCAGCCTTGGTTCGCTAAAATCTAGACTAGATTTAAAGGGGACTGAGGAAGGTTCTATCTGTTTTGCAACGGGTTTGCACCTGCTTGACAGTTGCTTGACAGTTTTACGGTCGAGGATCTCGATCTCGCGATCGTCCGGTAAACAACCAGCTTCTTCTTCCGCCTGGAGCCTTGCGAAAGCCTCAGCCCTCTCACCGCCGAAAGACTAGCCCCACTCACTGCATGAGCAACCCGAATCCCTACGAACAGCTTGGCGTGACCGAGGATGCGTCTTTTGATGAGATTCAATCGGCGCGCAATCGGCTTCTCCAAGAGCATCAAACCGACCGCCAGCGCGTGGAGGCGGTTGAGATGGCTTACGACGCGGTGTTGATGGATCGGCTGCGGTTGCGACAGGAAGGGCGGATTAAGGTTCCCGATCGAATTCGATTTGCGGAGCAAGACGATCGCCCCGCCCCTGCTGCGCCCCAGCCGACTCAGCCGCCCCAGTTGCCCAATTGGTTGGCTGGCTCGATCGATCAGCCCAGTCGCACGGACTGGCTACAATCGGCCTGCACGTTTACGGTCTTGATAGTCTTGGGCGCGCTCAGTCCGGGTGGCGATGGTTCATCGCTCCAGCTCGTGTTGGCGATCGGGGCGGGCGCTAGCTTGTTCTTCCTGAATCGCAAGGAGCGCCGCTTTGGGCGGGCCGTGTTGCTGACGGTGTTGGGTTTGATTGTGGGGCTAGTAATCGGCTCGGCGATCGCCAGCTTGGTTCCCCCAATTCCGCAATTGCGCACGGAGCAACTGACGGCGCTGGTGACGTTGGTGGTGTTGTGGCTGACCAGTTGTTTACTGCGCTGATGGTGCGGTTCTGAATCCCTCAACCCCGTAGGGGCGTGTGGCCGTACGCCCCTACCCGATTTTGTTCTAGAAATTGTGACTCGCCTACATCCGGCGGGTGGATAGATTGCTAATCGTTGCTCAGTTCGGGTGGCTTTTGGGTAAATGGTAAATCCTGATTGATCGCGTCAATTTGGGCTTGCTCATATTGATTGATTTCGTCAATATAGACCCGCAAAATGCGATCAAATTTGGGGTGACAGAAGCGATGGAGGCTGTAGTTGGGAGTGGCGGGAAATCCGCGCCGACATTTGTGCTGGCCGCCTGCTCCTGGATCAAAGATTTGAACACCCCGATCAATTGCCCAGGCGATCGGTTCGTAGTAGCAAGCATTGAAGTGGAGATTGTCAATTTCGCGTTGGCATCCCCAATAGCGACCGTAGAGCCGATCTCCCTTGTGAACACAAAAGGAGAGGGCTAGAGGGTGGCGATCGTCATCGTCAAGGTGGGCCGTAAACAGCACAACGCGATCGGCAAATTCATGGGCCAAGTTCACAAAAAATTGGCGGGTTAAATATTTACTGCCGCCCCAAAACTTGTCGCAGGTGCTGCTATAAAAATCGTAGATCTTGGAGAAATAAGCCTGTGGAATTTGGTCACCTGTCCAGGTTTTAAAAACCAGTCCACTGTTGCCGATCGATTTGCGTTCGCGTTTGATGTTGCGGCGCTGATTGGCATTAAAGCCCGCTAGATACTCATCAAAGGTTTGATAATTTTGACTAGACCAGATGTAGCTGTGATGTTTCCAAACAATTGGATTGTCAATGGATTCAACGAGCGATCGCCACTGGGGATCAACAAATAAAAAATGGCTGCCGGATAATTGATGGCGATCGCAAAATCGATCAATTTCCTGGAGCAACATCTGTGTCACCAGCACAGCATCTTCAGCCGGATCAAGCAGGAATTGATAGCCCTCAGCCGGTGTGAAAGGAGTCATGCCCACCAGTTTGGGGTAGTACTCAATCCCCATGCGGTGAGATAAATCTGCCCATTGATGGTCAAAAACAAATTCGCCGTAGCTATGCCCTTTGATATAAAGCGGTGCAGCGGCTACCAATTGTCCTGATCGACGCGCCACTAGATGAGAAGGCAACCATCCTTCTTGAGGAATTGCACTGCCTGATCGCTCTAGATTATTGAGCCAATCCCATTCCAAAAATGGTGTTTTTAAAGGATCTGCTAGCCGGTTCCACTCGTCGCGATCAACATCTGCTATTCGACCCAACCAAGATAACTCATAAGTCATTGGGTTCTTGACAGCAGGTGGCTGAGACATGATGAAATAATCGAGTGAAAATCATCTTTGGATACCATAACGCGATCGCCTCAGGCTTTCAAGCGATCGCGCTTTGGGAACTGATGCTTTACTCATACTCTTGGGGTATGAATTTCGCGTTCTTGCGCTTATGGTTAACAGCCCTGGGCAACGGATCATCACTACCCATTCATGACTCGTTGTCAAGGGTTTCACTCAGTAGTGAAGCACACCATATCGATGTGATTATGCATCAGCTTTGGGTTTCGCAGATTGCTTATGCACCATGTTCATAAATCGCCGCCAAAGGGCACGCACAACCTTGCGCTGATCCAAGGCATGGACAATCACAAACACCAGGAAACTGTAGGAAAACCAGAAGTGCAAATTGCGCCCTAAATCAACGAGACTGGCATTTTCTGGAAAAACATCAGGAATGGTAATCCCAAAGAATTTGACATTGCCAGCCTTGAAGGAATTAGAGAGAAACACGCCCGTGCTGGGCACTACAATCATGAAGAAATAGAGGCTGGTGTGCAGCAGCACCAATCGCCACCAACGGGCTGATAATTGAGGTAAACGACGCTGGTATTTTCGCCACCAAACTCGCAACAATAACAAAACACGCCCTAACAATAAACTGATCGTTAAAATGCCGATCGACTTATGAAAGTCATACAGGGCTGGGCGAATCGCAACTTCGCGCGGGAGCTGCGCCATGAAAGTGCCCCCTACAAACAAGATCAAATAGGCAACGGCCATCCACCAATGCAGTGACATCAGGTTTTGGAAGGCGCTATTGGGGCGGCGCTTGGTCGCAACCGTGGCAGCAGGCTGACTCATGATGGGGATAGTGATCAAGATTCTTGACTGTAATCATAACGATTATGAATTAATTTGGATCATGTCTTGCCACTGCCCAAGCGTCGATCGTCTGAACAGCAGTATTTTCCCTCCTCAGTCCTCCCACCTCGGCTGCACAGTGTAGGGGCCATACGGGAAATACCCATGACTCGGAACCCCTCAAAACATTGGTGGGGGCAGGTTTCAAACCTGCCCCCACGACACTAGCTGCTGTATGAGCCTCTTCAAATGGGCAAGGAGAGATTCGAACTCTCATGGATTTCTCCGCCGCATTTTGAGTGCGGTGCGTCTACCGTTCCGCCACTTGCCCGTAGCGCTCAGTTATTGTAACCGAGATTTTGAAAAATGGCGTAACAAATTTTGGTAGTCCCGATCACCCGCCCAGCGATCGATCTCTCGGGCCCGCAACACCGGCACTGGGTGGGTGAGACCCGCCGTCCGCGCTTGTTTGAGAGCGGCTCCCAGGGGCGATTGGTCGATCGCGTCGTAGGCCCGCGCCTGAGCTAAAAAAGCATCCACATTCAGCAACGGTGCGAGGGTTGGCGACCCACCCGCCAGCTTCATCAACACCGAAGCCACCACTCGCGGATCTTGCACTGCCAATAGGGCCGCGCGATCGCAAGTGAACTCGGCACAACGCACCCACTCCAGCAGCCGCTCCTGCAAGCCCTGGGCAACCCAGCGCCCCAACAGCGTCCCTTGACCTGCTGCCAACACCACTAGGTTAGCCAGGGTCAGGTAGAGGCTATGCTCGCACTTGAGATGTCCCAGCTCATGGGCAATCACGGCCTGAATTTCCCTGGGGGTCAACAAGTCCACCAGGGAAGAGTGCAACACCACGAAGGGGCGCTTACCCCGCATCGCAAAGGTGTAGGCATTGGGGGCCGGGTGCTGCCGAATATAGAGCTGGGGAATCTCCACATCTAAAACGTGGCAAGCCTCGCGCAGCAATTCATACAGGTGCGGTAATTGCTGGGGCCCCACCTGGATACTGGCGGCAATGTTGTCGAGGTAGAGCACTTCTTCGGCGATTGGCCCCACCAGGTTACGCACCAGCAGATCAAGGCCGGGCCAACGATCGAGGGCTTGGGTAGCGGCCAAGTCCAACGGATGACGAAATTGATTCGCCCGCAGACCGAGCAGCGGCACTTGGGTCGTTACACGATCGGAACCATCCGCCATAACCGTTCGATCCTTACCCCGTTGGGTGATGGGCAGTTAACTGGCCGGTCGATCAACCCACGGCCATGGCCCGGGCGATCGACTCGCTCCTAGTGAGTTTAGCTTGCGCCCAAGGGTAAAGCTGTCTCCGCGCTGGAGTTGATGCGCTGAACATTCGCACCAATGCCCCGCAATTTGGCTTCGATATTTTCATAGCCGCGATCGAGGTGATGCAGACCCCGAATACTGGTTTTGCCACGGGCCGCCAAGCCCGCCACCACCAAAGCCGCTCCCGCCCGCAGGTCAGAAGCCGTGACCGGAGCACCCGACAAGAACGGCACGCCCTTGACGATCGCCACGCGATCCTTAACGCGAATATTGGCTCCCATTCGATTCAGTTCAGCCACATGGCGCAGGCGGTTTTCAAAGACCGTTTCAGTCACTGCGCTGCTGCCTTCGCAGAGAGTTAGCAAGGCCATAAACTGCGCTTGCATATCCGTCGGGAAGCCGGGGAAAGGCAAGGTTTCAATATCGGTTGCCATCAGGGCTGCACCGGGGCGCACACGAATGTAGTTACCCGCATCAACATCGGTACGCAGGCCGATCGCCTCCAGCTTGGCCAGAGTGGCCACCACGGAGTCTGGTAACACCGGCCCCACCAGCAAATCTGATTGGGTTGCGGCCGCCGCCACCAAAAATGTGCCCGCCTCGATGCGATCGGGCATCACTGAATAGTCGGTGGAATGCAGTTGTGGCACACCCTCAATGGTGACCGTATCGGTACCAGCACCACGAATCTTGGCTCCCATGGCATTGCAGAAATTGGCCAAGTCCACAATTTCCGGCTCGCGGGCCGCATTCTCGATCGTGGTTTCGCCTTCCGCCAGGGCCGCCGCCATCATCAAGGTTTCGGTGGCCCCCACGCTCGGATAATCCAAATAGATGCGCGCGCCTTGCAGTCGAGACTTGCCCCGAATGCTGGCAAACACAATGCCGCCATCGATCCGCACATCAGCACCCATAGCTTGCAGGCCGCGCACATGCAGCTCAACGGGCCGCGCCCCAATCGCACAGCCACCGGGCAGGGGGAAACGCGCCTCACCCATGCGGGCCAGCAACGCCCCGATCGCAAAGAAGCTAGCCCGCAACTGACTGACCAATTCGTAGGGGGCTTCGGCGCGATTGAGATGGCGTGCGTCAATTTCCCACACATCCCCTAAACAGCGGGTTTTCAGACCCAAGGACTCCAGTACTTGCCCCATGCGCACCACATCCACCAGTGATGGCACATTCCGCAAACGGCACTCACCGGAGCAGAGCACCGTGGCGGCCAACAGAACCAATGCTGAATTTTTGGCTCCACTGACGGATACGCGACCGCTCAACGGCTGACCACCCACGATTTCTAGAATCGGTTCCTCCGCTTCGCGGGAAGCAGACATTGAATTTGTGCTAGACGGGGAAACTATGGCTGGAGTCCTCCAAGACGCGCGCTAGTCTGAAACCTTGCAGAAATGCAAATTTCGTTTAGATTCTACACAACTCAATTTCCCTCGCAAGGTCGCCTCTGGTACTAAACCCAAAGCCTGTCACGGTTCGCGCCATCCTTGAATTGATGTGGCTCACGAGCGATCGCCCGTCGCTGCCGATCGCTGGGCTTTTGTCAAGGTGCAAACGAACTTGAGCGCAATCTTTAAACCTAGCTACCACATCGACCAATCAACCGCGACCGATCAACCGCGACCAATCAACCGCGACCAATCAACCGCGACCGATGCCGCTCGATCGCCATCAATCTGTATCGATCTATGTGGGATCTGAACCGGCTATTTAGCCACCGAGCCACTATCCCTTTCCCGTGATCCGTTTGTTGCCATCCGCTCCCGATGGAAGTGTGGCGGATCTGAGGGCAGGCTGATGGGGAACGGTTGATTTCCATGCGCCCACAGGATCGTGATGATCGTCACAGCCACGATCATCCCGGCGGAATCAGGGGTTTGGGCTAAATGCCGATCGCCCCTAGGCCCTGGGCAACGATGGCAGTGACAGAGGGTGGGATCAACTCACTCGGTAATGCGAAAAACATCGCGAGATTTGCCAACGTTCTGAAAAACTTTGCCAAAGGGGTTGCGCTCCTGAATAAGAGTGCTAATATTAGTTTCGCGCAAGCGGAACTGGCGGAATTGGTAGACGCGCAAGATTCAGGTTCTTGTGTTCGCAAGGACTTCCGGGTTCAAGTCCCGGGTTCCGCATTATCAAAGCCAGCATGATCACAAGCGTCAAAAACCCGATGGTGAAGCAGTTGAAAAAGCTGCATCAAGCAAAGGGAAGACACGAAGAAAATCAATTTCTAATCGAGGGAACACACCTACTGCAAGAAGCCCTTGCGGTTGGTCATCCCCTCGATTTTGTCTATTGCACGGCTCACTGGCAGGCTAGGTATCCTCAAGACTATGACCGCGTGGCAGCCACAGCCTCGATCGAACTGGTTTCAGACGCAGTGTTGGGGGCGATCGCCACGACGGTGCATCCCGACGGTGTGGTGGCCGTTGCACCTCGCCACCCGATCGTGCCTGCGGGATCGCTGCGGGTGGCCTTGGGCCTAGAGCGATTACAAGATCCAGGAAATTTGGGGACGATCGTGCGGGCAGCAGCGGCGGCCGGAGCCGATCGGCTCTGGATTGATCGCCACAGTGTTGATATCGATCATCCCAAGGTGCTGCGATCGACAGCGGGGCAGTGGTTTCGGATGCCGATGCAGGTGGCGGATGATCTGCGATCGACCGTGCGTGACCTAAAAGCCCAGGGAGTCAAGATTGTAGCAACTCTGCCTTCAGCTCCTTTGAGCTACTGGGAGGCGGATTTGCGATCGCCCGTGTTGGTCTTGTTAGGCAACGAGGGAGCAGGATTATCACCCGAACTGACCGCTGAAGCGGACACCACCGTCAGCATTCCCCTGGCTCCGGGGGTGGAATCATTGAATGTGGCGGTGACAGCGGCCCTGCTGCTCTACGAAATTCGTCGTCAGCAGAACCTAATAGACCCCTAGCTCAAATCGGCTAGCGACCCTGATTCTCTCGTTATGACGGGTTATGACGGTCAACACACACGACGGTCAACACACATGACGGTCAATACAACGGTTCAGCCGTAGAAAACCGGCGATTTCAGACCCATTGCAGAATCGGGTGATGACATCCCCTCAATGACATCCCCTCAGTGACTAGCGTTGGTGGCTAGAGGTCAATGCTAAACACACCAATGGTGGTCTCAGCCACATTACCCTCGCTGTCGGAGTCATCTTGGGTTTCCCCCACTAAGGATTCTCGCTGGCGGGCGTATTCGTTGGCTTTGGCATAATTTCCTAGGGCGTAGTAGGCCACCCGCAGGCTGGACAGGGATTGCAACTCCACCTCCAAATCAGGGATCAAGCGGGCCACGGTCAGGCGCTCTTGGTAATACTCGATCGCCGTGGTGTAGTTCCCTTGGGCATCGTAGGCCACCCCGAGCGCTCCCAGGGTTTGCTCTTCGCCCCGCAGATCCTTGAGGGCACGGGTGACGGTTAGACGCTGCTTGCAATAGTCGATCGCCTGTTGCACATTGCCCAAATGCCGGCAAGCACTGGCCAAGCTACGCAACACCTGGTTGGCGGTGGAGTAGTCATCGTTGGCGTAGGACAACCGCAGCAGTTGGTCGTAGTAATCAACCGCATTGGTATAGTTGCCACAGGCGTAATAGCTGTTGCCAAGATTTTTCAGCACTTGGCGCTCGGCCTCGCGATCGCCCACTTGGCGCACCACATCGAGGCTCTGGCGCTGGTAAATCACTGCGTTGGGATAGTCTCCCGCCGCCTTGTGGGTGAGACCCAGGTTATTCAAAATCGCAATTTGGCTATCTAGCTCACCCATATCTTGGGCGATCGCCAGGGCCTCTTGCTGATAGACGATCGCCCGGTCATATTGCTTCAGGTGGCGGCAGGCATTGCCCCAGTGGGCGAGGGCATGGGTTTGGCCTTGCCAGTTGCCCTGGGCACGGGTGGACTCCAGCCAGCGTCGGGCACAGTCGATCGCTCGATCGTACTGGCCGCGGGCATAGTAACTCAAGAACAGTCCATTGTAGGCACGCTCTTCGCGGTGATAGTCCTTGACGGCGGCAGCCAAAGTCAGCAGCGCCTCAAAGAGTTGTTCAGCTTGGTCTAACTGCTTGGCTCGATAGGACTCGAAGCCTTCATGGAGCAGTTTGGCCATCTGCGACTCCGCCGCATGGCGATCGGCATCGGTTGCAATTGTTTCATCGCTATCCGTATCTTCCACGGAGATCCCCGGTGGTTGTGGTGCAGACGATTCCGGGGCGTGATGACCGGCCAGCTTGTTGCGATCTTGGATTTTAGCGTCCATATTCCCCGATCTCAGAACCGCCCGACTGGATTGACCGCTTGGCTGGTGTCCCCGAAAGCCGGTCAACTGACAAAGCGATTACAACTTCAATTACTCGATATCTGTTTTATAGTGTACTGCCCTCAGTCTGGGGCTAGGGGCTTTACCCAAGATCATCAGCCGATGACCAGTGAAATTTCACCGCGTCCGCCGCCTGTCCGCCGCCTGAAAAATGAAGTCAAGTTGCTGCCTTAGGGATGATCAACTGATTGATCGAGATGCACCATTTTCGGACGACCGGCCGCAATTTATAATGAACTGCTGATTTTCTATCCGTGAGCACCACGTCTGACAAGGACATCGGATGACAAAATCATTAGGTAGCCGTTTTTACGATCATTCTCCTGAGAGGGGATCGCAGAAATGTCGCTCAGTACGGGCCAAGGATCAATTATCGTGGGGGCAAGGGGCTTAAGTCCCTTGTCTACGTCGATCTCTGGGGCATACAGAGTCACAATTTGGGCTCTTCAGATTTGGCTCTTCAGGCCTCCTCTAAGGTTGGTTCCTTGGGGTTTTATTCTTTTGGGATTGGTTCCGAAAACCTGTTCTGAGTTGTGCGATCGCCACGATTGAACGCTTGTTTGGCTTAATTTCACGTTACTGACCCCCTATGCTTGATTCGTCCGACCTCAAACGTCAAATTGATTTGTTGTCCGATCGCCTGAGCGATGCTCAGGACTGTCTTTGACCGTGCTGCTTTAAGCGCCAAGATTACCGATCTCGAGCATTTAGCTGCCCAGCCGGACTTTTGGGACGAGCAGACGCGCGCTCAACAGGTGTTGCAATCGTTAAATGATGCCAAAAGCGACCTAGACCAAATCGATCGCTGGCAAAACACGATCAATGATAGCCGGGCCGCTTGGGAGCTTTTGGATCTCGAACCCGATGAAGGATTGCTGAATGAGGCGATCGGCGATCTCCAGAGTCTCGCGCAAGAGCTAGACACCTGGGAACTCCAGCGCCTGCTATCGGGCCCCTATGACGGTCATGGAGCCGTGTTGACGATCAATGCCGGGGCTGGCGGCACGGATGCGCAGGATTGGGTCGAGCAATTGATGCGGATGTATACGCGCTGGGCCGAGAAGCAACAATACAAAGTGGCCATCAGCGAGCTTTCTGAGGGCGATGAAGCGGGCATTAAATCCGTCACCTTGGAAATTCAAGGACGCTATGCCTATGGCTATTTGCGATCGGAAAAGGGCACGCACCGCCTAGTACGAATCTCGCCATTTAATGCCAATGGGAAGCGCCAAACCAGCTTTGCGGGTGTGGAAGTGATGCCGATCTTGGACAACTCTATTCAGTTGGAGATTCCAGATAAAGACCTGGAAATCACTACCTCGCGGGCCGGTGGCAAAGGCGGCCAGAACGTGAACAAGGTGGAAACGGCTGTGCGGATTACCCACTTACCCACGGGCTTGGCGGTGCGCTGTACGGAGGAGCGATCGCAACTACAAAACAAAGAAAAAGCAATGGTGTTGCTGAAGGCAAAACTATTGGTGATTGCCCAAGAACAGCGGGCCAAGGAAATCGCGGATATTCGCGGCGATATGGTAGAAGCGGCCTGGGGCAACCAAATTCGTAATTATGTGTTTCACCCCTATCAGTTGGTGAAAGATCTGCGGACGGAATTAGAAACTACCGATGTGCAAGGGGTGATGAATGGTGATTTAAACCCCTTTGTCGAAAGCTATCTCCGCCAAGAAAGCCAAGCCGCCGATGCGGTTGGTTTGTAGAAACTCATGCCAAAAACCTAAAAGACAAGGGGCTTAAGCCCCTTGTCCCGATGACTCGCTGACTTGTCTTGATTGACTTGCTGAGTCGAGTTTTGCGCTGTGTTTGGCTCGCCATTTACAAGGCGATTTTGTGTACCCAATCGGCGTAGGCTGGTTCGCGATTTTCGACGATCGCCGTGAGGGTTTCCCGCAGCAGGTTGGTGATGGGGCGATCGCTCCCCAGGGCGTAGTTTTCGATCTTGCTGACCGGGGCAATTTTGGCCGCTGTGCCGCTGAGGAACACCTCATCAGAAATAAACAATTCAGTTTTATCGACCGGGCGAATTTCGATCGGGATGCCGCGATCGCGGGCGATCGTTAAAATGCTGTCGCGGGTGATCCCTTCGAGGATATCTTGCTCAAACCCAGGCGTGATCAAGGTGCCATTGCGCACCAAAAACACGTTCATTCCCGAGGCTTCGCTAACCTTGCCCTGGGAGTTCATCATGATTGCTTCATCAAAGCCCGATTCCACCGCTTCGGTTTTGGCCAGCGATGAGGTGATGTAAGCGCCCGCGATTTTGCCACGCAAGGGCAAGCTGCGATCTTCTTGGCGCACCCAGGAGCTAATCCGGCAGGCGACCCCTTCTTGGGAGAGGTAATCGCCCATTTCTAAACCGTAGATAAAGAAGCTCTTTTCCACGCTGTGCAACCGGGGTGCAATCCCTAAATCCGAAGTGTAAACAAAGGGTCGGATATAGAAGGATTTGGTCGGTTTGTTGAGGCGGACAAATTCTTCGATCGACCCTAGGATTTTGTCGGCGGGTAGGTCGTAATGCAGAAATTTGGCGCTTTGGCTGAGGCGTTTGCTGTGGCGATCGAGCCGGAACAGCAAAATCGTGCTCGGATCGGCCGGGTCAGGAATCCCGCGCAACCCGCCAAAGGCCCCCGTGCCGTAGTGCAGCGCGTGGGTTGCGATCGACAGGTTGGCATTCTCGAAGGGAATAAATTCGCCTTGGTAGTAGGCGATCGGCATGAAGTTTTGGTGCATGACGGGTTGCTGCGGAATGGCGACTCGATGGGATCAAACGGGCAAAAAAACCGTGCGACCGGCGGGCAAGATGCCCACGCTACGGTGATTCGGGGCTAGACGTTAAATCTAAACAGCATAACATCGCCCTCTTGCACCACATATTCTTTGCCTTCACTACGCACGAGGCCCTTTTCCTTGGCAGCGGACAGGGAGCCAGTCGCCACCAAGTCCCCATAGGCAACAGTTTCAGCCCGAATAAAGCCCCGCTCAAAATCCGAGTGAATCACCCCGGCCGCTTGGGGAGCCGTCATCCCCGCATGGATTGTCCAGGCGCGGGTTTCCTTTTCGCCAGAGGTGAAATAAGTACGCAGACCCAACAGATCATAGGTGGCGCGAATCAAGGATTTCAGGCCGCCTTCCGTTACACCCAAGGATTCCAAAAAGTCCGCCCGTTCCTCATCGGACAGTTCCACCAGTTCCGCTTCCACCTGAGCGGAAATAATCACCGTTTGGGCGTTTTCGGTTTTGGCCAGCTCCCGCACCTGCTCCACCCATTGGTTGCCGGTGGCCAGGTCGTCTTCTGAGACGTTGGTGGCGTAGATCATCCGTTTGCGGGTCAGCAGGCCCAAGGTGGCGATCAGCGGTTCTTCTTCTTCGCTCAGGCTGACTTGGCGGGCGGGGCGGCCATCTTCGAGCACGGCTAGCAGTTGTTCGAGCACGGCCAGTTCGGCTTGGGCTTCTTTGTTGGCGCGGGCTTGCTTGCGGACGCGATCGGCTCGGCGCTCCACCTGGGACAAGTCCGCCAGGATTAATTCCAGATTGATTACTTCAATGTCGCGGATCGGGTCGATCGAGCCGGAGACATGGATGATGTCGTCGTTCTCGAAACAGCGCACCACATGGACGATCGCGTCCACTTCCCGAATGTTGGCCAAAAACTGGTTCCCCAGCCCTTCGCCCTTGCTGGCCCCTTTCACCAGGCCGGCAATGTCCACAAATTCCACCCGTGTGGGAACGATTTGCTTGGATTTGGCCAAATCACTCAGCACCTGCAACCGCTCGTCGGGCACGGAGACCACGCCGACGTTGGGTTCAATGGTGCAGAAGGGGAAGTTGGCGGCCTCTGCTTTGGCGTTGGCAACCAGGGCATTAAACAGGGTGGACTTACCCACGTTGGGCAGTCCGACGATTCCGGCTCGGAGCATGGGTCGATCGGGCGGGGTGGCTGGGACTGAATTGCAATCTACTAGCTTATCGGAAATGGGGGCGACCGGCGGGCTGGGAGCCTAGCGGGGAATTAGGGCTACTTGGGCTAGCCAGCGATCGATCCGTGCATCCAACTCCGGCGACTGACCGGGGCGCGATCGATACCAGCCGATCGCGGCCGGGCGGCCTTGGCGGGCGGCCAGCAGGGTGGATTTCCAAAACATGACGGAGGCTTGGTTGGGTGCAAACTTGAGTACCAAGTCAATTTGGCGATCGAGGCGTTCACCATTCGCCGATCGCAGCCAGCGCACCAGGGCCGCTTGTTCGGCGGCCGAGCCTTGCTCAAACCGATCGATCGCCTTTTGCCAGCGACTGTCACCCAAGTCCGCTGCAATCTGCGTTAGTCGATCGGGCTGGGGCGAGTCGGCCCGGGCGCGGGCCAGCTCCGCATGGTAGCGAATCGTGTCGTATTGGGCCTGCACCCGATCGTCCCAAGTCAGCGATCGGTTCACCAGTCGATCGCGCAGGGGTTGCAACTTATTCAGGGCCGGCGACCAGAGGCCCACCCGGGCCAGGGCGATCGCGTCTTGATATTGGCTCCAGTCCGCCAACTCGCTCGATCGAAACACCGGCTCACTGAGAGACACCTGGGCCAGTTGAATCGGATCGGGCGCAAATCCCGACGGAACCACCCGGTAAATCGCCAAGTCTGGCGCATCGGTGGGGGAGCGATCGATCACCAATTCCGGCTCCCGATTCCCAGTAATCGATTCCCAGCGCGGCGGTTGGGGCTTGGGGCTGCTCCATTGGGTCTGGATGCTCAAGTTGCCCAAGCGACCCACCCGACTAACATTCAAATGGACGATCGTCCCGTAGTGGGCCGTGCCCGCTGCGCTGCGATAGACACTGCCCACGGTCAGCCAACCGCCACCGGCCGGGCCGCCCTTGAGGCCCTGTACCGTCGCCAGGGGCAGGGGCCGAGTGGAGCCGCTATCGTTGGCAGCGAGGGTGGCCAAAACGAGGGACTCGGGCGGCCCCTGCAAGTCCAGGGTGGTGATCAGCCGGTATACGGCCGGGCGATCGGCCGTTTGGGCCGTGGGTTGGGCCTGGTAGGCTCGTAGTTGCACAATTGGCCAGCAGGCGGCCCCAGCCTTGCAGTTCGGTTGCTGTTGGCGCACGGTGGCCACAAGCCACTGCTGACCCAGGGGCAAAATTTCCCCCATGCGCTGGGTGGCCCGGTTCAGTTCTGATCGCAGTTGGGCAACGGTTTTTAGATCGCGCGTGGTTGCGCCGCTGGGTTCTGGCAACCAATGCTCCAGCCAAGCGGCGGCCTCGGGATCGACAATCGATCGCACCCCCACCGCAAAGCCCGTGGTCACCAAGGCGATCGCCCCACCCAAGGTCAACACCGCACCCACCGACAGCGACACCGAGGCAACCCGTTGCCAGGGCGACGAGGCCATAATCGATCGGCGAACTTTCGGCATAGGTAAAACGGTGACTCTCCCGGTTGCATCAATCTAACCGATCAATCGCCCCTGGCCGCCATTGCCCCGGATCTCAGCCCTTTAAACTCGATTGGAAAACAAACTGGATAGGTTTGCCCATGACTGACTCTGTGCCAATGTTGCCGCCGGTGTTGTTGGTGGGGGCGGGGCCCGGTGATGGGGCTTATTTGACGGTACGGGCGGCCCAGGCCTTGGCCCAGGCCCAAGTGCTGATTTATGACGCATTGGTGGATCGATCGCTGCTGGCTTTGGTGTCCCCCGATTGCCAATTGATCGACGTGGGTAAGCGCGGTGGGCAGGCTTCTCCAACTCAGGGGGTGATCGACCAATTGTTGGTGGAACAGTGGCGATCGGGGCGGCGCGTCGTACGGCTAAAGGCTGGTGATCCTTTCGTGTTTGGGCGTTGCACCAGTGAAATCGAGGCCCTGCGATCGGTTGGCGCAAGCTTTGAAGTGGTTCCGGGCCTGTCCAGTGCCTTGGCGGGGCCATTGCTGGCGGGCATCCCCCTGACCGATCCGGTGCTGAGTCGTTGTTTTGCGGTGGCCAGTGCCCATCAGCCCGATGCCTTGGATTGGGAAGGGTTAGCCCGGTTAGATACCTTGGTGTTTTTGATGGCCGGGCGATCGCTCGGGGAAGTGACCCAACAACTCATCCGCCATGGTCGATCGCCCAGCACCCCCGTGGCCGTGATCCGCGCCGCCGCCACCCCAGAGCAACGGGTTTGGGTGGGCACTGTGGAATCGATCGCCCTGCAAACGGAGCGCGAACGTCTGTCACCCGCGATCGTTGTGGTGGGGGAAGTGGTGGGCCTGCGGGATTTTCTCACCCCTTGGGGGCAAAGGTTCAGCCGTCCAGTAGCATGGACGATCGACCCTGACCCTCTGGAGACCGCTCCCGTGACTGCCCCTTTGCCCGATCAAGCCTTGGCTGGTCAAACGATTCTAGTGACGCGATCGCTCGCCCAGTCGGGATCATTTAGCCAGCGACTCCAGGCGGCCGGAGCGCAGGTCATGGAAGTGCCGGCCCTGGAAATTGGTCCGCCGAGTTCCTGGGCTGCCCTGGATCAGGCGATCGCCCAGCTCAGTCAATTTCACTGGCTGATTTTGACTTCGGCCAATGGCGTAGAAGCCTTCTTTGGCCGGTTGCAAGCCGCCGGCCGCGATGCCCGGGTCTTGGCCGGTTGTCAGATTGCCGTGGTGGGCAAAAAAACCGCCCAAACCCTCAGCCAGTTTGGATTGCAGCCCGACTTTGTGCCGCCGGATTTTGTGGCCGATGCGTTGGTGGCTCATTTCCCGGAAGATCCGAGCGATCGCCGGATTCTGTTTCCGCGCGTGGAAACCGGCGGCCGCGATCTGCTGGTCAAGGAATTCACCGATCGCGGCGCAGAAGTGGTGGAAGTGGCTGCCTATGAATCCCGTTGTCCCAAATCCCTCACCCCCGAGGCGATCGCCCTGTTGCGATCGGGTCAGGTGAGCGTGGTGACGTTTGCCAGTTCCAAAACCGTTAAAAACTTTGCCACCCTGCTGGCACGATCGGGTCTGGCGATCGACTGCCTGGCCAAAACCCAACTCGCCTCGATCGGCCCCCAAACGTCAGACGCTTGCCGTGAGCAGTTCGATCGCGTTGACATCGAAGCGACCGAATATACCCTGGAGGGCTTGGCCGAGGCGATCGAAACCCACCGCCCTTAGGGACTGAATTTTCTAGGTCATCAACCAGTTAGCTCCCTGACCGCAGCAATCCGATCGGGGGGCTAATCTTGGTTGGTTCAGGGTAGGTTGGTTAACCGTTGGCCTTAGGGCAGCTCTTGGGCGCGGGCCTTCGCGATCGCCACGTTTTGGGCATACTGGGGCGCACGATTTTGGGCGATCGCCGCATTGGGGCTATCGGCCGGCACCTTTTGCATCAGGGCCGAAGCCGCCTGCCATTCACCCGCCACCTTCAGCCAATCAGCCTTGGTTTTGGCCGTTTGGGCCAGGTTGGCAGCATTGGTGGCCTTGCGCACCGCTTCCGCAAAGTCTGGATTCACCTGAGCGGCCGCGGGCGCAGCCGGCACTGGGGCGGCCGGAGCTGGAGCGGCCGGAGCTGGAGCCGGTGGGGGTGCAGCGGGGCTAGCGGCCGGCTCAGGCGCAGCAGCCACGGGACTGGCTGTGGGCACAGCCGGTGGGCTGGCAGGAGCCGGTGCAGCCGCTTCTGGACTTGCCGGGGCGGGCGCGGCCGGAGCTGGGCTGGTTGCTGGCTCGGTCGGTGCAATCAGTTCCGTTGCGTCCGTCGCACTGACCACCACTGGCGGCAAGTATTGCTGAAC
This sequence comes from Oscillatoriales cyanobacterium, assembly GCA_004292515.1. Classification (GTDB taxonomy): domain Bacteria; phylum Cyanobacteriota; class Cyanobacteriia; order CACIAM-69d; family CACIAM-69d; genus CACIAM-69d. The sequence continues at coordinate 57,737 of RDXB01000069.1, forward strand.
TTCCGGGGGCAATTGCGTCACCACCGGGTTCAAATCCCCTTTCTGGTAGAAGTACCAAAGGCCAGCGCCCAAAGCTCCCACCAAGCCCACCAAAACCAAGGGGCTGGTGGTGCTCTTTTTCTTGATCTGAGCTGAGGCCGTCTCTTCCGGTGCGATCGACTCGTCTTCGAGCGGATCACTGTCGTAGTCGGTCATGTTCGACATGTCATACCCCGTTCCATAGCCCATGTCGCTGTCGGGTAGGTCATCTGTGGCGATCGGGGGCATTTCGGGTTCCTCGATTTGCGACATGCTGACCGCATCGTCAAAGCCGACGTAGGGCATGTCGTCATCAAGGGAAATCGAATCGTTCCAATCAGTTAGCAGGCTGCCGGGCTGTCGCCATTCAACGGCGATCGATCGCAAGCCGCTCACCCCCAACTGGAGCATCCCTTTGCGAATGAAAGCCAGCAAAGCCTCTCGGTTGACGGGCTGCGAGCCTTCTAAGACCACACGCAGCACGTCGCCGCCGCTTTCGGCTTGAACGTTGATGCCTTTGGGTTCGAGCGATCGCCGCATCAAGGCAGCAATCGCTTCCGGGTCGCCATGCTTGGCGCGTTCCAGTTGCGGGTTCGTCGGTGCCATCGAAAAAATCTAACGAGGTTAACTCTGCGTTCGCGGGACTATTGCACCCAGGGCGGGGGCGGTCTCGCAGACTATCCTACTCAAAATTTTTCGAGATGAAGACTGTTTTGATGGTTTGATGGAGGTGTTGCAAGCATTTGGGTCTTTTCGAGAGTCTTTGAGCGCGGTTATGAGCACGGCCTGTCACATCCTGGTTGAAGGCAATCCTGCCATCGTCTATTCGAGCCGCAACGGTCAGCCCGAGAAGGTCTTGCCGGTGTTGGAGCCTTTTCTAGACAAGTTTTGGCAGGAGCGAGAGATTTCCGGAGAGTCGATCGACACGCCGGGGTGTTTGGTGGCTCAAATCGTAGTGCGCTTCGGCTTTGAGAGCGCTGAAGATGACTTTTCCAACCTGCGCGTGGGCCCCCTATTCGATGCGGGAGTGGACTATTTGTATCGGGTTGCGGCCGATCGCACCGTGTCGGTGTGGGTGCCAGCAGAAATCTATCGAACGAATCCCGCATTGGGCCTAGAGGCCTGTCAGCAACTAGAAGCTAGCGCGATCGCAGCGGAGTAGTTGCCCCAAGATCATTCCCGAAGGGTTAATCAACAGTGATTGATTTCCTGTCATTTCCTCACATTCTCTGAAAAACGCGAATCCATCCTAGGGGCTGTCATACACTGAACAGATGCTGCTC
>RDXB01000013.1 GCA_004292515.1 Oscillatoriales cyanobacterium
GAGCGGATGAAGCCGACTTCGCCGCGATGAAGCAGGAAGCTTCCTGATTGCTGCATTTGCTAGTCAATTGCAGCAATTGTTAGTGAATTAGTGACGGATCACCCATGCGTTTACCGTTACCGCAATTTGCCCCGCGCGATCGCCCGGCCCACCATTGGGCCGAGGTGATCGAAACGGCTACGACAGAATATTTAGCCCAGTGCTTGGAGCCAGAAACCCTCAATTTCCCAACGATGCCGCCCTTTGGCAGTTGGGTGCGATCGCGCGATGAGGATTCCGGCAACCAAATCTATGGGATTGTCTATCACGCCACCACGGCCCCGATCGACTCGGTGCACCGGGCCCAGGCGCTGGGCCTGTCTCTGGATGATTTGCGGGAACAGCAGCCGCAGATCTTCTCGATGTTGAAAACCGAGTTTCGGGTGGCGATCGTGGGCTTTGTGCCCTTGGCGGCCTTTAATCCCGACGCGATCGGGCCCGAGGGCGTGAACGTGGCAGCGATCGCCCCGATCCAACAGGTGGGGGCCAATCTGATTCAGGGCACGATCTATCAGCACTTGCCACCCCGTCCACCGCAAATTCACCAGGCCGTCTATGGGTGCGATCGCCAAGAGGTGGTCGAATTCACCGCCAAGATGGACTTTTTGCGCACCCTGTTGCAGATGACCGGTATCCCCACCGATGCGCTGATTGCTGCCACCTTGCGCGAGGTCTACCAACTGCGGCAAGGCGATCGCGCATGGTTAGTCCAGGCCGGGCGCACCCTCAGCGTGTTGCTCAAAGACGACTACGATCGCCTGCGCGCCATCCTCAGCCAGGTGCATCTTTAAAACCCCGATCATTCAAACCCGATCATTCAAACCCGATCATTCAAACCCGATCATTCAAACCCGATCATTCAAACCCAGCACCATTCAAGCCCCGCTCAAGACAACCGATGGCGCTTGGTTGCTGGATCGCACAAGCGGTCGCCAGATCCTTAGGGCCTGTCGTCATTTTCGATAGGGCCACTGAAACGGTTGATTTTCCTTGCCCCAGTCGTCGTAACAAGGGGCTTAAGCCCCTTGTAGCCCAAACGATCCGCTCCCGGTGGAATCAGGATTTCGGGCGAAAGGGCGACACTCCCTAGGCCCGTCCACGATTTTGTCAGGAAGTGCTGGGAAACATTTCAGACTGTTACCAAGCGTTGCGAACGATTGCTAAAACAAAAGAGTGATTTTTGAGCATCCTTGTCAGCAGCTTTATAATCCGGTCAAGGGCAGTCCCGCTGCTACTGTCCGCGATCGCACGTTTTCCGGAGCCAAAGGCCATGCCACGTATTCTTGTCATTGACGACGATCCAGCCATTTCCGACCTGGTGGCCGTCAACTTGGAGATGGCGGGCTACGACGTAAATCAGACCACCGATGGCATCAAGGGCCAAGCCTTGGCCCTGCAATTAATGCCCGATCTGATTTTGTTAGACATCATGTTGCCGAAGGTCGATGGCTTCACGGTTTGCCAGCGGTTGCGACGGGACGAGCGCACAGCAGATATTCCGGTTTTGATGTTGACGGCTTTGGGACAAACCCAACACAAAGTTGAAGGCTTCAATGCCGGGGCCGACGATTACTTAACCAAGCCCTTTGAAGTGGAAGAAATGTTGGCACGGGTGCGGGCCCTGCTGCGGCGTACCGATCGCATTCCCCAAGCCGCCAAGCACAGCGAAATCCTTAATTATGGGCCGCTCACCCTAGTGCCTGAACGGTTTGAAGCCATTTGGTTTGACAAAACCGTTAAGCTCACCCACCTGGAATTTGAATTGCTGCACTGCTTGCTGCAACGGCATGGGCAAACCGTTGCCCCCAGCGAAATCCTCAAAGAGGTTTGGGGCTACGATCCCAACGACGACATCGAAACGATCCGTGTTCACGTTCGCCACCTGCGCACCAAGCTCGAACCCGACCCACGCCACCCGCGCTACATCAAAACGGTCTACGGTGCGGGCTATTGCCTGGAGTTGCCGGCCCACGACGAGCGCGCGGTAGAGGCGATCGAGTCCGCAGCCGTCTAGCCAGTTTAAACCTTCATCAACTTTTGATTAAAATCCCGCAGTTGTTGTTAGCTTTCGCAACAGTTGTGGGGTTTTTGTTTACGTTGCAATGCTTCATGTTTCACGGGGATCAGAAACCAGTCTGAGACAATCAAATGTGGCAGCACTGACACAACTGCTGGCGATGTTCCTGAAGGAGTAGGAACGATCATCCCTAGGTGATTTCTGCATGAATTGCCTAGCTGGCTTGATCGCGCTTTGGGCAACTGCGTCAGTGATGATCACTTTTTGGTTTTGGGGACTCGATCGATGAAATTGGCCTATTGGATGTACGCTGGCCCCGCTCATATTGGCACGCTACGAATTGCCAGTTCTTTTAAAAATGTCCATGCGATTATGCATGCACCCTTGGGTGATGACTATTTCAATGTGATGCGATCGATGCTGGAACGGGAACGCGACTATACCCCCGTCACCACCAGCGTGGTTGATCGCAATGTGTTGGCCCAAGGGTCTCAAGAAAAAGTTGTTGATAATATCGTTCGCAAAGATCGCGAAGAAACCCCCGATTTAATCCTGTTGACTCCCACTTGCACCTCCAGCATTTTGCAAGAAGACTTGCAGAACTTTGTGGCTCGGGCCCAGATTGATGCTAAGGGCGATGTGTTGTTTGCAGATGTGAATCACTACCGGGTGAACGAGCTGCAAGCGGCGGATCAAACCCTGCAACAAATCGTCAAGTTTTATATTGAAAAGGGTCGCAAGCAAGGCAATCTCGCAACCCAAAAAACCGATCGCCCCTCGGTCAATATTCTGGGTACAACCACCCTAGGTTTTCACAATCGCCACGACTGCACTGAGCTGAAACGCTTGATGGCAGAGTTAGGTATTGATGTGAATGTGGTGATTCCCGATGGGGCTTCTGTCGAAACGCTGAAGCATTTGCCCCAAGCCTGGTTTAACCTGGTGCCCTATCGAGAAATTGGTGGGCTAGCGGCGCAATATTTACAGCAAGAATTTGGCACGCCTTTTGTAGACATTACCCCGATGGGCATTGTGGAAACGGCCCGCTGTATTCGATCGATCCAAGCGGTTTTGACTGAGCAGGGTCACTCGGTTGATTATGAGGGCTTCATCGACGAGCAAACCCGGTTCGCCTCCCAAGCAGCTTGGTTTACCCGCTCGATCGATTGCCAAAATCTCACCGGCAAAAAAGCCGTCGTGTTTGGTGACAATACCCATGCGGCTGCCATCACGAAGATCCTGGCGCGGGAAATGGGGATTCATGTGGTTTTGGCGGGTACTTACTGTCAGTATGATGGCGATTGGTTTCGAGATCAGGTTAGCGAATATTGCGATCGCGTCTTGATTACCGATGATCACACGGTGGTGGCCAATGCGATCGCTGAAATTGAACCGGCCGCGATTTTTGGAACCCAAATGGAACGCCATGTGGGCAAGCGGCTAGACATTCCTTGCGGGGTGATTGCTGCGCCGGTTCACATTCAGAATTTCCCCGTGGGCTATCGACCCTATTTGGGCTATGAGGGAGCCAATCAAATTGTTGATTTGGTCTACAACTCCTTCACCCTGGGCATGGAAGATCACTTGCTCGAAATCTTTGGCGGCCATGACACCAAGGAAGTGATTACCAAGTCGGTTTCGACGGATGCAGATCTAAACTGGAGCCGAGATGGGTTGGTAGAGCTGAACCGTGTGCCGGGATTTGTGCGCGGCAAAGTGAAGCGCAACACCGAGAAATTCGCGCGCGATCGCGGTCTCGCAGAAATCACCGCCGAGGTGCTCTACGCCGCCAAAGAAGCGGTCGGAGCTTAGAGGCTTTCTGAACAGTATCTTCAGACTTTGGCACGCGCCAAACGTTGTGGGGGCAAGGGGCTTTAGCCCCTTGTTCTACCGATGCTTAAGGTAGTGCTGCTCAGATCTTTTCTAATCTTGTCTAAACCGCGAGCCAGTCAAATAATTCACCGACAGTCAATTGAAAATCAGCTGCAAAATCGGGAACGGGTAGGCGATCGCTGGGCTGGCGCAAAACAGCAATTTGACAATCACGATTGATGGTTAAAACTGCGCCTTGAGCTGGGTCAATTAGCCAGCCTACTTGTGTTCCATGCTCGGCACAATGCAGCAACTTATCAATAATGTTCAGGCTCGCTTGCTTGGGTGACAAAATTTCGATCGCCCAATCTGGCGGGATTAAAAATTGATTAGCAACCCGGCCAGTCGTTGCATTTCGAGGAATCCGATCCCACTGAAAAACGGATAGATCAGGGATAATTGCCCGATTACCAAATGTGCAGCGCAGTTCCGTATAAGCCCGTGCGATCTTTCGCTGCTTAAGTACGGCGTTAATCGCTGCCACTAAGTCTGCTTGTAGCGTGCTGTGTTCTCCTTGGGGCATTGGCTTTTGAATAATTTTCCCGTCAATAAATTCACTCGCAGGCTCAGTATCAGGCAACTCCAGAAACTGATTTAGGTTGATCGCCTCTGGGGTTGACTCAGCAGCAGCCGGAGCGCTTAAGCTAGCGGTCATTTAACCATCCTCCAACGCCAATGCAGCGGGCTATTCCTTCCCAGGATAGCGACTTTGGCTGAATTCAAATCCGTTGCTCATCCAGCCAACGTTGCAAAATCGCTGCCGCCGCATAGCGATCGATGCTGCCCTTGTCCTGCGAAGGTTGGAAACCGCGCGATCGCAACAATTCCTCAGCTTCCACCGAACTCAGCCGTTCATCCACCAACACGACGGGCAGCCCGATCGCCGTGGCATAGCGCTTGGCCCACTTGCGAGCATGACGAGTTTGGGCGCTGTCCTCCCCATCCATCATCAGCGGCAACCCGGCCACCAACACTGTGGCCTGTCGTTCCTGGGCGATCGCTTGCAGGGCAGCCACATCTTGTTCAAACGATCGCCGTTCAATGGTCGCGATCGGGCTGGCAATTAACCCCAGCCGATCGCACCCCGCCACCCCAATTCGTTTGCGCCCAATATCCAGGGCGATCGCCGCCACTTCTGCCATGGTTGCTATTTTCCAGTCGATCGATTCATCTCAAACAAATCGGGGCAGGCCCAGCCCACCCCGATCTGAATTATTCCTATTTTTTCCCGTTTCTTGTAGGGGCGTAACGCCTTACGCCCTCCGCCAGTGTCTCGGTTTCACCCGTGTTTTACCCGTTGCCCTTGTTGCGTAAATCCAGGTTTCGCTTAACCAGCCAAGCCGCAAAGGCGAACACCAAAATTCCCAAGACAATCTTAGAAACTGGGGCAAGATATTCATCCACCAGCTCATAGTTAGAGCCGAGCTTATAACCCAAGGTGGTGAGGGCAGTTGTCCAAATAATCGTCCCGATCGTTGTGTAGATCGTGAACGGAATGATCGGCATTTCTTCGATCCCTGCCGGGAGGGAAATTAGCGTCCGAATCCCCGGAACCATCCGACCCAAAAACACAGCTTTGGCTCCATGCTTTTGGAACCAGGTTTTGGATTTGCCGACATCCTCACCAGAAATCCCGATCCATTTGAAATATTTGTCGGCCCAACGCTCTAGGCGTTCTTCGCTGACCAGTTTGCCGATGTAGTACCAGGGATAGGCTCCCAACACCGTGCCGATCACGCCTGCTGCGATCGCGGGGATCAGCTCCAAATTATTATTCGGTTGCGAAGCCGTAAACCCCGCCAAGGGCATGATTAATTCTGAGGGAATTGGCGGGAACAGATTCTCTAAAAACATCAGGAACCCAATGCCGAAATAGCCCAGGGAACCAATAATTTCAACAATCCACTTTTCCATAGAGATCACAAATAACGCGGTGAACAAAATCGGTGAGTTGGGTGTGTGGTAACGAGATCAAGCATCCGGCCCCGAGGGCAAGCGTGGCGATTATGTGCCTTCCGTCCAGGAGTTCATGTACTCGATTTGGTCAGCGGTCAGGGAGTCGATCGCGATGCCCATAGCCGCCAGTTTCAACCGAGCAATTTCCCGATCGACATCATCGGGAATCGAGTAGAGACCCGGCTCCAGTTGGCCCTTGTTCTTCACCAGGTATTCGCAAGCCAGGGCTTGGTTGGCAAAGCTCATGTCCATCACGGCGCTGGGGTGGCCTTCGGCCGCCGCCAGGTTCACCAAGCGACCTTCACCCAACACGATCACAGATTTACCGCTGGTCAGGCGATATTCTTCGGTGAAGTTGCGGACGGTCTTCACTTCCGACGATTGGGCCTTCAGGGCCTTCAGGTCGATTTCCAAGTCGAAGTGACCGGAGTTGCAGACGATCGCCCCGTCCTTCATCTGGGCGAAATGCTCGCCGCGAATCACGTGCTTGTTGCCGGTGACGGTCACGAACAGGTCGCCCAGGGCGGCCGCTTCGTCCATCGGCATCACGCGGAAACCATCCATCACCGCTTCGATCGCGGGGACGGGTTCCACTTCGGTGACGATCACGTTTGCGCCCAAACCGCGCGCGCGCATGGCCGTGCCTTTGCCGCACCAGCCATAGCCCGCCACAACGATCGTCTTACCGGCCAACAAAATGTTGGTGGCGCGGATGATCCCGTCGAGGGTCGATTGGCCCGTGCCGTAGCGGTTGTCAAAGAAGTGCTTGGTTTGCGCATCGTTGACGTTCATGGCCGGGAAGGTCAGCACGCCATCCCGCAACATGGCCCGCAAGCGGACAATGCCGGTGGTGGTTTCTTCGGTAGTACCAATCAGGTCAGCAATTTGGTGTTGGCGCTGTTGGATCAAAGTGGCGGTCACGTCGGAACCGTCATCGATGATCACGTTCGGCTTGTGGTCGAGGGCGATGTTCACGTGGCGCAGATAGGTTTCGGTGTCTTCGCCCTTGTAGGCAAACACCGAGATCCCTTCATCCACCACGAGGCTGGCGGCCACGTCGTCTTGGGTCGAGAGGGGGTTGCTGGCAATCAACACCGCATCCGCGCCGCCGGCCTTGAGGGCGATCGCCAAGTGGGCGGTTTCGGTGGTGACGTGGCAGCAGGCGACCAGGCGCAACCCGGCGAAGGGCTTTTCGGTGGCGAAGCGATCGCGGATTTGGCGCAGCACCGGCATTTCGCGGCCCGCCCATTCAATCCGCTGGCGACCCATGGGGGCCAGAGCCAGGTCTTTAACTTCGTGTTTTACCAGTTGCGGCAAACTTACGGGCGCGACGGTCATTGGGTTAGAAATTCCTTACTTGAATCGTTGAGGGGGGAGGGGCAGGTAGCTTGGGCGATCGACCGGATCACATCCGGTTGAGGGGAGATCGTTAGCCCCTTGCAGGTCAACTCAATCAGTGTATCAACTTCGTAACCTTGTGACCGGTCGCCAGGGTTTAGGATCGCTCTCAGGGCACGGGAAACAAGCTAAAGCTGCTGAAATGGAGACATGGGATGACAACCACAGTGGCGATCGAACAACTAACGCTCCAGGATCTCGAACAGCGGTTTGGCCTCCAGCGCAGTGATGATCCAGATTTCTTTCAGGAGTGGTGCGATCGGTTGCCGGAGTTGGGGGCGATCGAGCGCGATCGGCTACAACGAATCCAAGCCAGCTATGCGAACTTGGAGCGGCGATCGGTGCTCGAAAATACGGTTAAGTTGGCTGTCGTTGCGCCCTTACTCGATTTGGCGGGTTTCTTTTTGCCACCGTTCTATGTGGATACGGAAACTTCAGTAGAACTTGTGGTCGATCTCCCTGGGGATGCTAACCAAATTGGGGGCGAAAAACTGCGGGGACGAGTGGATATTTTGGTGTTGATAGGGCGTTTGTGGGTGCTGGCGATCGAATCAAAACGAGCTGAATTTTCGGTAAAAGTCGGTATTCCACAAGTGTTGGGCTATATGTTGGCGGCTCCTCCCGATCGGCAAGCCCGGTTTGGTCTAGTCACCAATGGCAGTAGTTTTGTATTTTTAAAATTAGCCAAAGTGCTGACCTTTGCCGATGGTTCTGATACGCCGCTCGATCGTTGGCAGTACGACAAATCACCCGAATTAATTCTCGATCGCGCAGATGATTTAGCAACGGTTTTGCAAGTGATGAAAAAACTCGGGGCGATCGTCAGCCAATCTGTTTGATTTCACACTCGATCGCTCATGGACAGCAACTGCTATGCCATGACTCAGATCCTAGGGGCAAGGGGCTTAAGCCCCTTGTCTACGACGGTTAAGATAGGAATTAGAGAAAGACCGTGTACGGCAATCCAAAGAATTCGCCTAACCGCTGGGCTTGTTTCTTGGAAATATCGCGCTTGCCATTAATCACCTCAGAGACAATGCCTTTGGAGCCAATCACACCAACCAAATCGGCTTGCTTGAGTCCATTGTCTTCCATCAACTCCAAAAGCACTTCGCGCCCAGAGCAATCGGCGATCGCATAGTGCTGATCGTCATAGCTGCTCACGAGTAATGTCAACAGATCGAGCAGGGCAGTTTCTTCGGGCGATCGGTCTTCACGAAAAAATAATTGATCGATTTGATCCACCAGACGATCATATTCTTCCTCAGTCTGGATGACAGTCGGCTGAACTTCTGCCAGTAGTTGTGAATATGACTTTGGATCAAGGGCTGCCAGCATGGCTTGGGTGTGTGTGCTTCTGTATGGGTTTTCTGTATGTATGACTTAGTGCTTTGGAGAGTGACGATTTACATATCATTCGTCTCTGGAGTAAACCTGCTATCTGCTGTTCAAGCTACTCTAACTTCAGGGAGAAGGGGCCGAAGCCCCTATCTTCGGTTGATGGCTAGGCTAAACTGGACATCAACTTTGCTTTTTGGATCTTCTTCTTAAATCATCGGGAATCTTAATCTTGCTGTACTCGGCGTGAGTGCAAATTTTCTTGATAAAAAGCTTGGCATTGTTCAGTGATCCATCCGCTTGCAGATGACAGTAATTTGTTAGTCCGACGATCAGTCGATACCTATTTCCACCAATATTGAAAACCAGAAATTCACCTACACGATCAACACTTGAAAGTGTTTTTCTGGCATCCTCAAAACTTGTCCATTTGGCTTTTGAAACAATTTTGAACCATCGTTGTAGGCTGGGTTCGGCCATCGGGTGGAGCTTACAAAACTCACGAACTGGCTTTCGACTGATAATGTGCATCTTGACTAGCCCTTAAATTTTGCACCTTGCAGCATTAGCACCTCCTGTTTGCATGGCTCTGGGGAGAGCAGCGAATGAGTTAACGAATTCATTTTAGTTCTCAAAAAGAGAACCGTCAAGCTTGATCCTGATCGATTGGTGAGCAACATCCTGCTCTGGAACGAAGAGTCTTGATCGCCCCGCCAGAGCCATGAGCAACCAGCCCCGCCGCAACCACATCACCACCTTCGGCTGTCAGTTGAGCTGCCTCTCCACTTGATCAATTCCACTTCAACCTGATGCACTCCCTCACCGATTGCCCATTACCAGCTTGTCCAGCGGGCGGCGATCGAGAGGCGGCGGAGGTTTTCGGGGCCGCCTTCGGTGGTCAGGCTGAGACGATCGAGCCGTTCAAACAGCGGCCGCAGGGGCACTTCAATCAACCGGAATAGGGGAATCAATCGCTCCACCACCGGCCGTGACTCGGGCCAGTCGAAATAGAGGTTGCCATCGTTGGGGCTGGGCAAAGCCGCGGTGGTGGCTTGCCAGAGCCGATCGCCCGTCAGGGAAGATTCTGGGTCGCGACCCGCCTGCACGGCCGCCGCCAAAGCAGGAACGGAGGTGGCCAAAATTTCGTAGTCGCCCACCGTGGCCCGCGCCCCTTGCACTTGGGTGCTGACCCGATCGCTGTTGCGCCACCCCATCAATCCCGCATTAGAGGGGGCAATCAACTGAGTCCAAACCGTGGCGCTTTGGTTGCTGTCGAGATCTAGGCTGCCGATCGTGAGGCCTTGGGTTTTGGCCAGGCTGTCGATCCGATCGAGGGCTGCGGCCGTGTCAGGAGTGCGGCGCGCCACAAAGATCCAGTCGCCGGGAAATTCGCCCAACGCCCGTTCTTCGGCTCGATCGCCCACCTTGACCGGCACAAGGCCTAGGGCAAACTCATCCGCCACCCAGCCCAGCAGGTCTTGTTGCACATTCAGACCCGATTGGGTTTGGAACTGGGCCAAGACCGGGGCGATCGTTGGGGCAAGGGGGCCGTCGGCAAAGGCTTGTTGGAGTTGGGTCGCAAGTTGATTTAGGTCACGGCCACTGGCGGCGATCGTCGCGTTTGTGGGCAAGTAGCGGGTGGCGGCCACCGGCTCGCTGAGGGCCGGGTCAGCGGCGGCCAGGGGATGGTCATCGGTGGCGATCCAGGCGGTTTCTGCTTGCAGACCGGTGCGATCGGCCATCAGGGCGATCGCGCCACCACGCAACGGCAAGGCCGCCAACCAATCGGACGGCAACAGCTTGCTTGCTCGGCGACGGTTTGGCGTGGCGGGTTCCAGCAATTGTCCCAAACCACTGGGACTGAGATAGGCGATCGCCAAGTGGCGTTCGGGCAGGGCCGCGATCGCCCGTTCATAGTCCGGTTCTCGCACCAGGCTCAGGTCGGGCGCTTGCACATTGTTGATCGCTTCGCGCAACACCTTGGGATCGTTCGCCAACAGCACAAAGCGATCGGCAACCAAGGCCGTGGCCAAGTCCGTTTGGGTGGATGGTTTGCCGCCCCGGGCGGCCAAGTTGGCCCAGCCGCGCGGGATCACGTCTAGGGCCTCGCCCCGCACGATCTTGACCCCTTTGTATTGCTCAAAAATTAGGTTGCTACCGTTCAGGGCTTGTTTTTGCCAAAACAGTTGCAAAAACTCCCGCGCTTGGTCGGGGTCGCGGGTGGCAGCGGCTAGCAGGTAGCCAGGGTGGCGGCCATTGCTGGGGTCGCGATCGATGTCCAGGGTGGTGACGGCCAGGGTCAGCTCCTCGCCCAGCCAGGGTCGCACGTCGCGATCGTAGTTCAGGCTGCTGCGGTTCAACCAGGCATCGCGGGCCTGCTGCCATTCGTGTCGGGCCGATCGCCGCCGCCCCAGGGGAGCGATCGCCTGGCGCAGGGCCTCGACCCGATCGGGATTGGCCAGCAAGGACACCATCACGGGCGCTTGTTTGGGAACTAGCACCGCTGCTTCGGGCTGGGCCCCGGCAATCCCCTGCAACAGACTCAGGGGGCTGTTGCTAGCAATCCACAAGGCTCCGGCCGCTCCGGCCGCAACGAGGGAAATGGCGATCGCCGCCAAAATTGAAAAAAACGCGCGCCCCTTCATGCTTTGTGCCTTTTCGCTCGCCCTTAGAATGCTTCGATCGATTCAGCGTAATCCACTTAGTTGAGTCGATTCACTTGATCCAGTCAATTCACTTGATCCAGTCAATTCACTTGATCCAGTCAATTCATCTGGTTTGACTACAATCAGTTTGACTGCAATCAGTTCGGCTCCATTATTTCATCTCGATCGCGGTCGGCTGTCCCTAAACCCCGCTCGTACCGGCCCTTAGCAACAAAATGTTGGGAAGTGCGCCCCGATCGCGTCCCCGATCGCGTCCCCGATCCAGTTTCGAGGGGGTGGCAGACCCGATCGATCACCCTAGGGCC
>RDXB01000028.1 GCA_004292515.1 Oscillatoriales cyanobacterium
ACGGGTGTTTGCTTGTGATCACTGTGGATTGCAGATTGATCGCGACTTGAATGCAGCGCTCAATCTGCAAAAGGCGGCCAGTCCGGTCGTGTCAGCCTGAGGAGCGGATGGAGCCGACTTCGCCGCGATGAAGCAGGAAGCTTCCTGATTGCTGCATTTGCTAGTCAATTGCAGCAATTGTTAGTGAATTAGTGACGGCTGCTTCTACTTCTAATAGAACCGTTGGTGTTCGCGGCTCAGTTCCCAGAAGTCCCCGGTTCTATTGCGGCAACGGAGACGACTGGTGGTGGCATCACAGCGAAACCCACCAAAACTCCAAGTTTGCCCATAGCGCAACACCGGATGGCTCGGATCAAACACCGTATCGGCCGCACAGCCAAACTTACCGGGCTGGCGATCGCCCATCGTGAACACATTGCCCCAGTCCAGCGGACAGTCTGCGGGCTGGGGCGGAATCTGGGCTTGGTTTTCGAGCACATCACACCGCAAGCGATTTTGTCCGTTCTCTGCCGAGAAAACCAGGCAGTGAATGTTGCCGGAAGGCGTTTGGAACCGATCGGCGGGGGCTGCGATCGCCGGTAGCCCGATCGCACTGACGGCAACGAGGCTGGCGATCGCGCCGATTGTGTAACAGCGGGGCATCTGAGGGATGGGGTGCATGGGATTGATCATAAAACAACACAGCAGGGGGGCACTGAGGGAAGCGGTTTGACCACGAATGCAGCCGATGACTGCCCGATCGCTGCGGGCAAATCATAACCAATTGCCCACCAGTAGATAGGGGGCCCAGTAGAACGGATGGCGGAAATTGGGATTGTTTAGCAGGGCCAGTTGGGCTTGGCGCAGGGCTTCGGCCTTGGTCGTTCCGGCTCGCAATTGTTGATAAAAGTCACCCATCAGCAGGGCGGTGGATTCGTCGCTCACTTGCCAGAGTGTGCCCAAAACGCTGCGGGTACCTGCTTGGATCGCAATCCCTGTGAGGCCCAAGGTGGCTCGATCGTCCCCACGCGCGGTTTCGCAAGCGCTCAACACCAGCAGTTCGATCGGGGGTCGGCGGGCTGGTCGTCGCAACAACTGATCGAACTCACCCAGCGCAATCCGGCGATCCCAAGCCAACAAAAAGGTGCGATCGGCTTGGGAGCTGAACTGGGCATGGGTGGCGATGTGGACGATCGGGGCGTTGCTGTCTTGCAGGGCCTGGCGAAAGGCCGTTTCGGTCAAGGCCCGATCGCGCAAGGTCAGGCTGGGCAGGGCTGCGGTCAAAATTTCCAGCTCATCGGCCACGAAGGGCAGGGGATCGAGCCGCTCTTGGTCAAAGCTGGGGGCCGCTTCGGCCACGCCGGCCGCCAACACCGAGAGCGATCGCGGGTCACTGGCCTTGGGGGCAAACAACTGCAAACCCAAGGCGCGGCTGGTGTTGTAGCGCTCTAACAAGTAGCGCTGGCCGTCGTGGAGCGCGGCGATCGGGATATTCGCCAACGCTCCATCCAGCACAAAGACCAACGTATCGACCCCGGCGCGATCGAGCTGGGTGATCATCGGAGCCACCAACCATTGATAGACCTGTTGGGACAGGCGCAGGCGATCGCGGCTGGAAATGGAGGGATCCTGCACCGCCCGCTGTAGTTGTTGCAGGGCTTTCAGGACTTGGGCTTTGGGCACTGGCACGGAGGCGTATTGCAGGGGCTGGCCCGGCAACTTGAGGATCGTCGCCACGCGATTGTCAAGCACGATCGCCTCGATCGCAGCAGTGTCCGTGCGGCCATCGATCGCTTGATCAATCGGTTCCGGGCGCGCATCCAAGCAGGCTTGACGAAAGAAATTTTCCAGCTCCACCAATTGCAGGGCTTCGATAGTCGATCGGGCCGCTTGCAAGTCCTCCTGGCTGGGGTTGTCGCTCAGGAGCTGATCCACAAATTCCCGGTAAATCGGCTCGACTCGATCGCGAAAGGAAAACTGGGTGGTTGGGTCCGTCCCGGCCAGGTCATTCCGCAGTTGGGCGATCGCTTGGGTAGCTTGGCGGTAGGCAGCGATCGCCCCGGGTCGATCGCCCTGTTGGGCCCGCAATTGCCCCAACGATCGGGCATAACGGTAGCTGACTTCCGGCACAGCCAGCCCCTCCACCAAGGCCAAGGCACGATCGAGCCAGCGAGCTGCTGGGGTGAGTTGGCCCTGCTGGCGTGCAAGTTCACCCAATTCACCCCAGGCCGCCGCAGCCATCCGCCGATCGCCCAAGGCCAACGCCCGCTCGGCCGCTTGCACTAGGGTGTTGGCCGCTGTTGCCCGATCGCTGATCGCCGCTTGCCAGTGGGCCAAGCGCAATTCTGCCGCCACCCGATCGCGTCCCGAGGGTAAGCCCGCCAAGGTGGTGGCGATCGCCCCTAGCTCCTCCGTGCTGGGTTTGCTGGGTTTAATGGGCGTTGCTTCTTTGTTGGGCAAAGGTTGTAGCAAATCCCAGCGCTCGAATTGGGCCCAGACCCACTGGATCGCCTGGGGGTTCTGCTGGCGGGCCAGGGCAATCACTTGGTCAAAGGCGCTAAGGGCAGCTTGCTGGAGAGCAGCCACCTGGGGATCGGCGAGATTGCGTTGGTGGCGGGCCTGGCGGGCCAGCAAACCCCGGGTGCGGGCGATCGCCAACTGCACCGCCACGCGATCGGCCGGCAGCCCTGGATCCAAGATGCTGCGGGCCCGCTCCAGCACAGCCAGCGATCGATCCAACTGGCCCAAGCCCCGCAGGGACTCACCCGCAGCCAGCAGTCCCAATCCCTGAAGCCGATCGCCCGGGCCACGATCCAGATTCACTTGGGCTTCGATAGTGGCCAGCGATCGGCCGTAAAGTCCCAACAGTTGCAGAGCTTGGGCCTGGTTCAGGGCGGTTCCCATCACCCCAGCCCGATCGCCCCTGGCGCGATAGAGGGTCGCCGCTTGGCTCAGGGTTTGCACCGCCTGGGTAGCTTGGCCAGCAGCCAACTCCAGCCGGGCCCGTTGGTTCAAGGCCGCCGCCCGTAACAGATCGGCCTGGGGCGATCGCACCGATGCCAGTAGGGTCAAGCTCTGCTCAACGGCGCGGCTGGCCCCAGCTCGATCACCGAGTTGACCCAAAGCCAGACTCAAGCCATTGAGCGCCGCCGCTTGACTGGGCCAATGGCCGCGCTCGGCCGCTTGGCGGGCCGCCCGTTGCCAACCCGCGGCCGCCGCCGCCCAGCGACCGGCCCCATAGTCCCGGCAGGCCTGTTCAAATTGGTCGCGATCGGTTGAATTGCGCTTCGGGTCTAAGGAGTAGACTGAGGATTCTGGCGCGATCGCGGGGGCTACGGGAGCGATCGGGCGATCGGGCAGATCGATCAAGGCAGGCAGGGCCGCAGCAGGCAGCCCAGGGGCCACCCCACACACCAGCCAACTACCCAATCTCAATCCCAACCCCAACCACCATCGCCCCCGCCCGATCGCGCAGCATCCCCGGACTCGCTCCATCATGTTGCCCCTATACCGAACGCCATCTCTCTGCAAATACTCTCTACGAACACTCTCTGCGAGCAATAAACCGCTTGCACGAACCGGCTAGCAGCCCTGATCCCCAACCCCTGGTTCCAAAGCAGGCGCGGGATTTGGAACCAGGGCTGGGATTCGTGCAAGAAGTCTCGTCGCCCTGGCAACCATCACTCTGGCAACCATCACTCTGGCAACCATTACTCTGGCAACCATTACTCTGGCAACCATCACTCTGCCGCTGCCTTTTCCACTATCCCTGACAGATTATCGATTCCCGGCAAAATCTCCGGCTCTCCAACCCTGAACCACAACCCCCAGCGATCGCCCCATCACCCAGAACTGCACGGGGCCCGTCGTAGCCATAGGCTAGTCACGCTGTTTGTTCACGCTGTTTGTTCATAGTGGCCAGGGATATCCATTGGGGTTCAGCCCGTCGCCCCTTGGCTCACAATCTTGACCACCATTCCTGCTTTTCTGACCTGTTTCCTTGACTGACCATGACAGAGTTTCTTGATCAACAGTTGGCCGCCTCCCAGGCCCTAGGCATTGTGCTGGGTTTGGAGCGGATGCTGGCCGTGTTAGCGGCTCTGGGCCATCCGCAACAGCAAGTACCGATTGTTCATGTGGCGGGCACCAATGGTAAGGGATCGGTCTGCGCCTATCTCTCGTCGATTTTGACGGCGGCTGGCTACCGCACCGGGCGCTACACCTCGCCGCATTTGGTGGATTGGTCGGAACGGATCACGATCAATGATCGCCCGATCGCGCCAGTGGTGCTGTCGGATTTGCTCACGGCAGTGGTGGCCGCCAGCGCGCAATCCCACCAGACCTTGACCCAATTTGAGCAGGTGACGGCGGCGGCTTGGTTGTACTTTGCCCAGGAGCGGGTGGATTTGGCAGTGATGGAGGTGGGGCTGGGCGGCCGCTTGGATGCCACCAATGTGGTGGAGCACCCGATCGCCTGTGCCATCACCTCGATCGGGCGAGATCATTGGCAAGTGCTGGGCGACACCATCGGACAAATCGCCACCGAAAAAGCCGGCATCTTGAAACCGGGTCGGCCCGTGGCGATCGCGCCCCTGCCCACTGAGGCGGCCAGTGTCCTGCGCGATCGGGTAGCGGCCTTGGGGTGTCCGGTTCAGTGGGTGGAGCCAGCCGAACCGGTGGAGCCGCCAGCGGGAGCCATTGGCCCCCATGCCCGATCGGGCGAGGTGCTCTATCCTTTGCCCTTGGCGGGGACGGTGCAACTAACCAACTCTGCCGTGGCGATCGCCCTGGTGCAGCAGTTGCGGGCCGCCGGTTGGGTCATTTCCGAGCAGGCGATTCAAACCGGCATGGCCGCCACGCGCTGGCCCGGCCGGTTGCAGTGGACAAGCTGGCAGGGGCGATCGCTACTCGTGGATGGCGCGCACAACGCCGACTCAGCCCAAGTGCTGCGGAACTATGTGGCATCGCAGACCCCCGGGCCGATCGCTTGGGTGATCGGTATGTTGAGCACCAAGGACGCGGCCACGGTGCTGCAAACTCTGTTGCGGCCGGGCGATCGCTTGCTGACCGTACCCGTGCCGGATCCCCAGTCGATCAAGCCAGCAGCCCTGGCCGAGCTAGGCGCGCAAATCACCCCCCTAGATCAAGTGGCGGCGGTGGCAACCCTGGACGAGGCGCTCGATCGGGCCCTTGCGGGCGATCGGCCCGTGGTGTTATGTGGCTCACTGTACCTGTTGGGGCAATTTTTTCAGGAACAGCGGGCCCAGGCGACCGACCAACCCGCCGAAACCGTCGTCTAGGTCATCGCGATCGGGGCAGCGCGATCAAGGCAGCGCGATCGGGGCAGCGCGATCGGGGCAAAATTCAGGACTTATAATGCCTGGGACTTACTCGCCAGCGATCACCCCAACGCTACCCAGGTCAGTAGGCCTCTTGCGCAAATCAGCCAAAGACCCCGCACCCCCCAACCCTTCATCCCAAGTTGGGCCAAGGGAAGACAGCAATCAGGGTTTTTAGCAATCGCATTTCGAGATCGCATTTCGAGGTCATCTATTATTTCAATTGACGCGATTTTCTATTTCAATTGACGCAATTTCCCCATGGCAAAATATATTTTGTTTGGCAGCTACTGCGAAAACGCCCTCGAAAAACGCACACCCTACCGGCAAGCACACCTAGAGGGTTTAGGACAACAAAAAACCGCAGGAATCTTGATCACCCTGGGACCCACCAAGGATAACAGCAAGGTCTTTGGGATTTATGAAGCCGAGAGCGAAGCAGCGGTGCGGGCTTTGATTGAAGCAGATCCCTATTGGCAAAATGGGATTTGGACGGACTATGAAATCAAGGAATGGATTCAGGCTTTCTAGACCGAGAGTTAGTCATTAAATTGCCTCAACTCAACCTGAATGGGTTGAGTTGCTGTGCCCCAATCATCGCGATAAGGGGATGAGAGGATGTCGCCATTTCTCCTAAAATCCTGATTCCACCGTTAGCCAATCGCGGGGGACGGGGGCTAATGGGGGGCATCAGTTAGCCTAAAACCCCATTAGCCTAAAACCCTGATTCCACCGGGACGAGATGGCGAGAGCAAGGGGCTTGAGCATCTTGATGCGACGACTGATACCAATTTCGGGATACCAATTTCGGGATACCAATTTCGGCGGCCGCTCCCGAAACTGCGCCGACTGGAGTTGTTGGACGAGCGCGATCGCATCGAGGACGACCCCGAAGAGCGGAAGGTGCTGCTGCCATAGCCCGAACCGCTCGATCGGGCGCTGTTGGGGCTTGGTCGAGTGGCCGGATCGACGCTAGCAGGTGAGGCAGTGCGCGCAGCATTTGACCCAAACCGCGATGACGAAGCCTTGGCCGGATTGTTCATCGGGGCACTATCCGGAGGATTGCCCGGAGCACCTGGCAACGAATTGGCTCCCGGCGACGGCCGCAGGTTGGGGGTGGTGCGGAAATTGCGCGTTTGCACCGGAGTTGGCGGCGCATTGTAGCGCTGTTGGTAGGTGCTGGCCGCCCGCTCGTAGGTGCGACCATAGCCGCCATAGCCCGTTAGCACCGACCCCGCACGATAGGGGGGCGGCACGTAGTAGTAAGGCTGGTGAAAATCCAAGTCGATGTCTAGCTCACCGCCACCACCCATCGGTTGCCAGTAGGTGGGCTGCATTCCCGCCTGCATGGTGTTGGGGGTGTTGGGGGTGGGTGCGCCACTCAGCATCTCAATCTTGAAACTGGGCTGTAAATACAACACCGGCTGACTGCCATTGCCCGTCAGTGCCAAATAGCTGGTTTTGCCCGCTTTCAAGGCTGCTTCCGTGAGTTGCGCCATCTGCAAATTACTGACGCGGTAGGGATTCATCCCCGGCGGCGCGTTCAGCAGCATCAGGGTATATTCGCCCGTGCTGTTGTTGTAGCTGGCTTGCTGAACGGGATATTCACCGGCTACGGCTGGCAAGGTTTTGGGGGGCATTTGCACCCCAGGATTAGACTGGGTGGCGTTTTGCTGGGCGGTGGGGGTGTTGTTGCCACAGGCGGCTAGGCCACTGCTGAGGGCGATCGCTAACAACAGGCTGCCGGTCGGGCCTAGCAACCACCCCAGTCCCGATCGCTGTGGCGATCGGATGGTGTGCTGAGTTGTGGAAAAGGAGCGACGAAACATGGAGGGGTGTGGCTGTTCGGGAACAGGACTAGGCGAGAGATGAGGAGATCCAGAAATCGAAAAAACAATATAGCGAGTTTCCCGATCGCCACTCAAGACCGGCCCATTTGGCGTTTGAGCTGGTCGAGTTCGTCGTCCATTTCCCAGCGCCGGAATTGCTCTTCGAGGGAATCGGGGCCAGCACCCGTTCGATCGCCCGTGGTTGACCAAGCTTGGCTGCGGTTGGGGTTAGCCGCGCGACTGGTGCTGGCTTGGGCGGCGGCGGCTCGGGCGCTCACTTCCTGGCGGCGGGCCACCACCTGCCCCACCAAATCATCCAAGGTTTGAATTCGGGCCCGAATCCCCTGCATTTGCCCCCAAAGTTGGTTGCCCTGGCGCAACAGGGCCGCTTCCCGTTCCCGAGCCGCTGCGGCCAGGGCGGTTTCGCCTGCGGCCTCAACCTTGGCGATTCGCGTATGCCAGCGCTGCACATCCTGGGCGGTTTCCCAGATTTCGGTTTTGATCTGTTGCTCGCGGCCCTGCAACTCCGTGAGCGATCGCCGGGCATCAGCTTCCTGTTCCCGCAACTGCTCATCGAGGGCGCGCAACTCCAGCTCCGGGTGTTCCCGCAGGAACTCCTCAAGCCGGGTTTCTAGGAATTGGGTTAAGTCATCAAACAGGCCCACGCGATCGCTCCGGTGCACTGTGCCAATGGTTGTTTTGCTGCTTGGTCGTCGCCGGTTCTCACCCAACCAGGGTTCCCTAAAACTGCTGGCCCACAAAGATCGATCGCGTTTCCCCATTGCGGCGCAGGGTGGCCGCTTGGTTAACCACTTCCACCAGCGTCCAGCCGCTGGCCCCAACGCTTTCACCTAGGGAGACCCGGCGTGTGACTCCATCGATCGCCACTAGGGCCGAGGAGCGATCGGCTAGTTCCAGCACCCCGACTAACACATAACTGGGGACAACGGGAACCGCCGCTGCGGGGCTAGGCTCGGTGGTGGGGTTGGCCGAGGGCTTCGGCGATGGCAGCGTCCGGGCTGCGGGGCGGGCAGCCGGTGGCGGATTGACCGGCAACGCGGCACTCAAGTTGGGATTGCGCTCTAGCAGGCGGGCCAAGCGCTCGATCGCCTCCACCAAGTTGCTAGAAACCGGCAAGTTTGCTGCGGCCGTTGCCGGAGCACCGGGATTAGCACCGGGATTAGCACCGGGATTAGCGCCAGGATTATTGAGGGTGTTGGGTGCGGGCGGTGCAGCACCCGGGCTGGGGCTGGGCAACAGCAAACCCGTGTTGGGCAACTGGGCAGGAATTTGGGCGATCGCGGCTGGCTCCGGCAGTTGGGCAGCGGGGCCACCACCGTTGCGCCGGTCGATCGCATCAAGGGCCCGCGACATATAGGCCGCAAACTCATCGGTACGCTGATCACCCACCGCCCCGCTCGCTGCGTCGGTCATGTCAGCCGCGCCGGGGGCCGTCGCCTCAGCCATCACCACGGGTGCTTGGGCATTGCGACTGAGGAACCACAGCCCCACCGTGGCCACCAGTGACAGGGCTGCCACCCCAATGGTGAGGCGATCGAACAGTCGCACCGATTGGCGGGCCCGCTCTGCATCGGCCACCGCTTCAATCAATTCTGGATCTGGTTCTTGTACCCTGGGCGGGGGCGGCGGGGGCAACACTTCGGTCGGCAACACCAAAGGCGGTACTGCCACCGATTGCAGGGCGATCGGTTGGGAAGGTTCCGGCGGTGGCGACAGCAGTTCAACACCTTCTTCGAGCGATCGCTCTAGGTCGCCGAACAATTCGTCCATGAGTTGATCGGCATACCAATCCGCTGCCGAGGGCGATCGCGAGCCGATCGCATCAGTCGAACCGCTAGGCTCAATGGACAAAGTCATACCAACACGCGGATATACAAACGCGGATATAGAAGTAATCGCTCAATAGCTCAGTAGATTAGCCGGGATGAAGGGGGCGATCGCACGGCTATTGAACGGCTATTGAGTTGCGGCCGATTCTATTGAATGGCCCAATGATTCGTCAAATAGCGATCGCAGCGGCCTCGATCGCAGGGGACTCGGCCGGCATAGCGGCCCCACTAGGGTTGTGACGGGTCTGTCTCTTGCCCCAAGTTCAAAATGGGTAGGCGATCGCCCCGAAACACTTCCTCGGCCAGCTCGCCCAGCTCCGCCACGGCTTGGCCCACCAACCGCACCCCCACCAGTCCCGTCAGCATTGGCAGCACCGCCAGACCCACCACCCATTCCGGGGGTGGCAACAGGGGATCGATCGCCTGCTGGCCCCGTTGCAGGATAGCTCCCCAATCCGCGCGACGGCCCATACAAGGGGTCGATCGACTCGATTCACCCGAATTGCCATCACGTAACGATTCACCCGCCATACGCATCCCCCCTTGCTGTTGGTCTTCCGATCCAGTCCTAATCTAACGGGATCTGAATCGAATCGATCTGAATCGGATCGAATGGTATTGAACGGTATTGAACGGTATTGAACGGTTGGTTGTATCACCCCAAGTCGATTGCGCTAGCCAGGGCCCCACAAGCCACCCTAGCCAACCGACTCCGCCGGCCGCTCATACACCAGCCATCGCAGGGACAGGGGCGGCCGCTCGTCCGGGTTCAAGGTAAACAGCCGATCGCCCGTGGCCCACGAATCCAACCAGGCCCGCGCCGTCCAGGCCTTAGGCGACAGGTGGGCCCGTTCGTAGTCCAGCGCCGCCTCGTCGGACACCAACCGTAGGGGCAACCCAGCGATCGCCCCGGCCAATTCCCGTGGTGTGAGCAAAAAGCTATCGGTCACGTAGGACAGTTGGCGAGCCAGGGGCGTTGGCTCATAGCCATCGGTGGTGACAAAACAATCCAGCACCATTTGCCCACCCGGACGCAGGGCCGGGGCCAACTTGCCCAGCAACTGGTGTAAGAAAGCCGGATCATTGAAATATTGCACCACCCCCGACAGCACAATCAGGGCATAGCGATCGGCCCGGGGGGCAAAGGCCGGGTCACGAATGTCTTGGTTGAGCAAGTCGATCGCCACCCCCGCATTCATCGCCCCTTGGCCCAGCACCTCCAGCATTTCCGGCGTGAACTCGATCGCATCCACCGGATGGCCCCGTCGCGCCAAGGGAATCGCATTGCGCCCCGTGCCCGCACCCACATCTAGCACCGGAGCCGCCGCCGCCGGTTGCAGGGTCGCCGCCAAATCCATCACCTTGGCATCGGGATAGCGCTCCACATCCTCGGGCGGGCGGTATTGCAAAAATAATTTGGCCCGATCGCTGTAGGACACCGCCACCGGCCGAATATCCCACACCAACCCTTTGTAGGGCGGATGGGCTGGGCCGTAGCGCACCAGCAGTTGGGAATAGGGCGAGGCAGCAAACCCTTCGGCCACCTGTTGCTGAACGGTTAGGCGGACACGCGCCAACTCTTCCACCGAGAACGGGTAGCCCAACACGGCCGCCAGCATTTCCAAGCGCCGCACATGGGTATCCACCATCCCCGGCACACAGAGCAAGGCCAGCTCGCCCCGTGAGGCTTCCCAGGCCCGGGCCGCTTGCAGCAGGGCGCGATCGAGTCGATCGGGATTCGTGACGGTGCTGGCCTCAGTCGCAGCGGTGGCCGTTTCATCAGTCGGTACAGTCATGGCAATTCCCAACAAGCAGCCCCAAAGCCGGTTTCAAAGGGTGATTGTACTGCCGTCATGGTCGGGTCGGGGAACTGTCCGCGCACCCCGGTGATGTTTCCGGGTGATGTTTCCCGGTGATGTTCCCCGGCAATGTTTTGGGTGCTGGCGGGTGGATCTCTCCCAGGCTACTTGCGATCGCGATCGCAGCCGGGAGATGACGCGATCGCCAGTAAGCCTGCTGAATTTCACAGGATTACCCCGCAAGCGATCGCCGCGAAACCCACCGAAAAACCCGATTCTTAGGAGTGTCAGCCACTTCCAGAACTGGACAGCGACCCTGCAGGTGCGATCGGGCACCAATTCTTACCCCCTGAGATTCAACAGAGATTCAGAAACCAAGATCATGACTGAACTGCAAGCTGGCAAACGGACTCAATACTCGCTCAACGACCTAGAGCGTGACGTGCTGATGTTGGTGCAAATGCTGGCCCACAAATCCACAGCCATCAGCTCCAACACCATTTCCGCCTGTTCGCACTACACCCCTTCGGAAGTGGATCAAGCCCTGACCAGCCTGATGGCCGCCGGGTTAATTTGCCAGCGCTAGGGTGGGTCAATCCCAGAACGGGTAACCCTAGAACCGGGTCAGCATCTAGCAAAATCTGAAAAATCTGACCGGGGGCCGCAGCTCCCCTAAGAACTCCAAATTGCCCCCAGTGGTGCAAGCTGCCCACTCTCTCAATCACTACCACTCTCCACTTCATCTCCCATGTCAGTGCCGGTTGTTTGCGTTGTTGCGGACTGTTTGTGTCATTCTTTGTGCTTTCTTTGTGCTTTTGGGATGAATTTGAGTGGCTTTTGGGGTGAATTTGAGTGATTGAAGTGGATTTGAGTCGTCTGGACGCTGGGTTGCGATCGCGTAGATTTAAGCGTCTGTGATGATCCCCAAACGCGCAGGATCATCTGAGTTTGAAGGTTGCGTTAAGAATTAGAACAAAATTGATCGCCCGTTCCGACGGCTGACGATAGAATTTGCGAGATTTTGGAGCGGATCATCACCCGATCGGGATTGCCACTCAGCGATCAACCACGCTAGCACCGCTGTTATGGTCTTGTATGGAAAGGTTTGGCTCAGGAGTGCCACCCGACTCAAAACCCAAACCCCAAAAAGATCGCAAAGCCGGTCGGGAAACCGGGGTTTAGTGGCATGATATCCAATGGGTTTTAGGGGGTGTCATCAAATGCCCAAAACCCTGATTCCACCGTTATGAGATCGTGGGGGACAAGGGGCTTAAGCCCCTTGTTACGACCATTGGGGCATAGAAATCAGCCATTTCAGCCCCCATGGATCGGATCTGATGACAGGCCCTAATGCCTGGGCGCAGCACGGCCGAGCCATTGGTTTTGCTGGCTTGAGCGTCCCCTCAGCTGGCCAGCCCCAACGATTCTTTCCGCACCACGACTGATTTTTTAAGGAACGATCATGACTCTCAGACTCGGCGACATCGTACCCAACTTCACACAAGATTCGACCCACGGCCCGATCGACTTCCATAGCTGGGCCGGCGATAGCTGGGTGGTGTTGTTTTCGCACCCGGCTGACTACACTCCCGTTTGCACCACGGAATTGGGCCGCGTTGCCAACCTGAAGCCGGAATTCGACAAGCGCAACGTCAAGGCGATCGCCCTGAGCGTCGATAGCGTTGATTCCCACAAGGGTTGGACGAGCGACATCGAAGAAACCCAAAGCACGACCCTCAACTATCCGATCTTGGCTGACGCAGACAAGAAGGTGTCGGAGCTGTACGGGATGATTCACCCCAACTCCAGCACGGGTAACACCCTGACGGTGCGATCGGTCTTCATCATCGATCCCAACAAAAAGCTGCGGTTGACGATCACCTACCCCGCCAGCACCGGCCGCAACTTTGATGAGCTGCTACGTGTGATCGACTCGCTGCAACTGACCGACAACTACAGCGTGGCCACCCCGGCAGACTGGACTGATGGCGGCGACTGCGTGGTGGTTCCGTCGATTCCTACCGATGAAGCACGCCAGAAGTTCCCCAAGGGCGTGACCGAAATCAAGCCCTACTTGCGGATGACTCCCCAACCCAACAAGTAAGCGTCATGGTTCGATCAGTTGCTGGCAATCGCCGGGCAGTCAGTCAATGATTAGTCAATGAAATGACCCCAACGGCGATCGCTCCCCCAGGCTCGGTGATGAGTCTGGGGGCTTTTGTTGGCGCTATCTCGGGAGGTCGCTTACCAAGGGTTGCCAATTACCAAGGGCTGCCGATTACTAAGGGTTGCCAATTACCAAGGGCTGCCGATCGTGATAAACGCAGCCCAGTAATAAGGGTGGCTGAGGGATTGGGACTGGCCCGGCAGCGATGGCAACGGAATCGGGCCGCGGGAGTCGAAGGTGAGGTTGCCATTGTCCAGTTTGGTTCGCCCTTCGAGCATGGCGATTTGCGCCTGTTGCAAGGCTAGGGTTTTGGTGGGAGTGCTGGTCAGGCGTTCATAAAACTCACTCATCAGGGCCAAGGTTCCCTCGTCGCTGACATACCAAAGGCTGGCGAGGGCTGACTTGACCCCGGCCTGCACGGCTAAACCGGCAAAGCCCAGTTCCGCATTCAAATCGCCGACGGCGGTGCGACAGGCGCTCAACACCAGCAATTCCACAGGGGGATCGTTGAGACCCAGTTCCCGCAGTCGATCGAGGCTGAGGCGTTCTTGGTTCCAAAACTGAATGTAGGAGTTGGCGGGTTGGCCGGGCTTGAATTCGCCGTGGGTGGCTAGGTGCAAGATCGGCTCGGGCTGGCGTTGGCGCTGGGCTTGCAGGTTGGCGATTGTGAACTGGTCGTTGAGGAAGGTGCTGGAGCGATCGCGCTCGGTAGCAATCATGGCCAGCTCGGCGGGCACGGCCGGCAAGGGCCGCAGCCCGCCGGTAAATTGCGAGGCTCCCATGGCCAGGACGGGGGAATTTTTGAGGCTGACATAGCGCGCGTCGGTGAGGTTGACGCTGGGGGTCATGCCGAGGGCAAACCGCTGCACAAGGAATTGATTGCCGTTGTGCAGGGCGGACCAAGGGAGCGATCGCAGACCGGCATCGGGTGAGATCAACAGGGTGTCGATTTGGCGGCGCTGCAGTTCTGGAGTAATTGGGCCAATCAGCCAGCGATCGAGATCTTGGGCCGGAGCCAGGTAAGCCGTGCCATTCCGCAATAGGGGATTGGTGATGGCTTGGCGCAGTTGGTCAGCGGCCGCCAACACCTGGCCTCGCCCAACCTCACTGCGTTGGTAAATGGGTTGCCCCTCGCCGGTAATCACCACCAAGTCCGCCTGCTTTTCCTGCAACATGACGTAGACGATCGCCGTGCGGCTGGTGGTTTGGCGCTGAATATCGGTCAGCAAATCCCGCAGGCTGGCGGGGCTGGTGGGCCGGCTTTGCACATCACGACCCAAATAATCCTCAATTTTTTGCTGCCAATTGTTTTCGAGTTGCTCTAACCCGCTGTCAAACGCTCCCTCAGCAAACAAGTCGCTTAGGCCACTCTCCAGACCCCAATCACCGCTATCAATTTCTTGGAGTAGGGCGAGGGTGTCCGCATCGATTTCGCCATCAAATTCGCCGTCAAATTCGCCATCAAAGACTTTGCGGGGGCCGTTGTCGTCTTCGTCGCCAAAGTCCCACTCGCCATCGCGCCAGTCATCGGCCAGTTCCCCGATCGCCAATTCGCCATCGCCAGGGCCACCCTCACCCCACTCACCGCCAGTAAAGTCACCCTCGCCGAAGCCCCCCTCCCCAAATCCCCCATTACCATCAGCCTCCCCATCAAAGTCAGCAGCAAAGTCAGCAGCAAAGTCAGTGGCTGAGTCGGCAAAGTCGTCGGGAATCTGACCGAAGTTGCTGGGATTGTCTGGCTCGCGATCGCCTACCAGTTGCAGGGACGAACTACCAATCACCCCATTAACTGGCCCTGTCACCAACGCTGCACCCGGTGCTAGGTCGATGGCTTGGCCAGTACTGGTGAGGGCAATGGCCCCCTCGCCAGTGACCGTCACGCCTGTGGCGATGTCGCTGGCGGGGCCGGCGATCAGTGCCGCGAGGGAGAGCGGTGCAAAAGAACCTGTACTGGCCGGGGCGATCGGTTCGTTTTCGGGGCTGCTGAGGCCCGCCACGCCAATGTCAAAGCTGAGAATCGTGCCGTTGGGCTGGAGGCGCACTAGGCGATCGCCTTCGATCGCTGTCACCACCACACTGTTACGGCCAGAGGCGATCGAGCCGGTAGACAGCACATTGCCCCCCAACAGACCCACCTGACTGGCTGCGGCGATCGACCCGTCGTTCAAAATGGCTCCCGCAAACAGCGGTGAAAAGGCCAGGGCATCTGGACTGCCGTTGAGGCTGCTCACATCACCGTCTTCAAACGCATTAAACCAATCCAGTCCGAAGCGCACGGCATTGGCACTGGTGGCGTAGAAGCTGCCGGGAACATTGATTTGGGCGCTGCCACCAAACACAATGCCAGCAGGATTTAGGAGGTACAGGTTGGCAGAGCCGCCTGTGAGTTGCACGAGGCCGTTGATAGTGGATGGGTTGCCGCTGCTGATCCGGCTAAAGATGTTTTGAATTTGGGGCGACACGATGAAGTTCGCCGTTTCGCCTGCATTGAGATCAAAGCGATCGAACCCGTGAAACAAGTTCGCGCCATCGCTGGAACTGCTGCCACCGGTAATGTCAAAGCGGCTGCCATCGGGCGTGACGATCGTCTCCAGTCCGTCATCGGCGGGCACAGGCTCGGCCCCTAGGGGTTAATCAACAGTGATTGATTTCCTGTCATTTCCTCACATTCTCTGAAAAACGCGAATCCATCCTAGGGGCTGTCATACACTGAACAGATGCTGCCGAATCAACAATTGCTTGCTGATCGATCGCTAACTTGCTGATTGGTCGGCGATTAGTCACGGGCAGATCTAGCAGATCTAGTTGTTCAATCAGCCATGAGTTAAATCAGCCATGATTTAGTTGTTATCAACTGCTAATAGATTGCCTAGCCCCTGCGGAGTCTTCATTCTATAGCTAATAAATTCTATAGCTAATAAGAGGATGTCGGAAAAGCCAAAGTTGATACTCTGCGCGCCCCATCGATCGACGCAGACAAGGGGCTTGAACATCTTGCCCCCACGACCATCGATCCTCGTCCCCTAATAGAAAATACTTCTCAGATATTCTCTAATGTCTTGTCTATAAGGTCTTGTCTGTTATGAATCAATTCATAATCGATTAGATCTAGATCAAATCCCAATCATAGAATTTGGTCAATCAGTTGTCAGTTACAGCCTTTACCTCGCTTCATAAGTACAGCAGCCTGTAGGATGGGCAATGCCCACCGACTAACAGCCTCATAGCATCTGCGATCTGATGTATCCATCGTTTGAGGTAAAGGCTATATGGGTTTAATGTCTAG
The DNA here is from genome assembly GCA_004292515.1 of Oscillatoriales cyanobacterium. Lineage (GTDB taxonomy): Bacteria > Cyanobacteriota > Cyanobacteriia > CACIAM-69d > CACIAM-69d > CACIAM-69d. The sequence goes on from RDXB01000028.1 coordinate 16,250, forward strand.
AGCAGATGCTAGTGCCCATGAAGTTAATCGGAAGTGATAATTATAGTTACATTACATTCGCTGAACGTTAGCAGCTTTTTGGCACTTTCTAATCTTTCTGAGTGATTTTTTATGTGATAACTGGCAAATGCAGACTGAATCGAGGAGCGCTAGCTAGGCGATCGCTAAGGGATAGATCAATCAAATGAAGTGGCTGATCATGTGCCAAACTGACGGATTCGTGGCTGATGATTGAAGCGATAACCGATTTCAGCCTGTAAGTTGCTGAATTGATGGCAGTTGAGGAGAGTTCGATGTCTGACCGCCCCCCCAGCAAGCGTCGCCCGGCCAGTTCCCGATCCGTGCAGCGCCTCATTCAATCCCCACCCAATCGCAGTCGTTGGCTGGGCGGAATTAGTTTATTGATTTGTTTAGTTTTGGGTGGCCAATGGCTGACTAGGCGGGCGATCGCAACCCACAGTCCAGACCTAACTCAACACTCATCTCAAGCCCCAGGCACTGGATTAGTTCCTCGATCGGCGACTGAAACAGTTCTGACAAACACAGCCTTTGGAAGCACGCAGAAACTTACACAAACCAGCCAGCGACGGCGCAATCGCCCCGCCATCAGGAGCTACTCACGGGCTGCCCTTGACTATTTTATAGAAGTGGCATTTGGGAACGAATTTTCAAATAATCCTGACACAAATTACATTCGTAAATGGTCGAATGCCATGCGCCTAAGTGTGCAGGGTTCGCCCACGAATACTGATTTGGCTGACCTTGATCGAATCGTAGCCGAGCTTAATCGCTTGATGGCTGGACAAATGCAGATTGCGCGTGTAACCCAAGATGCAAATGCGACGATTTACTTTGTGCCAGAGGCTGAATTTCCAACCTATGATCATCAATATATTCCCCGAAATCTGGGATTTTTTCGTGTGTGGTGGAACCAAAAGTTAGAAATTCAGCGAGCACGTATTTTAATTAGCACGACTGGTATTAATCAACGAGAGCGATCGCACCTGATTCGGGAAGAACTAACCCAATCATTGGGGTTGATGAATGATGCGGAAACCTACCGAGACAGCACCTTCTATCAAGGCTGGACTGATACGCAAGATTTCACCATGCTCGATCGCGACTTGATTCGGATGCTCTACGATTCGCGGGTGCAGGCAGGGATGGCGCGCGATCGAATTCGTCAGCTCTTTGGCCGATAGGCTTTGGTCGATCGCCTTTGGTTACTCATCTTTGGTTACTCATCTTTGGTTACTCATCTTTGGTTACTCATCTTTGGTTACTCATCTTTGGTTACTCATCTTCCACCCACTAACAGGGAAACCTGTAGAGTACGCATTGCCCACCCACTAACCGCTTCATCGCCTCTGCGATCTGATGTACCAATCGTTTGAGGCAAAGGCTGTGGGTGCTTAGTCCGTCCCCAAGGCTATGTTTCAAGCGGCCTCAGATCGTTCGTTTTACTAATCATTGGGTTTACTTTAGTCTGACCTCATATTTATCAATTTGACGAATACCTAAAAACGGAGTTTGATGAGTAAGTAATTGAGTTCTTCAGCAATTTTCACTCAATAGTTATTCAATACTTATGCGACTAATTACGGATTTTGATGGGCCGATCATGGACGTTTCCCATCGCTACTATCGGGTCTACCAATTTTGCTTGGCGGAAACCCGGCGATCAAACCAAGAAATTCAAGAATTATCAAAAACTGAATTTTGGAACCTGAAGCGCGCTCAGGTGAAAGAGGTGGAAATTGGGCGGCGATCGGGCTTGGATGCCGAGCAAGCCGAGCGCTTCTCGCAGTTGCGCCGCGATACGGTGCATCAGATGGATTATATGAGTCTGGATCGGCCGGTGGATGGGGCGATCGAAACCCTAGAACGGCTGCAATCCATGGGTTGGGAACTGGTGGTCATGACCATGCGCCGGGTGCGGGAACTGGATGAAGCCCTAGAGCGCTGCCAGTTAGCTCAGTTTTTTGCGCCAGAGCATCGCTACTGTTTGGCGAATGACTATGTAAAAACCCGTGACGTGGACGACAAGCCCCGGCTGATGGCTCGGGCCCAGCGGGAATTGTCCCCCGCCCCCCTGAGCTGGATGGTGGGAGATACGGAAGCGGACATTGCGGCGGCGCGATCGGCTGGGATTCCGATTGTGGGCGTGTTGAGCGGCATTCGCGATCGCGATCGCCTGGATGGGTATGAACCGGATGCGATCGCCCCCAACCTGAGTGGCGCAGTCAACTACATCCTGACCAAGACCAGCAAGGGCAGCCCCCGCCCAGCCACAACAACGCGCTAGCCCTAGTGGCGTGACCAGACTAAAGCATTGGGTTAATGTCGGGAAGTCCGTCGTGATAGACAAGGGGCTTAAGCCCCTTGCTCCCTAACGATCAGTAGTGCAACCAATCAAAATAGACTAGTTACACTGCTAGACTTGATCGCCCAGGGAGTAGGACAGCCCAATCACAACGCTGGCTCGATCGACAACCCAGCCCGACGGCGCAACACATCGAGCAGGGTTTGGAAATGCTCGGGGATGGGGGCTTCCGTGTCGATCCATTCGTAATCGATCGGGTGCTGAAACCGCAGCTTCCAGGCATGAAGCGCTTGGCCCGGTAGCTTTACGCCCAGGTTGCGGCCCGGGCCATAGACCGGATCTCCGACGATCGGGTGGCCCAGCTCGGCACTGTGGACGCGGATTTGGTGGGTGCGGCCCGTTTGCAGCTCAAACCGGATCAGGGTGTAGTTGCCTAAGCGTTCCTCAATGAACCAGTGGGTGATCGCCTTGCGGCCGCCCTTTTCAATCGGGACGATCGCCTGTTTTTTGCGATCGACCGGATGCCGGCCGATCGGCAAGTCCACCACCCCCCGATCGTCCCGAGGCGCACCGTAGACAATGCCCAGGTAGGTGCGTTGGGCCACCTTATAGCGCAACTGGGCTTGCAGGTGCTGGTTAGCCAGGTCGGTTTTGGCAAACATGATCGCGCCTGTGGTGTCGCGATCGAGCCGGTGAACCACGCCGGGCCGCTGCACCCCATTGATCGAAGGCATCTCCATCCCTGGCAGGGTTTGGCAGTGGGCCAACAAGGCATTCACCATCGTGCCATCGGCGTGGCCGGGCGCGGGATGCACCACCATCCCGGCGGGCTTGTTGACCACAATCACCTGGGAATCTTCGTAGAGAATATCCAGCGGGATCGCTTGCGGCTCCAAGCTCAGGGGGCGATCGGGCGGAATCGTGACCACAATGCGATCGCCCGGCTTCACATCACTATGTTTGTTAGTGCAGGGCTGGTCATTGAGCCTCACTTGGCCACTTTCGATCAGTTTTTGGAAGCGCGATCGGGACAAGTTGGGCCAAGTCGCCGCCAAAAAGCGATCGATTCGCTCCAGGCGATCGACCATGCAATCGCAGGAAGTGGGATCCTCCGCCCCATCCTCCTCTACGGTGAAGTCATTTGCAGTGATGCCATTTGCAGTGATGTCGTTTGTTGGGTGATCCAAAAAATTGTTACTTTCGTCCATCCAAGATTCACTGACAGGACTCGGGACAGGGGATGATGTCGCTGGACAGCCCAATGCTGCCACGCCACAGCGCAATCTCGCTTGGCATTCTACTGCAAAGTGTTGAGCCTTTGACCAACCCATTGTGCGATTGCATTGGTTGATTCCCTCGTCTTGATCAATTCATCTGGCTCGATCCACCAAAACAGATTTCACCAATTGACAACACTCGAAATGACGAGCTGAAACCGTGACAAAATAATTCTTGTTATAGGACATTGCCACAGGGTATTTTTGAAACTGTTTCGACCATTTCTAATCATTTCTGTAAACCCAATTTTTGCCCGATTCCTATGCGCCGATCTCCTAAGAATTCTGCCTTTGCCCGTTGGTTTCAGTGGGTCATTCGGGCTACCTACCACGATCGGGAGTTTTTAAAACTGGCCGATGGCGTTGAAGGGATCATTTCCCGCGCCCTTTCCCTTGCCACCATTGCGGTCATTCTGGTAGCAACGGTGGATTTGATCTTGCTGCTAGCGACGCAACTGTTTCGATCGCCAGTCGGCTTTTTCAATTCATCACTTCAGGAAATTTTTGGATCACTCCTCAGCATTCTGATTGCCCTAGAAATTCTGGAGAATATCACTGCTTATCTGCGAAAGCACGTCGTGCAAGTGGAACTGGTCGTAGCAACCTCTCTCACCGCCGTGGCGCGAAAAATCATCATCTTAGACTTGTCAAAAATTGATGGGTTGGAGTTAATTGGTCTGGGTTTAGCCATCATTGCCCTGTCTGCTAGCTATTGGTTGATTCGAGCAGCTAACCAAAAGCCCCCATCGATCAACCCCCATCACCAAAGTGATGCCGATGATGACCGCCCGATTAGCCACCCGATTAGCCACGGGGGCGTTGGCCCCGCGATCGCTAACCCAGTGAGTCCCGATCCCGTGAGTCCCGATCAAACCCCATCCGCATTTACAACCACAACATTTACAACCACAACTGCCGAAACTGCCGAATTCTCAGGCACAGGAGGACAGCCCACCCCGGGCGATCACCCTGAAAACACCCCCCCTTCGCCACCGCCAACTTCTTAATCGCCCACCGATCAGTGGCATGGGGCACGAGCGATCGCCCACCGCGCTATCATCAATACGCATTGAATCCCTCGCTCAACAATCCCGCACCGATCGGGGACTGGGGACTCCGGTTGCTCACCTCCCGACTCAGTGCGATCGACCCGACTCATCTGAACGCGCCCGCCCATGTTTGACGCTCTTGCTGAACGCTTTGAATCTGCCTGGAAAAAACTGCGCGGCCAGGACAAAATCTCCAGCGCCAACATCCAAGACGCGCTCAAGGACGTGCGGCGGGCCCTGCTCGAAGCCGATGTGAACCTGCAAGTGGTCAAGCAGTTCATCGCCGACGTGGAAACCCGAGCCCAAGGGGCCGAAGTGGTATCCGGCGTGAACCCCGGCCAGCAGTTCATCAAGGTGGTCTACGACGAGTTAGCCGCCCTGATGGGTGAGAGCAACCAGCCCCTCGCCCAGGCAGAAGCCGCCCCCACCATCGTGCTGATGGCGGGTTTGCAAGGGGCCGGGAAAACCACCGCCACCGCCAAGCTAGCGCTACACCTGCGTAAGGAGAAGCGATCAACCCTGATGGTGGCCGCCGACGTATACCGGCCCGCCGCGATCGACCAGCTCAAGACCCTCGGCAAACAAATCGACATCCCCGTATTTGAGCTGGGAGCCAACATCAGCCCCGTTGAAATTGCCCGCCAAGGGGTCGAAAAAGCCAAGGCCGAAGGCTTCGACACCGTGCTGATTGACACCGCCGGTCGCCTGCAAATCGACGAAGCCATGATGGGCGAGCTGGTGCAAATCAAAGACACCGTGCAGCCCCACGAAATCTTGCTGGTGGTCGATGCGATGATCGGTCAGGAAGCCGCCAACCTGACCAAGTCCTTTAATGACGCGGTGGGGATCACAGGCGCAATCCTCACCAAGATGGACGGCGACGCACGCGGCGGTGCAGCCCTCTCGATCCGGCAAGTGTCGGGTCAACCGATCAAATTCATCGGCACAGGCGAAAAAGTCGAAGCCCTGCAACCCTTCTATCCCGATCGGATGGCCTCGCGCATTTTGGGCATGGGCGACGTGCTGACCCTGGTGGAAAAAGCCCAGGAAGCCGTTGACCTGTCCGATGCGGTGCAGATGCAGGAAAAAATCCTCACGGCCCAATTTGACTTTGACGACTTCCTGAAGCAAACCCGCCTGATGAAGAGCATGGGATCGCTGGCAGGGATGGTGAAGCTGATCCCCGGCTTGGGCAACAAAATCAAGGCCGAACACCTAGAAGAAGGGGAAGCCCGCCTGAAAATTGCTGAGTCGGCGATCAAATCCATGACCCTCGAAGAACGGCGCAATCCCGACCTGCTGGCCAGCACCCCCAGCCGTCGCCGTCGGATCGCCCGGGGATCGGGTCTGAAGGAAGACGATGTGAGCAGCCTAGTCACGGATTTCCAAAAAATGCGGACGCTGATGCAACAGCTTGGCTCCGGCCAGATGGGTTTCCCCGGCATGGGTGGCATGAATCCCTTTGGTGGCATGGGCGGCATGAATCCCTTTGGCGACATGGGCGGCATGGGCGGCATGGGTGGTGGCAACCCGATGGGCAATCCCATGGGCCAAATGCCTGCACCGGGCTTCCGGGGCTATAACAACCCGAATGCTGCCAAGAAAAAGAAGAAGCCCGGTAAGAAGAAAAAGGGTTTCTCGGATTTATGAGGGTTCCATAGGGGTTGTTCTGTCCCATTTGGGGTGTTGGCCCTGTTGCGGTCAGCCCCTTGGCGCTGGGGCTGGGTTGCTGGGCGAGGATCGGCCTGACGGGCTGAGTCTGGGGCTAGGGCGATCGCAGGCTGGGGGGATAGACTGGCGACCGGGTTGCACATGAATGGGATAGCTGGGCGATCGCCCTAAGTCTCACGGAGCCTAACCTTGAGCGAGTCTTGACATCCCTGAAATGAGAAATTAGTTTAGGGCTGTGGCTGTCGGGCCGGGTTTGTCAACGGTTTGTCAACAACGATCGCCGCTCTTTAGCCCTTTCAGAATTAGGACATTTTTTATGCCTCGTCGTCTGCCTTCCCCAGCGGATCCTTTGGTCGAGTTGACTCCAGAAGAGGCGATCGTCGCTGTCGGGTTGATTACGATGGCCGCCGATGAAGCGGTTGAAGAAATCGAAGCCGATTTATTGATCGATATCGTTGCCGATTTTGAAATTTTTGAAGAGTATTCCGACGAAGACTTCGACGAAACCCTCGATAAGCTTTCCGAAGCCTTCGACGATCCGGGTATTGAGGCAGTTTGTGGCAGTGCGCTAGCCGCCTTATCGACTCATGAAGAATTTGCTGAAATTGCGCTGATTGTTGCAATTTTGATTGTGGCTGCTGATGGAGAAGTGCCCGAATCGGAGCAAGAATATCTCAACAGTCTGCAAGTGGCGTTGGGTATTCCCGATGATCGAGCTGAAGAGATTGTTGAATCGCTCTTTAGCGAAGAGGATGATGAAGAAGACGAAGAGGACGAAGGAGCCTAGTGAGTTGTTCTCATCAGGTCTTTGGCTTTGAGGCGATCGTCAACCTACTTCTGCACCAATCATTAGCCAGAAAGCGTGCCTGGTCAGATTGCTAGGAGAGATCGTTTGGAGAGATCATTTGGAAAGATTGTTGGAAAAGGTTGCTGGAAAAGGCTGTTTGGAGTGAGTTAAGTCCCCCCTTTTCTCGGCTTGTTTCGACAGTGCTGGAACCCTAAGACTGGATTAGAAAAGCGATCGAACTTAGCCTGTTCGATCGCTTTTTTATGTTGATTTATGTTGATTTAGGTTGATGGACTCACCAGGAGCATGGAACGAGCAGTCCCCATCTCGACCGATCGCCACCCACCGACCTCACTAGGCGATCGCTTGGGCCGCCGCCTGCATTTTGGCCAGGGCACAACGTTCGATTTGGCGAATTCGTTCGCGAGTCAGGTTCAGGTCTGCACCGATCGCCGCCAATCGTGCATCCCCTTCAATGAGTCCGTAGCGCCGCATCACCACCAACCGCTCGCGGCGATCGAGCTGACCCAGCAGGTAAACCAACGCCATGCGATCGTCCACAGCCTCCAACACACGCTCCGCATCAGCCTCTGGGTCTGCCAACACATCGATCGCCAAGTCCGCATCCACATGCTGGGTCAGGGGTGCGTCCAAACTTTTGGGAACCCGAGCCTGGGCCATCAGTCCTTGCAACTCCTGAAGGCTCATCCCCATCCCATCGGCTAATTGCGCCAAGGTGGGTGGTTGCCCGAGTTGGGCGTAAAGCTGCGCCATCAATTTCCGCAACTTGCGTAGGCGATCGCTCACCTGAATCGGTAGCCGAATCGTCCGCCCCTGATTGCACAACGCCCGCGTTACTGCTTGGCGAATCCACCAAGTGGCGTAGGTGCTGAACTTGTAGCCCAAGCGATCATCAAACTTTTCCGCTGCCCGGTTCAGCCCCAAGCTCCCTTCCTGAATCAGATCCAACAGGTCTAAGCCCCGTCCTGTGTAGTGTTTGGCGATCGAGACCACCAGCCGCAGATTCGCCGCCACTAACCGATTTTTGGACTGTTGACCCCGCCGGGCGATCGCGCGGGCGCGACCCGACTGGGGACAATCGCGATCGCGCAACGACTGCCAAGCGCGGATCGCTGCCCCCAATTCCCGCTCTTGATCAGCCGTCAGTAGGGGAATTCGACCGATTTCTTGCAGATAGACCCGTACCGTATCCGAATCAAGCGTTTTCCGCATGATCTTGCGTGCCTCGTGATAACGACATCCTCGATGACTTGCTCCCTCAGCCAACATGGGGCTTGTGATGCTGGATGAACTTGGCCAACTGTCCCGGCGGGTGCGACAGCTCGATCAGCCTGACCAACTGCCAAAACCAACGGGTCAAGACTGGTGAGCCAGGGCCAGTTTGCCTACAGGACAATCGCCGAAAGAACAGACTCCATCAGGAAAATAGGGGTTTTAGATTTCTGTACGATTAATGTACATTAATCACGACAAAACCTCAAGGTTTTTTGGGAATGGATTAGAACTGCTTGGGGATACCTATCCGCAGGCAGTAGCAGGCTAATGAAGTTATGCTTAAATGAGCATTCACTCAGGTATTTTTGAGATCTTGTCCGAAATTCTATTTGTCTCGTGGATGCGAGGGAGTATCGTCATTTCCTAGGAACCAGTTGAAATGATTGATCTCCGTTGCCCCCATGGTCGCAACAAGGAGCTGAAGCCCCTTACTCCCCACGATCCCATCACGCTGGAATAGGGTTCCAGGCGAAATGACGGCAGACCCTAGGCCTGTCCATCTGGACTGTTTCATGCAGCGCGAGAGAGCCGCCCCCAACCTCCAAAACACGCAAAGCACCTAAAAAACAGCAGGAGCCGATCGAAATCAGCTCCTGCTTAGGAATTTTTGATTGTTTATTAACCAAGCATCATGCCGCTCCCGGGGCGGACAAGGCACTCGATCGCGCGTTCGTAAAACAGCAATGGCCGCAGATCCTGGACAGCCGATCAGTTCAGCTTCCAGGTCAAGGGCAAATTACAGGTCGCCACCCCGAAACGCCAAAATAAACACGATCAACGGGCCGGCAACCACCAAGAGCGCCAGCGTAGTCAGTTGACCCACCAGTAGCCAGTTGATACCGCCGATTGCATCCATCAGTGCTTCCATAGTCTTCCCAGTCCCTACTTAGGTCTTGAAATCAGCTTTTGTTGAAATGGTCAAAAATCGAGCAGCAAGAATGCAGAGAATCCTGAACGGATTTCGGCGAGCCTCGGCAGACGATCGATGGTTGGTGGTCGATCGCTCGATTGAGCAAAGCGCTCTCGATTGGGCGCGTTGAGCACCAGCTTTGACGGCAAATTGACTCAATTATCCTACGGTCGGTGACTAGGCAGATTTAAGAAAGTTTACAAAAATCCATCTCAAATCCATCTCGACCGCTCAGGGCGTGCGAGGCGATCGCCCAGGTGCTTTCACCACAAGCCACCCCAAATCGATCGGCTGAATTGTAGCCCACGGCATCGATCACACCCAATGTATCCAATGTCTACTCGACTCGGATTACAGGAGCTAGAAGGCGCGGGCAAGGGGTGATTGCTCGCTGGCCGCCCCAGCTTGGAGCAGCATGGGAGCAACCATAAGGGCAACATCCCTAGCAAGGTCACGACCCTGTTGACATACAAACGCGATCGCAAGTCAAGGCTCAAACAGCGATCGAGCACACCCTCAGCCCAAGTCTCAGCTCCATTGATCCCACCCAAGGCGATCGCGCCGAGCACCTGCAATCAAAGGCGTTTCACCCGACACTCGCGGTGATTGCAGTCTTTAAAAATTCCAACCATTCTTAACTAATCTGTTATAAAACTGTATTTAGGGGATAATTGGTTTTATTGCAATCAATTAAGTTATATGAACAAAATCATCGGAAATATCTCCTTGACAGCCATCCATAGCCTGCTTAGGTCGGTTTCGACTCCTAAATCACAGGAAAGCCGCAGCTAAAATCACAATTTAGACAAGCAATCACTGACCCAGCCCCCTAAAACCCTCCAAATTGCTTTTAACTCATTCGTTTAGCGACTCATCTTCCAACGTTATTGTGCGACATCACCTAGCAATCGCAGCCTTGATTCACTCCACAGCGAGCAAGAAATCCCTCCTCAAGATTTTAGAGCCTGATCGTTATCAAGTTGACTGTTTTGAAAATCCCGACCAGTTCTTAGAGTCTATTGGCCATCAGCAAAATGAACTAGACTGCATAATTCTGCAAGAACTACCTCAACTAGAAGCAGTCATTAAAACCCTCAAAGACTCAGGAGTTGTATTGCCTGCCGTTATTTGGCTTTCCGGATTAGAAAACTCATCCTCAAAGCCTTGGATTTACCATGCAGCAGAAGTATCGCTATCCGAGCGAAGTAACGTGGCAATTCGTCATGCCATTGATCGAGCTATTGGCAACTTTTTATATCTTGCTCCTACAGGCCCCAGCAGCACAACCCAAAACTTACAGGGTGCTAATCCATCATCCAGTGCAACCAATCTACTGGATCAGCAATACCGTCTTTCTGAAAAACTTAAAGCGCGCTTAGGGTATTTAGGAGTGTATTACAAGCGCGAACCCAAGTTTTTTCTGCGACATTTGCCACCCGAAGAGCAGCAAGTATTGACGCGCAAACTCAGAAGTGAGTATCGGGAAATTGTTCTGGCTTATTTCTCTGAAGATGGCACAGTCAATGCTCGGATCGATCGATTTGTAGAGCAGGCATTCTTTGCAGATATGGCAGTGGCCCAAGTGGTTGAAATCCACATGGAACTAATGGATGCCATGGCAACACAGCTCAAGCTAGAAGGTCGCAGTGAGGAAATCCTGCTGGACTATCGCCTCACCTTGATTGACATCATTGCCCATCTATGCGAGATGTATCGGCGATCAATTCCGCGAGAGGAATAGAGCTTACTGCAAATGGTAGTTGACCCTAAATAAACTTTAGATTAACTCCAAATTTAAATAGTTTTGGAGATTATTAATAATAGTAGCTATCAGGGACACCTATTATCAGATTTAAAACCGAAGTAGATGATCCCTAATCGCATCACTGCCAGCAATAAAGTATCCACTAGTGTCTAAAAATATCTAGGAATGCCTAAAAACACCCAGAGAATGTTTGAGAAGCCACATTTAAAAAGCCAAACTTGATACCCTATATGTCCTATTGACCAACGGGAACAAGATGCTCCAGCCCCTTGCTCCTACGACTATTGGTACTTGGTTCATGCCAAAGAGTACTGCTCAGATATTCTCTCAGGAGTCTTTAATCTGAAGACGACTTGCTATTTTGAATAGTGCAGCTTTTACCTTCCCCAATAAGTACATCAGCCTGTGAGGTAGGCATTACTGATCTACTAATGGTTTGATATCAGGTTTGACATGACGTACTGATCATTTTAGGTAAAAGCTACATCTCTGGGTAAAGCGATTAACAATCTATGAATTAGGCTAATCATACCGATAGCACCAGTGGATGTTCTGCAAAACATTGGGAAAAATTAAAATATTTAATCTCTATTTCGAGTAGGCTTTTTATATTCAAGGTTAGGATAAGCAGTCAAATTTCGAGGAAATTTAAGGATGTTTTATGATTAATTTGAAAAAAAATGAACTACAATTTCGATTGATGCCGAGTCTTTATATAGTTTCATATAAACTCCCATCACCATCAAGGCTCCGGCAGTTACGGCATTAGGGTGTCAGCAATCATCGACTAAGAGCCTGACTTGCCAACATTTGCCGACTGAGTTCCAAGCCACCCGTTTATTCTGAATTCTGGGGTGACAAACACCATCACTCCCAATCAACCCTATCTGGATAGTTGGCAGAAATAGTTCCAGAATGATTAATAAAGCTGGGATTGACAGTTGTTTCCCAAGAGACGCGACCAGATTCTATTCTCAGCGATCGCGTAGTGCCAAAAGCAGCACAGTTGGCAATGCCTCAAGCGCGAACATCAGAATCAAGCACTGTCTAAACCTCTCTTCTGCTGGAAAATCAACCAGAATTAGCCTGTTCCCCTGCATCGATGCTAAGACGCAATTCTTGATCAAGACTGACCCTACCCGCTGTCCAATCTTCGCTTCGTAGATCAAGTTTAGCCCTTCATACAAACCCACATCATTGACTATGAGTCCACTCAAAAAGACCTACGTTCTCAAGCTCTACGTGGCAGGGAATACTCCAAACTCCGTGCGTGCTCTTAAGACCCTGAAAAATATTCTAGAAGAAGAGTTTCAAGGTGTATATGCCCTTAAGGTGATTGATGTTCTCAAAAATCCCCAACTAGCGGAAGAAGATAAGATTTTGGCAACACCGACGCTGGCTAAAATTTTACCTCCCCCTGTACGCAAAATTATTGGTGATCTGTCTGACCGAGAGCGAGTCTTAATTGGTCTAGACCTACTCTATGAGGAATTGGCAGATGATGAGTCTGAATATTAAGATTAATCAGAGTTCGATTAGTAGGGTTCGATTAGTTCAGAACCTGATTAGTCAGAGTTTGCAATTGATATAGATGCTTGCGTGATCAGACACTGGGTGGCTTAATAAAGTGTGCAATTGAGTTACCAACGCTGACAGGCGGGATTGGCTTGGGGCACTTGAGGATAGATACGAGATTGATTGCAACCTTGATGGCGTTGACTTCCTAGGAAACAGCAGTACTATGACCGGTGTTCAGAAAATTCGGACAATGATTGAAGGGTTCGACGATATTAGCCATGGTGGGCTGCCCGTCGGCCGTGCAACCCTTGTCAGCGGAACCTCCGGCACAGGCAAGACACTGGTTGCTACGCAGTTTCTTTACAATGGAATTGTCTATTTTGATGAGCCAGGTGTCTTTGTCACCTTTGAAGAATCGCCCGCTGACATCATTAAAAATGCTGAGAGCTTTGGCTGGGATTTGCAGCATTTGGTTGACTCAGGAAAGTTATTTATCCTAGATGCATCGCCTGATCCTGAGGGTCAAGATATTGTCGGTAACTTTGACCTGTCGGCATTGATCGAACGGATTCAATACGCAATTAGGAAATATAAGGCGAAGCGGGTTTCGATCGACTCGATAACAGCTATTTTTCAGCAATATGATGCGGCATCGGTCGTGCGGCGGGAAATTTTTCGCCTGGTTGCCCGGCTCAAGCAAGTGGGCGTAACCACCATTATGACCACTGAACGAGAGCGAGAATATGGGCCCGTTGCTCGGTTTGGGGTCGAGGAATTTGTGTCAGATAATGTGGCGATCGTCCGTAATGTGTTGGAAGGAGAACGTCGCCGCCGCACGATCGAAATTCTCAAGCTACGCGGTACAACGCACATGAAGGGAGAATATCCCTTCACGATTACGAATCATGGCATTAGCATCTTCCCACTGGGGGCAATGCGCCTAACCCAGCGATCGTCTAATGCACGGGTGTCTTCGGGGGTTTCAACCCTAGATGCGATGTGCGGAGGTGGTTTCTTTAAGGATTCAATTATTTTAGCGACGGGGGCAACGGGTACTGGCAAAACATTGCTAGTTAGCAAATTCCTTGAAGATGCTTGCAGAACCGGCGAACGAGCAATTTTGTTCGCCTATGAGGAATCCCGCGCCCAACTTTCTCGAAATGCCTATTCCTGGGGCATTGATTTTGAAGATTTGGAAAGTCGTGGTCTGCTGAAGATTCTTTGCACTTATCCTGAATCGGCTGGTTTGGAAGATCACTTACAAATCATCAAGTCAGAAATTGCCGAGTTTAAGCCATCCCGAATTGCGATCGATTCCCTTTCAGCTTTGGCCCGTGGGGTCAGCAATAATGCATTTCGACAGTTTGTGATCGGGGTGACGGGCTTTGCAAAGCAAGAGGAAATTACGGGTTTCTTTACCAACACTACTGATCAGTTTATGGGGTCGCATTCGATCACGGATTCTCATATTTCCACGATTACTGACACGATTTTGATGTTGCAGTACGTTGAAATTCGCGGTGAGATGTGTCGGGCGATTAATGTGTTTAAAATGCGCGGCTCGGAGCACGATAAGGGTATTCGAGAATATACGATTAGCCGGAATGGCCCGGAAATTCGTGATTCTTTCCGAAATTATGAACGGATCATCAGTGGTTCGCCGTCGCGGGTGAGTGTGGATGAGAAGGCGGAGTTGTCGCGGATTATGCGTGGGGTGCAAGAAAAGTCCAACGGTTAATCTCTGCGATAGGGCGATTTGCTGTCTGAAACCTGATGTTTGATCTAGATCAACTATCTAGATGCTTGATCTAAATGGCGGAAAGACAGGAGGCCGAAGCTCCTCAACTTTTGATGATTTGGTGTTGATTGAGTGAAAATCAGCCAATTAGGGGGGCAATGCCCACCCTACTGACTGATATTACTCATACTGCTAACGAGCGTTAATCGAATCCCGTGGGTGATTCAATTCTAGATTTCGGCATAGGCGCGATCGATCAATCGTTTCGCCACGGTTTGCACGCCCGTGTGGTAGTAGTAATTGGTGCTCATGTCGAGGAATGCGCCTACATAGTCGAGCTTGTCATCAGCGATTTCAATAAAGCCTTGCAGGTGCTGAATTACGGACTGCGGATTGAGGCCGCGATCGCTGACGAAGCCGCCCATCCAGTTAGAGACTGACGAAAAGGCTTGTCCAATAAATGCTGCTTTGTCGCTGCCCGGAATCATCTTTTGGATATTCCGAAACGCCTCATTTTCTTCCAAGCTCGACTGGGTTGCGCCGCCAATCCAATCACCGGCTGCTTGGATGAAGTTCGGGCCCAAAGGCACTAAACCATCTAAGCAAACCAGGGCTGCCATCCGCATTTTGGATTCTCCACCATAGTCCGCTAAGGAACCCAGAAAGTCGCCAATGCTGTCGCCGGGAATGCCGTTAATTTGGCAATAGGCTAGCAATTCCACCACGATTTTCATGCCCAAGTCGATCGATTGGGCCTTCTCGGGCTTGGGTGTGACATTTTTCAAAAAGCTGAGGAAGGAGATGTCTTGCCCCACTTTATTGGCCATGGCGGCAGTGCCTAGCGCGCTGGCTGCACTGTCCACCGTTTGGTAAAGCCAAATGGCGCGCTGGTAGCCTTCACCGCTATCGTTATATAGCTCGATCGCCCGATCTTTAATCTGGGAAATTAAACCTGGATCATCTTCGCCCGTGACGGTTTTGATTGTGCGATCGAACCCAACCAAATTGTCCCACTCGCCGGGAACCACAAAATCCAAGGCATTCAATACCGAAATCGTCATGCCACTGGAGGGCAGTTCATCCACCAACTGCACAATGGACTTACCCATAACATCTTGCTCCTAAGGTCTCTACAGGTTCAATCAATGCCGTTCGTGATAGTTGGCGATGGTCATTGGCCCCTGGATCAAAATCGAGGGCCGTAAGCTTGTGTTGGAATGCTTGTGCTGAAATGCTTGTGTTGGGCTACTTCAGATGAGATAGACCCGAGAGATTGAACTTTTCGATCCAATCTTCCCGATCGCTGGCACTGAAGTCATCCGCTAATGATCGCGCCTTTACTTGATAGCGATCGCCCACCAAAACAGCAGTTTGAGTTTTACCAACCTTCACGGCTGGGTAATCTTCGATCATCTCATTGCTGTCTTTAAACTTGGCGACAGCACTGGGATTGTTCGCCACATCATTAATAGAGAGTGTGGCCAACGCTTCGCCAGATTTCTTTAATTTGGCTTCTGCAAACCCTTTCTTTTCCTGTTGGAATGTCAGGCTATAGTCGCCGCTAGCCTTCGGGAAAAAGGCATTCAGTTTGCCGCCACTGACGGGCGTTTTGTTGATCGGCGATTGGGTAATCGTGGTGGGTGCGGGGGCGGGCGACTTTGGTGCATTGGCAGAGGTGTTGATGGCAACACAGCCTCCCACCACCAAAACACCCGCCAACAGAATGCCGGCAACCCAACGGCCGGCTTTGGACAGCGCATTCATGAGCAAATGTCCTTATGATGATTGTTCGGTCACTTCCCAGTCTAATCAGTGGTTTTGGGGATCGGGTGGCGACGCTGCGGCCTTGGGTGGCGAAATTGCCACACTTGGCAAGCTGGCTGGGGGCACGGGTCGTTGCTAACGCATGGTTACTCCCTGCGATCGCCCCGCAATGGTTCCCCAGGCTGTGGTCATGAAAAAATTAGATGATGAAGAGATTTAAACCGGAGCATCCGACACTTTCTTTGGGAGGGTCGATCACCGAATGAGTGCGGATCGTCTAAACAAATTTGACCCTTGGCTGCGGGCCAAGGCAGTGGCATGGGAGCAGCTCGATCGCCCCTTGCAAGACCAATTGAGGGCGATCGCCCCTGATGGCCCGGTGTTGTTGCCCGAGTCGATCGACCAACTGACTCAGATCGTTGCGGCTTGTGCCGATCGCCGCCAACCGATCGCCCCCTTTGGCAGTGGCAGCAAGCTGGCCTGGGGCAACCTTCCCAAATCTGCGGTGTTGCCCGTGGGTTTGGGCCGGCTCGATCGGCTGGTGATGCATGACGAAGCGGACTTGGTGGCCACCGTGGAAGCGGGTATGAAACTACGGGATCTGCAAGCGGCCTTGGCCCCCTCGGGCCAGTGGTTGCCGATCGATCCGGCCTTTGCCGACAGCGCCACCCTAGGCGGCATTGTGGCTACGGCCGATACGGGTTCCCTGCGCCAACGCTACGGCGGAATTCGGGATCTGTTGTTGGGCATTTCGATCGCCCGTTGGGATGGACAAATCGCCAAGGCTGGTGGCCGCGTGGTCAAAAACGTGGCGGGCTATGACCTGATGAAGCTGTTTACCGGCTCCTTTGGCACGCTGGGACTGTTGACCACGGTGACGGTGCGGACTTATCCGATTCCAGAACAGTGCCAAACCCTGTTGCTATGGGGCGATCGCCCGGCCCTGGCCCAGGCGGCCCAAGGCCTCCGCAATTCCACCCTCACGCCGATCGCCCTCGATTGGGTTTGGGGGGATTCAAGGCTCCCAAGTCAGGCGGTGGGCTTGGCCCTGCGGTTTGGCAGCGTTGCCCCCAGCGTGGCGGAACAGATGCGCCGCTCGATCGCCCTGGCCCAAGACTTAGGCTTGCAATCAATGGTGTTGAGCGAGCCGGATGAAGCCGGTTTTTGGCAGAGTGCCCGCGTCGCCAGCACCCAGCCCACGAGCGATCGCCCAATCACGCTCAAATTTGGCGCATTGCCCACGGCGGCCCCAGCCCTGCTCGATCGCCTGGCCAGCGGCCCGATCAGCCAAGGCCAAATCCACGCCAGTAGCGGCCTGGGTTGGGCCAGCCTCGGAGTGATCGAGGGCGACTGGCTGCGCACCTCCCGCTGGATTCGGCAATTGCGGGCCGCCTGCGAAGCGGAACAGGGATTTTTGACGTTGTTGCAAGTGCCCGCTGAACTGACCCATCAGTTTAAGCAATCCGATCGCTGGGGCGATCGCGGTTCGGGTCTGGCTCTAATGGGGAAAATAAAACAGCAGTTCGATCCGCACCAGCTCCTGAATCCCGGCCGCTTCTTGGTTTAGCGCCAGACTAGATTACGGAGGGCGCACGGCGGTGCGCCCCTACGAATTGCCATCGCCTATTGGTTTCACCCCACCGACCCATGCAAACGAGCGATCGCCCGATTCCCGCCAAAGAGAGTAACTTTCTGGCCCAAAACCCCCATTTGGGCGAATTGGCCGCCGGTCAGCGATCGGGCTTTGACCCCGACTCGCCGCCAAACCCCAAACTGATTGATTCCTGTGTCCATTGTGGGTTTTGCCTTTCGACCTGCCCCAGCTACCGCGTGTTGGGCAAAGAAACCGACTCACCCCGCGGCCGCATCTATTTGATGGATGCGATCAACGAAGGAACCGCCGAACTCGATCGCACCACCGCCCAGCATTTCGACACCTGCCTCGGTTGCCTGGCCTGTGTCACCACCTGCCCGTCTGGGGTGAAATATGACCAACTGATCAGCGCCACCCGCCCCCAAGTGGAGCGCAACGTGCCTCGATCGCTCCCAGAACAGGCCCTGCGCAAGCTGATTTTCCAGATTTTTCCCTACCCCGATCGGCTAAAACTGCTGCTGCCGTTCCTGTTGATCTACCAGCAATCGGGCTTGCAAGCCCTGGTGCGATCGACCGGCCTGCTCAAAAAATGGCTGCCCAACCTGGCGGCCATGGAAGAAATTTTGCCGCGCCTGAATTGGGACAACCTGAACAAAGAATTTCCCGAAACCATTCCCGCCCAAGGAACCCAGCGCTATCGGGTGGGCGCAATTCTCGGCTGTGTGCAGCGCACCCTATTTAGCGGAGTAAACGCCGCCACCATGCGCGCCCTGACGGCCAACGGCTGTGAGGTGGTGATTCCGCCCAGCCAGGGTTGCTGCTCGGCCCTGCCGTCCCACCAGGGCCAAACCAACCAGGCCCAGGCGATCGCCCGCCAGATGATCGATGCCTTCGCCGACACCAACGTGGACTACATCATCATCAACGCTGCCGGTTGTGGGCACACGCTCAAGGAATATGGGCATATGTTGCACGACGACCCGGAATACCGCGATCGGGCCGTCGCCTTTGTGGACAAGGTGCGCGATATCCACGAATTCTTTGCGGAAGTGGGTTGGACTGCGCCGCTCCAGCCGATCGCCCCGGAACCGGTGACGCTGGTTTACCACGACGCTTGCCACCTGCTCCATGGCCAAAAAATCAGCGCCCCACCTCGCGACCTGTTACGGCAAATCCCCGGTGTGTCCCTGCACGAGCCGATCGATTCGCAACTCTGCTGTGGCAGCGCCGGGATCTACAACCTGCTGCAACCGGAAATCGCCGACGAGCTGGGCGAAATGAAGGTGCAAAACCTGACCAACACGGGAGCCGACGCGATCGCCTCACCCAATCCAGGCTGTTCGTTGCAAATCCAAAAACATCTGGGATTGCAGGGGAAAACCGTGCCGGTTTTGCACCCGATCGAACTGCTCGATCGATCTATGCGAGGTGAAGCATTACCCAAGGGCGATCGCTAGACTGGTTCTAGGGGCTGTCGTCATTGCCAGTAGGGATGCTGAAACGGTTTATTTTCTGTACCCCAATGGTCGTAACAAGGGGCTTAAGCCCCTTGCTCCCCACGATCTCCTAACGGTGAAATCAGGATTTCAGGAGAAATGACGACACGCCATGGTTGATGTCATGAATTCCCGCTATCTTTCTCCCGCCGAATTTCTTGCTTGGGAAGCACAACAACCATGGCGGCATGAATACCTCAACGGTCGAGTCTATGCCAGGGCTGAAAGCACACTGGATCACAACACGATCGCCGCAAATTTCGTGATGGCGCTGAAGCTTCACCTACGCGGTAAACCCTGCGGAGTGTTTATCAGCGAAGTGCAGGTGCATGTTTCAGAAAAAGGGCCCTCTTTCTATCCCGATGTTGTGGTCAGTTGCGATCCTCGGGATTTGCGATCGCGCCAAGCCATTCAAGATCCCTGCTTGATTGCGGAAGTGTTGTCGCCCGGAACTGCTGAGTTCGATCGCGACCAAAAGTTTCAGCAATATGCCCGGATGGAATCCCTCAAGGAATATGTGTTGATTAGCAGCGATCGCCCGGCTCTCGATCGCTACTATCGGCCCGAGGGTGCTGCTCCGAACTGTTGGGAACTGACCCGTTACGGGGCTACTGAGTTTAATCCCAAGGTGACTAATTTCGATGAACAACAACGCTTGCTATCTGAAATTTCCTTTGCACTCCAAAGCCTGGATTTTGCCAGCACTTTAGCCATAGTCTATGAAGAGGTACGGTTCGATCTCAATCTCCACCATGACTCTTCCGAGCCAGGTTGATCATCCGATCAATTTCCGATCAATTCAGGATTTTAAAATACAGCCCTTACCTCAAAGGACAAGAGGTGGCTACGAGCGATGAGCATCATAACCTCCAAGCTCACCTCCAAGCTCAATGGTCTAGATTTGCCCGTGGAAAAACGATCAGACATGAACAGCCATTAAAGCGACTGACTATCAGTTGTTCGCTCAACGATTTGAGTTTGCAAATTAACCTCAGCAACCTTGAGCCGTTTATTCATTGAATACAAAACGGCAACCCGTTGATTATTGACCTGGGAGACACCATGAAACCGGTCAACCTGCGGAATCAGCACCTTAAACCGGCGGCCCGTGGGATCGGAAATCGCCAAACTCGGGCGATCGGCTTCATTGAGGCGTTGATCTTGGTTGGTATCGGCTTCAATCACCCTGTAGAGGAAGGCCACAGGGGGGCGAACTAGCTCAGGAGTTGGGCTGTTCGTTCCGGGGGTCGCCGCATTTAACTCGGTCACTGCAAGAATCAGCGCCGTGTTGCGAGCTTTTAGCCAATAGGTCTGATTATTGAGCGGGTCAAAAAAGAGATAGTTCTCAATCGAATTTGCCGATTTATCGTAGGAGCGACCGACAGAATCTTGGCTGTAGGTCTGCTGGCGGTAAAGGGGAGCGCGCAGCAAGTTTGAACCAGCAATGCGCTCAAAGTCCCCTAGCTCAGTCTGGGATTTAATATCAGCAGAACTGCCCAGATTGACCACATTTTCAACGCGCCTTGTTTGCCAAAGTGATTGCAAAATAGCCAGAAAAGAAACGGCCATCACGCTACTGGCTAGTAAACCGCCCAGCAAAATGATGACCGCATTCACACGCCAAATTTGGGTAAAGATTCGACGGATTTTCATCGACGGGATTTCACCTGATGACTGGATAGTGAACGGTTTCTCCCCCGCGAATGGGGTACTGCATTTGGTCGCAGATCCCATTATGTTCATCGCAAAAGACTACGGCCGCCGTAAAGGGACGATCGCTCAACTGATAGGCGATCGCTAAACATTTGTCGCCCACTTCCCCTAGCCGCGCCGAGCCACCATTCAACGTAAATTCACCGGGGCCAGCGGGGATGGCGTAGGTAATCCAGCGTTCGCCATTGCGGAGATTAACGATGTGGATTTGTTCATAGGCTTCGATGCCCGCCTGTTCCATCAGCGCTGCGTCAATGCCCACACTGCCGTTGTAGTCCACACTTTTGTCGGTGACACGCAGGCCGTGAATTTTTCCAGAAACAAAGGTTTTCATCGCAGCAGCGGAAAAAAGGATTGCCGATGATTATTTCAGAGCGCGGCAACGAATGTTGGTTCGGCGATCGCGGTTTCTGAGGTGGCGATCGGGCCAAATTCGGCTTCGTAATGCTCAATTTGGGCGATCGCGCGATCGATCAGGGCCACCCCGTCAGCGGCCGTCTCGATTTGGCACAGTTGCCCGCGCAATTCTGCCGCCCCGTAGAAGCCCTTGGCATACCAGGTCATGTGCTTGCGGGCTTGGCGCACTCCCCGCTCGCCCTTATAGGCCGCCAATCTGGTTAGGTGTTCTTGGGCGCAACGCAGCCGCTCGATCGCGCTCGGTTGGGATCGCAGCTCGCCCGTTTTCAAGAAATGGTCAATTTCTCCCACCAAAAACGGGTAGCCCATCGTCCCCCGCGAACACATCACCCCATCCGCGCCCGTTTCCTCCAGGCAACGCACGGCCGCTTCCACCGAGAAAATATCGCCATTGCCAATCACCGGCACGGACACCGCTGCTTTAACGCGCGTGATCCAACCCCATTTGGCCGGGCCGTTGTAGCCCTGGGCGCGGGTGCGGCCGTGGATGGTCAGCATGGCCGCGCCGGCTGCCTCCATCCGCTGGGCAAATTCCACAATGTTGATTTCGCTTTCGTTCCAGCCAATCCGCGATTTGACGGTTACGGGCACATCCACTGCCGCCACCACGGCCCGGACGATCGCCTCGGCGGTTTCGGGGTCGCGCAACAGGGACGAACCGCCGCCATTTTTGGTGATCTTGTTCACCGGGCAGCCCATGTTGATATCCACGGTGTCGGCCCCCTCTTGCACGGCCATTTGGGCTGCTTCGGCCAAGAACTGCGGCCGGCAATCAAAAAGCTGAATGCTGATCGGGCGCTCCTCGGCGGACACCTCCATGATTTGGGGCAGCTCGCGGGCATAGTGCAACCCGGTGGCGTTCACCATTTCGGTATACATCATCGAGCTGGGGGCATAACGCCGCACCAACTGCCGGAACACCAGATCGGTCACACCCGACAGGGGCGCTTGCAATACGCGGCTGTGGAGGGTGACTGACCCCACTTGCAGCGGTTGGGCTAGGCGGGCTTTCAGTTCGGGCGAGAGGGTCAACATGGGCGATCGGGCTGGGGCGGTGAGGTGAGGTGAGGTTTTGGGGCTAGTGGTGGGATGGGAGGTGATCTGAGGGCCGGGGGCGTAGCGGGTGCGATCGCCCATTGGCCTGGGTAATGAATTGACTGACCCGGTTGGATTTTTAGGATTTGAATTTAATCAAATTTTGGGCGATCGCGGCGGCCAAACAACCAAACAAAACCCAAGTGGCCAGGATGATTAAAATCGTCCCTTTGGGCTGGATTTTTTGGAGCCGAAGGGCCTTGGCGCGATCGCGACAATCCTGCATCACATCCAGCGGCACCAAGCGTAGGGCAATCCACAGACCAACCGGAATCACCAAGGCATCGTCAAGCAATCCCAGAATAGGGATGAAGTCGGGGATCAGATCAATCGGGCTGAGGGCATAGGCCAGCACCAGCGAGATCCAGAGCTTGGCATACCAGGGCGTGCGGCGATCGCTGGCGGCCAAGTAGAGAGCGTGGGTTTCTGCCTTCAGTGCCCGGAGGGTTGCGCCACAACGCTGTCGCCAATCCGTTGGGAATCGATTCAAAACAGGCCGGGCAGCAGGCCCGATCGAGAAGAGGACTCTGATCTGATATTCAATCACTGGCGATGGCGCTATCGCAATTGCCACCGTCTGGGTTCTGGACAGATGCCAACCAGCGGTCGAGGATTGCGACCACTGCGGTGTCGGCCCGGGTCATGGCAACCGACCCTCATTACCAGTCCCCATAGCCAATCCTCATCAAAGCTAGATTAAGGCTAGCGTCGGGCGGGTTGGGGTGAGCCGGTGGCTGGCGGATCGAGCAGCCCATGGGGCACGGAGGCCGATCGCTCGAATAGCAGAATTCGTGACTTGCCATCCCCAAATTCCCCGTAAACCCGCACCACATAGGAACCCGGCGGCAGCGGGCCGATCGTCCCGGCCACCTGGAAGTCGCACAAGCAGCGGCAGCGCTCCCCCATGTCCCGCTCCACGATCGAGATCACGGGTGGATAGACCGATCGATCAATTGATCGATCCAACACAAAGGAGGCACAACAGGTAAAGGTCAGGTCGTGGGAAAAGGTCAGTCGGTCATTCTCAAACCCGATCGCCACATTACGGACGGGATCACGGCCCAGAAAGGCTAGGTCGCTGGTGGGCCAGTTGTTGGCAGAGGTTATTTTGGCGCAAGGGGGGGCGATCGCGCCATTCTGGGCCATCACCCGCTCCGGTGGCAGCGACACATCTTCACAACCCGACACGGAGTAAACCAGTTGTGGATCAGGAGCAGGCAAGACCCGGGGCGGTGAATTGCGGGGCGGCAAAGCGATCGCCACTCCCGCCCCCAGAAGCAACACGGCTAATCCACCCCCGATCGCTACCCATGGCTGGCAAGCTATGCCCCACATAGCAGACGAGGAGGGAGCAATGGGGTGGAGTTGGCTCCCAGTGCGGTGGTGAATGAAGCGCCGAAATGGCTCAAAGGGTCGCATGGCAGGAAACCATCCGCATCGATCTAGTGACAAGTGACAATTGTTGACAGTGATTACAGGACTGAAGTGCCTGGTCGATTGGCGGGTGGCGATCGCCCTGAATCATGGATGGGTCATGGATGGATGATTGATGGATCAATGTTGCACCCCGGTAGCGATCGCAGCCGAACTAAACGCTCAATTGCCAAGAACCCACTAGCGCGACACCCCGATCGGCCGAACCACCACCATCATAGGCAGCCCCATTGACCGGCTAAATGGTGGCGATCGGTGGGGGCGACCGGCCCGCCACGATCAGCCTGTGATCAGTCGTTGATTGTTAACGATTGTTAATAACCAAGTAAGTACTTGACACATTCGGGTGAGTTCGGTAACTTAGATATCGCGCAAGAGACGAGCGGCGGGCGCAAAGCAAGCCAAACGCAAACAGCGCAAGCCGTTCAAGGCATGGAGCGATTGCTCAAACCACATGCCCCCATCGTCTAGAGGCCTAGGACACCTCCCTTTCACGGAGGCGACGGGGATTCGAATTCCCCTGGGGGTACTACAAACCGCAGGAAGCCGGCTGGAGTTCCAGCCGGCTTCTTGTTTTTCTGGAGTTGATAGCTCCTGGAATAACCTGGGCCATTGACTGGAATAACCTGGGCTATTGACTGGAATAAATTGGGCTATCGGTAAAGATGTCTGAAAAGTATCCGGTAGTGCCTGTGAGGTGATGTTTTTTGGAGAAAGACTGCTTACACTGCAAGGCTTTCACCTGCTCATCATTACTGGATTACGGCACTACCAAGTATCCTTTAGCCCGAACCAAACACCAGTCGATTTCCCTCACCCCAACCCCTCTTCCGGCTTGGGAAAGGGGCTAATCTGGTTCCCCTTCCCCTCCAAGATAGGCAAAGGGGCCGGGGGATGAGGGCAACCCGGATCGAACCGCAATCCAAGGGGTTTGGGCAGTTGACGACAGTCCCTGAGCACTTTGCTGGCCCACGACCCGCGAATGATGGAAGCAAGGGTTGCGGCCAAATGACGACATTGCCTAGCGTTCCAGTCCCGGCAAGACTTGATTGCTCCAACCCGTAGGCATAGCTTCGGGAGAGCAATCGCCCCCGGAAAATCTAAATTTTTTAAAAAATCATCTTAAAGATTCGTAAACTGAATAGACATCATCCGAAGTCTCTGAGTCAATTTCTGAATCAGTTACGCCATCGGATGCGATCGGTGTCTCGAATTATTGAGGAGTGCCATGAAGTCACTGCCCCAGCAACCGCTCCTGACCGCTGAGCGTGCTTGCTTGATCGGTCATATCGTTGCCATGGCGTTTGGTCTGGCCGGGTTGTTGTACGTCTTGCCTCGTCCTGACCTGATCGCTAGCCTGCCGCCCATTGGCATCCAAGTGTTTCAGTGGAGCATGGGTCAGGGCGGCGTGGGCTACATCATCTTGGGTGCGGCAGCCGTTGCGCTGTATCTCTACCGCACCCTGGGCTTGCAGCGCATGTTGTTGTTTTTTGTACCGTCGGTGGTCTTGTCTCTGGGCAGTGAACTGCTCGGAACCAGCACGGGTTTTCCCTTTGGCCACTACCACTACCTCTCGGGCTTGGGCTACAAGGTGGCGGGTTTGGTGCCGTTTACGATTCCGCTGTCTTGGTTTTACATGGGGGCGGTTTGCTACTTGCTGGTGCTAGCAACGCTAGAGCGAGTCAACTTGCCGGGCCTGCTGCGGCATGGGGGCGCAGTCCTCGGCGGTGCAATCCTGCTGATGGCCTGGGATTTGGTTTTGGATCCGGCCATGAGTCAAACGTCGCTCCCGTTTTGGCAGTTTGAGGAAATTGGTGAATTCTTTGGGATGCCTTACCGCAACCTGTCGGGCTGGGTGGCGACGGGTGTGGTGTTTATGTCGGTGGCGGCGTTCTTCTGGCGTGGCCAGCGGCTAAACCTGACGCGATCGCAACTGACGGTTCCGGTCGTGCTGTACCTGGTGAATTTTGCCTTTGGGGCAGCGATTACGGTGGTGTCGCTAGACCCGGGCTTCTTGATCCCCACTTTGATGAGTGTGGCGATCGGGGTTGTGCCGGTGTTGGGTCTCTGGGCGATCGCCCCGACCAGCCTAACGAACGATGCGACCGAGGCTGCATTGGCGGCTCCCACACTGGAAGTGGCAGCTAAGTAGGCGGGCGATCGCCCATGTGGGAGGTGGGGCCCTTGCCCCCAGTCCCCTGACCTTTCGACCCCTACCTTTCAGTTGATGATTTCCGAATCGCCCGATTGGCGGCGTTGCTCGCATTGATCATCCATGATCATCCATGACCATCCATCCCCCGGCTCCGTTGAACGGGCGCGGGGGATCGCCCGTTTTAGGGCGACTCGCAGGCGATTGGCGGGCGACTTGCGGGCGACTTGCGGGCGATCATCATCACGCCTTTGGGGTCGATAATTCTTGTAACGCTTTGGATATTTGTACTGCGCAGGGGAACAGTCAGCATGATCAACGGATGGGAAGCGACGGACAACGGATCGGTACTGTGGGGCGCGATCGCCCTGGGGCTGTTGGTCGTTCAGCTCCCGGCTGTGGCGATTTTGTTTTCGCGACTGCTCCAAGGCCCCGGTCGGGAGCGTCCCCTGCGGCCGCGCGACACCACCCATGATCAACTCGGCTCCGTCAGCATCCTGGTTCCGACCCTCAACGAGGTTGATCGACTCGGGCCTTGCTTGGATGGGCTGAGTTTGCAGGGTTATGAAGTGCGGGAAGTGCTGGTGATTGACAGCAACTCCCAGGACGGTACGCCGGAACTGGTCAAGGCTGCTGCCCAAGCCGATCCGCGCCTGCGCTTGCTACCCGATGATCCGTTGCCTGCCGATTGGGTGGGGCGGCCTTGGGCCCTGCATACGGGCTTTCGCCACAGCAGTGAGCTGAGTCGGTGGGTGCTGGGCATTGATGCGGATACTCGGCCCAAACCCGGTTTGGTGGCGGCGGCGATCGCAGCGGCCGAGGCGGGGAACTATGACTTGGTTTCCTTTGCGCCCCGGTTTGTGCTGAACAGTCCAGGGGAACTGGTGTTGCAACCGGCCCTGCTGATGACGCTGGTTTATCGGTTTGGGCCGGCGGGTTCGGCGATCGGGGGGCCAACCCGGGCGATGGCCAATGGCCAGTGCTTTTTGGTGCGGCGCGATCGGTTGGTGGACTTGGGTGGCTATAGCTGTGCCAAGCGATCGTTTTGTGATGATGTGACTCTGGCTCGTTATGCAGCGGCCCAGGGGATGAAGGTTGGCTTTCTCGATGGCGGCGACCTGATTGAGGTGCGGATGTATGAAGGGGCCGCCGAAACCTGGAAAGAGTGGGGGCGATCGCTCGATCTCAAAGATGCAAGTCCTCGGGCCCAGACGATCGGTGATTGCCTGTTTCTGTTTGCCGTGCAGGGCTTGCCGTTGCCCTTGTCCCTATTGTTGATTGAGCCGGCCTGTGCCACCGCGTCTTGGTTGTTGACGGCCGTTTGGGGGTTGAATTTAGCCTTGGTGGCCATGCGATTTGCCCTCAATTGGGCGATCGCCTCGTCCTACAACCTCAGCGGCGCAACGTTCCCATGGCTTTTCTTCCTTTCACCCCTGGCCGATCCCTTGGCCGCCCTAAGAATTGGGCTATCATCGGTGCAAACGCCGACGCAGTGGCGCGGGCGTAGCTATTCCCCAGCCGTGCCAACCAATGCGGGTTAGTCACCGGAATTCGTCATTGCCGGGACTTTAGTTGCAGTCCCAATTTGCTTCCCGGCTAGCCCGGCCGCTGCTTCCGTCCTGTCGTCGCGAGGAGTGCCGCCCGTGAGTGGTAACGAACAAGTTGTCAAGTACTTCATCATGGAAGCCAATGAGCATCTGGAGGCGATGCAGGCGGCCCTGGGGAACTTGCAAGCAGTCGTTGAAGAGTATGAGGATTGCAACACCATCTACCGCGCGGCCCACACCATCAAAGGCAGTGCCGCGATGCTTGGGTTTGAGGGGATGCGCCACTTGGCTCTGCTGCTTGAGAACTGTTTTAAATACCTGCGCGAAAATCCCGTCAAGCTGTCTGCTAAGGATCACAGTGACTTTAGCGATGGCATAGCGCTGTTGGAAGTCCTGACCCGTGATCTCGAAAGTGGCAATTACAGCGACGATCGGGCAGTTCCGGCGGTCGAAAAACTACAACCTCCCCTCGACGCGCTCTACACCCGCATCAAGAAAAGAGCGGCGGGCGAGGAAGAACCAGCAGCGGCTCCAGTGGCGGCGGCGGTCAAGCCTTTGCCGCCGAACTTTGGCCCGCTGGTGATGGAAGTGTTGAAGCACATGG
This sequence comes from Oscillatoriales cyanobacterium, assembly GCA_004292515.1. GTDB lineage: Bacteria > Cyanobacteriota > Cyanobacteriia > CACIAM-69d > CACIAM-69d > CACIAM-69d. The sequence continues at coordinate 44,400 of RDXB01000028.1, forward strand.
TGGGGCTGTTTAAGCAGCCGGCCACGCCCGAGTCGCGATCGCAGCTCGATCGCCTCTGCCAAAGGCTGCTGCAACTGGGTGATGGTTATCCCCTATGGCAAACCTTGATTCAAGCCACCCGCCGGGCGATCGCTCACCCGAAAGTTCCCTTCAATGCGATCGCCCCGATTGTGGTGCGCGACGTGCGCCAAGCCAGTGACCTGATGGTGGCAGGCAAGGCCCAGGCGATCGCGCTAGGGCCAGAACTCCAGCGTTTTGCCCCCCCGGCCGCCGCTGCCCCAGTCGCCGCCACGCCAGTCGCCACCCCAGCCCCAGCCCCAGCCCCAGCCCCAGCGGCGGGTGCTCCGGTAGCTGCCAACCAAGTCACGATCCCGCGCGATCCCAAGGGCGCAGCTCGGATTCTAATTTCGTCCTTCCCAAAAGATCAGCTCATGGAAATTGCGCGCTACTTGGCTGCTGCTGCTCGCTAGGCGGTGGTGGGAGCCTGGTCAGGATTGGAATATTGCAGACCATTGGAACGTTGCCAAGTTCTTTGCAACCTTGATCAACCTAGCGAGTCATGGAGCGGTCACCATGGGTGATGGGAACCAGGTTGTGGCGCTGCGGCGACGCTGGGCAGGTTTGCTGGTCCAACATCGGGCGATCGCCGTGATTCGGGCCCAAGACTGGACACAGGGCCTGGCCATGGCGCAAGCGGCGGCTGAGGGCGGTCTGCGCTTAATCGAAATTACTTGGAACGGGGTGCGGCCAGCGGAGATGGTGGCAGAATTGCGCGATCGCCTGCCCCACTGCCAAATTGGGGCAGGTACTCTACTGAATGCGGCCATGGTGCAGGAAGCGGCGGCGGCTGGTGCTCAGTTTGGCTTTGCACCTTTTGGGGAGCCGGGGGCGATCGCTGCCGCCGTTGCACGAGATCTGCCGATCGTGCCTGGGGCCCTGACCCCAACCGAAATTGCGCGGGCCTGGGATGCGGGGGCTAGCAGCGTTAAGGTGTTTCCGATTTCGGCGGTTGGTGGGCCGGGTTATGTACGATCGCTCGCACCGGTTTTGGCAATTCCGCTGATCCCAACGGGCGGCGTGACGATTGCCAACGCAGCAGATTGTTTAGCGGCGGGGGCGGCGGCGGTGGGTTTGGCAGGAGAACTTTTTCCCAAAAGCGCGATCGCCACGGAAGACTGGGCTATTGTGCGCGATCGTGCCCGACAGTTGGCCCAAGCGGCTGCACCATACTGCATGTCTGACCCCATTCCCCATCGATCGACTGAACCACAGCCCGATCGGGTGGCCGATCCATCCACAGTCGTTGGAGATTCCGCAATTTAAGATGCACAATAGAGGCGCGATTGAGCGAACCGCGATCAAGTCATAAGTCATGGGCCTGCTCTCGTGGCAACGACTGATTCTGCCAGCGATTGCTTTCTGCCAGCGATTGCTTGATGAGCGGCACTCTGCGTCGCGATTGCTCATGCCCGCTCGGGCGATCCCACACCGTCATCCACTCGTGTTGCTTCAGGCTAAGAAACTTCCATGACAGGGCTGCTGGCAAAATTTGACGATACGCGCGATCGCCTAGCCGATCGCACCCGGCAACTCAAGCAAGCACCACCTGGGTGGTTGCGCCGTCCCAAGTTTTTGATTGCGGGGGCGGTGGCTGCCTTTGCAGCCTCCTGGGCCGGGGCCCAATCCAGCACCGCTCACTACTATTTCGACCAGTGGGAGCGATCGCAACTCAACAAAACCCTGGCGGTTTTTAATCAACCCACCAGTGGCGACAACCCCCGCTGGGCCCAGCTAATCGACCAGCGCTGGACATTTTTAGAGCGATCGACCCGAGGGATGGCAGAAGCAGCCAGCACGGGCATCGTCAAATTTAGCGAACTGCCCTTTGAGCCGCGCCAGTCGATCGCCATCCTCAAGCAACTCGACAATGTGCGCTGGCTGCAAGTGGACATTGGCGGTCAACAAATCACCGCTTGGGTTGGCAATCAAATAGTCCGCACCGATGCCGTCTCAACGGGCAAAGCGCGCACGCCCACCCACCCGGGCACTTGGACGATTTACACCAAGCTGCGAACCGCTCGGATGCGCGGCCCTGGCTACGATGTGCCCAACGTGCCCTACACGATGTATTACGACGGCGGCTACGGAATTCATGGGGCCTATTGGCACAATAATTTCGGCACGCCCATGAGCCACGGCTGCACCAACTTGCCTGTTTCAACGGCACGCTGGTATTTCAACTGGGCAGAGGTGGGCACGCCGGTTGTGGCTCATCGCTAGGGGACTTGGAAGCGAGGATGCGTGATCGCACACCATTCGTCGCAGGCAAACCCATCACCATTGGGCTAGCCAGGATGACCCAACCAACCCCCTATGCAGGGTGCGTTGCGATCGCCTCAATCGACTTGGCAGCATAGACTTCTACGGGTTCGCTGCGACCCTTAACATGCTGAGGTCCGAGGGATTTTAGGGAAATTTCAGGGCGATCGCGTAGCCCCAGTGCCGTGCGATCGTTCATCAAAATCGGATGATCAGGGAAGTCCTTCGTGAGGGATTCCAAACGAGCAGCCACATTCACCGCATCGCCAATCACAGTGTAAATCAGCCGATCGGGTGAACCAATTTGGCCAGCGACGGCGTGGCCCGTGCTGATACCGATGCCGCTCTGAATCGAAGGCTCGCCGCGCGATTGGCGCTCGGCATTCAGCCTGTTGAGGCGATCGCGCATGGCCAGAGCAGCCGAAACCGCACGCCATTCCGGATCGGGCACCGGCACCGGCACACCAAACACCACCACGATCGCATCCCCAATGAAGTTATTGACGTAGCCACCCCAAGGAGCGATCGCCTCCGTCATCGCGGTCATATATTCATTCAAAAACGCCACCACATCTTGCGGGTCGAGCTGTTCCGAGAGGGTAGAAAATCCGCGAATATCCGAAAACAGCACCGACACCCAGCAGGTTTGGCCACCCAACTCCACATCACCCTCCAACAACTTTTCACGCACAGCAGGCGACACCAACCGCCCAAAAATATTCAGTTCCCGCTCCCGAGCCTGCAAGCCCAGCACCATCCGGTTGAAGGTGTCCGCCAAAATGCCCACTTCGTCGTGACTGACAATCTCCACCTGCGCAGTGCTGAATCGTCCTAGACGCAACTCCTGAGCCGCTCGATTCAACAAATACAGCGGCCGCACAATGCTGCGAGCCAGGGCCAAGGCACATAGGGTCACGATCGCCCCCACCAGAAAAACACTCGCGGCCGTCCGCTGGGCCAACGCATTCAGCGGACTCACGAAAATCGCTTCTGGCTCAGTAATCACCAACTTCCAAGGGCGGGTACTAAGCGGGGCAATTCCGGCAATTTCAGCTTGACCACTAAAGGGCGATCGATAGGCACTGTTCCCCAAGGGAAGGGGACTAATACCCAAGGGGCCGTTAGGCGTGGGCAACGGTTTTGTCGAAGGCAACAGCCCCAACGACTGTCCCAAGGCAGGCAAGTTAAGGCTATCGATTCGACTAATTCCAAACTGAATTTTGGGATCAATAGCCCGTAGTTGCTGCGGCGACAAGGGAACAATACTGCGATAAAGCCAGCGGCGATCGGTATGGGCAATCACAATGCCAGAATGATCAACTAAAAATGCAGACCCTCCCCGCTTTTTACTGAGTCCATTCAACAATCGCCAAACAGCCTCAGCTCGCAATTTAATTGCAATTACTCCAATAATTTTGCGATTGCGACTATTCTTTGAAACCACCGGGACAGAAAAGAAAATTCCTGGATGCCCTGTGGTTGATCCGACTGTCCATTCAGAAATATAGTTTTGACCGCGACGGGCTTCTTGAAAATAATCCCGAAAAGCATAGGACTTCCCAATATTATTGGGATTTGTCGAAATCAAGCATTTTCCTTGACGATCCAACAACAGCAACGAGAAATAGTCTGGGTTAGAGCTACGAACGTTCGCAATAGCCTGGACAGCATTGGTGCGGAGTGCTTGGGACTCTTTCTGGTTTTTTCCTATGCTAATTGCATTGGCAAATTGCCAAATATCATCATCATTAGCAACTTGAATAGCCACGCGCAATGTATCGATCGCGAGTTGATCAAGCCGCGCTGCCACACTATCAGCCAGCAGTTCCAGATTGTGATATTCGGTAGCCTTAACCGTTGCCAGGCTTTGGCGCAGATTATAAAACGCCGTCAAACTCATTGGCAGCAAAGACGCAGCCAACAGCGCCACAGACAGCTTGGGCGCGATCTTCCAACGGGCGGGGTTGAGTCGCCGGAGCCAGCGGTTCACAAACAACCTCGGGAAATTGCAAACAACAATGCAGCCTGTTTGGGCAAAGTGTTTCTCGAAGCAGAGCAAGGACGAGTTGGAATCTGGGTTGACGTGGCTCGAATTTGATCTATCCGAGATTGTAAACGCGCAGAGCCAAGCAGTGACGATCAACGAGTAGCCACACCAAGACAACCGCCTCCCCTTAAGCACCCCGAATGACCACTAAGGAGTTATTCACGCGACCAAGCATGGAATCCGCAGAGAAGTAAGGCAACTTACCGAAAGCAAGCACTATGATCATTAATCACTGTCTTAAACATTCTGAAAATTGTGACCAACTTTCAATAATTCATATGGCTTTCACTAGTAATGTACCCATTTCTTGTGCGATATCGATCCAATCGGCAAAATGTGGGCTGCGGTCAGCCATCATCAGTGCTAGATCGACCTAGGAAATTGATCTTATGAATTTGCTCCGTGAATTTGCTCTGTGAATTGACTCTGTGAACCTGCTGATATGAGCCTACTAAATACTGATCTGTTTTGGGTTGACGATGACTTAAGCTGAGTTTATTAAAACGTTAAATGTAGTGGTTCCTTGATGGCTAGGTTCAATAGCGATTGAGAAGCGATCGGGAAAGATGTCGATTGTTTGATTTAGCTTGACATCATGATCCCGTGAAGAACGATGCCGCCATTGCCCGAACTATGAAGTAACTCACTTGCTAAATGTATAGGGTCATGCAGAGAGGAAGTTGCCCCTAAAATCAGCAATGGATCAATAGGCTGAGGGAGTATCATCATTTGCCAAAACTGATTCTCAAATCATCAATTTCTCATGCCCCAAGGGTTTCTCACGCCCTAAGGATCGTAACAAGAAGCTTAAGCATCTTATCCCCCAAAATCTGGACACGGTGGAATCAGAGTTTTAGACAAATTGAAGATAGATCCTAGATCAATGGATGGTGCGCTTGTGCCGTTGATCGCCTCACAATGTGGCGATCAATATGTGGCAATCAATAGCAACTTGTTAGCTCCAGCTACTGATAGTAGTGATTTGTGGCATGGGCAAAGTCTTTATAGACTTTTGGCAAGTCCACGCCATACTTTTTTAGGCGCGACTCACGCATATACATCACGAAATTTTGGCTCTTGGTTGTGGGGATATCATGGGGCGATCGATGATTATCAATAATATCCACAGTCATCTTCGCTGCCACTTCACCCATTTCATAGGGCGAAATACCAACTGCCAGCATTCCACCATCATCCACATAGAATCCCCAGCATCCAATGTCAGGAATAGGAGAGTTTTCCACTGTCCATTTCATAACCTCCTTGGGAGGCACAACAGCATCATCCGTCGCAGATCGCCGCAACGTGTGGTAGTGCGTAATCAACAAAAAGTCAGCAATATCGCCAGAGTTCAGAATAAATTTCTTCCATTCCTCAAAGGTTGAAACCTTGCGGTGCTCAATCAATTTAATTGGCTGCCAATCAAACTCTTCCATCTCGGCGTGGATTGCATCTGATGTTTCTGAGTCATCGGAGTAATGCACAATTCGCCGCTGATCAACCGGCAAAATTTGCAGAAAAATTTCCTTGAGTGAGGTGAATGGAATGCGCTCTAGGATTCCTGTGACATTGCTTGCAGTGTCGTAGCCATAGAGACTGGCTTCAGCGTTGACCCCCGTATAGACCGTATTGATTTTGGGATTATTGTTGAAGTACTTTGCAACAAATGCCTGGGCATTATCATCAACTGAAATGACTACATTGGGTTCCCATCTCTCGATGAGTCGGCGAGCCACCTGACCAGCTTTTTCCTTATAAGACTGTCCAGGATTTCGCTTGGTATCCATGTAGTGATATTGGATCGAATAGGGTTTTTTCTCTAACACCCAGTTCAGACCCACATTGATATCCTTAGTCCAAGCAAAGTCGGTGGCGTAGCTGTCTAGCACCAAGACTCGTGGCTTGTTGGAGTTGCCAAATGCAAAGAAAACCAGGGTACAAATCAAAAAGAAGGCGATCGGGAGTTTCTGGAGTTGCTGGCTCCAACGACTGGGCCATTGAAAGCGAGGGAGGAGTCGGTGCATAGGATTTCTAAGGTTCTAGCTCGTTAGCAGAGATGGATTTTGAGGAAATAGTTGATCGCTACGGTTGAGATTTGTAGACGATCTCAACCGCCGGGGTTACTGGTCAATCTAGTCGATCTGAGTGCAGCCTAGATACAGCCTAAATGCAGCGTCATACAACAATAACCGGATGCCCCAGCAGCGAGAATCAGCAGATAATCACAGGTCATCAATTCCTGTTTCTTTCAATGATGGCAGTTGTGCTACAGGATCCCCATATACCGAAGGTATCCTAGTGATAAATAGATGGACAAGAAGCGAATCACCGTTGACAGAAAGTTTCCCTTCAACAACAGCTTTTCGTTAAATAGCGGTTGTGGTCGATTTTCGAGCAACTCTTGAAACTGTAGATAGTACGAGCATTGGTAAGGGAAAAACCAAGCATCGCTGATGTTCAGAATGATTGCTCCAATGAGCCAGGGGTTAACACCGTTAGCTTCTGACATTGGGATCAAGATCGTAGCAAAAATGGCGACGGCTGTCGTATTGGGGATTACAAACCGAACGACCAAGATTGTGACACTCAGCAGAAAGATGAAGAGTGAAAAGTTACTTTTCATGGAGTCACTGAGCCAGGTCAGGTAGCTACCAAAGTGAGTATCTAACCCCAAGTAAGACATGGCTTCCGAGATTCCAACCAAGCTACCCAGCAGTATCAGAAATGGCCAGTCAATCTGCGTCCGAAACTCATTCTTTTTTAGGAGACCAAAAGCAAGTACCAAAAAGAGAACGCCTAACCCAATCCAGGGGAGTTGAATTTTATGAATAGAGGCTGTGACAATACCCAGGAGTAAAATCACTGTGCTGATCAGCGAGATCCATTCTTGGCTACTGAGCGGCCCCAGAGTTTCAACTTGGGCTTCAACCTGTTGACGCGAGATTTGTAGTTTTGTTCGATTTCTAAACAGGAAAAATGTTGACAGGAAATACAACACTAAGGTTGCCAACCCAATTACCAAGCTCGCTTGCAACCAATAAATCCAGCTAAATTGTTGCTGGCTTTGAATTGGTAGTAAGCCATAGACTACAAAGTTGGCAGACTTACTACTCAGAAAAACATGGGAGAGCAGGCTCGCGCCGCTGAACGCCGCAAAGGATAGATGGGTGGCAGCTCGACTTCCCTGCTTGATGCCTGTGGCATCGATCGTGTCCGATAAAATTGGACCCAACAGACCAATTCGACCATTGGCGGAGGGTAAAATTGGGGTCATGAGCAACCCAGTCACGAACATCGAAACGGCGTACCAAAATTCGGTTTTAGGGATGTAGCGCGATAGCCATAAAACCAGCCGATAGGTTAAGCCTGAACCCATTAAAACGGCTCCCAAACCAAATAGGCTGAGAGCCATAAAAAAGCTACCCGAGGCAAATCCAGCTAAGATGACGTTGCTCGGAGCAATATCCAAAATGAGCAGGGATAAGATGCAAAATAGGCCAGGAATGAATTCCGGCACCATCCCAAAAACCCACATGACGATCGTGGACGAAAGCACGAGCAGAAACATTTGGGAATTCCAGTCGAATTCCGTAAGATTTCGTAGCCATAGATAGAGCAATACTGGCACAACGACGGATAAGATCCAGCCGCAGGACTGCACCCAATCTGTGGTTTTGAGTTGCACGATCGGGCTAATCGGCAGGCTGGGCTTTATGGGGCGATCGCCATAATGACTCAGCAGCGAGGTATAAAATCGATCCAGCGCTTCACTACTGGCGGAGGTGACTTTGGAGATCGCCTCGCGGGGTAGAGCAATGACTTCGGTAGCACCGATCGCCACTGCGTCGGCCATGTAGCATTCTGATGAAACGGCAGCTTCTTCACCGACGAATCCCTGTTCGACTTCTGCGACCACGCGACTCCCAGCTAAGAGTTGCACCTTGCCGCTACGGACAAAGTAAAGCATCAGAGCTGGGCTACCCGATTGAAACAGTATTTCACCGTCTTCCAAGCAATGCTCAACGGCATAGGGAACGACCCTAGCTAGTTCTTGGACTGAGCATTCAGAGAGGATGGGCGCAGTCCGCAACTCCTTCGCCATCTGCTTGAGATTTACAATCATGGGCGAGCATCCTTCGCAGAGAGGATTGGTCTAAAACGATGAAAAATAGGCTGAGATTGCCTATAATTGCTACCGTCAGGACAACGAAACAGTCAGTTGATGCACGTAATGATGCATGAGAAACTCTGCCTTAACCATGTAAGTTAATTTGGGGTTAAGGAAAAATCCAAAAATAGCCTAACTCAGTTATTCGCGCCTGTGCTGGTTTTTCAGTGTCCCTTAGCAAAATCTTTAATAATACTTAGATGGATGATTGAGCTTTGGATCAAGCCTGGTGCGAGTTTGGCATCTTCAAGACTGCTTGAAAACCCCTAAGCTGAGTGTTCTATTCGATACCTGAGATCGGTAATTATCTCCTGCATTACTGAGTTACACCTGAGCGAGGTTATGGATTTGAATCAGAGACGGTTGGGTATTTTTCTTCCTGCTATGGTCATCTGTGACCTCAACCCGTTGCTTGGAATTGTTTGGCTGATACGTTGCACTGGTGACGAGAGGCTGACTGAAACCCTTTAGGCTCTCCACCTAAAATTGACTACCTGTTCAGTCATATAAAATTAAAATTTGAGGTATTGGATAGGACTCGTTTTGGGCGTTTTAGGCGTAATCTAGGGGTTATTGATGGTCTGTAATTCGGCTGTTCTGATCTATGAGCGATCGCCCGTTTTTTGAGTTTGAAATGGATTTTGTAGAAGGGCTGCGATGCATTCCCATGGTGGTGCGCTACCGACTCGATACGATCGGGATCAAACTCAAGCTTGTGCACTGGAATCAACTCACAGAGTCCGAGCGCTTGCAGTTGGTTGACTGGCCCTGTGAAACGGCTGTGGAGCAAACCGCCTACCGCGATCGACTCCGGCAGTTGGTGGCAGGGCGATTGGGGGATGTGCCCAAAGATTTACTGATCGAAGCATCACCCCTTTGGGAGTCGAGCGCAGTGCCTGAGGGGGTTGCCACCAAAGTGGCAGAGGAAGGGATGACCCTTAGTTCAGAGGCTTGGCGATCGCTGACGGTGCTCCAGCGCTTTGCCTTGATCAAGCTCAGTCGAGCGGGCCATGAAAATCGCAATTTCCCGATCGCTTTGCGGGAGTTTGGGTTGCTGGGGCAAACAGGGGCGCAATCGCCTACAACTACAACACCAAACTAAGCCGATCTAAACCGGGACAAACTAAACCGGGACAAAAACTCAAAAAAGCTGCCCACAAGACTGTACTGACAGGATCTTGGGATCTAGGGCTGGGCAGCACTTGTATTGTCTAATCTCTAGTGGGCTATAGAGTCAAGAGCACCCGCCAAAAACATTGCTGCCATGCTGCCATGCTGCCCCTGAATCCAGTTCCCTGGCCTAGTCTGCTTCCTGACCTGCCCTCGCCCCGATCGCCCGCAAGCAGTCTTGGGCTAGGCTGGCGGCCCGAGCAGGGTCAATCGGCTCATTAGTCGTGGTGTTAGTCGTGGTGCTAGAGGGCGCTACCACTTGGCGCAGGCCACTCCCCTGCAAGTAATCGGCAGTTTCGGGTAATCCGCCACAGAGCACAAAGGTCAACCGGGGGCGATCGCCATAAACCCGAATCGTCTCCAGTTCCAGCGAAAATGCCCCCGCTTGAAAACGGGGATTGAGCGCACCGTCATACTCAAACTTACTGAGCATTAGTTGCATGGCCTGCAAACTGCTGGCATCAAACTCGGGGGCTTCGGGTAAGGTGCGGGCCCGGAACACCGCTTGCAATTGGCGAAAGGGGATACGCACCGTTTGCCAGATGTTGTACACCGTGTCGAAGGAGGCGCAGTAGCCCACGCCATCCCAGCGAGATTCACCGCGCAAAATGAGTTTGTAACGCTGGCCATCGCCCTTGAGCCGCAGCTCGATGCCCTCAAAGGCAGCCAAGTTCAGGGGGCGATCGAAATTGCGAGTCCGCACGGAGGCAAAGCCCCCCGAGTTTTCTGTGGAAACCTGGCCGGCAAACAGGGCTGAACCGTGCAACAACCGGAAGTTGCTGCTGCTGACTCCGCCCATCACCACATCATCGATTGCCCCCCATACTTGGCCTAAGTCCGCATCGGGTTGGCGAAAGTCAAACAAAATCGGTGACTCAGTGGCGCGATCGCGATTCAACTGTGCTGCCCGATCGATCACGGGTTCGATCGACCCGCCCACCGCCTCGCAAGCCACAATCGCCTGGGCCCGATCGAAGGGAGCCGCAGCCCAGTCTTGGCCAAGCCAAATCAGGTTCGGGTTGGTTGGCAGCCTGGCCTGATCGGCCCCCACTGCCCAAACCCGCCAGCCTTGATCTAGGAGCGATCGCGTCACCCGTCGCCCCACCTCACCACAGGCCCCAAAAACCACCGCGATCGGCGGCATTGCATCCAATAGCGTTGGATCAGACCAATTCACCACAGCTCTTGTCCCTAACCATTGCTGAACCCAGCCCCAATCACCCACGATCGGGAACGCCCCAAAATAGCGCAAGGTGCTGACCAGTCGATCAAATGCCCAAGGTTTCATCGGTCTTACTGCCTGGGTTGCGGTTTTTGGTTGATCTTCAGTTGATCTTCGGTTGGCGCTGACTCCTAGCCAGTGCTACGGATTTTTGAGACGAAAACAGATCAAGGTTTCAACAAGCCAAGGTTTTCACAAGCAAGAACGGGAGGGCAACGTTAACCTTGTCCTCCCGTTTAATGATCCTGAATCGTCAGGGTCTAGTAAGCATCTTGCAGCTCGTAGAAGTCTGGCGAGATGTAATCCTTCCGCAAGGGCCAGCCGACCCAATCTTCGGGCATCAAGATGCGCTTCAGGCTGGGATGACCCTCATACACAATGCCGTACATATCGTAGGATTCACGCTCTTGCCAGTCTGCGCCTTTCCAGATCCAATAGACCGAAGCCATTTTGGGATCATTGCGGGGCAGAAAAACCTTGACGCGCACTTCCTTGGGCTTGGTGACGTTGTCGGCCACCTGCACCAAGTGGTAGAGGCTGATCAGGTCTTCGCCCGGGCCTAGATCGTAGGCACATTGGCATTGCACGTAGTTGAAGCCATAGGCATAGAGGGCGGTGGCGATCGGGAGCCACTTGTCCCGCTCCACCTTGATCACCTCGATGCCCAGGTCGTCGATTTCCAGCAGCTCATTACCAAAGCCGTTGCTGGTGAGCCATTCGGAGGTTTCACCTTTGAGAGCGATCGCCCCCGCTTCGGCCTTGGCGAGATCCGCCTGTTGGGTTTCGTCTGCCATGGGGTGGGATCTCCTAAGCGTCCTGTTTGGCCCGATCGGTCAAGAGTGCGGGCGGCACGGGCAGGCCGATCGCATCGGTCAGGCTCTTGGGCGGCGCTTGGCGGCCCGGTTCTTGTAAGTATTGGCCCGTCAGAATCGGTGACGTGGGCTTCATGTTGTGCTCGATCGTGTAGTAGCGGTTGGTTTGGGTGGTGGCCCCCCGTTCCACCAGGGACTCGTTCGAGACCTTTTTGCGCAGCTTGATGATCGCGTCAATGATCGCTTCCGGCCGCGGCGGGCAACCGGGCAGATATACATCCACCGGAATCAACTTATCCACACCCCGGACGGCGGAGGGTGAATCGACACTGAACATGCCGCCGGTAATTGTGCAAGCGCCCATGGCGATCACATATTTCGGCTCGGGCATTTGTTCGTAGAGGCGCACCAGGGCCGGGGCCATTTTCATGGTGATCGTCCCGGCGGTGATCAACAAGTCGGCTTGGCGGGGACTCGATCGCGGCACAAGGCCAAAGCGATCAAAGTCGAAGCGCGAGCCAATCAGAGCCGCAAACTCAATGAAGCAACAGGCCGTGCCATACAGCATCGGCCACAGGCTCGACAACTTAGCCCAGTTGTAGAGATCATCCACCGTGGTCAAGATCACGTTTTCTGACAGATCTTGGGTGACCTGCGGGCGGCCCACGGTGTCGATCGGGCTAGGGTTCGGTGCTACGACCATTCCAACGCTCCTTTGCGCCAGGCGTATACGAGGGCAATCACCAGGATGGCAATGAACACGAGGGCTTCAATAAAAGCCAACAGCCCCAGCCGGCTGAATGCGACGGCCCAGGGGTATAAAAACACGGTTTCCACGTCAAACACGACGAAAACCAATGCAAACATGTAGTAGCGGATATTGAATTGAATCCAAGCTCCGCCGATCGGCTCCATCCCTGATTCATAGGTGGTGCGACGTTCGGGGCCGGGTCGCTTCGGGCGGACAACCGCCGATGCACCCAGTGCCAACACGGGCACGAGACCGCAAAGCAGCAGGAAGCCTAGAAAGTATTCATAGCCACTGAGCGCAAACATAGTTGAGGTACTGCTTTCAAGGGACTGCTGAAAAACGCTCAAGCTGGGGCGGCAACGCCCGAGCGATCGACCCCCAATCGGGCAATCGCTTGCTGGAAGCTGGCGCTCATTATTTTGACATGAACGAATCGATGAAAACTTTGAACTCTGGGGATTTGCCGGGATTTGCGGGGATCGTGGGGTTGGGCGATCGTGCTCTAGCCCAGACCAGAGGGGCGATCGCGCCTGTGCGATAATCGTTAAGACAATCTTTTAATCCCAGTAATTAGCCCACGTTAACTCCTGGCTGTCTGCGGAAGGCAAGCGGCTTGCGAGTCTTCTTGGACTAGGCGCTGATCCAGACACCAAACCCCATCCGTTTGGCTGAACGCTCCGCTATTTCGACCTGCTGTTTCGATCTTCACGCTGCCTGTCGCGACCCATGACTAATCCACTAGAGGAATCACCGATCGAGGAGCCGATCGCGGCTGCTGACCCCAGCGCGATCGAGGCAACATCGCCGGAAACACCCGCCCCGCCCGATCGCTACGAATGCCGCTCCTGTGGCTACGTCTACGAACCCGCCAAGGGTGACGAACGCCGCCAGGTTGCCCCTAACACCCCGTTCGAGACCCTGCCTGAAACTTGGCGTTGTCCCGTTTGCGGCGTGAAAAAATACCAATTCAATAACATCGGCCCAGCGGGTAAGGCCTCAGGATTTGATGAGAACCTCGGCTATGGCATCGGGGTGAATACCCTGACCCCAGGAGCCAAAAACCTGCTGATTTTCAGCGTGCTGGGCTTGGGAATTCTGTTGCTGCTCAGTTTCTACGGCCTCAGCTAGGGCCCCAAGCCGCTAGGGCATTCCCCGGTTTTTCCTGCAATCCAGCTTCCAGCAGACCATCCCCCCAGCGGGTGGAAAAGCCGTTGCTTCCCGTAGCGATCGCCCCAGCCCATTGCGCCTGTTGGTTCAAGAGCCTTCCATTGGGCGATCGTCTGAGCGATCATCTAGGCGATCGTCTGGCCTCACCTTCTTCTCCATTTGTTCCTATGACTCACTGGCTTCGCAATCTCCTGCCTAAGCTGCTGCCCGTTTTCCTAGCAGCGATCCTGTGCGTGGGCTGCACCGCTGGCAAGCTTGATTCAATCGCTGCCAACCCCTGGGAACCCGTGACCCTGCCCACGGACAAAACCCTGCTCGATGTCACCCTAGTGGGCAAGGGCCCCCACGGGTGGGCCGTGGGCAAAAACGCCACGATTCTCGAAACCACCGATGGTGGCAAAACCTGGGCCGACAAATCCCTAGACTTAGGCGAATCGCCCTATAACCTTGAATCGGTGAGCTTTTCGGGTCAAGAAGGCTGGATCGTCGGTAAGCCGGCTATTTTGCTGCACACCACTGATGACGGTAAAAACTGGTCAGAGATTCCCCTGAGCAACCAACTGCCGGGTGATCCGCGCTTGGTGGTAGCCCTAGGCTCGCAGGAAGCAGAAATGATGACCGACTTGGGGGCGATCTATCGCACCAATGACGGTGGCCGCAACTGGAAAGCCATGGTGCAGGAGTCGATCGGGGTGGTGCGAAATGTATCGCGATCGCCCAGTGGTAAATATGTTTCCGTGTCCTCGCGCGGCAGCTACTATTCCACCTGGAATCCCGGTGATGAAGCCTGGTTCCAGCACAACCGCAATAGCTCCCGTCGTCTGCAAAATATGGGCTTTGGGCCGGGCGATCGCCTCTGGTCATTGGCTCGGGGCGGCCAGGTGCAATTCAGCGCCCCCGATGACGTAGAAGCCTGGAACTCCACTACCAGCCCCGAGTTGCGCAACAGCCTAGGTCTGCTCGACTTGGCCTACCGCACCGAGCAGGAATTGTGGATTGCAGGTGGCAGTGGTGACCTGCTAGCCAGCTACGATGGCGGTCAAACCTGGCAAAAAGATCGCGCCGTGGGTAATATTCCCTCGAACTTCTACCGGGTGTTGTTCTTTGGCCAAGACCAGGGCTTTGTGCTGGGTCAAAACGGTGTGCTGTTGCGCTACAGCGCCAGCCAAGCAGGCTAGTTCCTGGGCTAGTGGGGGCCGGGCGATCGTCCTTGTCCCCATCAGCCTGCGATCAACTTGCGATCAACACCTCAGAACGGGATAAACCGAAGGACTCCGAACACTCCGAAACTCGCGATTGCCACCGATTGGCTTGTAGAGTTTTTCCCCCGTTCTGTATCATGGGGTCTAGCGATCATTCAATGTCGCCGCCGCCGTTGCAGTTTTTCGGAGCACAACGGTTTCCGAATCAGTCATTCGGACGAGGCGTTGGATGCGATCGCCGGCTCTCGTTTAATTTTTTCCCCTTGAGAGAAGACTAAAGAGACTATGTCATCTGGATCGACTGGTGAGCGTCCGTTTTCGGACATCGTAACGAGCATTCGCTACTGGGTAATTCACAGCATCACCATCCCGGCTTTGTTTATTGCCGGTTGGCTGTTCGTGAGCACTGGCCTGGCCTACGACGCATTCGGCACGCCTCGTCCGAATGAGTACTTCACGGAAACCCGCGTGGAAGTGCCGATCGTGCAAACACGCCAAGCCGCGAAGACTCAGATTGATACATTCCTGCAGAAGTAGTTATTCGGTCGGTTCTTATCCATCATGGCGACGCAAAATCCTAACCAGCCCATCGTTTACCCGATCTTTACTGTTCGCTGGCTCTCTGTGCATGCATTAGCCGTGCCGACGGTGTTTTTCTTGGGCGCGATCGCGTCTATGCAGTTCATCCAGCGATAGGAGAGTTTCACCGTGGATCGCATTCCTAATCCTAATAAGCAGCCCGTAGAGTTGAACCGAACTTCGCTCTATTTGGGTCTGTTGTTCATCTTTGTGATCGGCATTCTGATGTCGAGCTATTTCTTCAACTAATCCTGAATGACTGGTGAAATCGCCAGTAGCTAAAGGATTCAAGCCGTTGCGGCGGCTTGCAGACGCGAAATTCATCCATTGTTATAAGGAGGCTAAGGCTGTGTCTGGAGGTGGACGTATTCCCCTGTGGGTGGTGGGCACAATCGCCGGTATTGGTGCTCTCGGTGTTGTGGGTTTGTTTTTCTATGGCGCTTACGTCGGTGTTGGTTCGTCGATGTAATGACTGCTGCCCGTTGATCGAAAACGCTCTTGCCGGTTGGTGCAGGAGCGTTTTTGCTAAGTTTTTGCTAAGTAAACGGCTGGGCACGATTGCCCGGGCCACCGAGGGCAATCGGCGAGGAGGTTGCCTCAGGCTGTAAACTGGGCGCGATATACTGCATGTACGCTCGTTCCCGTCATTAGCAATTGATTGGGGACAGATTGGGACTGTTTCCTGTGCTGTTTTGGTTTGGATGCAAGTTGCAATGACCTCGTTTTCCACGGCTCGATCAGATCTAAGCGAACTTCGACGACTCAAAAGTCTGTTGCCGCCCGAGCTACAGAGTTGGGTGACAGTTGAGAAGGCGATGGACATTAATCCTCCGCTGATTCGTTGCGAAGAAATTGGCAAGGATCAGGTGGAAATTCAGGTGGACTTGATCGCCTGGGAGCAGTTTGCAAAGGATCAGCGCAATTTGCTGTTCTGGCACGAGGTGGCTCGGATTCAGAACGATACGATTCCGCGCGATGGCTGGGAAATGGCGGCTCTGGCGATCGGGCTGGGCGGTGCTGTGGGTGAGCTGTGGGTACAAGATGGCTTGCTGCTGTTGCTGGCCCTGGGCCTGTGCGGTGTGTCTGGTTGGCGGCTCTACCAAAAGAACAGTAGCGATCGCCAGCTCAAGGAGTCGATCGAAGCCGATGACAAGGCGATCGCCCTAGCAACGCGGTTTGGCTACTCACTGCCGAATGCTTACAAGAGCTTGGGCAGTGCCCTCAAGGCCATGGTGGAGCAGACCCCTAAAAAGAAATTGCGCAGTCGCTACGAAGCGCGCTTGCAATCCCTGAAGCGCAGTGCAGCAAAAGCAAAAGCGCGCAACCAGGGTAATCCTTCCATGGAGCCAAACTTCTATCGCGATCGCGACCAACAGTTGGAGTTTTAGGGACTGAGGGAGCCAAGCCCGGAGTGAGGGAGTTTCGCCCATTGCTCTAATAATCCTCTACCCCTTTGCCAGTGACTGGCTAGTGGCGCACTAGACCTCTTGCACAAGTCAGCTAGCAGCCTTCATCCCCCGACCTCTGCTCCCGAGGGAGGCGAAGGGAACCCAGAAATCAGAGTTTTCAGCGATTGTGTTGCGGGCTTGCAAGTTCCTCTCCCGACTTGGGAGCGGGAACTAAGGTGAGGGTCGGGATTGGTGTCAGGGGTCTGCCTGCTGACAGTCTACCTGCTGACAAATGATTTCAGCGATTGATGTAGCCAGCCATTGTTGTAATGGCTGGCTATTTGGCGCTCAGTTCCCTTGGCGGCAACGGTGAATAGACTTTAGGGCCGATGGGCTTTGGGGCCTGTCGTCATTGGCCGGGCACAAGCTGAAACGGTTGATTTTCCATACGGCGATTGCCCTAGCGCACAGGGCCGGTGCTCACCACCCGTCGTAGGGGAATTGAGTAGCGATCGCCATAACTGAGCACGTTTAGGCGCAGGCTGTGCAAACTAACGGGATCGGTTGCACCGACCAGGGATTGGTTGGTGTAGGTCATGTCGGCCGCATCCACGATCGTGACAGTGCCTTTACCCAAAACCTCAATCACACCGTCATCTTCAAAACAGGCGCAGGTGTCTTCGTCGATGCCGATGCCGAGGCGATCGGGATGTAAGGACACGGCACTCAACAACCGCGCCATCCGATTGCGATTGTGGAAATGCTGGTCAACGATCGTGTGGGGCAACACGCCAAACCCGGTGGCCATGTCCACCAGCGATCGGTTAGGAGATTCGCCCGAACCGCCACCAGCAATCATATGGTGGCCCATCACCGCCGCTCCAGCGCTGGTGCCGGCTAGGGTGATGTCAAACCGGTGAACCCGATCGAGAATGCTGTTCATCAAGCGTGTGTCGGCCAACAGCCCGCACAGGCGCAACTGGTCGCCGCCGGTCATGAACACACCCGTGCAGGTTTGGGCGTATTCCAAGTAGCTGGCGTTTGTGCCCTGGTCGCGATCGCGCACATCCAGGATTTCGACGGAGGTGGCCCCCATGCTCTCAAAGATACTGCGGTACTTGCTGCCGATCACGGCTGGTTCCCGCGAGGCGCTGGGAATGATGGCAATGCGCGCTCCAGCGCCCCCCGATCGCTGAAAGAAGGCGTGCAGAATTTCACGACCGTGAATTTTGTCTTCTGCGCCGCCAATGACCATGACTGCGGCTTTAACGGCTTGGGGGGTGGAGCGATCGAGCATGCGCGTATGAGCTTGCACCATGGACTTAGACAGGCGAGGAGGGGGTCAAAAAGCGATAACGAGCGGCTTGCTGGGGCCTAGCCGGGGCTAACCCAGCAGGGTGCCTATTCATCAACCACTTTCTCAACTACCCTTCCGTTCAGCAAGCCATTCCCAAATCAATGAAGCGTTGCTGAACGGGGTTGGAGTGACATTGAAGCCTTAATTGCAACCCATTGGGGAGATTGCTTGTGAGGCTGTGGAGCGATCGCTTCAGTTGGGCTGAACGATTGAGTGGGATCAATGCATTTGGCCAAGCGATCGGGCGACTCATTCGCAGGGATGTCGCACAGATATTTAATCATCTTTCCATCCTGCAATTGGCAAAGATTTTGACCGACAGAAAACGAGCCTTGGGCGGTTGGCTGGGTAATTTAGCCTGAATTGATCGTTCCTGGAGGCCACTGTGTGCCAACCTAGCCCACCGGGGTGATCCCCGTGAGGTTGTGGGTGGGCTGCCGCTAGACCCAGCTAATCTGGGGGCGATCGGCTGGGTTGCGGCATCGGTGGGGTTGGAACTGGTGATTACAGCTCGCGGACGCGGGGTTCACCATCAATAATTTCGCCAATCAAGATGCGATCGGCTGCGCCCACAAACAGACCGTTTTCCAACACGCCAGGAATGTTGTTCAGTTCTTTTTCCAAGCTGGCCGGATCGGCGATTCCTTGGGGGAATTTCACATCCAACACCAAGTTGCCTTGATCGGTGACGACGGGGCCGGCTTTTTTCACGGCCATGCGCAGTTGGGGTTCGCCCCCCAAGGCGGCGATCGCCCGCTTCACTGGTTCTAGGGCCATGGGCAGCACTTCCACCGGCAGCAGAAAGGTGGTTCCCAGCAGATCCACCAGCTTGGTGCCATCCACCACCACAATAAATTCATCGGCCAGGCAGTCCACGATTTTTTCGCGGGTGTGGGCTGCGCCGCCGCCCTTGATTAGGTTCTTTTGGGGATCGACTTCATCGGCCCCATCGATCGCCACATGGATGCGATCGACATCGTTGGGCGTGGCTAGCGGAATGCCGTATTGCTTGGCTAGCACTTCCGACTGGAACGAGGTGGGCACGCCGATAATATTGCTCAGTTCGCCCGATTGCAGGCGCTCACCCAAATATTGAATGGCAAAGGCTGCCGTCGAACCGCTGCCCAATCCCACAACGGTTCCCGACTTGACTTGAGCCACCGCAGCACGGGCCACTTGTTGCTTCATGATGGTTGCGGGATCGGTCTGGCTCATGGAAACTCCTGTAATAGGGATTAAATGATTGATTTGATCATGGATTAGACAGGGTTCATTAAAACACCACTGGTTGGTTGGGATCGCGATCGAGCCTTTCGGGATTCAACGCAGCCCCGGCGGGTGAAGCGACTTGCGGGCTAATCCTAATGGCGGCTCAACCGATGCCAACGCCCCATCAGCACTATGGCGCAGGATCAAGTAATGCAGGCAGAGGCGGCGATCGCAGCGGCGGAACAGGCTTGGCGATCGGGACAGATTACGGAGGCGATCGCCCAAGCACGAACAGCGGTGAAGCTGGCTCCCCAACGACCAGAACCCTATCGTTGGTTGGGCAATGGCTTGCAGGCTCTGGAGCAATGGGCGGCGGCAGACCGGGCCTATCAACGGGCGATCGGCCAGCAACCGGCCTGGGCGGAAGTCTGGGCCAATCGGGCAGCGATCGCCTACAAGCAAGGGGACTGGGTACAGGCCACCGACCGCTACGGCCAGGCGATCACCCTGGATCCCAGCTTGCCGGAGGTGCATTTGCTGCTGACTCAAGCCCTGTGTCGGCAAGGCCGCTGGCCCGAGGCGGCCCGCGCGGTGGCCGAGGCCCTGGCGCGATCGCCCGACAGTGCTATGGCGCACCTGTTGCAAAGTTGGATCGCCCTCGATCGGGAAGATTACGACTTGGCCTTGGTAGAACGGGCCGCCCGCCGATCGCTTGATCTCAATCCGAACTATCCGGGGGCCTGGTTCCAGTGGGGGCGGATTTGTTTTTACCGCGAGGACTTTCGGGAGGCGATCGCAGCCCATCGGCGAGGGTTGGGCTTGGCTCCACCCGATCCGGGGGTACTGGCGCGCACTTGGGGGGCGATCGGCAACTGTCACTTCGAGCTGGCGGAACTGGACGCGGCCGCCGCTTGCTATGACGAAGCCCTCCGCCACCAGCCCGACGAACCCGACACCCACTGGGGCCGCGCCAATCTGCTGCTGCATCGCGGCGACTATGCCCAGGGCTTTGCGGAATTTGAGTGGCGCTGGCCAAGGGTGCTGCCGCGCCGCCCCTTTGCCCAGCCGGCCTGGAATGGCGAGCCGATTGCGGGGCAAACGATTTTGGTCTATGCCCAATGCGGCTTGGGCGACATTTTGCACCTGGCCCGCTACTTGCCGCTGCTGGCCGAGCGGGGGGCGCGGGTGGTGGTGGAGTCGCCCCAGGCCACGGCGCGGCTGTTGGCGGCCATGCCCGGTGTGGCGCGGGTGCTGCTCCAGGGCGAGGCCCTGCCCCCGTTTGATTGGCAAATTTCCTTTTTGAGTTTGCCCAAGGTGTTTACGCCCAGCTTGGCGGCAATTCCCCCGCAGATGCCCTACCTGTCGAGCGGGGCCACGGATTGGCGACCGGAGGCCGATCGCCCCTTCAATCGCGCCAAACTCCAGGTGGGCCTCGCCTGGGCCAGCGGCCGCCAAACCAGCCGCGATGGTAAACGCGACTACCGCAATCGATCAATTCCGCTGGTGGACTTGCTGGCGGCGGTGGATTTGCCAGGGGTGCAACTGCACGGGTTGCAGGTGGGCGAGGATGGGGCGGCGATCGAACCCTTCCCCCAAGTCGAGGACTGGCGCGATCGGCTCAGGGACTTTGCGGACACGGCGGCCCTAGTCGATCGGCTGGATTTGGTAATTTGTGTGGATACCTCCGTCACCCACTTGGCGGGCGGCTTGGGCAAACCCACTTGGGTGCTGTTGCCCCATATGCCCAATTGGCGCTGGATGCTCGATCGCGCCGACTGTCCCTGGTATCCAACGATGCGCCTGTTTCGGCAGCCGCAACCGAAGGACTGGGCGGCGCTGTTGCGATCGGTGCGATCGTCCCTGCAAGCGGTGGTTCAAGATCCGCAATTGCTGGTGAACTCGATCTAGACGTTGCCGCATCCAGCGAGGACTAGGGCGATCGACCATTTTGGGTTTTGGCCAGCCGTTGATCCGGAATTTCCGAATCGGTCTGTTAAGTTCAAAGTACAGCAGCCAAGCTGATGGTGTTCGCGATCGCGCGGCCCCACCGAGTGTGGCGCTGCGGCATAGCCGATGATGGGTGAAATTGCGGGTGCTGTGTTGTCGCTTGCCCACAATTTCGCCGCGATTGGGCGATTGTAAGTTGATGTGTTTTATGGACGACCGATCGGCCAGCAGAGTAGAGGGGCAATCCATGAAGATTCGAGCCAAACAAGCCCGCGCGATCGCTTGGGCAACCGTCGCCGCCATGGGCCTGCTTGGCGGATGGCCCGACCCAGCGCGATCGCAACCCAGTGCGGTTCCCCAGCGCCTCGCCCAGTCCGGTGGTGATGAGGAGGTAAACATGCAGGTCTATCGGGCTGCTAGCCCCGCCGTGGTTTCGATCGACACCGACACCAGCACCGGCAGCGGCAGCATCATCAGCCCCGATGGCTTGGTGCTAACCAATGCCCATGTGGTGGACGATGCCGCTAGCCCGGTCACGGTGATTTTGGCCGACGAGCGCAAGTTTGAAGCGGATATTTTGGGCTTTGCGGAAGGCAGCTTGGATTTGGCACTGCTCAAAATTCGGGGAGCCAGCAACCTGCCTGTGGTGCAAATTGCTCCGCCAGGGTCGGCGGAAGTGGGCCAGCGGGCCTTTGCGATCGGGAATCCCTTTGGCAAGTTTCAGGGCACCTTCACCGTCGGCATTGTCAGCCGCCTCGACAACACCGAGGGGCTGATCCAAACCGACGCAGCCATTAACCCCGGTAACTCCGGCGGCCCGCTGCTCAACAGCAAGGGCCAGATGATCGGGGTGAACACGGCGATTTTTGCCGATCGCGACGGGGGCGGCAACATCGGCATTGGTTTTGCGATCGCCACCGACCGAGTCATGGGCTTTTTGCAGGCGGCCAAAGAAGGGCGACTGCGGCCCTCAATTCCCACAGCAACCCTGGCCCTCAATAGCCAACCGGTGGCGGGCCAACTGGCCGAGGGCGATCGGGTGCTCAGTCAGGACAAAACCCTCTACGACACCTTTACGTTTGCGGGGGAAGCGGGCGATCGGGTCACCCTCGACTTGGCGAGTCCCGACTTTGACGCTTATTTGATTGTCTGGCAGCCCGACGGCGAGGAACTGGCCCAGGACGACGACGGCGGGGGCCAAAGCAATGCAAGGGTTTCGGTGGTGTTGCCAACCAATGGCACTTACACCGTATTTGTGAACACGGCCGCAGCGGGGCAACAGGGACGCTACACCCTCAGCGCCCGCTCCGGTGGGCCGCGCACCGCCAACCCCGGCTCCCGATCGGGTTCGGTGCTGTTGCAAGAGGCGGGCCGGCTCGGGGCGGATTCACCCCGGTTGCAATCGGACAACAGCCCCTACCAGGAATATCGGCTCAACGGGCGCGCGGGTCAAAAAATCGCGATCGATCTGGTGAGCAGTGACTTCGATCCCTATTTGATGGTGGCCGATCCCCAAGGCGGCAAGCTGGCTGATGCCGACGACATCAGCGAGACCGATCAGAATGCCTCTTTGGTCGTGGAGTTGCCCACCACGGGCACTTACCGCCTGATTGTCAATGCCTACGATCCCAATGGCCGTGGTAACTACCGGCTGACGGTGCGGGAGGTGGGGCCGTAATATCTCGGTCATATCCTGGGAGACCCCGAAACGGTTGATTTCCCGTTCCCCAGCCGTTGTAACAAGGGGCTTAAGCCCCTTGCTACCCCACGGTCTCGTACCGGTAGAATCGGGGTTTGGGGCAATTTGACAACAGATCCTAGCCGCTCTGCGTCACGGGATTGCGAGATTGATGCTGGATTGCCAAAGCTACAAAAGCCCCGACTAGCGGGGCTTTCTGGAAAATGGACGTAACTGGACTCGAACCAGTGACCCCCACGATGTCAACGTGGTGCTCTAACCGACTGAGCTATACGTCCGCAACGGGCTATAACCATAACACGATTGTTTGGGAACCGTAAAGTAGTTTGCTAAATTGCGGGCGATCGACAACCCTGGCGAGTCACGCGCAAGCCGGCAACTGTGATGGGGGTGCTTGGCAATTTGACAACCAAAGGCATGGACAGATGAGCACAGCAACTGGGAGTACAGCGGGTCGGTGGCGCTGGGCAATGGCGTTGGGAGCTTTAGCAACTGGCTGGGCGATCGCCCCTGTCCAAAGTGCGCCGCCGCCTCAGATCGACCCGGTGGTGCAATTGCAGGCGCACAATGCCTGTCGCAGTTGTGATTTGCGCTATCGAGACCTGACGGGGCTGGATCTCGAAGGAGCGGACTTGCGATCAGCAAATTTATATGGGGCTAATTTGCGAGGCGTGAATCTGCAAAAGGCTGACCTGCGCGGAGCTAACCTGGGCGCAGTGGATGGCCAACGGGCAGACTTGCGCGGAGCCAATTTGCACCGGGCTAATTTGCGATCGGCTAATTTGCAAGCAGCCCAACTCGACAAGATTGATTTGACACGATCAAATCTGATGTTTGTGGACTTTCGCGGGGCTAGTTTAGCCGGGGCCAATTTGCGCGATTCACAGTTGGTGAATATTCGCAGCGAAGGGGCCGAACTTTGTGGGGCCACAATGCCCAACGGGACGCTGGTGCGACAGACCTGCATTGAACCCAAGCCCGAACCCAATAAGCTCTAAAAAATAGGGCTAAAGCCGCTTATCGATCATGTCGGCCAACAGGGCCAAAATACCCGTTTGGGTAGCCGCCATCAACAGGATCAACGTGGCTTCGGTGAGGTCATGGCGAATAAAAATATCCTGACCGAGAGAAACGCTAAAGCCGATTAGGAAGGCGATCGAAATCGGCATCAAAATTCGCATCGGCGCGAAATATAGCCCCGTGCGCAAGATGATTTGTACAAAGCGCAGGGTATCGCGAATGGGCTTGATTTTGCTGCGGCCTTGGCGAGGGTGGTAGTCGATCGGCTCGTAATGGACAGCATAGCCATTGGTGAGCATGGCGACGGTGATCGTTGTGGTGAAGCTAAAGGTATTGGGCAAGATATTAAGAAAGCGGTTGGCAATTTCTTTGCGAAAAATCCGCAGCCCGCTATTGAGATCAGGGATTTTAGTCGTTGTAATCCACTCGGCAAACCGCACCAGAAACCACTTGGGAATCTTACGCAAATTAGAGTATTGAACATTTTCGCCTGTGCGCGAACCGACAACCATATCGGCTTGCTTGAATTGGACTAATTGCACCAATTCAGGAATTCGTTCGTTGGGATATGTGCCGTCTGCATCGGTAATCACAATCAGGGAATATTTGGCATAGCGAATACCCGTTTTAAGAGCAGCACCATAGCCTCGATTGATGTTGTGGTCAATAACGCGAATCCCTGGCAGTTGATGCAAAATTTCGCCCGTGCGATCGCGCGATCCATCATTGACCGCAATGATTTCGTAGCGACCTGGATAGGATTTTAAAGTCTCTTGCAGGTTGAGAATGGTGGGTGCAACTCCAAGTTCTTCATTAAAAACTGGTAATACTAGCGAAAAATCTGGATAGTCTATTTCTGTGAATTGTTGTGATTGATCGCCCGCCGATACCGCCTCCGTTAGGTTTTCAACGGATGGATTGTTGGTGAATTCCTGGCGGTTTGTCATTGGAATTATCGATCGCGATCGATCGGGAAAATTGAGCGGGCAATGGTCAAAGGGGCGATCGCTCGGGAGGGCGATCAACAAAGCGATCAACAAAGCGATCAACAAAGCGATCAACAAATGGATCGCATCACCCAGCTAGCGAACGCCGTCTACTTTACCATTGGCACGCGAGAGATTTGGATGGAGATTGAAGATGAGCAATCGATCGGTTTGGAGTTGGCATCAGGGCGATCGGCGGTGGCTGTTGTCGCTGTTGGTGCTTGGGGTGGCAGTAATGGTGGTGATCGGGCTAGGCCCCCTCGCGCGATCGCAGGCGGCCGTGGGGCGCACAGAATTGATTTGGTATGGCCAATCAGCCTTTAAGGTGACAACCCCTGCGGGCAATGTGTTGATCTTTGATCCTTGGCTGAAGAACCCGGCGAATCCCCAGGGACAAGCAGTTTTAGACGGACTCGATCGCGCTGATTTGCTATTGGTGACCCATGGCCACGGCGATCACGTGGGCGATGCGGTAGCCATTGCCCAAAAAACCAAAGCGAAATTGATCGCCAGCTATGATTTGGGTAATGCCATGGTTGCTCATTTGGGCTATCCCAAAGAGCAATTTGGGTTTGAGGTGACGGGCAATTTTAGTGGCAAAATCTCGCTTCTGAATGGTGATGTGGAAGTGGCATTTGTGCCCGCTGTGCATAGCTCGGCCGTGGCGACGGATGGCAATCCTCAACCCTTTTTTGCGGGGAATCCCGGTGGGTTCTGGGTCAAGATTAGGAATGGCCCAACCTTCTACCACACGGGCGATACAGACTTATTTGGAGATATGAACCTGATTTCGCAATTTGGGCCGGTGGACTATATGCTGGCTTGCATTGGCGGCAAGTTTACGATGGGGCCCGATCGCGCTGCCATGGCGGTCAAGCTGGTGAATCCAAAAGTGGTTGTGCCGATGCATTTTGGCTTATTTTCTCTGCCAGGAACGCCAGAACAATTTGCTGCTGCTCTCCAAGCTCAGAGCGTTTCTGCACCAATGAAGTTGATGCAAGTGGGCGTGCCTGAGCGGATCTAAGTCGTGTGAAGGAGGGGCAATCGCCCATGAGTTGAGATGCAATTAATCTCAATGATCAAGTCCTGATTCACGGGTTCTACTAATCCAGACAAGGGGCTGAAGCCCCTTGTTTCCGTTATTGTTAAGTTTAGGTATGCCAAATAGCTAGTAGGTTGGGCAATGCCCAGCACGGCCCAGTCCAGTCGGCATCCAGTCGGCATCCGTCCTGACAATCATGATTACCCTCTTTCGACTGGTTATCCGATGGGCTGATTAGTTGATTGGTTGATTTACTACAGGTGGATAATGCTCACCCTAAATGCTCACCCTAAATGCTCGCCCTACAGGATCAAGATACTCTATCAAATATCCTCTGATGACGACTGTTTCAATATCTGCTTGATGCTTGTCTTTGTTGCTCTTTGGTTTAGAAAAAATTAGTGATTTTCATGCCCTATCACCTTTCGCCAGCCAAACTTTCAACCTACCAAGCTTGTCCAGCACAATATCAGTTTCGCTATGAATTTAAGCTACCGGGGTTTGGGTTTGGCGGGGCGAGTTTGGGGCGATCGCTCCACGGGGCGCTGACTCGCATTTATCGGGATTGGGACTATAGCGCATCGCCAAAACCGGATCTTAGTTGGCTCGATGCTTGTTGGCAATCGGAAAGCCAAGCTCATGGCTCCCTCACAGAAGCGCAAGTGAGCGAAGGTTATGACATCCTGGCGCGCTACTTTCAAAACTGGATTGCACCGCTCGATCGCTTCCTCAAACCATTAATGATTGAGGGCAAAGTCCAAGGGCACTGGCAAGTGGATGATCTAGAATTTGTGTTATCAGGACGAGTCGATCGCCTAGATTGGTTTGATGTGGATTCCTTAGCGCTGGTGGAATATAAAACATCACGCAAATTTGTGGAACCTGCGATCGCTGACTTGACCCTACAAGTGGGACTCTATGCCCTGGCGATTAATCAACAATGGGAGCGAGAACTCAAGTCTGCAACGTTAATTTTTCTGCGGCCGGGTGAATCGATTACAGTTGAAGTCACTAATGAGCAATTGGCGATCGTGCAGCAAACCATCACAGATTTAGCGATCCGTTTGCGGGCAGAAAGTCGCTGGGAACCAACACCGGGTGAGCACTGCGATCGCTGCAAATATCAACAGTATTGTCCTGCCCAAACGGATCAGCCGCTGCCCATTCCAGACGAGCGATCGGGAGCATCAGTCTTGCAACTTTCATTAAGGCTTTAGCCAACCCTGTAGTAGGGGCGTACGGCCATACGCCCCTACCCGGATCTATCCCTCAACTGTTTTAGTGATGATGATGCTGATGTCCGTGGTGATGATGACCAGCATGGGCATGGTCATGATCGTGGTCGTGGGAATGGGTTGCGGCATGGCCAGCATCAGACGATTGACCGAGCAAGTGGGAGCGATCGACTCCCGCAAAATGAATCACTTCAGCGGATTCTTCCAGCAACTCCCCAATCAGAGAATCTGCCCAGCGAGCCACCATTTCCACGAACTCGGGATGGTCATTAACGCAGGGCATGGATTGATAGAGCACCTGGGGATGTTGCCGCTGCAATGCCAAGAGAATATGCTCCACATCGAGCAGGGTTTCGTGATTTTCGGTGGCAAACCCGATCGGCATCATCAAAATTGCCTGAGCGCCCAACTCAATCAGATTATGGGCAGCTAGTTGGGCGTTGGGTTGTGTCCAATTAATCATAGGTGTGTCGTGATTCAGCCAGCCCACCGAAATTAGTGGATAGCGATGCATTAGCTCCACGCGCACCGCTTCATAGAGAGCTTGGCTTTCGGCAATGCCTGACACAAATCCTTTGGCTTCATGGGGGCAGCCATGATTCAGTAGCACAATCCCAATTTGGGAGGGCAAAAAGCTCGATCGCCACTCCTGATCAATCCGCTCTTGCACCATACGCGCCAGCAATTGGATATAGTCAGGCTGGTTGTAGAACGAGGGGATATAGCGCATTGATCGCACCCAATGGCTGTCGCCCGTTTGCAATTTGACTAGGGCTTTGTTGACCTGCTCGATCGCAATACCACTTGTAAAAATCGAATCTACTACCAATAAGGGATAGATCAGCAGCTTGCTAAATCCCTGATCACGGATGGTCTCTAGAACTTGTTCCGGCAAATGGGGCTGACAGAAGTTAAAGGCCTTGAACACCTCGACGCAATCGCCCCATCGCTCTTTTAAAGCGGCTTCAATCCCAGCTCGTTGCCGTTCAAAAATGGCGTTGTGGGGCGAAACAAAATTCCCATGCTGGTGACTCCATTCATGTAAGTCAAATGCCGCCAACACTTTGGCGAGGGGGGGATAAATCCAGGTGGGAACCGGTGCAAATTTTGCGGTTAAAAGATTGAGAGCTTGTTCGTTGTAGTTGGCAAAATCCTCGTAGGATTCCACTTCGCCATAGCCCATCAACAAAACAGCGACCCGATTATTTCCAGTCTCCAAAGACTCGGGATGGGAATGCTCGGATAAAAGATTAGGGGCGACCACAGACAATGCCTCCGGGGGGGATTGCTTCCATTATGGGTTGGGTAGCAATGCTCGGTTCGCAAATCCGGCGATCGGGCATGTTTCTTGTTATTTGTTGATAATTCTTGGTTTCATGCAATCAAGCATTGACACTAGATGAAACCCTTCTGGGTCATAAGCCAAAGTTGAACGGGTGCCAAAGTTGAATGGGTGTTTGTAATGGTGCAGGGCCGATCGGTTTGGATTTGTCCGGGGTTTGCCGATCGGGCGGCCACTGGTCGCTTTTTAGACACCCTCTGGCAACGGCACTGGCCCGAACCGATCGTCTTGGCTCAGGCTTACTACGATCCTGAGCAGTTGCTGCGATCGCTCCAAACCCATCAACCGACGGAGCCGATCGTCTTGATTGGCTTCAGCGCTGGGGTGGTGGCGGCAGTTGGTGCGGCTCTGGCTTGGCAAAAGGCGGGCGGGCAGGTGCGATCGCTGTTTGCAGTGGATGGTTGGGGGGTGGTTTTGCCGCCTGCCCTGCCGATCTATCGCCTCAGTCACGATCGCTGGAGCGATCGCACGGGGGCTTGGCTAGGAGCCGGTCGCGAGCAATTTTGGGCTGACCCACCCGTAGACCACCAAGACCTGTGGCGATCGCCCGACCTCACTTGGGGGTGGTGGGCTGCTGCGGGGCGCGCTCCGGTCTACACCACGGCGGCTGAGGTGTTGCGCTGCCACCTGAGCGTCTGTCTAGGCTATCTAGGTGAACCGTGATGGCAAATTGGGCAGCGAATTCGGCTAATCGCGGCGGGGCTGGTTGATGATGTGGCGCAGGTGTTCCCGCTCTCTCGGTTCGTCGAATTGTTGTTGTAGCCGTTGCCAATCCTGCCAGGTGCGATCGCGCTGCTGTTCGAGTAACTGTGCCCACACCGGGGCTTCTTCCGCCCAATGCAGCCCCAGCACCCGCGCCAAAAATGTCTCTAGTACAGTCATGTCTTGCAAATCGCCCAAAACCGTCTGCACTTTGCCCATATCCGCGAGCGATCGCCCGTAATCGCTACCGTAGAATTCCGTAAACAGCGCCATTTGGTAGCGCACCCGCTTGGCCATCTTGCGTAGGTCATGCACCACGGCCCATTCCAGTAGCGACAGATCGCTAATGGCCCGATCTTCACAGCGCACCAGCCAGCCCGGATGCATCAGCCAATGGCAAACCGGCGGCAACAGCAAATCTGGCACAACGATCGCGGCGGGCCAGTCGGCGGCCGGGCGAAATTTGGGGCGATCGAGCCAGGTACTTAAAGCCAGTTTCAAGGGCGGCCATTCCCGACGCTTTAGGGTTTTGGTGACTTGGTTTAGGGCTTTTTTGCGTTGGGAGAGCAACTCGTCGCGCACGGACTGTAGCAAGGGTTGCTCAGACTCAGGCAGGTTTGCCCCATAGCGATTGCATAGGGCCCCATCCATCACATCCAAATCGCGTAAGTTACCTAAGATTTGGGCCACCTGCCCCACGGCCCGATCGCCCGCGCGCTTGGGCAAATCGATCGCCACCGAAAAGCCTTGAGCCGCCGATCGCAGCCGCCGCAGGGCCACCCGCATTTGGTGCAACTCCTCGGGATCTTTGTCCGCCAACACAGCCGCTTCTCGGCCACAAGCCTTGGCAAAATGCTTTTCGATCGCCGATCGGGCCGCTTCGCCCAGGGTCAGGGGCCCCGCTTCCGGTACGCTAGCGGCGGGCGACAGGGCCGCTTCAGCAGGGGAATCTGGCTTAACGGGCGGGGCTACGGATTCAGCAACAGCCAGCCGATCCCGATCGTCAGCAGCGCCGCCAGCACGGTTTGCAGACCGTTGACGACCTCGTTTGTTAGCCATGCCTGCTGCTCCTGCCAAGTCGCGCCCACAATACTTTCCACCGTTGTTGCGATCGTTGCGGTGATCGCACAAACCACCAAACCCAGGGGCGAAATCAACCCCACCGCCCAGGCCACAACTCCCTGGGCGATCGCGGCGATCAGTCCTGCCAGGGTTCCTTCTAGACTAACCGCCCCTTCGGTGCCCGGCGGCACAGCTTGAAACGAAACGATCGAAAAGGTGCGCCGACCGTAGGCCTTGCCAATTTCGCTAGCGCAGGTGTCCGACAGTTTGGCGCAAAAGCTAGCTGCATAGGCCCAACCCAAAATCTCGATCCAGCGCTGGATGGTGGGGGCGATCGCACTATTAATCTCGCCGTTGATCGCGCTGCCGGGTGTCCTGGCCACCAGCAGGCCGATCACCAGGGCACAGAGGGCCCCACCGATCGCCGATCCCCAAACGTTTTCCGGGCCACGCGCGCCCGATCGCTTCTCAGCAATCCCCGCCGCTTCCTTGCGGGCCAGTCCCACCCGCGTCACCGCCGACCCCACCAAAAAGTAGAAACCCACCACTGCATAGCCCGGCCAGCCCATACAGCCCCAAACCACCACCCCCAAGATCCAGGCATGGACAATGCCCGCTGGGGTCAGCAGCTTTTTGGGGGCGATCGCCACGATCGCTAACAGCACCCCATTTAGTAAGGCTCCCACCAACCAAGGCTGGGCGGCGATCGACTCCCATTGCATGATTAGACAGCTCCGAAAGTATTGTGGCTGGGGACTGGTTTGGGGACTGGGGATCAACAAATTTTGAGGGGGGCGATCGCTCGGCTATGGGCTTCAACTAAACGGTTAGCCTGTGACCATATCCCGACGTGCATCGGTGTGGCCAGGGAGCAGCCGCCGCCGTTGAAGCAATTACAGCACCGATCTTGAGCAACATTGAGTGATGTTGAGTGACATTGGTTGAGTGACATTGATTGATGTTGAGTGATGTTGAGCGACCCGACACCTAGAAGGATTGGTAGCACAAGATCACAGAATCAAGCCGACTCGATGGCCCATGCGTCAGCCGCCTATTCGCCACTGGCCTAATCGCCACTTTGGAACACCCGCTGTAGGTCAATCACATCGCTCATTTTGCGGATGTGGGTAAACACCCGATCGAGCTGGGAGCGATCGCAAATGTCAATCCCCAGCGTGATCATCGCCGTTTCGCCCGGTCGAGTTTTCACCGTAGCGCGGTTCACGTTCACATTCGAGTCCGCCAACCGCGTCAGAATATCCTTCAGCACCCCCACGCGATCGATGGTTTCTACCCGAATTTCCACTGGATAAGTAGGCTGCCGGTTGGCGTTGGTTACTTCCGGGTTCCAGCTCACGGGCACGAGGCGATCGCCCTCCACATTAGCCAAGTTGCCACAGTCCTGGCGGTGAATTGCCAACCCTCGACTGCTGCGCGTCACCACCCCCACAATCGGCTCACCCGGCACAGCATTACAACAGCCCGCCATGTGATGCAACAGCCCCTCAACCCCCAAGATGGGAGCCAACCGATTGCGTCCATGGCTCGGACTTGGGCTAGGGCGCGGACTGGGTGACGGGGCGATCGTCACATCATGGGCTGGTTGGGCCGTTTTAACAATTTCGCGAATTCGACCCAGCAGCGTGTTCAGCGTAATCTCGCCATAGCCCAAGGCCGCCAGCAAATCTTCCACACTGTGGTAGTTACAGCGCTCGGCCACCGACTGCATCGGACTAGACCTCAAGAAACTGTCAAAGCCCTGTTTGCCCAGCTCTTTTTCCAGCAGTTCGCGGCCCCGACTCAGGTTCTCATCCCGGCGCGATCGCTTATACCACTGGCGAATGCGGTTGCGAGCCGTTGCCGTCACCGCAAAGTTCAACCAATCCAAACTGGGGTGAGCGTTCTTTTGGGTAATGATTTCGATGATGTCGCCATTTTGCAGACCTGTATCCAAGGTCACCATTCGGCGGTTGACCAAGACTCCGGCACAATGGTTGCCCACTTCCGTATGGATGCGATAGGCAAAATCCACAGGTGTAGCGGCATTGCTGAGGGCGATCACATCGCCTTTAGGAGTGAAGACGTAGATATCATCTTCAAACAGGTTTTTCTTGACATTTTCCAAATATTCATTGGCATCTTTCAGATCACTTTGCCATTCCAGCAATTGCCGCAGCCAAATGAATTTCTCATCATCAGTGCTGGCAGCCAAATTGCTTGCGCCGGTCTCTTTATATTTCCAGTGAGCTGCGATCCCATATTCCGCCACGCGGTGCATATCTTCCGTGCGGATCTGCACTTCCAAAGGACGACCCGTTAGACCAATCACAGAGGTGTGCAACGACTGGTAGCGGTTGGGTTTTGGGAGTCCAATGTAGTCTTTGAAGCGACCGGGAATCGGGCGGAACTCATCATGAACAACGGCCAAAGCCCGGTAGCATTCATCCACGTTTTGCACAATCACACGCACCGCAGCAATGTCGTAGATTTCCCAGAAGCTCTTGTTCTGGCGCTGCATTTTTTGATAGATGCCGTAGAGATGCTTGGGTCGTCCGCTGGTTTCAGCGCCATGAATGCCCAATAGGGTGAGGCGATCACGCAGAATTTCTAATACTCGATCGAGCCGGGCCTCGCGATCGGTGCGCTTTTCAGCCACCAAGTCTTGAATCTCCCGATAGGCATCGGGTTGTAGATACTTAAACGATAAATCTTCCAATTCCCACTTAAACCGACCGATCCCTAACCGGTTGGCCAAGGGAGCAAAAATATCGAGGGTTTCCTGGGCGATCCTGCGCTGTTTTTCGGGAGCCAAATGTTCAAGAGTGCGCATGTTGTGCAGGCGATCAGCAAGCTTGACCACAATCACCCGAATATCTTTAGCCATGGCCAAAAACATTCGGCGAAAATTCTCAGCCTGCTGCTCAGTTTTGCTCGAAAAATTAAACTTTGACAGTTTGGTGACCCCTTCCACCAAAAAACGCACTTCCGGACCAAAACGGGTTTCCAAATCTTCAGGCGTGGTGTCCGTATCCTCCACAATATCGTGTAAGAACCCGGCGGCAATCATTGAGGGACTGCCCCCCAACTCACGCAGTAATCCTGCAACGGCTACGGGATGGGCAATGTAGGGTTCACCCGAGGCGCGATATTGCTCTTGGTGCAGGTTGTAGGCAAATTGAAAGGCTCGCGCAATTAGATGAGTGCCAGTGGGCAGTTCACCGGGATGGGGATGGTGAAAATCTTCCACCAAACAATGGCTGAGCCAAGCGGGCAACGACAGGCTGGGGTATTCATCAACGGGTGAATAGCTATGGGAAACAGCAACAACCATAGGAAGTTCGATGCCAGAGGGATTGGGTAGGTAGCAGTGGTGCGATCGGCTGGTGAGTATAAGGTCATCGATCGGGTTAATCTACCCCGGCGAGACGGGCTATCCGCGATCAGAAATCCGTATTTATGCTTAAAGGTTGACCAAAATTGGACGGTCGCGGTAGGGCAAAAACCTAAAGAATTAGCGCTAACTCGATCGCGTAGAACTTTGTCCGCCAATCTCTTGCTGAGACCACTGATTCTAGACTCAACTGACCAAAGATGGTTGGCAAGGAGTCAGCTCATTCGATGAGTCCAGAGCGAATTTAAAAATAATTTGGAGGGATGAAAATTCAACCTCAAGTCGCCAAGGCAATGCTTCTGAAGCAATGCTAGAGCGCGTTATTGGGAGATTTTCATGCAGCGGCCTCGCTAATGGGCTAAGGCCTAGCTCTTGAGAAGAATTTCGCTAAATGCCCTAGATTCTACTAAATTTTTCTAGACTTCATACATTCCTGACTAAAGTTTTTTGCCCCATCTCGATTTCAATTGCTGTAACTTCCTAGGTACCTGCACTCACCACTCACCTCATTCAGCCACCAATGGCAAATCTGGACTTGGGAACATTGAACGAGCTGGACTCCGCCGCCTTTTGTGCCCTAGCCTTCCGTCACAATAGCGTCAGCGTGTTAGCCGCTGTTGTCCAAGCGTTGTGATTCCCGCTAGTAAATCGCGGGGGATCAAGGGACTTCAAACCCTTGTTGCAACGATTGAAGTAGGGAATATTAACCGGTTCAACTTAGCTCTAGGCAATGACGATACCTCCTAGGCACAACCAGCCCTTTCGGCTGCTGCTGGTTCAGGTCGGTGCTTTCAGGTGGATTTGGGTTGGTTGCAGCGCACATAGACATAGCACCTGCCCATAGGTCCTAAAACTAACCCCCGTCTTGATCGAGCGATCGGGACGGGGGTTTGGCACTTAATTTTGATCAACCAATTTCGATCAATTAATTTTGATCGACGCAGACGAGGTCAGACCCAGGGCTAACCATGAAAGCTGCCCTAGGGCGATCGCGGCATCTCAAGCGCGGCATCTCCAGCAACGTTCCAAAGGCTATCCGAAGGCTAATTGCACCGCTCCCACCAGACACCGTCAAATTGAGAAGCCTACACCCGGTCAACACCCTGCTTAGGGGCGATCGGATGTAGGAACATTCACAACCTCAATTCAATGCATCACCTGCCGAGAATTAGGATTCGATCGAATCCCAAACCCTAAGCACGGCTCAGGGGCGTAGGCGGCACAAAGCTCGGCACCACCACATCGCTGTTTTGCTTCGTCAGTTGGTCATACAACCGATTCGTGTTCGGGAAGTTCGCCGCCGGTAGCGTCGGGAACCGACGATAGGGAACCGTATCCTCACCAAAGCACTCGGCATATTCCGGCATGTTCAGCATGGCCGACACAAAGCCCTTCAGACCTTCCGTCGCCAGGATTTGGTTGTACTTGCGAATTTCCGCCTGGGTCAGCGGCGCACGACCCAAGAAGTGCTTCAGACCCAATTCGATCACCTTCGTGTTCGGATAGGGCGCGTAGAACTCCTTCTTGTACAGGTTCGAGCCACCCAGACCTTCGATGAATTCCTTCATCGTGATCTCGCCATTGCCCAACTTGCTTTCCAGAGCCGTGAACTCAGCCCGCACGACATACGGATCCAAGTCGCGCTCAAACACCTGACGATAGGCCGCAGCGATCGTCGTCTTCAGCGCCACCTTATCGGTCGTCGTCGTCAGCTTAAAGGTCTTGGTTTGTTCGCGGCGACGGCTCACCCCTTGGGTTGCCCGACCGCCCGCATCGCCATCCGTCCGCACCGACAGCGGTTGACCCAGCGCCACAAACAACGGTGCATCCGGTTCCGGCTTCGTCAGCACCCCCTTAAAGCCCAAGTTACCAGGACGGGTCGTGCGCAAAGCCTGCCCACCTGCCGTTAGGTAACGCTCATACGGTACCGTGTCTTCGCCAAAGGCTTCCGCATACTCCGCCGTATCAAGAATCGCATCAATCAAGGCATAGAAACCCTGCTTGGCGCAGATATCGAAGTACTTGTTGGTCTCGTTGCGGCCGTAGGTCGGGCGACCCAGCAGACGACGGTGAATGTATTCCACCGCCTTCATCACGTACAGCGAGCTCCAGTAGGTCTTGCGGAACAAATCCGACTTCGCCAACTGACGGATGAACTCCTTGACGGTGATGTTGCCGTTTTCCAGCTTGATTTCAGACACCGTTAGGCGCTGGGCCTCATACACATCGCGGCCAAATACTTGCAGGTAAGCAGCTCGAATCACCGCCTGAGTAGTGCCTTCCGAGAAGCGGATGCTGGCGGTCTTCACCGACTTGCCCACACCGGGTAACTGGTCGAGCTTGAACACCTTCGGCCCCATCGAGCCAGGAGCATTGCCCACTGCGCCGGGGTTGCTCAGTTGGTTGTCGATGCCTGCGCCGCGCTTGATCAAAATCCGACGGGTGTCCTTGTTGAACGGAGCCGGCCGGTTCTTGGGATTGCGGGTTTCTTTCGGGAAGATGGCCCCAAATTGGATTTCCAGCGGGTCGTTGCCCACGCCGTAGGGATGTTGGTCGCGCAGGGGCTGCACGTAGTCCCCAAAGGTGGTGATGAACTGAGGAACCTTGCGGAACGGTGCGCTGTAGTTAAACAGGTCGATCTGCGGGCCCCAGTTGCGACATTCTTGGGCTTCTTGGCCTAAGCCCCGCAGGTAAGGCACGGTTTCTTCGCCGAAGTAGTCCGAGTATTCTTGCGAATCCACCAGGGCATCCACGAGGGCGGCCAAGCCACCGCTGGAGACGATCGAGAAGTACTTTTGCACTTCCTCACGGGACGAGGGCCCACGACCCAGGATGTGGCGGAAAGCCAACTCCAGCGCACGGCTGTTGATGAATGGCTCGAAGAACTGCTTGCGGTACAGGGGCGACTTGGCCAGGCGGCGGACAAACTCCTTCATGGAGATTTCGCCGTTTTTCACCTTAGATTCCAGATCGGAAATGCCCAAAGAGTAGGCACGGGTGATGTCGCGCTCAAAGACTTGGCGATAGGCAGCTTTCACTGCATCGTTCTTTTCGGTGGCCGACAGGCCGGGCTTCATCGCATACTTGACGCGATTTTCGGCAGCGTTGGCATAGATTTGCGGCAGTGCCAAGCCCTGTTGGTCGCTCGAAGGGCGCTGACGCACCTTGTTTGAGGGGGTGGGGGCCTTGAACTCGGCCAACAGCACGTCAAAGTACTGCTTGACGATTTCGGTGGCGCTGGCATTGTCGCGGAAGTAGCTGAGGGAGGCTTGTTTCATGCCTTCGAGGGCCACGATCGTGGCAGCCGTCGAGCAGGCATTTTCAATAATTTCCCGCAAACCGCGCGTGTTGACGGCGATGATGTTGGGGTCGCCGGCCACGATCGCGTAGGTCACGTAGCGCAGGAACCAGCTCATATCCCGCAGGGACTTCTGCATGTTCCGAGGGCCATAGCGCGACACGTTGATCGGGCGGAACCCAGCCGGAATCGGTGCAGAAGGGGTCAAGAAGAAGTCACGCAGCCCACCAAACAACCCACCGCCACTGCTTTTGGCTTCGACGTAGGTGACCGTACCGAAGGTCATGCCCTCTTGGACGGTCTTGGCAACCGGGTTGGTCGTGGTGGCCAACACCGGTTCATCGGACTTGGGCTTTTCCAGAAACGCTAGGGGTGATCCGCCGGTAAAAATTCGGTTGGCTGCACGCGAAACGATGATTTCGGCGTTGACCGTGAGAATTTGGGCGATTTCTAGCCGTTGAGCACCGGAGCTAAAAAAAGTTTTAAGTTCGCTGAGTTCAGACTGGGCTAGGTAGCGATCCTGCTGTTCTGCTTGGGAAATTTTGGATACCGGAACAGTGCTGTAGAGCTGCGGACGGGCAACCGAGCTTCCACCACTTGCTTTAACGCTCATGAGATTCTAATGGTCCTTTTCTAAGTCAGGTGAACGACCGTACCGGGTTCTGCAACACTGGACAGAACCTTTAGCCCTCAGCCTCGGATGGTCGCGGTGTGGGCAACCCTCAACGGCTGTCGGCGAACGTGGAAGGGACGATCTCAACTCGATATGGTTGTGAATCCAACCATTAGACTAAAACGATTCGGGGCGGGCAACGGTCTTTATTAAGAAGTGTATATGCTTCTCAGGCGGGCAGTTGCGGGCATTGGGGGACGATCGGTGCGATAGACTCGATCGCACCAATGACACCTATATATAAGCCTCACACTGAATCCCAATGGAAGCACAGCGCACGGCCCAGACCCTCGCCGCCGTTCAAAAACTCTACGACACCTATCCATTCCCGCCAGAACCGCTCCTCGACGAACCGCCCCCAGGGTACAACTGGCGCTGGCATTGGCAGGCGGCTCACCAGTTTTGTGCCGGGCGGATGGCGGAGCGATCGGACATTCGGATTTTAGATGCGGGTTGCGGCACGGGGGTAGGCACAGAATACTTGATGCACCTCAATCCCACCGCCAAAATTACGGCGATCGATCTGAGCGCGGAGGCCCTCGGCGTGGCCCGGGAGCGCTGTCGGCGCACGGGGGGCGCGGTGCGTGGGGGCGATCGGGTTGAGTTTCGCCATCTCAGTCTCTACGATGCCCACGAACTGCCCGGTAAGTTTGACTGGATCAACTGCGTGGGTGTGTTACACCACTTGCCTGACCCAGTACGGGGCATCCAATCCCTGGCGGCCAAGTTGGCCCCCGGCGGCCTGATGCATGTATTCGTGTACGGCGAGTTGGGGCGCTGGGAAATTCAACTGATGCAACGGGCCATTCGCATCCTCAGCAACAGTCCTACGGGCAACCCCGACCCCAACCCCTACCGTGACGGGGTGCAACTGGGGCGATCGATCTTCAGTGCCTTGCCAGAAACCAACCGCCTCGTGAAACGCGAGCAAGAACGGTGGTCGATGGAAAACCAACGGGATGAGTGTTTCGCCGATATGTATGTCCATCCCCAGGAAGTGGACTACAACGTGGATACATTATTTGAGCTGATCAAAGCTTCGGGGCTGGAGTTTTTGGGCTTCTCAAATCCCGACTACTGGCAGGTGGAGCGACTGCTGGGTAGTCAACCGGAACTGATGACCCGGGCTGCGGGGTTGGGCGATCGCGATCGCTACCGCCTGGTAGAACTGCTTGATCCAGAAGGAGCCACCCACTATGAGTTTTGGCTCGGTTGTCCGCCCGTGGTGCAGTCCTCTTGGGAAGATCCCGATCGCCTCGCCAAGGCCAAGCCTGCCCTCAATCCCTGCATCGATGGCTGGCCCAGCCGCTGCCTGTTCAATCAAGACTATCGAATTATCAGCCTCAGCGAAGCCGAATTCAGCTTCCTGAGCGCCGTGGCCGCCAACACAGAAGCAACAGTCCCCCAATCGATCGCGCAGATCCTGAGTCAGCAACCTGACTTTGACCTAGCAGCCGTGCGATCGCTCCTCGACCAACATCTACTGCTGCTGTCCCCCTAAGCATCCGCTCCCACCCTCACCACCCACCACCTAGGGCAGATCATCCCGCACCCAATCGAGCCAGGAGCCTAGCCCCCTGCATCCTCAATCCCAGGGGGAACCCACCCCCTAAATTTCCTGTGAAAAACGCGCAACACCTGCGTGGTACAATCGCACCTGGCTTAGGGCCACCAGGCCAGCATTCAGTAGCCAGGAATTTGATACCAATGGACTCTCCAATGGTCAAACCAGCGATGCCCCCTGAGGAAGCATCAACCGAAGCTTCGGTCGATCCCTCCCCATCGGCCAGCAACGCCATGGAAGACTATTACCAACTTCAAAAAGAGTTGTTAATCGGCTCCCTTGTCTTGTCGCTGATCGGCTTCCTGTCTGTGTGGGCAACCTACTCCCTGAACACCGCACTGAGTTATTTACTCGGTTCGTTGGTCGGAGTAATTTACCTGCGAATGCTTGCCAAAGATGTCGCAACCCTCGGCAACGGTAAGCAACAACTGAGTAAAACGCGCCTAGCATTGTTTGCAGCCGTTTTCCTCATTGGGGTTCGAGTTCAACAGCTCGAACTACTACCGATCATCCTAGGGTTTTTGACATACAAGGTTGCCCTGATCTTCCATACGTTGCGCGCGATCGCAAAGCCAAACCCTTAGGCTAATTGCGAGAGCAATCTCGTCAAACGCCTATGCAAAACAGCGTTGCTATGTTCGATCTTTTCTCAAGCATTCCGTTCGCTCCCCTAGCTGAACTGGAAGTCGGTCAGCACTTCTACTGGCACATCGGCAACTTCAAAGTTCACGGTCAAGTTTTTCTTGCATCGTGGGTCGTTCTGGGTCTACTGATCGTTACTTGCATCCTGGCTACTCGCAACATCCAACGAGTACCCTCTGGTCTGCAAAACTTCATGGAATATGCCCTGGAGTTCATCCGCGACCTGACGAAGACGCAAGTGGGAGAAAAAGAATATCGAGCTTGGGTTCCCCTGATTGGCACCCTGTTCCTATTCATTTTCATGTCGAACTGGGGCGGTGCACTTATTCCTTGGAAACTCGTTGAGTTGCCCTCAGGAGAACTGGCTGCACCCACCAACGACATCAACACGACAGTCGCACTGGCATTGATCACTTCGGTTGCTTATTTCTATGCAGGATTGAGCCGAAAAGGTTTGGGTTACTTCGCTGATTACGCGCAGCCAACCCCGATCATGGTTCCCTTCAAGATCATTGAAGACTTTACCAAGCCGTTGTCGTTAAGCTTCCGTTTGTTTGGTAATATCCTAGCGGACGAACTTGTGGTGGCTGTGCTAGTTTTCCTAGTCCCCCTGTTTGTGCCGATTCCTCTGATGATCTTAGGGTTGTTTACGAGTGCAATTCAAGCCTTGATTTTTGCTACTCTGGCAGCTTCCTACATCGGTGAGGCGATGGAGGATCACCACGGCGAGCATCACGACTAGTTATCGCTGACTAATTGTGAACGCATCGGTTTCGGGTTGTTTGCCCTTCTAAATACAAGACTCTCAACACAACTAAGGACGGACTACGACAATGGATCCTACGATTGCTGCTGCTTCGGTTTTGGCTGCTGCGCTGGCTGTGGGTTTGGGTGCAATCGGCCCCGGTATCGGTCAAGGTAATGCAGCTGGCCAAGCTGTAGAAGGAATTGCTCGTCAACCAGAAGCAGAAGGCAAGATTCGCGGCACCCTGCTGTTGAGCTTGGCGTTCATGGAAGCACTGACGATCTACGGTCTGGTGGTAGCCCTGGTGCTGCTGTTCGCTAACCCCTTCGCTTCGTAAATTCGGTTTTCGGCTTTTGCGAACGAGTTTGGTCTGAGGCAGTCAGGAGGGGTTGCGCCGTGCGGATCCCTTTTGCTGCCCTGACTCGCGAAAAGGAGCTGTCAACCATCTGCTGGGAGTAAGCGAAATGCTATACGCACTCGTACCGACGCTGCTGGCGGCGGAGGCAGAAGGGGGATTGTTTGACCTCGATGCCACCCTGCCCTTAATGGCAGCGCAGTTTCTAATTTTGGCGTTGATTTTGAATGCGGTGTTGTACAAGCCGTTGGGTCAGGCGATCGACCAACGGGCTGACTACATCCGTGGCAAGCAGTTAGATGCTCAAGAGCGCTTGGATAAGGTGAAAGCGCTGACGGCGGACTATGAACGGGCGTTGGCCGATGCGCGTCGTCAATCTCAGTCCATCGTAGCCGATGCGCAAGCAGAGGCGCAAAAGCTGGCGGCTCAAGCCGTTGCTGAAGCCCAGCGCCAAGCCCAAGCTGAGCGTGAAGCAGCTCAACAGGAAATTGACAACCAACGTCAGTCAGCAATGGCTGCCTTGGATGGTCAGGTGGCGGCCCTGAGCCGTCAGATTGCGACGAAGTTGTTGGGTTTTGAGTTGGGATGAGGTTGTGATGACGAACGGTATTTTGGGTTCGATCGCCCCTCATCTGTTGGCCCACGAAGGGTTTGGCATTAACGCCGACATCCTCGAGACCAACGTGATCAACTTGGCGATCGTGATTGGGGTTTTGGTTTACTTCGGTCGGGGTGTCGTGGGCAACCTGATGAGCACGAGACGCGCAGTGATCGAAGAGGCCATCACGGAAGCAGAATCGGCTCAGGCCGCAGCCGCTCAAGCCCTTGAAGCGCAACAGCAGAAGCTGGCCCAGGCCCAGGCAGAAGCTGAACGAATCGTTGCAGAGGCACGGGTGTCGGCAGAACGGAATCGGGAATCGATTTTGGCAAAGTCTGCCCAAGACGTGCAACGGATGCGCGAGGATGCCTCGAAGGATTTGGCAGCCGAGCAGGATCGGGCGATCGCTCAGTTGCGGCGACGGGCTGCTGTGGCAGCGATCGAGCAAGTGACCGGCCAGTTGCAATCGCGCTTGAGCGTCGAGCAACAACATCAGCTGATTGATCGAAGCTTGTCCCTGATTCAAGGGGGAGGAAACTAACGATGCAAAGTAGTTCTGCTATCGCCAGCATCGCCGAACCCTACGCTCAGGCCCTGATGGGTCTTGCCCAAAAGGAAAACTTAGCTGCTCGGTTTGGCGAAGACGTGGCCTATTTGCGGGGACTTCTGGAGTCTTCAGAGGAGCTGAAGGCTGTTTTGTCTAATCCGTTTGTGAAGGTGGACGATAAAAAGTCGATCCTTGCCCGACTGGGTGATGAGACGCTGCACCCCTTGATGGCTACTTTTTTGAAACTCCTGGTCGATCGCAAGCGGATTGCTCTGCTAGATGTGGTCGCCCAGAAATATCAAGACCTGTTACGTCAGCTAACCAATACGGCCCTGGCAGATGTGACCTCGGCTGTGGAACTCACGGATGACCAGCGGCAGTCGGTGATTACCCGAGTGCAGCAAATGACCGGCGCGGCTAGCGTTGAGCTGGTCACGAAGGTTGATGCCGATTTGATTGGTGGCGTGATTATTAAAGTCGGCTCGCAAGTGGTCGATGCCAGCCTGCGCGGTCAGTTGCGGCGCATGGCGCTAACTTTGGGCGCGCTTTAAGTGCCCCGCGCGATCGGAATCCAGACGGGCAGCGGCTAACCCGCAGGGCCCCAAACGCTGGAAACAACGTTGAAAACTAGGAGTCGCAGACCGTGATTGCAATCAGACCGGACGAAATCAGCAGCATTATTCAGCAGCAGATCGAGCAGTACGACAAGGAAGTCAAGGTGGCCGACGTGGGCACCGTGCTGCAAGTGGGCGACGGAATTGCCCGGATCTACGGCTTGCAAAACGCCATGGCCGGCGAACTGCTGGAGTTTGAGGATGGCACCGTCGGTATCGCCCTGAACCTCGAAGAAAATGACGTGGGTGCGGTGTTGATGGGCGATGGCCTCAACATCCAAGAGGGCAGCACGGTGCGCGCCACCAGCAAAATCGCTGCGATTCCGGTGGGCGACGCGATTGTTGGCCGCGTAGTCGATGCTCTGGCTCGCCCGATCGATGGCAAGGGCGATATCGCCTCCACCGAGACCCGTCTGATCGAATCGATGGCTCCTGGGATTATTGCCCGGAAGTCCGTCTGTGAACCGATGCAAACGGGGATTACGGCGATCGACTCGATGATTCCGATTGGTCGTGGCCAACGGGAGCTGATCATTGGTGACCGTCAAACCGGTAAGACCTCGATCGCAATCGACACGATCCTCAACCAAAAGTCTGAGGATGTGGTTTGCGTTTACGTGGCGATCGGTCAAAAGGCATCTTCGGTTGCTCAAGTCATTGACGTGCTGCAAGAAGCAGGCGCTTTGGACTACACGATCGTGGTTGCTGCCAACGCCAACGACCCCGCCACCCTGCAATACCTGGCTCCCTACACGGGCGCTGCGATTGCTGAGTACTTTATGTACAAAGGCAAGGCCACCCTGGTGATCTACGACGACTTGTCGAAGCAAGCCCAGGCTTACCGTCAGATGTCGCTGTTGCTGCGCCGCCCGCCCGGTCGTGAAGCTTACCCCGGCGATGTGTTCTACCTCCACAGCCGCTTGCTGGAGCGTGCTGCCAAACTGAGCGACGAGCTAGGTAGCGGTAGCATGACGGCTCTGCCGATCATCGAAACCCAAGCCGGTGACGTGTCAGCCTACATTCCGACCAACGTAATTTCGATTACCGACGGTCAAATCTTCCTGTCGGCTGACCTGTTCAACTCGGGTCTGCGCCCGGCGGTGAACGCAGGTATCTCCGTATCCCGCGTGGGTTCGGCAGCCCAAACCAAGGCCATGAAGAAGGTGGCTGGCAAGGTGAAGCTGGAGTTGGCCCAGTACGATGACTTGGCTGCGTTTGCACAGTTCGCCTCGGATTTGGACAAGGCAACTCAAGATCAATTGGCCCGGGGTCAACGCCTGCGCGAACTGCTGAAGCAGCCCCAATACTCACCCTTGGGTCTCGAAGAGCAAGTGGCTGTGATCTACGCTGGGATTAATGGCTACTTGGATGAAATTCCGGTGGCTCAAATCACCAAGTTTGTGGCGGGTCTACGTGATTACCTGAAGAACAGCAAGGCTGCTTACGGTGAAGAAGTCCGTAGCTCGAAGCAACTGAATGAACCGGCAGAAAACCTGCTGAAGGAAGCGCTGACTGAGTATAAGCAAACCTTCCTGGTTGCTCAGTAATCATCGCGAATCGAGCGATCGCCCAGTGGCCCCAGCTACTAGGCGATCGCGCCTCTTGGCGACTCAAAGGACTCCCCAGCTATGGCAAACCTCAAGGCAATTCGCGATCGGATTCAATCCGTCAAAAATACTAAAAAAATTACTGAAGCTATGCGCCTGGTGGCCGCCGCTAAGGTACGTCGCGCCCAAGACCAAGTCACCAGAACTCGTCCTTTTGCTGACCGTTTAGCGCAAGTCCTGTATGGTCTGCAATCGCGACTGAAGTTTGAAGACGTTGATCTACCGCTGTTGCGTCAGCGCGAG
The DNA here is from genome assembly GCA_004292515.1 of Oscillatoriales cyanobacterium. Classification (GTDB taxonomy): domain Bacteria; phylum Cyanobacteriota; class Cyanobacteriia; order CACIAM-69d; family CACIAM-69d; genus CACIAM-69d. Next base: position 89,103 of record RDXB01000028.1, read on the forward strand.
GTTAATACGGTTGGTCTGTTAGTTGTGTCCGGCGATCGAGGCCTCTGCGGTGCCTACAACGGTAACGTGATTCGCCGAGCCGAGCAGCGTGCTAAGGAACTGCAAGCGGACGGTGTGAGCGTGAAGATGATTGTGGTTGGTCGGAAAGCCAGCCAATACTTCCGCCGCCGTGGTTACGATATTGCTGCTACCTACGATGGTTTGGAGCAGATCCCGAGTGCTTCGGAAGCGTCTCAGATCGCTGATGAGCTGTTGTCGCTGTTTTTGTCAGTCACGGTCGATCGTGTTGAGCTGGTTTACACCAAGTTCGTCTCACTGATTAGCTCCCGTCCGGTCACGCAAACGCTGCTTCCCCTTGACTCTCAAGGACTAGAAGCCGCAGATGATGAGATCTTCCGGTTAACGACCCGGAGCGGTCAATTCCAAGTGGAACGCGAAAAAATTGACCTGCCGACAACCCCTCTACCGCGCGACACGATCTTTGAGCAAGATCCTGTACAGATTCTCAATGCCCTGTTGCCGTTGTATCTGAACAATCAGCTTCTGCGCGCGTTGCAAGAATCGGCAGCCAGCGAATTGGCAGCCCGGATGACGGCCATGAGCAACGCCAGCGAGAACGCCAAGACGCTGATTGGCAGCTTGACCCTGTCCTACAACAAAGCCCGCCAAGCTGCGATTACCCAGGAAATTCTGGAAGTCTGCGGTGGCGCGGAAGCCCTCCGGTAGTAATTAGACTGGCGCAACGACCATGAGCAATACCTACCGCGTTGAAATTCAACACGAGGGCCAAGTGCATGTGCTGGACGTGCCTGCTGATCGCGCTATTTTGGCGGCGGCGGCCGATGCCGGGTTGATTTTGCCAAGTTCCTGCAATGCTGGCGTGTGCACAACCTGTGCCGCGCGGGTGCTGGAAGGCACGATTGACCCGGGTGACAGCATGGGCTTGAGTCCTGACCTTCGCGCACAGGGTTTCGCCCTCCTGTGCACTTCATTCCCACGATCAGACTTGAAGATTCAAACCGGTTGTGAGGATGAGGTTTACGAACTGCAATTTGGGCAGTTCCAAAAGTAGCAGTTGGTCTCGGGCGATCGCTCCCAATCCAGCGATCACGCTAGGGGTCTGAAACACCACCGGCACTTTCCAGAGACCAGCCATAACCCCCCAGGGCTACAAACCCAGCGGGCTAAGTGTATGGGACTCCGTTCCAGTCGCCCCCCAAAGACCCGATCGCGGTAGTTGGGGGGTTGCTGTATGGGTGAAGACCTGCTCCTACCTTCACCGCTTCAGTTCACTTCAGTCCACCAATTAACCAGCCATCCCAACAACCAAGCTAGGCGTGCCAGCGTGCTTTTGTCACGGGCAGGCGCAGGAGCGATCGGCAGAGGCTTTCGGGATGAGGCTTTCAGGATGCCGTCCGCAGGGTCTCAGCCGCGACCAATCTGGTCTTCCTGTCTGGATTGTCGAACCACTCCATGATCGTCAGATGATCCCCGACAAATTAGTTCCCTGAGTAGGGATGTTAAAAACTGTTAATCCAAGCAGGGGACAGAGGGCTTCATGCCTGAGAATAGGTGTTGATTTGCCGGGGAGGCCACCACACACAGTTGCAAAACTGGCGATGGTAAATTTCGAGCCAACTGTCAAACTGTGTGGTCTCGGAGGTTTCTCGTTGCTCTCGCTGTTTGAGCAATCGCAGCGGTGCTAGTCGTTTCCTCGGTGGAAGCCCCAATCTCCAGTCAGATTTTTCCTTTCGGAGGAGTTTATTCAATGAGTATCGTCACGAAGTCAATCGTGAATGCCGACGCTGAGGCCCGCTATCTCAGCCCCGGCGAACTGGATCGCATCAAGGCTTTCGTGTCCACCGGCGCTCAACGCCTGCGTATTGCCGAAACCCTGACCAGTGCTCGCGAGCGCATCGTCAAGCAAGCCGGCGAACAACTGTTCCAAAAGCGTCCTGATGTGGTTTCGCCCGGCGGCAACGCTTACGGCGAAGAAATGACCGCAACCTGCCTGCGTGACTTGGACTACTACCTGCGCTTGGTGACCTACGGCATTGTGGCTGGTGATGTGACCCCGATCGAAGAAATCGGTTTGGTGGGCGTGCGTGAAATGTATCGCTCGCTGGGCACCCCGATTGACGGTGTTGCTGAAGGCGTACGCGGCATGAAGGCTGCTGCTGCTGGTTTGCTCAGCGGTGAAGACGCGGCTGAAGCTTCCGCATACTTCGATTACGTGATTGGCGGCTTGAGCTAAGACTCGGGTTTAACCCATCTAGCTTGACTTGCTTCGGCTTTCGTTAAAGCCATTTCCTTGCAAAACCGACTTATTCAAAAACGATCATGCAAGACGCAATTACCTCCGTCATCAACTCCTCCGACGTTCAGGGCAAGTACCTCGATTCCAGCGCCCTGGATAAGCTGAAAACCTACTTTGCCACTGGCGAACTGCGCGTGCGCGCTGCCAACGCGATCGGTGCAAATGCTGCCACGATCGTCAAAGAAGCTGTTGCTAAGTCGCTGTTGTACTCCGATGTGACCCGTCCCGGCGGCAACATGTACACCACCCGTCGCTATGCCGCTTGCATCCGCGACCTCGACTACTACCTCCGCTACGCCACCTACGCAATGCTGGCTGGCGATCCTTCGATCCTCGATGAGCGCGTGCTCAACGGTCTGAAGGAAACCTACAACTCGCTGGGCGTGCCCATCGGCACCACCGTGCAAGCTATCCAAGCCATGAAGGAAGTGACCGCCGGTTTGGTGGGCAGCGACGCTGGTAAGGAAATGGGCGTGTACTTCGACTACATCTCCTCGGGCTTGAGCTAAACAAAACACCGGCTTGGCTGACTTTTGGCTCAGAAGGTTGATGGTTGTGGTTCTCCTGCTGGGCTGAGATGAGTGAAGCCGCGAGGTCTGGGATGTTGCTGTTATTCAAAGTTGCATAGGCTCTGCTCTGGCGTTGTCTGGCTAACTTTGGCTCAATAGCACGACTCAGACCTCGTTGTTTAAGCCAGTGGTTTCAGAATTTGGCTCGAGTACCTGTCAGATTGATTGTTGAAGTCACGAGGGTTTCTCACCATGCGAATGTTTAAAATTACGGCTTGCGTGCCGAGTCAAACTCGGATTCGGACGCAACGCGAACTGCAAAACACCTTTTTCACGAAACTGGTTCCTTACGAGAACTGGTTTAAAGAGCAGCAGCGCATCCAAAAAATGGGCGGCAAGATCGTGAAGGTTGAGCTAGCTACGGGTCGCCCTGGCCTGAATACGGGGTTGATGTAAGTTACGACTGGGACGATCGCGTGCATCCATGGAGATGTGATCTTGCGGTGGTTCCCGTTGAGTGCATTGATTCAGTGTGTTGCACAGTCGCGAGTTACAAGCGAGTCTGCCTACGGGTAGCTGAGGCTTGTGGCTCGCGTATTGTTTCTAGCCACTTTGTCTATTGTTTAATGGTGATTGGACGCTGGGTTCGTGGGCGATCGCAACTGATACCAATTTTGTGAATTGACGCTACGCAAGATCTAGAGCCAGTCAGGATTCCAGGTCAGCATTTGTAGCATTGGCAATCGAAATTGGTATGAACTATCCAAAGCCTAGATGATGAACGGGGGATGGTCTATCAGGATATGTCGCCTTTGAAGCTCCCCACCGTGAAACTAAAATTCCTGCAAAAACGATTTCCTACAAACAATTTTCTACAAGAGCGATTCAGTTTAGATTGCGAGTTGATAATCAGCATCTTTAGAACGTCTTCAGAGCGTCTTTAGAGCACAGTTAGTCTGCATTGGGTCCCTCAAACACGCAATAACCGAACAAGCACAACCCTAGTGTGTTGATGGCACAACGAGTTCGATCGAACACAACTCCTTTGTGGGAACGGCTGCGGGCGACCTTTCGCTGGTCAACGGTAGGGTGGGCTGATGAGGCCCGTTGGCTACGTTGGTTGACCCTGCTGTGGTTATTTGTGGGGTTGTTAGTGTTGCTTTCAGCTTCCTATGCAAGCGCGGCTGCCACCGAGGGCGATGGTTGGTATTACTGTAAGCGCCAGTTAATTTGGATTGCTGTCGGTCTAGTAGGATTTCAGGCAGCGGTGGTGCTGCCGTTGCGCTACGTGCTGGGAATTGCCCATTGGGGACTCCTCACAACCTTGGTCTTGATGTGGTCGTTGTTGATCCCGGGGCTGGGGCGATCGGCCAATGGGGCAGTGCGCTGGATTGAGATTGCTGCGTTGCCTATTCAACCGTCGGAGCTGCTCAAGCCGTTTTTGGTGCTGCAAAGCGCGCGCATTTTGGGTCAGTGGGAACGGTTGGACGATCGCCACCGCTGGTTTTGGCTAGGAACGGTGGGCGCGGTGTTGTTGGGTATTTTGTTGCAACCCAACCTCAGCACAGCGGCCGTTTGCGGGATGACCATTTGGCTCTTGGCTTTAGCTGCTGGCTTGCCTTATGCCTATTTGTTGGGAACCGCAGGGGGTGGCCTGCTACTGGGTTTGATCAGCATCAGCCTGCGGGAGTATCAGCAGCGGCGGATTGCATCATTTTTAAACCCTTGGGATGATCCGCTGGGCATTGGCTATCAGTTAGTACAAAGCTTGTTGGCGATCGGCTCAGGCGGCTGGTGGGGCCGAGGGTTTGGGTTTTCACAACAGAAATTGGCGAGCCTACCTATTCAGTTCACCGATTTTATTTTCTCGGTGTTCGCGGAGGAGTTTGGTTTTGTGGGCGCGCTGTTGCTGATTGGGCTGCTGGTGGTTTATGGTCTGCTGGGATTGCGGGTGGCCATTAAGGCGCGCGATCGCTCCCTCCGATTGGTAGCGGTCGGCTCGGTGGTGCTGTTGGTGGGGCAGGCCATGGTGAATATTGGCGTGGCGACGGGGGTGCTACCAACTACCGGGCTGCCTTTCCCCCTGATTAGTTACGGTGGTAGCTCGGCGATCGCCAGTCTCTTTTTAGCAGGGCTCTTGGTACGAGTCGCCCGAGAAGCTAGTGCAGCGCCGGTTGTGTCGCTTGATCGCCGCCGATCCCGTTATTAACATACCCCCACGAAATTTAGAGGCAGGCTACCTGAGCACAGCTCATTTGGGACGGCTTGAACTGGAAATAAACTCTACCAATCGTAATAGATCGGCATAAATCAGGTATAGATCGGTAGATTAGCCGCCCCAGCCCATGGCTCCGCGTTGGATCAACAAGCAACTACTCATATCCTTCAGCATGTTTATCTCACAATCAACGCATAATCTCTCTGCGATCACCTTTGCAATTACTACATTATTACTATTTTTAAGGGCTAAAAACTAACAACTATAGTTCTAAGGACTAACGATTTCTTGCCCTTGGTATCAATGTTGTGTTGGTCATTGTCCATTTATACAGCCCATGCAGCACGGGTGATTAGCTCAGTAATCGCCACTCCCAAACTTCTCCTGCCTAAGCCTGTCAATCATCTAAGCCACTTCTGATTATTTCCTCATCAGTTGACCCATCAGTTGACCCACAATCGGTCTACTTCACTCTTCCCTACTCCCTTTCGCCATTGGATTGCCATCCATGTCCTCTTCTCCCGAGCATGCTGCTAAGGCTGACATTCTAATTGTCGATGACTTACCCGATAATCTGCGGCTGCTGTCATCTATGCTTGAGGCTCATGGCTATCGGGTGCGCAAGGCCATTAGCGGTCGTTTAGCCCTGAGTGCAGCTCGTCTTGCGGTTCCTGACTTGATTCTTTTGGATGCTTGCATGCCTGATTTGGATGGCTATGCTGTTTGTCGGCATCTCAAAGCAGACCCCCAGACTAGCCATATTCCTGTCATTTTTATTAGCGCTCTAGACCGTCCTGCCGACAAAGTTCATGCCTTTGAAGCCGGTGGGGTTGATTACATTACTAAGCCCTTTCAAGTTCAGGAAATCCTGTCACGGATTGATAGCCAACTGCGCCTATATGCCCTTCAAGAAGAGCTGCGATCGGCAAACCGTTGCTTGACCGAACAAAATGAGCTGTTGCAAAAACAAATTGTGCAACGGCAACGGATGGAAATCGAGATTCGCCTGTTGCTGGCTGCATCCCAGGCGATCGGGCGGGCTAATGATTTTGATGCATCACTGGAAGCTATCCTGCGCCTCACTTGTCAAACGATCAAATGGGACTGTGCCGAGGCTTGGGTGCCCAATACCCACGGCACTGCTCTAGAGTGCAGCCCCAGTTGGTATGCGGCTGATCCGAGATTTCAGGCCTTTCGATCGGCAAGTGTGGCAATTCAATATCGATCGGGTGAAGGTCTGCCCGGGCGTGTTTGGGCCCAGCGCCAGGCTGAATGGATCGAAAATCTGAACCAACCCGGTGTGTTCTCTCGGGCCCACCTCGCCCTTGAGGTCGGTCTGCAATCGGCCTTTGCGATCCCCATCATCGATGGGGTGCAGGTGTTGGCTGTGTTGCTGTTCTTGCGCCGCCAGCCCTCCACCTACGACAGCAAGATCTTGAACTTGCTCGAAGCGGTTGGCACCCAAGCAGGGGCGTTGATGCAACGCAAGCAAGCCGAACAAGCCCTCCGTGATTTGGCGCGACGGGAGACGGCGATCGCCCGCATCATCACGCGCATGCGTCAGTCGCTAGATCTCAATGAAATCTTTCTGGACACCACTGATGAACTGCGCCGGGCCCTGACTTGTCATCGTGTGGCCATCTATCGCTTCAATGCAGACTGGAGCGGTCAATTCCTGGTGGAGTCCGTGGCGGAGGGCATCACGCCGCTCGTTGGGGCTGATGGCATGACGGGTGATGTGGATGCTCTCAATCCCGCGTTTTGTCACAAAACCTGGCAGTTAACCCAAGGGGGCCCGTTTAATCTTGGGGCCAGCTACCTCAGCGCCAGTGATGTGACCCAGGCTGACTTAGCCGATAGCTGTATGGAGCTGCTCGATCGCCTCTCGGCTCGTGCTTTCATCTGTGCTCCTATCCACTGTGGGCGCGAACTGTGGGGCGTGCTCAGTGCCTACCAAAACGACAAACCGAGGGCCTGGAGCGAATCAGACATCAAAATTTTGGTGCAAATTGGCGCGCAACTGGGCATTGCTGTCCAGCAAACTCAGTTGGTGCAGCAATTGCAACAGCAGTCGATGGAATTGCAACTAGCGAAGGAGCTGGCCGATTCTGCAAACCGGGCCAAGAGTCAGTTTTTGGCCAACATGAGCCACGAAATTCGCACACCGTTAAATGCCGCTCTGGGCACGACGGATTTGCTGTTGCAAACGCCACTCAATTTGGAGCAGCAGGATTTAGCCAAAATCCTGAAAACCAGTGGTGAACATTTGCTGTCACTGATCAATGACATTTTGGACTGGGCCAAGATCGAAGCGCGCGAGGTGCAACTGGAGTCCATTCCGTTCGATCTCAACCAATGCTTAGAAACCCTAGACAGCTTGCTGCGGCCCCAGGCCCAATCTAAGGGGTTGAGGTTGCTGACGTTGTTGGATGGCAACGTGCCTTGGTTGATGGTGGGTGATCCAACCCGGCTGCATCAGATTTGCATCAACTTGGTTGGCAATGCGATTAAGTTTACCGATCGCGGTCAAGTGGTGTTTCAAACCTCCTTGGAGTCCCTGGGGGATTCGACGGTGGTGGTGCATTTTGAGGTGCGCGATTCGGGTGTGGGTGTGTTGCCAGAACACCGCCACAAGCTGTTTCAGTCTTTTTCCCAGGTGGATGCGTCAACCACTCGCCGCTACGGGGGTACGGGGTTGGGGCTGGCCATCTGTCGCCAATTGGTGGAGCTGATGGGCGGCCAGATTGGCCATGTGGACAACCGACAAGGGGGCAGCACGTTCTGGTTTTCGGTACCCTTGCGGCGGCAGCGGGTGACGATCGGGGAGGTTGATCGCCGTCCAGATCTCAGTCGCCATCGGGTGATGTTAGTGGATTCGGAGCTGCGTCATCAGTTGTTGGTGCGATCGCGGGTGCGAGATTGGGGTGGCCGCATGGATATCCTGACGGGGGATGAGGCTTTGGCGGCGGGGCGAGCGGCTTTGGCGGCCAACGATCCCTACACCATCGCCCTGGTTAATCTGCGGGATTGGAATGTGTCGTCCTCGGTGCTGATGCGATCGTTACAAGCCGAGATGGCCTTGGCTGCTGTGCGTTGGATTCCGATTGTTGCACCTGAAACACGATCTCAGGGCGCACAGATGGTTGAAGTGGGTCTAGCCAGTCACTATCTGACCAGTCCCCTGCAAGTGTCCCAACTGCTCGAAGCCATGATGGTCGCTGTGTCCCGCCCGGCCAGCCCCGCCCCACCGGCAAATCGCGCTGGGGGATTGGCTCCCTTGGGTACTGATCGTCCATCGAGCCGGGGTTTGCATCCCTTTGTGCGGCCGGTTCATTGCAAAATTTTGGTGGTTGAAGACACGCCGCTTAACCAGCAGATTGCCCTGCGCCAACTCAAGAGCCTGGGCTGGGAAAATGTCACCTGTTCGGATAATGGTCAGCAAGCGCTCGATCGCCTAATGCGTGAGCCTTTTGACCTGGTGTTGATGGATTGTCTGATGCCGGTGATGGATGGCTATGAAGCGGTGCGTCAGTTGCGATCGAGTCCGGGCCCCAATCGCGAGGTGACGGTGATTGCTATGACGGCCAACGCTCTGGCCGGGGCGAGGGAAGAATGCTTGGCCGTTGGCATGAACGACTACATCAGCAAGCCGATTAGCCTGGCTGGGTTGGCCGCCGCGATCGACCGTTGGGCCGTGCAGATGAGTCGTCAGCGGGAGCGAGAAACAGCCGCCGCTGTGAGCGGTCATACCTCGTTTCACGTCCCGCTATTACCCAATACGCCACCGATTGATCGCGATCGACTGATGGAGATTTCCATGGGTGACCCCGAAATCGCCTGCGAAATCCTTAGCATTTTTGTAGATGGCATTCCCGAATACTTGGATGCCCTCGACCAAGCAATCATCAGCAACAATGCCCACGAAGTCTACCGGCGCGCCCACCAAATTAAAGGAGCTGCCGCCAACGCAGGGGTGCTAGAGATGCCAGACTTAGCTCACCAACTGGAGTCCGATGCCCTGAAGGAGCAATTGGATCGGGCCGAATCGATCGCCACCCAACTGCGGGCGGTCATGTTGCGTATTTGCACCTATGCCACCAGCTTTGATGGGTCGTTCATACAGGCTAATCGCTAGTTTCAGAAGCGACCCACCTTGACGAGATTGTGGGGAGCAAGGGGCTGAGAGACTGTTGTCAAATTGCCTGAAACCATGATGCCAGCGTTACGCAGTTGTTGGGCAGCAAGGGGCTTCAGCCCCTTGTTACGACCAGTGGGATATGGAAAAAATCATTGGGGCATGGAAAAAATGACGACAGACCCTAGTACCGAATTTGCAAAGTGACTGTTGCTTGCACCGTTTGTTCGCCGGCCACAACCGGCGTTTCAGCCGCCACATTGGCCACACCGCGCATCATTGGGGCAGGCATGGGCATAGCCGCGCCTTCAACCTGAATTCCAATAATCTCTTGGCGGCTCAGACCCAAGGCCGCCAGCACTGCGTCGGCTTGGGCTTGGGCATCACGGGTGGCGGCTGCCAAGGCTCGATTGCGGGCGATGTTACTGGTGGACTCATCAATGGTGAATTGCACCCCGTCCACCCGCGTGGCTCCTACCTTCACCGCCGCATCCATCAGAGCGCCCGCTTCCGCCGCTGACACCTCAAAACTAACCGTGTTGGTGGCCATGAAGCCGATCGGCTTGGAGTTGTTGTCGTAGTAGGGGCTGAGATAAACCCCGGTGGTTTGCAACTTTTGCACGTTGCGGGTCTTGAGTAAATTGACCACGGCGCTGGCCCGTTTGGCCATTTCTGCTTGGGCCGCTTCGGCCGTGTTGGCGCGGGCTTCCACACCCAAGGTGACCCGGGCTGTGCTGGCCGTCAGGATTTCGGAACCGCGCCCGGTCACGGACAAAATGCGGTTCATGCGTTCTTGGGCTTGGGCGGGGAGGGCAGCGGCGGCCGCCAAGACCAGGCCCAGCCCGATCGCCCCTAAACGTAAACCAAGTCGAGATTTGGAAGAGGTCGCAGGGGTGCTGGTCATAGCAACTCCAGGGATGGGGTTCGAGGGGTTATTCGTCCCCGCCAATCCCGATCGCCGTGTCGTTAAGCGTGGCACCAGTGAGGGTCAAGTCCAGCATCGATGCGCCCGTAACATCCACGTCGTTGAGGGTGGCGGCTGTTAGGTTTACTCGATCGAGCTTTGCTTGGGTCAGGACGGCATTGGTCAGGAATGTGCCGGTTAAATTAGCGTCAGTCAGATCTGCCCCGGTCAAATCGGCCCCTTCCAAGTTGGCGTTGGTCAGGTTTGTACCCCGCAGGTTCGCGCCCCGCAGATCCGCTCCGATCAGGTGAGCATCACGTAGATTTTGACCGGACAGATCAGCCCCGGAGAGGTTGCAACCGCCACATAGACCTGTCTCCAAAAGCTGCTGCTGATCGGCCGGTGAATTGGCCCAACCGGGCAAGCCGATCGCCCCGACCATCGCCACAGCCAGGGCGATCGCACCACCACAGCGTCCTAGCCGATATCCGAGATATTCAAGATGTCCGAGATGTCCTAACCAACGTCCCCGTTGAACCGCCATGACACAACCTCCTCCCAAGGATCGATCGGGCGAATATTGACCCGTCTCTGGCCCCACTTTGGGCCACTTCGAGCCTAACGCGATCCCCTGGAAGGCGGGGCGATCGGAGACGAATCTTACGATTGGCCAGCGCTGGCGGAGGCTGATGGGGCGGGGCGATCGGCAACTGGGCGCAACTGGGCGATCGCCTCCAGCATTTCCCGCTCAAAGGCCACCTGGGCCCGGTTGGTGCGGCCACCCACGTAGAGCGATCGCCCCTCTTGCAGCAGCCAAATTTGCGAGTGGGAAAAATAGCTCATCACCACCCCCACCATCAGCAACCCAAAGCCCAGATAGACGATCGGAATGCTGGGATCGGCTTTGATTTGCAAACCGGTGCTGCCGATCAACTCATCAACCGCTAAGGTGAGGGTGCGATCGCCCAGGGTAATGGGGGTCGATCGGCCCACCCTTGTCGTAGCGATCGGGCGGCCTTTCGCGTCATAAATCAGCACCGCCCCCTGCAAGTCCCGCGTCAACAGGGACACACCTTCGCTCATATCGGGTTTGGTGGGCACCCAAGTCCCCCAAATTCGGCCGCCCGCCCCCGGCAAATCCAGTTTGCCCATCGGGAGTTGGATCTTGGGGCTGTTGTTGATGCGAACTCGCACCGCCGCAATTCCCCAATCAGTTTGGTACATGGTCACGCCCCGATAGCGCAGGGGCTTGTTCACGTAAATCGTTTGGCGATCGCGCTCTTCGCCCCCTTGGTCAATCACCGACAAATCCGAATAGAACTGGTCAATGTTGCCATCGGGTAAATATTCAATCCAAAACCGATTGACCTTCACCGACCAATCGCGCGGCACATTGCCCGCCGCCAACGGCCCCCCGTCAATAATGTTTTGCACCTGAAAGGTTTGACCGCTGGGCACGAGTTCCTGGGCAATGAACCCCGTCAAGGCCCCCACGATCGCCCCCGCCAACACAATCAACATACCCGCATGGACAATAATCGGCCCGATCCGCCCAGCAATTCCCTTGCGCGCGTAGAGGGCAGCCCCATCCGCAAACACTCGGTAGCCCCGAGTTTTCAACCAGGGCATTGCTGAGGCGATCGGCTCCGAACTCGTTTCGGGCAAATCCAACCGCGCACTCAAGGCCAACTTTTCAAACTGGCGCGGCAGGCGGTAATAGCTCCAGTTACGCGCCGCCTTCAGGGCCGGCCACTGGCGCGTAAAGGTACAAGCCGCCAAGCTTGAGCCAAACAACACCAACAATCCCAAGTACCACCAAGTGCGATAGACCGCATCCAACCCGAGGATCAGCAACACTTTCCAACTCAGAAAGCCAAACAGCGCCGGATCTTCTGGGTAGTTGGCCTGATAAAACTCGATCGACTGGCCCTGCTCAATCACGGTTCCGGCAATGCTGGCCACCGCAATCACCAACAACAGCACGATCGCCAACCGTAGATCCGCCACCACCCGCAATAGCGCCCGACTCCAAGCAGGCCCCACTGCCCCCAAGGGTTGCGTTGCCTTCATTCCATCATTTGCATCCATAAAGCCCTATCCCTAATCTCAATCCCGCGCTGTCCCAAGAGTCTGCGTCAGTAAAATTGCGTCAACAAGATAAATTACGTTGACCAAATTACGTTGACCAAATTCTGTATCTGTTGACCAAATTGCGTTGACCAAATTCTGTATCTGTTGACCAAATTCTGTATCTAAAGACCGAAAGGATTAAAAGATTAAGGGTCAACCCAGGTCAAAGGCTGATGCCCTTGCTGATGATTGGATTCCCTTTCAGTATCCGGTCTGCACGGCCCTAACCGATCGGCAAGCGACTGAGCAGGGAAAAGACCCCAAACCCCACCAACAACGCCCCACTGGTCGGCACAATCCAGCCCGATCGACTCCGCAGAGACAATAACCCTTTCAGAGAAGCCGCAAACGTCCCCACCAAAATCAAGGGCGACACATAGCCGATCGCGTAGGCCAACAACAGCCCACCCCCCACCAGCGGATCGCGCGTGGCCGAAACCCAAGCCAGCAAAGCTGCCAACACCGGAGTGCTGCAAGGGGAAGCGGCCAAACCAAAGGTGAAACCCACTAGATATGATCGCAGCGATCGCGGCCAGGCATCGGGCACCGGAATGAGTTGGCCCAAGGACGGAAACTGAATGGGCAATACTTCCAACAAACTCAGGCCCATGGCGATCGCCACCAAGCTGACCAGCACCGGCAAGCCCCAGCCCACTTGGCCATAGACCCGCCCAAACCAAGCCGCCGCCACACCCATCACCGCCAGCGTCGTCGCCAACCCCAAGGCAAACCAAACCGACTGCACCGCCGCCGCCCAGCGCGATCGCCCCGGAGTTTGGTCATAGCCGCCGATGTAGCCCACGGCGATCGGCAACATCGACAACATACAGGGGGTCAGACTCGTCAGCAGTCCCGCCCCAAAGGTCACGGCCGCACTCGCCAAACTCGGGTGTGCCAACTGGGCTTCAACTTGCTGCGTTGCCCACTGCGCCAAATGGTATAGACCCGTTTGTGCTGATTCCCACACGTGCGATCGCCCTAACTTGCTTGCTGAAGATTCTCAAGGCTTATTTTAAAGCGAGTCGGTGTGGAGGTTGCCCAGGAAATCGCATCAGCCGTCCATCGATTACGAGCAGCAACCTATTGACTGAGTGCGATTAACTGCGCGCGATTAACTGAATGCAGTTGAGCGCGTTAGTCCAAAAACCAGGCCAGCAGATTTAGTGGGTCTAGATACAACGCCACATTTCCCAGCAAATAGAGGGCGATCGGGCCAAACCGCCAGAGCGCCACCGACTGCGGCTCCTGCTTAGACCAGTAACGCCAGTGGCCCAAAATGCTCACAGCCGTCAGCACACACCAAGGCAGCCAACTCAGGATCACCAGCCACAAGCCAACTCCGGCAATATGAATCCAAGCCTGGTAGAGCGAATCTGCCTGACCAAATTGATAGGGGTCATTAATCGATGGTTGGGGGATCTTGCCCAAAATGCGGGTGGCTCGCTCCAGCATCCCCAACAGACCCATCCACAGCAGCAGGGGAGCCAAAGCCAAAAGCCAATGCACGAGGGTCAATCCTCGCCGTACGATCGGGCGGTTCATCCAGCGGTTGATGCCCATGGTTCATGGTTGAGGTGAGGGGGGGCGATCATGCCCAGGACTGACGCAAAACCTCAATTGCCCTCCTCCCCCAACCCCTGCTCCCAGGACAGAAGCAGGGGAGCCAGCCTGATTCGAGTTCCCCTCGCCCGACTTGGCAGAGGGGCTAGGGGTGAGGGTTTTAGAAAATCCTGCGTCAGTCCCAATGCAAACAAAAATCGGGTATGGGAAGAATCGGATATGGAAAGAATCGGGTACAAATAAAAAATCGGGTCGATCAACGGGAGACTAAAGCGTTGATCGACCCATATACCAATCCAATTTGCCACTCTAAATCCAAGGACAAGACGATTGCGGTTGCGATTCCCGTTGGCCCCGTTGACCCGATTGGGCTAGACAATCACCACCCCCCGATGGCGATCGCCCGGCCTATTGGCGGCGTGCTTGGGGGGCGAGTGTAGCCTCTTTGCGGTTAGCGAGCACAGTGCCTTGCAGTTGAGCATGGTCTAGGTGAGCATTCACCACATTTGCCCCATCCAATTTGGCAAAGCGCAAATCGGCATTGGTCAAATTTGCCCCAGCTAAATCAGCCCCTTCCAGGCTCGATCGGCTGAGGGAAGCATTCCGCAGGTCGGCATCGCGCAGGTTCACACCCATCACATCCAAAGGAATCGGCCCGTCTGGGTTGTTCGCTTGCTGCATCCGCAACAGACCGGCCATCGTTTGGCGGCTGTTGTCGAGCTTGGCCCCCACCATCTGAGCAGACTCCAAGTTTGCACCCAGCAAATTTGCATTCCGCAAATCGGCAAGCTGCAAATCGGCCAACACCAAACCCGTTAAGGTCAAGTCCGCGTGTTGGAGATTGGCTTGGGTCAACTTGGCTCCGTGCATCCGTGCCCCAATGGCACTGCTGCGGCTCAAGTTGGCAGCGCTCAAATCGGTTCGCAGCAGTTTGGCCCCATTCAAGTTTGCTCCTTGCAGGTTGGTGCCGGACAAGTCAAGACCCGATAAATCAGCGCCGCTGAGATCGCAGCTCGCGCAGGATTTCGTTTCTAGCAGTTGGCGCAAGTGGGCCGGGTTTGCGGCTGCACTGGGCAGCGCGGTTGCTGCCAAACATGCAATTCCAACTGCCATTCCCATCAAGACTTTGACCGACTTCATTGCGCCTTCCCCTCGTTCAACCTGCTATCAATAATCTAGGATTTTTGGGGTTTGCGCGGTGACCGTTGCTGATCTACTCTGCGATCGTTTCGCTTAAATCCACCGCTTGCGATTACACGCCATGGGTGATTTCGATCGCAGGACTGCCCCGATGCCCCTCCTCTCCATTCACCCTGATTTTCGCAAGGACTCAATGGGTTACTGTGACAGTTCCCTAAGCATCTGCCCATGGTCGCGATCGCCAGGATTTGCGGGTCACTCAGCCCGATCGTTGCCAATCCCCGAATCACAATCAGAGGTTTGAGTTTTGGGATCGATACTGTCAGGAACTGCTCAAAAAAATCATCCGATCGGATTAGTAACGATAAATTTCCTGGGGATCACGATCGCCACTTCACGACATCAAGACAAACCCTCAACATCTGTTAAAGATCGTTAAACAAAATTTCTGTGAAGTTGCTTGACAAAAAGCCGGATCTTTTCAAAAAAATATGGCTCATCAGGGAACGAATCGTGCTGGCGATCGTCGGCGCGATTATTTCGGTGATCGATGGGATTGACGCAATCGCCCCAGATCCTAGAGTGATCCACCGCCCATTCACTGCCCATTCACTGCCCGTCTATCGCTAAGTCATCCCGCAAGCCATCCTGCAAGCCATCCTGTTTGGATCAATTTTGGATCAATTACCGACTACCGCCAGCGAACTCCCCACCCTTGCCCCAGGGACGGTAACCTTAACTGCTAACGGCGATCGCCCAAGGTCTTAAGAACAAACCCGCTGGAACGATAAACCCGGCGGAACAGTAGTTTTGCTGCTCCCTGACTTGGTTCCCCATCAGGGCAGTCCGCGCCCCCATAGGACTCGCCCCCGTTCACCGCGACTGAGCTGGGCGATCGCTCCTGGCTCCCCATGACGCAAGTGCAACCCCATCGTGACTAAGCTGATCATTCAGATTCCCTGCTTCAACGAAGAAGAAACCCTAGGCGTGACCTTGCGGGCATTGCCGCGCCAGGTGCCGGGATGCGATGTGGTGGAGTGGCTGATCGTTGATGATGGCAGCGTCGATCGCACTGTGGAAGTGGCCAAAGCCTACGGGGTCGATCATGTGGTGAGACTGCCGACAAATCAGGGGCTAGCCAAAGCCTTTATGGCCGGTCTCGATGCAGCCTTGAAGGCAGGCGCAGACATCGTTGTGAACACCGATGCCGACAACCAATACTGTGCGGATGACATTCCGGCCCTGGTGCGGCCCATCTTGCTTAGGCAAGCAGAGATGGTGATTGGCGCTAGGCCGATCGCCCAAATTGAGCATTTTTCGCCGGTTAAGAAGACGTTGCAGCGCTTTGGCAGTTGGGTGGTGCGCCTGGCCAGCGATACCGATGTGCCCGATGCGCCCAGCGGATTCCGAGCCTACAGCAGCGAGGCGGCCCTGCGGCTCAATGTCTTCAATAGCTATACCTACACCTTGGAAACGATCATCCAAGCGGGCCAACAGGGCATGGCGATCACCTCCGTACCCATTCGCACCAATGGCTATCTCCGCCCGTCACGCTTGGTCAAAAGCATCCGCAGCTACATCCAGCGATCGATCTTTACGATCCTGCGAATTTTCATGGTCTACAAACCCCTGCGATCGTTTTTGATGTTGGGGTCTGTGCCCTTTGCGATCGGGGTCTTGCTGGGGATTCGCTGGGTGTGGCTCTACCTCAGCGGCACACCACGCACCCACGTACCGAGCCTGATCTTGGCGGCTATTTGTATTTTGATTGGCGTGCAGTTATGGATTCTGGGTCTGGTGGCTGACCTGATGGCCGTCAACCGCAAAATGCTCGAAGATATTCAGTTGCGGGCCCGGCGCGCCGAAATCGAAGCGGCTCGCCAAACCACGACCCAAAACAGCTAATTCAAGGCTGATGTCAGTAACGGATTTGGGCAACGTGGATGAACGAGCAGCACTAGTTGACGAATTCCAAAAACGCTGCTAGATTGGTCAATCGTGTTCGGAGTTCAGGCAAACAGGGTCTCAAGCCCACAGAAGCGCCGCTCCAATCAACACCCACCTTGCAGCCCTGTAAAACTGGCTACAAGGGTCGCTAACTCAACGGTAGAGTACTCGGCTTTTAACCGATTAGTTCTGGGTTCGAATCCCAGGCGACCCA
>RDXB01000070.1 GCA_004292515.1 Oscillatoriales cyanobacterium
TGATAATCAACCTCTCAGTGAAGGCGGCACAGGAGCCAGAGCTTACGGAGAAGGAATTTCAGTTTATTTAGGAATAGCGCTAAGTAGATTAACTGACATATGTAACTCTTTGTGCATGTGGGAAAACACAAAAACGCAAGTCAGGCATCTATTTACTCGACAAGCCATTCCAATGCTGTGGGACTTTGCAGAAAACAATATCTTTGCAAATGCAGCCGGTGATTTCGTGGTTAGCCTTGGAAGCCTACTTAAAGTACTTGGGAAATCCTCTGGATCTAGGTTGGGTAAAGTCTTGCAACATAATGCAACCACACCAAACTCCAAGGAAACTAACGCCAATCTAATTTCTACAGATCCGCCTTACTATGACAATATTAGCTATGCTGACTTGTCAGACTTTTTTTATGTTTGGCTAAGGCGCTCTATGGGTTCACTTTACTCGGAAGTTTTTGGTACGCTTTTATCCCCAAAATCTCAAGAGTTAGTTGCAAATCCTTATCGTTTTGGCGGTAATAAGCAAAAGGCGCGTGAGTTTTTTGAAAAAGGGCTGGGAGAAGCTTTTCAACAAATGTATGAAGCTTCCAATCATAAATACCCCCTGACCGTTTACTACGCTTTTAAGCAATCAGAAACTGATCAAAAAGGCAAAGATGATGAATCGATTGCTTCTACAGGTTGGGAAACCATGTTAGAAGGTCTCATCAAAGCCAACTTCAGCATCAACGGCACTTGGCCCATGCGAAGTGAACTGAGTAATCGGATGGTTGCATCAGGTTCCAATGCGCTGGCTTCTTCAATTGTGCTGGTTTGTCGTCCCCGTGCCGCCGATGCGCCCCAAATTACCCGGCGGCAATTTTTGAGCGAACTGAAACAGAAACTGCCCGAAGCCCTCCGCACCCTCCAGCAGGGCAACATCGCCCCCGTAGATCTCGCCCAAGCCAGCATCGGCCCCGGCATGGCCATCTATTCGCAATATGCCGCCGTCCTCGAAAACGACGGATCGCCCCTGCGCGTCCGCGCCGCCCTGCAATTGATCAATCAACTGTTGGATGAATTTTTGGCAGAGCAAGAAGGCGAATTTGACGGCGACACCCGCTGGGCCCTCACCTGGTTTGAGCAATATCAGTTCACCGCCGGCCCCTACGGCGAAGCCGAAACCCTCTCGAAAGCCCGTAATGTCAGCGTCCAGGGCCTCGTGGAATCGGGCATTTTGGAAGCCAAGTCCGGCAAAGTGCGCCTGCTGAAGCGAGACGAACTGCCCGCCAATTGGAACCCCGCCCAGGACGATCGCACCCCCGACTGGGAAGCGACCCAACACCTGATTCACTGCCTCGACAAACGTGGCGAACCGGCCGCCGCGACCCTGTTGGCGGCCCTGGGCGATCGATCCGAACGGGCCCGCGACCTGGCCTATCGGCTCTATAGCCTCTGCGACAAAAAAGGCTGGACTCAAGAGGCGATCGCCTACAACAGCCTCGTGATCGCCTGGCCCGAACTCCAACGCCTAGCGCGATCGCTCCCCGACTCCGATGGTCAACTCGGTCTGGGGATCTAAATCCGGTTGCGGAAACTGACACTAGCCCAACTCGCAGGTTAGGTTGAGGCGCGAAACCCAACACCAGCAACGATTACATGGATCGCATTGGGTTTCGCAAAGTTCAACCCAACCGACCGGTTGCCCTCACCGTTACCCCCATCCCGATCGATGGGTTAGTAACATTTCAGACATGCTCCCCAAGGCATGTCCTGATTCTTGTGTTCCTGCGGTCAAAATAAAGTTGGCCGCCCATCACATCCGATCGTTCCTCACACACCATGGCCCTAAGCAACCACGAACGAGTTGGCCGCGCGCTCAAGCTCCTGCACGAGGGACTCTATCCCTACCTTGAGCGAGAAATGCAAGCCACCTACAAGGCCCAATGGCTCCTACGGGCCGCCGCTTTTTTTGACAAAGACAGCACCGCCGCCCAAGCCAAGCTCAAAACCGATCTCTACGACTTCCTCAAGTTCATGTGGAACGAGTGGAACGACGTGTTTCGCAAAACCCTCGGCAAGGCCGAACGCAGCCTGTTATCCGAGTGCCAAGACATCCGCAACACCTGGGCCCACAATTCCACCTGCACCACCGATGATGCCTATCGGGCCCTCGACACGATCACACGGTTGCTGTCCGCCGTCTCTGCTCCCGAAGCCGCCCAAGTCGAAAAACAAAAACAAGAACTTCTGCGCGCCCGGTTTGAAGACCAAGCCCGCCGCGAAACCCGTCGCACCGCCTCCACCCCCACGGATGGCCAGCCCCAGGTCGGCCTCAAACCCTGGCGCGAAATTGTCACCCCCCACCCCGACGTGGCCTCTGGGCAGTTTCAGCAAGCAGAGTTTGCGGCCGATCTGTGGCAGGTCTATTTAGATGAAGGGTCAGACGAATATCGCGACCCCACCGAGTTCTACCGCCGCACCTACCTGACCGAAGGGCTACAACAACTGCTGGGCAATGCCCTGCGGCGGCTGAGTGGCCAAGGGGGCGATCCGGTGGTGGAGCTGCAAACCAACTTTGGCGGCGGCAAAACCCACGCCATGTTGGCGCTCTATCACCTCTGCCAGGCCCTGGAGATTGCCGATTTGCCGGGAATGGAGCCGATTTTTCAGGCCATGGGGATCGATCGTCCGCCCCAGACGGTGAACGTGGCAGTGTTGGTGGGCAACAAACTCCAACCCAGCGGCATTCCGCCCTATCGCCCGGAACATGCCAACCAAAAACGCCCGGTGATTAATACGCTGTGGGGCGAGCTGGCCTGGCAACTGGGCGGCGCTGAGGGCTATGAGCTGGTGCGCCGAGCCGATGAGACCTCCACGAATCCCGGCGATGCCCTGACCCAACTGTTTAATCGATATTCACCCTGTTTGATTCTGATTGATGAGTGGGTGTCCTACGCTCGCCAACTCCACGAAGAAAAGGACGTGGCGGGGGGGATTTTTGACACGCAGTTTACCTTTGCCCAAACCCTCAGCGAGTCGGCGAAAAACGCCAAACAAACCCTGTTGGTGGTGAGCATTCCCGCGTCGGATATTGAAATTGGGGGCGATCGGGGAAAAGATGCGCTCGATCGGCTGAAAAATGCGATCGGTCGGGTGGAGTCCCCTTGGCGACCCGCCAGCGCCGAAGAAAGCTTTGAAATTGTGCGGCGGCGACTGTTTCAAACCACCACCGATCCCAGCTTGTTTGTGCAGCGGGATGCGGTGGTTAAAGCCTTTGCCGACCTCTATCGCAGCCAAAGCCAGGAGTTTCCCAGCGAGTGCAAAGAGTCTGGCTATGAACGGCGGATGCGCGATGCCTATCCGATCCATCCCGAACTGTTCGATCGGCTCTATTCCGATTGGTCTACCCTCGATAAGTTCCAGCGGACGCGGGGCGTGCTGCGCTTGATGGCCAAGGTGATTCATTCCCTCTGGGAGCGCAATGACCAGAGCCTAATGATTATGCCGGCCAACATTCCCATGGATGATTCGCAAGTCCAATCGGAGCTGACGCGCTATTTGGATGACAACTGGATTCCGGTGATCGACAAGGATGTGGACGGGGTGAATTCTTTGCCCCTGTCGCTCGATCGGCTCAATCCTACCCTGGGGCGCTATTCGGCCTGCCGTCGCGTCACCCGCACGGTTTATATGGGATCGGCCCCAACCCTGCGTGCTGCAAATCGGGGCTTGGAAGATCGCCGCATCAAGCTAGGCTGCGTGCAACCGGGTGAAAATACCGCTACCTTTGGCGATGCCCTGCGCCGTCTCAGCGACCAGTCCACCTATCTCTATGTGGATGGCAACCGCTACTGGATTTCGACCCAACCCAACGTCAACCGCACGGCCCAGGAACGCGCCCAGCAACTGCTCGCGGACGAAAAACACCTAGTTTGGGCTGAAATTATCAAGCGCCTGAAGGCAGAAAAGGAACGGGGCGAATTCAGTGCCGTGCATGTGGCTCCCGAATCGACTGCTGATGTGCCGGATGATGCGCATTTGGGCGTGCGGCTGGTGGTGCTGACTCCAGAACACCCCCACCACCGCCAACAGGCCGACAGTCCAGCCCGCAACCGGGTCACAGAAATCTTGCAAACCAAGGGCAGCAGCCCCCGGTACTACAAAAACACCTTGCTGTTTTTGGCTCCCGACCAAAGCAAAATCGAGAACCTTGAACGCTACGCCGCCCAGCACCTGGCCTGGGAGTCGATCGTGCGGGACAAGGCCGCCCTCAACCTGGATGGGTTCCAAAGCGACCAAGCAACGACCAAATCTAAACAGTCCGATCGCGACCTCGCTGCGATTCTTTACGAGACTTACCAGTGGCTCCTGGTGCCCCAACAGCCGGAACCCACGGAACCGATTCAGTGGAAAGAAGTCCGGTTGTCGGGCAAAGAGCCTCCGGTAATCCAGGCCAGCAAAAAGGCAGTCCAAGAAGATGATCTGATCACGGCCTATTCAGCTAAAACCTTGAGAATGGAGGCCCTCGACAAGTACCTTTGGGCCGAGGCCAACCATCTGACGCTCAAGCAGTTGTGGGATTACCTCACCCAGTATTTGTACTTGCCTCGCCTCCAAAATACTGAAGTGTTGCTGGCGGCGGTGCGGGCCGGTGTGGGATCAACGACCTGGGAGGAGGGCTTTGCCTATGCGGAGGGGTTTGATGAGAGTCAAAATCGCTACTTGGGCCTAGTGGTTTGTACGGGGATTGAGCCGACGATTAGCCCCCGCAGTTGGTTGGTGAAGCCGCCGATCGCCAAGGCCCAGTTTGAAGCCGATCAGGCCCGAGAACAGGCCGATCAGCGCGATTCGGCGGCAACGGGCGATCGCGGCCAGTCCCCCGCGATCGTGGCGGCGGCCGCCACACAACCATCGGGGCGATCGGTGGCCCCTAGCCCGTCGCCCATGTCCTTTCGGCGGTTTTATGGCAGCACGACGATCGATGCGTTGCGGATCAATCGGGATATCTCTGCGATCGCCAACGAAGTGATTCAACACCTGATGGCCTCACCGGGGGCCACGGTCAAAATCTCGATCGACATTGAAGCCCAAATTCCCAATGGGGCCACAGACGACATGATCAGGACAGTCTCAGAAAACTGTCGCACGCTCAAGTTCGATCGGCAGGCCTTTGAAGAAGAGTAGGGCCCGGCGATCGATCAATTTCCCTAAACCGCAGACAAGGGGCTTCAGCCCCTTGCCCTGGCCCTGTAGCGATGAAATCAGAGTCTTAACCGCCCCCTAACCGCCGTAGTTCCAGCCCGTGCTTTCCAGGGTCAGCGCCTCCCCTTCTCGGTGCACACCCGCCCCGATCGCCTCACCCACAAACACCGTGTGGTCGCCATGGACGATCGACCCCACCACCTTGCATTCCACATAACCGAGCGAGTCCGGCAGAATTGGGCAGCCCGTCGCCTCGCCCAAATAGAACTCAATCTCTTCAAACTTGTTGCCTACTCGACGGCGGGGCTTGAAAAACTGGGCGGCCAGGTCTTTTTGGCCCGCTTCCAGCACCGTCAAGGCAAACACGCCACTGGCCTCGATCATCGCGTGGGACACCGATTCCCGATTGACGCAGTTAATCACGAGGGGCGGCTTAAACGAACCTTGCATCACCCAACTAGCAGTAAAGGCATTCACGTCACTGCCTTCTGCATCCCGCACGCCACAGACATAGATGCCGTGGGGAATTTTGCGAAGCATGGTTTTTTTGGCTTGTTCGTCTAACACAGTGCAGGTTCCTCGATCGGGTCTTCATGGGGAACGCGCGGCCGACAACTGCCATCAATCGGCTTGCTATTGGCCGCGATCGGTGACGATTCTGTAACGATCGCCCCCTGCTGAGTTTATCGCAGCCCATTCCCCCAAACATCAGACCAGAGCGCTGCTTGAACCATTTTGAAGGGGGCAATAGCTTGGACAGTCCGCGCTTTTTTGTAAACAAAAATTACGAAAAAGACAGCAAAGCGGCTTTCTGTCTTGACAGACTAGCGTAGCCCCGATACCTTAACATTCATACCCGGGTAATTCATTTGTAGTTATATGCAAGACAAACAGGACAAACAAAAAGTCACGCTCTACTTCCCGCAGCAGTTGCACCGTCAACTGAAAATCCGGGCGGCAGTAGAATCGGAACCCATGTCCGCAATTGTCGAACGGGCTGTGGCTTTTTACCTCGAACACCCCGAGGTCGTTGATGAGCACAGCGAACCCTTTGGGCGCACCCATCGCGTCTACAACTGCCCCGTCTGTCAAGCATCCGCTGTCCTGCGGGATGGAGAACTGGTGGGTCTCGGCAGCCAACCCGGCATCTTGGCTGAAGATACCCTGTCCATTGAGCGAGCACTCACAGTTCGAGCTAGCTCGCCGGACTCCCCAGATACTAGCCTGACCGTTGCGGCGGGCGCTGACACCGCAAGCCAAGAAGAAAGTCAAGAGAATGACAATCTAGTTCCTTGCTGAACAGGTTGCTTAACTTAGGTGCTTGGCTCCACAGATCCTGCTAGATACTTGCTCATCAGTTTGGTTGCGGAAGCGAACGGCGATCGGTTTGATTCTGTTGAGAGTTTCCCCTCTGCGAGTCCAACCGAAGCCACCACTTCTCGCCATATAGATCGCTAAGATCGCGCGTCCAACTCAAGCGGAAAGGGTCGAGGGTTATGCAAGAACAATTGAGCGTCCTCATCAGGGCACAATATCCGCTGGTGTACCTCTTAACCTATGAAGAGGAACGCGCCGAACAAGCGATTTCACGCCTAGCTCAATCTAAAAATCAACCCCGCCGCCTATTCGTTTGGACTGTGACCCACGGGATCGTGGAATATGGCCAGCCCCGCACTGTTACCCAGCACAATACCGTTTCGCCAGAAGCCGCGATCGAATGGATCGTGCGCCAACGCGACCCCGGTATCTATATCCTGAAAGACTTCCACCCCTATATCGATTCTCCCGGTGTGAAGCGGTGGTTGCGCGATGCGATCGCCCAGTTCAAAGGGATGCAAAAAACGATCATCCTGATGTCACCCGTTCAGGAAATTCCGATCGAACTAGAAAAGGAAGTTGTGGTGCTTGACTTCCCCTCGCCCACCCTCGGCGAGCTAGATCAAGTCCTCAGTGACCAACTCGAAGAGACCCGATCGCGCCCTCTCAGCCCGATCGCCCGTGAGAAACTGCTCAAAGCAGCCCTCGGTCTCACCCGTGACGAAGCCGAAAAGGTCTACCGCAAAGCCCACGTCAGCGCGGGCAAACTGACCGAATCGGAAGTCGAAATCGTCCTTTCCGAAAAGCAGCAGTTGATTCGACGCAACGGCATTTTGGAATACATGGACGAAGACGAAAAAATCGAGTCCGTCGGTGGTCTCGAAGAGCTGAAGCGATGGCTAACCCAGCGCTCCAACGCCTTCACCGAACGCGCTCGTGAATATGGACTGCCCCAACCCAAGGGGATGCTAATCCTCGGGGTGCCCGGTTGCGGCAAGTCCCTAATCGCCAAAACCACTTCCCGTCTGTGGGGTCTACCCCTGCTACGGTTGGACATGGGACGGATCTACGACGGCTCCACCGTGGGTCGCTCCGAGAAAAACCTGCGGATGGTGCTGAAAACCGCTGAGTCGATCTCCCCCGTCATTTTGTTCATTGACGAACTCGACAAGGCCTTTGCGGGTTCCGCTGGTTCTGCCGATTCCGATGGGGGCACCTCCAGCCGCATTTTTGGCTCATTCCTGACCTGGATGCAGGAGAAAACCTCCCCAGTGTTCGTGATGGCGACGGCAAACCGAGTTGATCGACTTCCGGGCGAGTTCCTGCGAAAGGGCCGCTTTGACGAGATCTTTTTCGTCGATCTGCCGACCCAAGACGAACGGAGCGAAATTTTCCAAATCCATCTCGAAAAGCGGCGATCAGAAGTAGCCCGTTTTGATTTGGATCAGCTTGCCAAAGTTTCCGATGGTTTCTCCGGCGCAGAAATCGAACAGGCGATCGTTGCCGCCATGTACGAAGCGTTTGCCCAAGATCGCGAGTTTACCCAACTCGACATCATCGCCGCGATCAAGGCCACTCTGCCGCTGTCGAGAACCATGACCGAGCAGGTCACGGCCCTGCGTGATTGGGCCCGCCAACGCGCCCGACCTGCTGCCACTGCTGCTGCGGACTACATCCGCCAAGAGTGGTAAACCCAAGCTTTCTCCCGTCTCCCAGCGGGAGGAGGGCTAGTCCTAGCGTTCCTAACCCCGTTTAGCAACTGGAACCTAGTTGAACTGGCGAGTTGAAAAAGCATCGAAGCCTCCCAACTTCGTGCTTGTCTGACAAACCCCTACGTTGTTGTCGTTTACGCAATTTCCATCCACAGGAGGAAACCGTCATGTCTCACTTCAGCACGCTGCGGACCAAAATCACCGATGTGGAAATCCTGCGCCAGTCGTTGTGCGACCTGGGCATCCAAACCAAGACCAGCGCTGATGTGCGCGGCTACAACGGCCAGCGCGTGCGGGCTGACCTGGTGGCGATGCTGGAAGGTGAATACGATCTGGGCTGGTCGCGCAACACTGATGGTTCCTACGATCTGATTGCGGATTTGTGGGGCGTGGCCAAGAAGCACAATCAAACGGAGTTGATCAACTCGATCAACCAGAAATATGCGGTGAATAAGACGCTGGCAGAGGTGAAGCGTCCTGGACTGCAAAATGCCAATGTGAAATTGGTGGTTCAGTAGCAACCGCCTTGTCTGCGCGTTCCTAAGCTTGCTGGCTGGCCGGGTAATCCGGCCAGCCTATTTATTTGGGGTTTATTTGGGGTTCCTCGCGCTCTCCTTGGGGGTTACTCATTAGGCGGAAGTCAGTCGCCGTAAAGTTTTTGAGGCTTGGGAGAAGGAGGCTTAGAGCGTGTCATCAATTAGCCCAAAACCTTGATCTCACTGCGACGAGATCGTGGGGGGCAAGGGGCTGGAGCATCTTGTTGCGACTAGCGAGGCATGGGAAATCGATGATTTCAGACTCGTGTTGAGACTCGTGTTGAGAGATGATGAGACCCCTTTACCCAAACTGATTTGGTCTTAGCCGTAGCTGGTGGCGCGGCAGATGATGTAGCCCACTGCCATCCCGATTAACAGGGCCCAAAGTTGCCCCGTTTTTACCAGGCCATTCCAGAACTTTTGCACGCCGCCCACCACGTCGGGCACCTCATGCTGGGCTAGGAGGGGTGGGTGCAGGGCCGATAGGCCATCGGGACTCGCCGCGATCGCCCCAGGCTGCTCCAGGCTGCTGACCACCACCAACACGAGACACCCCAGCACAGCCCACAGCAACGCCCGACTCCAAGGGGAGCGTCTGATCGCTGAACGTAACGGCTGGCTCCCCGGTCGCTGCTTGTTCTGTCGCGATCGCACAGATAGTCCATCCATCTCTCAAACCTCCAAACGACAAGGGCGATCGCCCAGTTGCAGCCACGAATTAGCCACAGGGCTGGGCAGGGGCGATCAACTTGCTTCCACCTTACCCAGTTCGATTTCAAACGTGACAGGCTGGCTACATCCGATCGCGACCACCCCCATCTAATCTGAGCCTGAATCTGAGCCTGAGTCTGAGTCTGAGTCTGAATCTGATGTGAATCTAATCAAGGGCGATATACCTCAAGGGCGATATATCTCAAGGGCGATACATCCAGAGCGGTACACCACTGGTGGCCAGCTCAAAGTCCACGGCGGTGAGGGCGCGATCGACCTGTTCCGTCGAGAGTTGAACGGCGATCGGCCCCAGGATTAAGCGCGATTCGGGATTGAGTAGGCGGGCTAAGGGGGGTTTGCGCTCTTCGATCGTTTGAGTCACGACTTTCTCAGGGTCGAGATCCGTCAGTTCTGCCAACCAGCGGCGGGCATCTTCTTCTGTGCCTAGGCGATCGACCAGGCCCAAGGCCAGGGCCTGTTCCCCCGTAAAAACTCGTCCATCGGCAAAGCCCCGCACGGTCTCTACGGGCAGCTTGCGCGATTCAGCCACTGTCTGCACAAATTGCCCGTAGCTGTTGTCAATCAGGTCTTGCAGAATCTGGCGCTCCTCATCGGTCAAGGGGCGATCAAACGACAAAATATCTTTGTAGGGGCCGGACTTAATCACCTTGAACGATACGCCCACCTTGTTGAGCAGGGATTCGATGTTGTTGCCGCGAATAATCACGCCGATGCTGCCGGTAATCGTGCCGGGGTTGGCCACAATGTGTTGGGCTCCCATGCCGATGTACACACCACCAGAGGCGGAAATATTGCCAAAGCTGGCCACAATTTTGGTGGTTTCGCCCAGTCGCTTCAGGGCGGAATAAATTTCCTGAGAGTCACCAACTGTTCCGCCGGGACTATCGATCCGCAGCAATAGGCCCGGATATTTGCGCTCTTTGACGACTTTTAGAGCCTTGAGCAGACGTTGGCGAGTGCCTCCGGCGATCGCTCCGGTTAGTTCGATGCGCGCGAGTTGTTTGCGAGGATTGGGCTTAAACGGCCACATGGGGATTACGGCTTGCAGACTTGAGGGAGTGGATACAATTCTAGGCTTTGGTTAATATTTCTTAAAGTATCAACACCCTCGCTCCATCCATGACTGCCAAACCCCCAAACCTCCAACTCTCGCCGCAATCCTGGTGGGGATGGCTGTTGCTGATCTCGCCCTTCTTCTTTTGGGGCACGGCGATGGTCGCGATGAAAGGTACTCTCGACCACACCACACCGCTGTTTTTGGCAGGGTTGCGACTCGTTCCGGCAGGTTTTTTAGTGTTGTTGGCGGCGGCCCTGGCCGGTCGCAGCCAGGCCCTCAGTTGGCGGGCTTGGGCTTGGATTGGGGCCTTTGCGCTGGTGGATGGGGCGTTATTTCAGGGATTTTTGGCCCAGGGTTTGGCGCGCACGGGGGCGGGGCTGGGATCAGTGACGATCGATTCCCAGCCCTTGGCGGTGGCCCTGATGGCTCGCTGGCTCTACGGCGAGCAGATTGGCCCGCTGGGCTGGCTGGGGCTGCTACTGGGGGTGTTGGGGATTGCCAGCGTGGGTCTACCGGATCAGTGGATTTTGCAGGGGTTTGATCGCGCCGCCAACCTGAGCGCGGCCGGGGCGATCGCTCCTTGGGGTGATGCTTGGGGTGATATCTGGTCGAGCGGCTTTTGGTGGATGTTGTTGGCGGCCCTGTCCATGGCGATCGGAACGGTAATGATCCGCCAAGTCAGCCGCTATGCCGACCCGGTGGTGGCCACGGGCTGGCACATGATCCTCGGTGGGATGCCGCTGTTTGGCCTGTCGGCAGCCCTGGAAACCCAGCAATGGCAAGCCCTCACCCTGACCGATTGGGGTTCGATCGCCTATGCCACCCTGTTTGGCAGCGCTGCGTCCTATGGGGTCTTTTTCTTCTTTGCGGCTCGGGGCAACCTCACCAGCCTCAGCGCTCTAACATTTCTCACGCCCGTGTTTGCCCTGTTGTTTGGCCACTGGTTTTTGGGCGAAGTACTCAGTTCGGTGCAGTCGGCGGGGGTGTTGCTGACCCTGGTGAGCATTTACCTGGTGAATCAGCGGGAGCAACTGGCTAGCCGCTGGGTGCGCCTGTGGGCCAAGTGGTCAACCACGCCCACCCGCCCCGAGTCTGAGGAGCTGCCCTAAAACCCATGCCAGTAGTACAACTGCTCTAATTCACTGGGGTAATTATTTTTTCGAGCTTGATTTGTCTGAATTTCAGGCTTTGATAACCCAGCGTATTAGTCTAGGAGTACTAGTAGGTTGGGTTGAGGCGCGAAACCCAACACCAACAGGGATTGCATCGATCGCGTTGGGTTTCCCAAGGCTCAACCCAACCTATCCAACCTACCCAACCTACCCAACTAAGCTGCTGATTCGTAGGTGATCCGTTGCCGCAATCGGTTGCCATAGAGGGCGATCGCATTGCCCGAGAGCAGTGGCAGCAGGTAGTCGCGATCTCCCCCGGCTACCCGGGCTGCCTGGGCCACGCAGCCGGCCAGCACACCATCCCAATGGCCATAGTCCCCCGAGAAGCAAGCCAGTTTTTGTCCCACCGCACCCAGGGCGATTGGTAAGTAAGCGGGGGCCGGATCATCCGCTTCAAAGGACACAAAAATCTGGCCGCGCCCCAAATAGCTGAGGGGGTCGCGATCGCGCAGGTGGCCATGCTCAATCGCCTTGGGTGAGGCAGGGGCGATCGACCGGTCGCGGTGGGGGCGATCGGGTGTTGCGGCCGGGTCTTCCCCCTGGCGCTGCCACAACAAGTCGAACAAGGCACTAATTTGCTTCAGCAGCGATCGTTGGGAATGGTGGTGTCGTTCTTGAAAGGCGAGCTGGGCAAATTCGACAATGGATGGTCGGTAGGGATGATCAGGATCAAAGTCTCGAATCCGTGATCTAGAGCATGGCGCTCATAATGCACCGGGCAATGCACCGGGCAATGCACCGGGCAATGCACCAGGCAATGCACCGGGCATCGCGATTAATGTTTACTAATCGCTACTAGTCAACATCAATCACCAAATTAACCGCCAGATTAATTACCAAACTAACCGCCAGATTAATTACCAGATCAATTACCAGATTAATCAGCAGCGATCGCTAGTTATCCCCAGTTATCGCTAGAGTCGGCCCCAAAGCGACAGACAACGACAGCGCCCAGTCCAGCAGCGCCTAGGGTGAATTAACCGTGACTGCTGTTGCGATCGCCCTTGCTTAGTCGGCGATCAATTCCCGCGTCCAAGCCTCTTCGTCGTTGGCATCTTCGATCGCCACCCGCACATCCCGTAAGTCCAAGGTGCTGCCATTGCTGGTTCCAGCAGTGCCATTGGCATGGGCAGTCTGGGGCGATCGCGCTGTATAGCGGATCTTGTTGCGGCTGAGGCGCTCGGCTTCTTCGGCGCTGGCCCGGGCTTGGTGCAGCAGCTTGTTGCAGCGCTCCCAAGGGTTACTGCCGTTGCTGGTTTCTAGTTGGCCACTGCGATCGCTGGCAATGGTGGCCAAGGCCCGCAACACTGCCGAGAGCTGGATGCCTTCACGATCCAACGTGTCTAACATCGGCCGCAACAATTCGCAGAGGAGCGCGTTGCGGTGTTCAGCAATCAGTGCGCCGAGTTCGCTGGTGTTGATTGCGTCGCTAATACTTTCGGGCAGGTGTTGCATGGCTGGGTGGGCGGTGGGGATTGGTCTGGCGGTCAGCAGTTCATGTCAGAAGTTCATGTCAGCGAAGCAGCCTTTGAATGACAAGTCCATGATTCGCAGTAAATGCACCCTGGATGATCGCTCGGGGACTGATCGCTCGGGGACTGATCGCACTAGGGGGTGAGACTCCCTACAACTCTCAGTATTTAGATTACCCATTTAGGCGATCGTCGATACGCTAATTGCACAATCAGCAACAGGCTAACGCTAACTGATGGGGCACGCTAGGCTTGGGGCGATCGCTGCTCTTTCCTTTGGTTTGCCTAGGGGAAAGGGTGCATTCAGGGCGACTTGGGCGGCTCTGGGCCGTCGATGTGCCGCATTGGCCAGGGGGGCTGGCGATCGAGCTAGTTCCTAACTTCAGGCGATCGTTCCTTTGTTCAGGGCGATCGCCACAGTTCCCGCCATTTCCCGATCGCCCTGCCCCGTTATCATGAATAATTGTGAATTCCGGCAGCGCGCCTCCCAACTGAGTCCGCCCTGCCCAGCCTGTTTTATCCCTGACCTCACCCGCGACAACTGCCCCCGAATCTATGGCCGGAAAACCGACGATCGCCGTTACTCACCTGGGCTGCGAGAAAAATCGCATCGATACCGAGCACATGATGGGGCTGTTGGCGCAGGCGGGCTACGATGTCAGCGCCAATGACGACAGCGCCGACTATGCGATCGTCAATACCTGTAGCTTCATCCAAGAGGCCCGCGAAGAATCGGTGCGTACCTTGGTGGAATTGGCCGAAGCGGGCAAGCGGATTGTGATTACGGGCTGCATGGCCCAACATTTCCGCGACACGCTCTTGGATGAAATTCCGGAAGCGGTGGCGGTGGTTGGCACGGGCGACTATCACAAAATTGTGGATGTGATGGCGCGCACCGAAGCGGGCGAGCGGGTGCAGGAAATTTCTGAGGAACCGACCTACATCGCCGATGAAACAGTGCCCCGCTATCGCACCACTGCCGAGGGCACGGCCTATTTGCGGGTGGCGGAGGGTTGTGATTATCGCTGCGCCTTTTGCATCATTCCCCACCTGCGGGGCGACCAGCGATCGCGCTCGATCGAATCGATCGTGGCCGAGGCCCACAAGCTGGCGGCGGAGGGCGTGCAAGAAATCATTTTGATCTCGCAAATCACCACCAACTACGGCTTGGATCTCTATGGCAAACCGAAGCTGGCGGAACTGTTGCGGGCGCTGGGCGAGGTGGATGTGCCCTGGATTCGGATGCACTACGCCTATCCCACGGGCTTGACCGATGCGGTGATTGCGGCGATGCGCGAAACGCCAAACATCTTGCCCTACATTGATTTGCCGTTGCAGCATTCCCATCCCGAAGTGCTGCGATCGATGAATCGTCCTTGGCAAGCGAATGTGAACGATCGCCTGTTGCAACATATCCGCGAACAGTTGCCGGAAGCGGTGATGCGCACCACGTTGATTGTGGGTTTTCCGGGCGAAACGGCGGAGCATTTTGAGCATCTCTGTGACTTTGTGCAGCGCCACGAGTTTGACCATGTGGGCGTGTTCACCTTCTCGCCCGAGGAGGGAACGGCGGCTTTTGATTTGCCGAACCAGTTGCCCCAGGAAGTGATGGACGGGCGGCGCGATCGCTTGATGGGGTTGCAGCAGCCGATTTCCCTGAAGCGCAACCAAGCCTATGTGGGGCAGACGGTGGATGTGTTGATCGAGCAGGTGAATCCGAAAACGGGGCAATATCTGGGGCGATCGGCTCGGTATTCGCCCGATGTGGATGGGTTGGTCTATGTGACGGGAGCGGCGCAGTTGGGGGCGATCGTGCCGGTGACGATTACGGCGGCGGAACCCTACGACTTGATGGGCGAGGTGGCTGGTTAGGGGGCGATCGGGCAGGGCGTGACTCCGTTAACCCGAACGGGTCTTAAATTATGATCGCCCGCTGTAGTTGTCGATCGGCGTTGAATTGCCAGACTCCATTGATCGGTGGGTGGTGCTCCGGGGCGATCGCCAAGGGGTCGATCAATAACTGCGGGTGCAGCGCCTTCCAGAAGTAGTCCACAAAGTCGGAAATTTCTGCATCGCCTAGTCCCTGGCCGCCGGCCGCAATTCGATCGCGCTCGGCCTGTTGTCGCCACTGTTTGGACAGGCGGTAATCGGTCGGTTGCAAAATCAGCAGCCGATCGCACAGATCCCATAGGGGCAAGTAATCCCGCAGTCGATCGTTGCAATCTCGGGCAAAGGCCCGGTCGGTCGCTGAGGCGATCGGCTCGGGCCAATGGGCGATCGCCTCACAATCGATCGGGTGCGTGCCCACAAACCAGCCTTCAAACAACACCACATCTACTGGCTCCACCCAATCGGGCGCGATCCGATCGCCCTGGCCCTGGTGCAATGACTTGTCGAACCGGGGAATCGGGATGCGATCGCCGCTGGGTTGTCGCAATTGCTTCAGGGTCTCAATGCCCAAGGCCACGTCATGGGTGCCCGGTGGCCCGCGCCAAATCAAGCGCGGGTCGGCCTGGCGAAGGCGCTGGCGATCGGCGTAGGTTTTGTAGAGATCGTCGATCGACCAACTGAGCGATCGCAACCCCCAACAACACTCCAGCGCCAACACCAACCCCGCACAGAGGGTGGTTTTGCCCGCCCCTTGCACCCCCAAAATTCCCTGGACGATCGGGCGGGAGGATTGCGATCGCACCTGGGCCAACTGAGCCGCCAGGGGCAACCAAGCGCGCCGAATCAGATCGAGGCTGGCGGGGCGATCGAGCAAAAAGGCCAAATCGGGGCGATCGCCGATCGCCCGACAGAGGCGGGTAAATTGCTGCTCCAAATCCAGGTCGATCATGATCAACTCAGTCGCTCAGTAGCAGTGCCACTAGTAGTAGAGCAGTAGGTTGGGTTGAGGCACGAAACCCAACATCCGTAAAGTTGGCATCGATCGCGTTGGGTTGCGCTCGGCTCAACCCAACCTGCTAGTGCGGCTGCCTTAATTCACTGGGTCAACGTTGCGAGTCAGTCGTCGTAACAAGGGGCTTAAGCCCCTTGCTGCCCAACGATTTAGTAACGGCAACAGTCATTTGTGTTGACCTATCCAAATCAGCTTGCCGCGCTACTACCTGACTACTACCTGACTACTCTGGGTTGGCGGGGGAGGAGTTGCGGGATTTGGCTTCCCAATCTTCCATGCGCGATCGCAGGGTTTGGTTGTCTTTTTTGAGTTGATCCAACTCCTGGCGCAACTGCTCGATCGCCCGATCCGACCCCACATTGCGCTGCACCGTTTTCACCGATTCCTCAGCGCGGCGGCGCACCCGGCCATCGGGCGCTTGGCTGGCGATCATTTGCAAAATCCCGATCGCCTTGGGCGTTTCCAGTTGTCCCAAGGCCGCCACCACAGACATCTGCGTGAGGAAAAAGCTCTCACGCGCAAAAATTTGCAACTGATTGAGCACCCGATCGACCAAGGCCGGTTCCTGGCCGTTGGTGACGCTGCCCAAACAACGCAACGCCGTCAGCCGCAGGGCTTGGGGAATACCGGGTTGAGCATAGTCCAACACCAACTCCAGGGCCGCCGCCGAGGTTTTCAAGCGGCTCAACCCCGCGATCGCCCCAGAGCGCACCACCTCATTCCAGCCCGCCCGTTTTTTCAGAGCTGATTTGAGCAGAGCGATCGCCGATTCCTGCAAACTCGGATGGGCCGCCGCGATCGTCCCGATCGCCGACAGGGCCGCCGCCTCCACAAGATAGCTGGGGTCGCCCTTCTTAGCCACAGGTTCCAGCACCCGGTAGGCCTGCTCGGTTTTCAGGGAACCGATCGCTTGAATCACCGCGCGCCGGGCCCGGGCCTCGGGATCTTTTAGGCCCAAGGCTAAGGCCGACAGCACCCCATCCAGCGCAATCCCCGCCAGGTTGTCCGCCACTTCCGCCCGCACCCCCCAGAACCGATCGCCCGTGAGGGCCGCCGCCAGCGCATTCAGGGCTTCCAGATTGCCTTTTTGGGCGATCGCCTTGGCCGCAAACAAGCGAGAAATTGGATCGGGATCGTGCTGCAATTGCGCCTTCAGCTCCGGCAAGGGATAGTCCAACTCGATCGTTTTCAGCCAGTGATTTCCCGGATCAAAACTGACGAAATCGGGCTTTTGTTCCAAGGGAAAATAAAAGGTTTGTTCGCGATCGTGCAGGGCTAGGGGAATCGTTTTGAATGTAACGGCGGCAGGTTCCAGCGCAGCTTTTTTTGATTTTTTAGTCTTGCCTTGGTCACTGGGTTCTGCGATCGCCACCGTTCCAAAGGCCACCGGAATGGTCAGGTTAAACAGGGTGTCTAAATCCCCTTCCTTGGCTTGGGTTTGCACCACCGTTAGCTTGGCGATTTTGTGTTCCCCATCCCAACTGTAGGACACTTTGAAATCAGGATGTCCACCCCGCAAGACGTACTGATCAAATAGGGGCAAAACATTGCGGCCCGTGGACTGTTCGATCGACCGCACAAGGTCGATTGTTTCCACAGATCCAAAGGCATGGGTTTTGACAAAGTGTTGGATTGATTTCCAAAACAAATCATCACCCAGCTCCGTTCGCAACATATGGTAGACACAACCGCCTTTTTCGTAGATGTGGCAGTCGTAAAGTTCGATCGCCTCTCGATAGATATGGGTCACCATCGGCCGCCGATAGCGCCCGCGATCTTCACTGAGATAGGCCCGCTGATCGCCCAAGCGATAATAGGCGGCTTCTTCAGCCCCATATTCGTGATCCATCCAGAGGGTTTCGCTGTAGGTGGCCATGCCTTCTTTCACCCAGGCATGGGACCAATGCTTAATCGCCAACAGGTCACCAAACCACTGGTGAGCCAGTTCATGAACCACGAGAGCTTCACTGCTGCGATTGTCGATCGTCGCCCGTTCATCCAATAAACAGCGATCGGTCAGTAGGGTCATGGATGTGTTTTCCATGCCGCCAAAAATGAAATCCTCTATGCAAGCTTGTGCGTATTTCTCGTAGGGATACGCATAGTCAAAGACTTGGCTGAGAAATTCCACCATCGCAGGGGTTTTGCCCATGGTGTATCGAATTTGGTCGGCGCGATCGGGCGCTGCATAGTAAGTGACGGGAATGCCTTGCCATTCGTCGCGCACTTCCGCAAAATTGCCAACCGCCAAGGTGAAGAGGTAAATCGGGTGGGGCTGTCGTTGATGCCAGTGAAAGATCGCTGTTTTGCCTTTGGTTTTTTGCTCAATCAAGCTGCCATTAGATAAGGCA
This sequence comes from Oscillatoriales cyanobacterium, assembly GCA_004292515.1. Lineage (GTDB taxonomy): Bacteria > Cyanobacteriota > Cyanobacteriia > CACIAM-69d > CACIAM-69d > CACIAM-69d. The sequence goes on from RDXB01000070.1 coordinate 18,430, forward strand.
ATCAAACCACTCGGAATTTGCACCCGAATTTCGGAGGTGCAAAGCTGTCCTGGAAAGTCAAAACAGGGGAACCAAAACCGTGAATCCTCATCTTCCCCTTGCGTCCAAACCTGGGTGTTTTTCTGGGGATAATGTTCGGTGGGTTGCACAAAATAGATCCCGCGCTGGGGCTGATTGAGGCTATACCCAATCACGAGTTTCAGTGCTCGATCGCGCACCATCGGCTCCAGCAATTGCACCTGCAAGGTTTCGCCGTCATACTCGAAAGGCTGGGCCTGACCATCCACCTGCACCGACGCGATCGCCATGGCCACCGCATCCAAGGTCAAGCGATCGACCCCATCCCGCACCGGCAACAAGTCGATCGCACAGCGACCCGTCACCGCACAACCGGCAAGATCCAACACCAAATCCAGGGCAATATGCTGCACTTGGGCGGGGCGATCGGGCGTGTAGTGGGGCTTGGCTCCGGGTAACTGAAACGATCGCGCCTCATCGGCAGCCACACCCCACAACAATTCCAAAAACCGATTCCGCGACATCACCACAACTCCCTGACCACAATTTTGGATGGATGCAATGCTGTACGTACTGTACCCCAAGGCTGTTGGCAACTTGTTGTCATTTTGAATTTTCTTGAATTTTTGAAGATGGCTGATTGGAAAGTTCTCAGACAAATTCAGCAGCATCCAATTCGCACCGGTTGCCTGTCATTAATGTCATTATTGGCTGTTGCGAACTTGCTGGCTTATTGGGTGGCTTATACATTTACCCACACGGTTTATCCCAACACGATTGGGTTAGGGCAACCCCGCCGGGTTAATCAAACAACCCCTCAGGATTTAGGACTTCGCTACAGCACCCACCGTATCTCTGTGCAGGGGCAATTAATTACCAACCCCGAAGCTGGAGCGGAATGGATTGATCTGTGGTCAATTCCCGTGACTGATCGCCCGATCGCCAAGGGCCAAGTGCTGATGTTTCACGGCAAAGGGGGTCATAAAGGTCAGCTCTTGCAACCAGCGCTCGCGTTTCATCAGCAAGGCTATGAGGTGATTTTGATTGATTTTCGGGGTGCAGGCCGATCGAGCGGCCACACCACGACCATTGGTGTTCGGGAAGCCCAAGACGTGGTGGCAACGGTGAACTATGCCCGCCAGATGCGCGATCGCCGCTCGCTCATTTTATATGGATTGTCGATGGGTAGCGCTGCCATTCTCAAAGCCGTTGCTGAAGGAAAAATTCAGCCCGACGGGATTATTTTGGAGTTGCCCTTTGCGCGACTTTTGGATGCGACTCGTGGACGCATTCGAGATATGAAACTACCCGTCTCGCCAGTGTCAGAAACAGTTTTGTTTTGGGGCGGTGTGCAAAATGGATTTAATGGGTTTCTCCACAATCCAGAGGACTACGCCAAGCGCGTGCGTTGTCCGGCGCTACTGTTGCATGGTCAGCGCGATCGCTGGACTACCACCGCAGCCGTTCAGCGTATTTTGCAAAACCTTCAAGGTTCCAAACAATTGGTGATCTTTCCCCAAGCGGGTCACGAGTTGCTGATGGGGGTTGATCGCGCAACTTGGCTAGGGGCGATCGATCAGTTTTTGAGCAAAATCTGAGCAGGATCATAAGAGGATGTCTGAAAAGTACTTCAGACTGTTGTTTTTGACGATTACTTGACGATGACTGGGGCACAGGCAACATGTTCATTTGGGCTTGCTCAATATCCGCCTAGAAGCAGTCGCTCGGCCCAAACCGGGAGACTAGACTAGACTTGCGCGATCGCGCCCGCTGCCCTGATTTAGGCTCGTTCCAGTCAGCGATCGCCCCATACGCTACTTCCTCGGTGCAAACGCGATGACCCCAACTTCTTCTGCCCCCTCGGCCATCACGCCCGTGAGTCGGCTGCATCAACCGATCGCCGACGCAGCTCCCGGCAATGTCACCCAGGACTACGACATCATCGGCTATGGCGACGAAGTGCCGGGGGTGTTGGCCCTGGTGGCAGCGGCCCGGGAATATCGAGCGCGGGCGGGCAAACCGGCGCGGGTGTTGTTGTTGACGGCGGGGGACACCAGCTATGGCGTGGGCGGCCACCTGATTCGGGGGCAACTGTGCTACCTCGATCGCACCCACCTGGCCCCCAGTTTGCGCGAACGTCACGGCATGGGTCTCTACGGCGATCCAGCGGCGATCTATCAAGAATTTTTGCAGCGGGCGGGTGTGGTCGAAGTGGGTCTCGACTGGCGACGGGGCGATCGCGCCTTGCGGGAAATGCTCAGTGAAGCGGGGGTGCAAATTGTCGATCGCGCCAAAATGACCCAAGCCGTCAAGGAGGGCAACCGGCTGGTGGCAATCCGCACCGACGATGGCGACACCTTCCGGGCCAAGCAGTTCATTGACTCCACCGTCAATGCCTGGTTGTTGCAGGCGGCCGGTGGCGGCAAGGTGGCGGGCTTTGGCACGTTGGGCCTACCCAACGCCGCCCTGCCCGTGTCGCTCATCTTTGAAACCCAGAGCCTGACGGTGGATTTTTTGCGGCGGGCCGAAGCCAGTTGGATTCAGCGCTTTTGCAACCCCAGCGACACCCAAGCCCAGCAATACCTAAACATTGCGGCCGGCGGCGATCCCAGGCGGGTGCAATGGTTTACTTCCCGGATGCGGAACGCGGCGGGCCAGCCAATGACGATGATCGTGGGGCCAGACTACATCGATGTGCGCTGCCATGTGTTGTCGATTCTGTACCACGCCTATCGCGGCACAAGCTGGGATCTTGAAAAAACCAAGTTCATTCTGGATTCGCCAAACATTGCGGTCTTACCTGGGGGGCGGCTGTCTTGGAATGCCTTGCTCTGTTTTGTGACAGCCCCGGAGGCCGAAGCCCTAGCGCGGAATGCGGGCTTACCCACCGAGCGCATGAAACAGGAAGTGGAGCAGGTGGCCCGCTGGATGAAGGGCTTTGGGCAGCAAATTACCGTTACGCCGGCCCACGAACTCTATATTCGCTATGCCGGGGGGATGACCGATCCGATCAATCCTTTGCCAGGGGCGCAAATGCTGGCGGGGGGCGTGCCGGCCACCGAGGCGTTGGGGACGTTTGGCTACAAGTTTGATGTGCGCGGCGGCATTCCTGGCCTGGGGCAAAAGGCGATCGATAAGGGCTTCAAGAGTCTGCAATTTCTCTCGGAACCCGTGCCGGTATTTAATTTTGGGATTCGCCATGCGATCTCAAAAACCGTGCCCAACTTGGCGGTGGTCAGTCCCGCATCGGGCTACTTTGGCATTGCGCCAGCGGCGGGGCGGATTGTGGAGCTGAATGTAGGCGTGGGTCAGGGTTTGGGGGTGGCGGCGGCGATCGCTTTGCACCAAAACCGCACCCTGGCCGACGTGACCAACCTGGAAGTGCGCCAAACCCTGAAAAATCGCGGCAAGCTGACCAAGGTTTATGGCTTGGGCCAAACCTACGTCAAGGAATTCGCCAGCTTTGAAAAGACCCTATTTCCCAAAGAACTTCCCCTGCCGGATGGTCAAGCGATCGAATCCCCGCCGATCGATGACTGGTCTATGCATTGGGCTGCGTCGTTCATCAAGATCCTGCGCGATCGCAAGGTGATTGGTGGCTACGACGATGGCTCCTTCCGGCCCGATGGGGCCGTGCGACGGGCTGAGTTTGCCGCGATTGTGGGCCGCGCCTTTGAGCTACCTTTGCGGCGGCCGGCGCGGGCGTTTGGGGATGTGCCTGCTAGCTATTGGGGCTATGGGGCAATTCAAAAGGCCGTGCAGATGGGCTTTCTGTCGGGTTATGAGGGCGATCAGTTCTTGCCTGCTGCTCAAATGCGCCGCTGTGATGCCTTGGTTGCGTTGGTCAGTGGGCTGGGGCTGCCGGCCGGCGACCCCAAGCTGTTGGCAATCTATGGCGATCGCTCCGACATTCCCGACTATGCCGAGCAGGCGATCGCGGCGGCCACCGAACGGCGAATGGTGGTCAACCATCCCCAAGTGCGCCAACTGCGGCCCACCGACCCCCTGACGCGGGCAGAATTGGCCGCCCTGGTGCACCAGGCCTTGGCTGCACGGGGGGCGATCGGGGCGATCGACTCGCCCTACATCGTGCAGCCTGTTGATCCCAGCATTTTGCCCCTGTTTGCCGATTTGGAGGGTCATTGGGCCCGATCGTTTGTGGAAGCAGCGGCGATCGAAGGCTGGGTCAGCGGCTACAAAGATGGAAATTTTCGCCCCCACGACTCCATGACCCGGGCCCAATTTGCCGTGCTGGTGACGGCGGCGTTGAATCCCCAACCCCGTCGCCCAGCGATCGCCTTTCGGGATGTGCCGCGCGGCCATTGGGCCGAACGCGCCATCCAACGGGCCCAAGCCAGCGAGTTTGTCTCTGGGATCAGTGCTGATCGCTTTGATCCCGATGGCCTGCTGAATCGGGTGCAAGTGGTGGTGGCGTTGGCCAGTGGCTTGAACTGGGCCGCCGAACCCGTTGCCCTGCTCGATCGACTCGACGATCGCGGGCAAATTCCCACCTGGGCCCAACCGAGAGTCGCCGCCGCCCTCCGTCGCCGGGCGATCGTCAACTATCCCAATTCTCAACGGTTTGAGGGGAGCCGCCCCGCCACCCGCGCGGAAGTGGTGGCCATGGTCTATCAGGCGTTAGTGGCTGAAGGTCGGGTTAAGCCGATTCGATCGGATGCGATTACCCAGGGAGCAACCTCGCCCGTTGCTTCCTGATCGGGCTGCTAGGCTAATACGCTGGGCTAGCGGTTAGCAATAGTGCGCCTATAGTAGTTCCAGTCGGCAATGAGATCATAAAAGCCTTTACCAATAAAGGTTTCAGGTCATGATTTGTCTCATTTTTGATTGACGCTACTATAGACTAAAGTGCGCCTAGACTAATCGACTAGGTTAATCCAGCACCGCTGGCTGATCGGTAATTTATCGGTAACTTATCGGTAATTCATCGGTGATTTATCGGCTATTCAACGGTTGCCAAGGAGTCACCAATGCGAGTTAGACAACGCATTCGGGGAACTGATCCATCAGGGCTAAAAAGGCGGGACAGGGCGCTTTGTTGCTTAAATTGTCCGGCTTGTTCCAGGTGAACGGCGCTTGGAACTCCGCCGCTAGCCACAGCAAGCGCTTGGCCCGCGTCATCGCCACATAGAGCAGTCGATATTCTTCAGCCACCTTCAGCCAGCGGGCTTGGTTGGCCGCGATCGCCATTGGGGGCAACGACTCCAGCCCATGCACCCGATCGCGGATTTGTGCCCGCAGACAGTCACTTAGGTTAAACGACCCCAAGAATTCCATTTGCAGCGGCGTGCGCGACTCGCCCGTGAAATAGTCCCCATGCAAAAAGGGCAAAAACACCCCATCCCAATCCAGCCCCTTCGCTTTGTGGGCGGTGATGATCGTCAGTTGGCCGGCGCGGGTGTAGGGCGATTCGGGGGACTCCTCGGCTTCCACGGGGGCGAAGGTTTCGTTGGTGACGATTTCTAGCAGATTGCCCAGGGTGACTTCTAGGCGTTGATCGCCTCGATCGCGCTGGATTAGGGTTTCGACCAGCTTGTCGGTGGTGGCTAGCTCGGCGCGATCGTACCCCAAGGTCAGGGCCAGGAACGACAGCAAGGCGTAGTGCGGCAAATTCAACCGCGCCGCCAAAATCCCGGTGCAGAGGTGACGGGCTTGGCGGACGGGTTCCGGCTGGGCGGGGTCGAGGGGGCCGGGATAGAGAAACTGCTCGGGAATCGCGGCCAGGCTGTCGAGATCTTGGGTGGGGATGCGCTGCCGATCGACCAGCACCCGCAACAGGGCCTTCAGATTTTGGGGCGAGTGGGGGCGATCGAGAAATTGCAGCAGGGTCAGCATTTCGCCTGGGACGTGGGATTGCCGATCGCTCGCGCCCACTTCATACAAATTCAGCCGATCGCCAAACCGATCGCCCAGGGCCTTGGCCGCAAACCGCCCTTGATCGTTGGTACGCACCAGCACCGCCAAGCTCAAGTCGGGATTAGCGGCCCATAACGCGATCGCCCGTTGGCCCATCTGCTCGATCGACTCGTGAATATCCATCGGCCGGGCCAACTCTAGCCCCAAGCCCAAGGGAGCCGGGTTCGCATCGGGCTGCGGATCGTCGAGGCCCGCCGGTTGAATCAGTTGCAACTCAAAGGGCGGCACAGCCGATCGCGCGCCCGTTTTTTGCAGGAGGCGCGGAAATTCCCGATCGTTCGTCCATTGCACCAGCACGTTGGCGGTTTCCAAAATAATCGGGCTGCTGCGACCCGATCGATCCATTTGGGCAAAGCGCCCCTGCGATCGACAGGCTTCGCAAAACCGCCGGAAGAAGACGGGATCGGCGGGCGTGAAGGATGAGTTAATTGCCTGATTGGGGTCGCCCACCCGCACCAAGTGGGTGAGGCCGGTTGCTGGGTCGATCGCCAACTGTTCTAGGAGCTGGGCTTGCAAGGGCGAGGAATCCTGAGCTTCATCTTCAAACACCGCAAAAATCCGCGATCGCCACAGATTGGCTGCTTCTGGATCGGCAAAAACCCGCAGCGCCGCCAAAATCATGTCGTCATAGTCGATCGCCCCGCGCTTTTGCAGTTGAGCTTCGTAGGCTTCATAAAGGCCCGCCGCAATCTCCAAGCCGGGATAGGTGTCGGCGGCTAACTCGGATCGTTGGCCCAGCGATCGCAGCTCCTCGGGAGTCAGACCGGAGCTTTTGGCCTCGCGCACCACGCCCACGGTCAACTCCGGCAACAGATCCGTCCGCAACACCGACAGCCGCCGCAGCCGCTCGGCCTCTTCGCC
>RDXB01000003.1 GCA_004292515.1 Oscillatoriales cyanobacterium
GCAACTGCGGCAAATGAGAAATCTCAACTTGCCAAGTTGACCCTGCCAACACCAGTAGATATCTCCAACAATGACTCCGCAGGGATCAATCAAACCTTCAAAATTAATCAAGCCATCAACATCGACAAGCTCGAACTAGACTTGAATATCGAACACGGTCAATTTCAAGACTTAGTAGTTAAGCTGAGATCTCCCAACGGAACCGAGAGTATCATTCTCGATCGTGTCCCTTACTACACCGAGGTTGGCAAAGCAAAAACTGACTACGGTTTCAAAGGCACAACCCTCAACTACACCTTCAGCAGCGCCCGCCACTGGGGAGAAACCGGCCTTGGCGATTGGACGCTGAATATTTCAGATAATAGCGACACCCCCGACCCCGAAAATACCAGCGGCAACAATATCGGCAAACTCAAAGGCGCAACTTTGCGGTTGTACGGCGACGATATCATTCCTGACAACACCTACATCTACACCAACGAGTTCGCCAGTTTTACCGATGCTACTCGTAAAACTCTCACCGACACCAACGGTGGCAACGACATCATCAACGTTGCCGCCATCACTGACGACGTTACGATCAACCTAGCGCCCGGTTCAACCAGTACATTACCTGGCCGCGACGTAACAGGGCGCACAAAACTCGCTCCTCAAACTCTCACCATCGCCCCCGGCAGCATCATCGAAAATGCTTTCGCCGGCGACGGAAATGACACAATATTCGGTAACGATGCAGCCAACACCCTCTCCGGCGGCCGTGGCAACGACACCCTCGTCGCTGTTTACGCGAAGGATTCCAGTGCCGGCGACACCCTCATCGGTGGTGGCGGTAGCGACTCTCTAGTTGGAGCGATTGGAAACACTACTTACATCCTAGATGCCAAGACAGCCGCAGGCAGCAAAATTAAAAATGTTGGTGGCACCGCCAATAATTTAATCCTCAGCAACGCCACCCTGACAAAAACCCTCGGAGTCGGGCAGAACGGGATTGAGAAAAAAGGTAACAATTTGCTGATCGATTTGAATGCCGACGGCAAGATAGAAGTGAATGATGATTTGACCATTCAAGACTTTTACTTGCCTGCTAGCGGCCGCTTCCAAAACGTCGGCAACCTGCTTGGTAGTGACATTCTCCCCATTCCCACGCCCACTCCGGCAACACCAACTCCAACTCCGGCAACACCAACTCCAACTCCGGCAACACCAACTCCAACTCCGGCAACACCAACTCCAACTCCGGCAACACCAGACTCCAACTCCGGCAACACCAACTCCAACTCCGGCAACACCAACTCCAACTCCGGCAACACCAACTCCAACTCCGGCAACGCCGACTCCAACTCCGGCAACGCCGACTCCAACTCCGGCAACGCCGGGCAATGATACCATCGAAGGTAGCGCCCAAAACGACACCATCGACGGCCTTGCAGGTAACGATGAAATTTCCGGTCTAGGAGGAAATGACTCCCTCCTAGGCAACACCGGAGATGACTACTTAAATGGTGGCGCAGGAAATGACAGTCTAATTGGCGGCGCAGGAAATGACTTTCTAGACGATGAATTGGGCAATAATTTGCTCTCCGGCGGTGACGGCGATGACGAAGTTTTCGGCGGCAGCGGTGCCGACTCCCTCACAGGAGATGCCGGAGATGACTACTTAAATGGTGGCGCAGGAAATGACAGCCTCTTTGGTGTTTCGGCGGCAGCGGTGCCGACTCCCTCACAGGAGATGCCGGCGATGACTATTTAAATGGCGACGAAGGCAATGACTCTATTTCTGGCGATGTCGGCAACGATATTGCAGATGGTGGTGACGGTAACGATACCTTAGCTGGCGGTGATGGCAATGACCAACTCAGCGGCGGTTTCGATAATGACAGTATCAACGGCGGCCTTGGCAGCGACGCACTCTACGGAGATGACGGTAACGATACCCTAGAAGGCGGTGGCGGTGCAGATATCCTATTTGGCGGTACTGGCAATGACTTCTACGTGTTAAATGGTACTTCCGCAGGGGGCAGCATCATTGCTGACGACAACGGTACCGATAGTCTAACTCTCAATGGTGTCACGCTGACGATCGGCTTGGCCGCCGGTACGGCAGGCGTCACGCGGGGCGGCGAATTCGATACCGACTTGCTAATTGACCTCAACAAAGACGGGGTTTACAAAGTTGCTGACGACTTGTTGATTCTCGACTTCTTCGCGGAACCAAATCTCGAACAAGGAGATGGTTTTATCGAAACAGTCGGCAACCTCTCAGGGGCCGATATTCTCAAAAGTTTCCCGCTGAAAGCAACGCCCGGCCCTGATTACCTCCCCGGCGGTAGTGGCGATGACAACATTGACGGATTGGCCGGCAATGATACGATTGAGGGCAACCAAGGCAACGATTCGCTGTTCGGCAACGCCGGCGATGATGTGTTGAACGGCGACGAACTCATTACGATTAGTGAGGCAGGCGGTGACGTAATTCTCGGTACGGGGATTGGCAATGACTATCTCGACGGCGGCGATGGCAATGACACCCTCGATGGCGGCGAAGGTAACGATACTCTGTTAGGCGGTGCCGGTGATGACAGCCTCTGGGGCGGTGAAGGTACTGACATTCTCAATGGAGGAGATGGCAAAGATACTCTGTACGGCAACGAAGGGAATGACAGCTTGTTTGGCGGTGCCGGCAATGACTTTTTGTTCGGAAACGAAGACAATGACACTCTCGACGGCGGCGATGGTGATGATTTTTTAGTTGGCGGTTTGGGCAATGACAGCATTGTCGGCGGTGCCGGTATCGATACGGTGTCTTATGGTACTTTGCCAAGTCCAGTCAATCTCAATCTCGCAACGGGAAGTTCCACAGCCGAAGGTACTGATACCCTCAGAGATATCGAAGTGATCATCGGTACAACTCTCCCCGATACAATT
>RDXB01000029.1 GCA_004292515.1 Oscillatoriales cyanobacterium
TCAGGAAGGAGTCGATCGCTTTTAGAGAATATCTGAAAAGCCAAAATTGATCCTCGGCACGTCCGATCCCTCGGCATAGACAAGGGGCTTAAGCCCCTTGCCCCCCACGGTTCGCTAACGGTGGAATCAGGGTTCCAGGCTTGTTGATAACAAGCCCCAAGCCCCTTGCTTCCCACGGTTTACTGACGGTGGAATCAGCGTTTCAGGCTCATTATAGACAAGGGGCCTAAGCCCCTTGCCCCCATGACTATTGGTGCTCGGCCCATACCAAAAGATACTGCCCAGATATCCTCATTAGCCCTAGGTCAATGAGTTTCTTGACTGCGTCAATTATTCCACCGCGATCGCCATTTTGAAGAGTACGAATGCTCGCAATTCAGCAGCGATCGCAGTGGTTGCACTCCAGCCAATCCGTTTGGCTAAATCCATTAATCAGTGTAGGTGTAGCTATCACCATTGCAAACCGAGCCGCGACTCACCGATTCAGTGCCATCCGCAAAAATAGCTCGGAAATCATAGGTACAATCTTCCCGCCCGTCATCAACTGTGATGTTGACATACTCATTGGGATTAAGGACATCTTGACCCAAAATGTCACTTTCCCAGGATGACGTGGACGGCGGAGATGCATAGAAATGGGTCATCACTTCACTGGTGCCATTGACCAATGTGAAGGTGACGCTTTCGGTTTGCGCTTTTGCACTGGGGGCTGATAAACCCAAGCCAGGAATAGCAATAGCTGCCATCAGAGCCATGCGAGTCAGCGATCGAATCATGGATTGTCTCTCCAAGTATTAATGGGTCAGTAGATCAGTCCAGATCAGTCCGATGCCTATGAAGTACTTCTGGTAACTGGTCTTGGACTGTTAAATTTTCAACCTAGTCAGCTTTCCCAAAATGGTGGGTAAAAGCCGGATCATGTTGCAATCATTTGCAAAAGATCTTGCCCCTTGCATTCGCTACTGAGCAACATAAACATCATAATCGAATTGCTTTAGCATCGTTATTTATGACCAAAGTTTTTTTAATTTGGCACTAGCTCGTTGCCACAGCGATCGCTGTGGTGGAGCCAGCGGTGAAATAGCCGGTTTGGTCTCATGGAGGTATCGATAATGCTCCCAAACATCCCAATGGGGACAACCGGGCTGTAGCCGAATCCCTGCCCAGTGGAGATAGGGAACAGGGCGATTGACTCTAGGATCAACTAATCGATCGCCCTGCCAGATAAAGTGCTGGCTGCCAGCCCAACTGCCCGGCCCTTTCTGGGGTCGTTGTGTCCAATTCCAGCGCCGCTGAAATCGCCGTAAAACCATGTAATTAATGATCGGTTGGTCAGAGGTTTTTTTAGAGAAATCAAAATACTCTGGATGATTGGCACATTCCGCAAAGATGTCGTAGAGATCTTGTTCACTGATTAACCCCTTACGAGATCCCCAGAGTCCACCATTAAAAACCCCTTGCAGGTCTTCAGGCGTAAAGAGGCCTTGGTCTAAAACAGCCGAGGTAAAGACATCTTGTAAACCACCGGCATGTTGATAGTCGTAGCAAACAAAATCAGCTTTGTTGAGGGCATCTAGGCAGTGAATAATTGGCTCAAAAACAACAATATCTGTATCGATATAAAGAAATTCATCAAAGGGGCCAAACCAGCAGGCTTGCTTGCGAAACTGATTGGGTCGAGCGAAAAATTCTTGGCCAAAAATATGCTGTAATTGAACCGAGAGCCGCTGAATAAACTCTAAGTCTTCAAAGACCAAAACACCAAAGCGATCGCCCAAAACCCGAGCCACCTGTTGATAGTGGTCATCGTAGGGAATCAGCATCACAGGCGTTTGGGCATCAGTAACCCGAATACTTTCGAGCAGGGCGATCGACTGTTCCGTTACTTTGTCGTTGGCAATGATATAAAATCCACGGCTCATGCCCGATCGCTCCTCAGTAAACTGCAATTGATGGCGCTTGTTGCTGGTAGGCTGCAACCAATAAGGGGCGACCAAGTTCTCTACTCGATCGCCCCTTTCAGTTCTACAGGTTAGTGATCATTGATCAGTACACTCTGACGCTTACTGGACTCAGCCAGATCCCGAGTTAGCGTAGATTGGTTCGCTGAATCACCTCTTGGGCATCGCGGCTGGGCGTGTAGCTATAGCCGATGCTGGATGCATTCGAGTCGTCAAGCAATTGCGGCGTGAGCAACACCACCAGCTCTTTACGCTCGTTGCGGCGATCGGTACGGCGGAACAGAGAACCCAACAGCGGCAAGTCACCCAGGATCGGAATCTTGCGCACCTCGCTGCGATCGGTGTCTTGAATAATCCCCGCCAAGACTAGGGTTTGGCCATCCCGAATCCGAATTGTGCCCGAAGAGAGCTTCCGTTCAGCCAGCAAGGTGGCAAACAGACCTTCGCCCAAGGAGCCAAACGTATCGACCGGCACTTTCAGCGACGGCGACACAGACAGGGTGACAAACCCGTTATCATCAATTCGCTCCACCTGAATGCCCAGAATCAAGCCTGCTTTGTCCTTGGTCAGGGTGCGCGAGGTGGTCGTGCCCACATCAGTGGTTTCCACTTCTTGCTCAACGGTTCCCACCACTTCTTCGGTCAACTCCACATTTGCGACTTGTCCCTCTTGAACCACCAAAGTCGGGTCAGTCAGGATCTTGGCATTGCGGTTAACGATCGAAGCCTGCAACTGCGCCAGGAAATCGTTGGCAATATTAAACCCGTTGGGGTTTTGCCCATTGATTTCATTCGGCGTAATGCTGAAGGGACGTAAGCCCACATCTGCCGGGTTGAGGGTGGTGGGTGTTGAGAAGGGCGCACCGCGATCGCTCCAGTTGATCACCCCAATCCCGCCTGTGTTGACGATGCGCGCACCACCAACCCCAAACGAGAAACTCGTGCCCAGTCGGTCATTTTGCAGCAGGTTAATATCCACCACCCGCACGTTCACCACCACTTGCCGCAAACGGCTGTCAATCCGCGACAGTTGCTCAGAAGCCAAAGCCACCAAGTCACGCTGACCCACCAGAGTAATGGCATTGGTACGGGTATCAACTGCCACTTGCAGACCACGCAAGATAGGCACGGAGTCCTTGGGATCGCTTCGTAACGAATTAATCACCGTCCGTTCGCTGGTGCGGGTTTGGGTCAACGGTGCTGCCTGGACTTGGGCATTACCGGAACCCTGCTGCTGGTTGCCACCTACTTGCACAACTTCTGTAGTGCGTTCGGTGGAGTAAGAGACGCTTTCTGCGCCTAGGGCAACAAGATAGCCAGCCGCATCGCTAGCCCGAACTTGGTTTAGCCGAACCGCGCGCATCGACACATCCCGGGCCGAGTTGGGCAAGTTGCGACCCACAAACACCGTGCGACCATTGCGGCTGGCTTGCAGTCCACTAATCCGCAGCACGTAGTTGAATACGTCTTGGGCCGACTCGTTTTCAATGTCGAGGCTGATGCGGGCATCTGCGCCAGCCGCCGGTGCCGCTGCGCCCGGTGCGCTGCCCGGTGTGGCGCTGCTGCTGGCATTATCCGAGAAGGCAATATTCACACCGCTGGCCCGCGCCAACAAGGACAGAACTTCGCGCACCGGAGCATCCCGCAACACCAAGCGCGGAATGATCTGGTTGCTGCCCAGATTAATGGTGTAGGGCTGGATGGGGAGATCAGACACGGCAATGTCCCCAACCGGCGGGGCGATCGCCCGGGGCATGGTCGGCGGGGCCACGGCCGGAGTCAGCACGGCCGGCTGCCCATCGATCGTAATCGTGGGGTTAGGAATCATTACGTTGGGCGCACCCGCACCAGGATTAGCCGGTGGGTTGTTGGGCACTTGGCTGATGGGGCGGCTGGGGTTGGCCGGCGTGCTTTGGGGCGGGGCGGCCGTTCCGGCATAGCTGAGTAACACCGCATTGCTGTTGCTGGGGCGAATGCGACCGGTGGGGCGCGCACTGGTTCCGCGCACAGCAATTTGCACAGTCGTGCTATCGAGCTGGGTCACTTCCACCGCAGCAATGCCGGGAGCTGGGTTAGCGCGCACCACATTCCCCCCCGGCACATCCAACCGAGCACCGGCCACATGGGCGATCAGGCTAGTTCCTTGGGGTGGCAGCAGAAAGACTTGGGGGCGCTCGGCCGAGTCGGTCACCAGCTCCACATCCACGCCACCGCCGCTGCTGCTGATTCGCACGTCAGTGACGCTGGTTTGCGCGCGGACGGGCTGGACGATCGCCATCGTCGCTAACCCACTCATCAGCACTGCGCTGCCCAAAATCCGCTCGTAGTTCACCGTTTGCTCCTCACTGTCTGTCGGTTGGTTGGGGTCTGTGGCTAGGGAATTTGCCTAGAGAATTTGCCTAGGTCAAAAGGGGATGATCCAAATCGATTCGCCAACTGCCGGTGCAGCAGGCAACCAACCTAGACTACTTGGCAGGAGTAGGACTAGCGGCTGGCGTGCTGTCACCATCCTTTTTCTCGCCCTCCGCTGCCGCTGCTGCCTTCTTCGCTAACTCTTGGGCTGAGAGCGGCAACAACACCTTCAGGGAAAAACTGGTTGCAATCCGGATTTGCGGCGCACCTTGGGCCACAAACTGCCCCGTCTTTTCGTCAAATTTAACTGGCTGCTTGGAGAGTTTCAGCTCTGAGGTCAAATTGTCGATCGCCAACATCGATTGGTAGCGCTCAAGGTTACGCAAAATGTTGTTGGTGCGATCGTAGTCCGCCTCGAAGCCGACCTGGAAAACCTGTTGCCGAATTTTTTCCTTGACGGGTTCTCCCCAAGAGTCATCGGTCACCAGCGTTAACCCGTCTTTGCCAGACTCCAACTTGGTCATTTGTCCAAACTGCTCGGTCACAATGCGATTGAGATCGACGGGCAACACCGACAGAGTGGTCGGAGCCGGAAACAAGGCTAGGACTTGCGCTTGGGTGACGCGGGCGCGATCGAGGTCATTGAGGGTTTTTTGAACTTTCTGCTTTTCTTCGGCAATCCGCTCAAGTCGGGCCTGTTTTTCAGCCACCTTGCTTTGCAAATCTTGGTAGGTCTGATATTGCGGCATCACCACCTGTACCAACAGGGCAACACCCCCAATCACGCCGGCGGCGGCCAGCACGCCCCCCAAGATTGGCGGCGTAAACGTAATCCCAAAAACAACGGGATCGCTGGGTTCCGTTACGGGTTGCTGTGCGCTAAACGCCATTGTTGGTCTTCTCCTCTGGCTGATTCCCGGGGGCTGCGGCTGGGGCGCTCATGGTGGGGGATTTGCCTTGCTCGGCTAAGATTCGCCGAATGGTTTCAATCCGAACAACCAGTCCCGATGCACCACTGCGATCGAGCACCTGCAACAAGTCCTCAGCCGTTTTTTGGGTGTAGGCTGACTGGATTTGATACTTGATGACTTTCGGTGCAACGATTTTAACCTGTGCCCCTCCAGTGCCCGTGCTTGGGGGCGGCGCACTCAAGGTGTAAGCAATCCCTTCTTGGACTTCTTGGGTTGACTGCACGATTTGGGCAGGATTATCGACCAATTCACTCGTCACGAGGCGTGTCACCAGCGGGTCGAGGAAGGGTGACTTTTGGAGCAACAACAGCAACTCACCCACACCCTCAACGGAGTTGGCATAGCCTTCGATCGTGATTACCTGCTTCGGCGGTGGCGGGCCGCTGCTGCCGGCGGTGGCGGGGGCACTGGTGCTGGCAGCGGCCTTGGCATCGGGATTTTCGGCTTCTTTGATACTGAGCAGTTGCACACCCTGGGGCAGGCGATCGCGCAAATCACTCAACACGGCCGACCAAGACTTGACTTTGTTGAACACCCCCACCAGTCCTCGGGTGAGGTCGTCGATCGCCTTCATTTCAGTTTGGGCTTGCTCGGCCTTTTTTAGTTCGGCTTCGAGATCGGCAAGGTCTTGGTCGAGTTTCAGTTGGTTGGCTTCCAGGTTGCTCATTTGCCAAGCTAGGTAGCCGTAAAAACCACCCACCGCCGCTGGCACCATGATCCCCACAATGGCCCCCAAGATGACGGGTAAACGCCCGCCTCCAGCTGCGCCCTTGCCGCCCGAGGTTTTGGCTGCTCGGACAGTTTGATATTCCGGGCGGTCTTTGAGGAAATTGACGTTGAGACTATACATAGCAAAGACGGCGGTTCATGCCTCGAAATGACCAACAGACAGCCAGCCTTCAGAGTCGGGATCTGGGAGCTGCGAACGGCTAGGCAGTCGTCTCCACAGTCCCAAACACAGTCCCAAATATCGTTGGTGTTGGCAGTTAGGTCGGGCTTTTTAAGCTGGGCTGCTTAG
The DNA here is from genome assembly GCA_004292515.1 of Oscillatoriales cyanobacterium. Taxonomy (GTDB): domain Bacteria; phylum Cyanobacteriota; class Cyanobacteriia; order CACIAM-69d; family CACIAM-69d; genus CACIAM-69d. The sequence goes on from RDXB01000029.1 coordinate 6,303, forward strand.
GCGATTCTTTAAATGTTCTATCGATCTTATTCGCGTTCGTCGAGCGCATTACGCAGCCCCAACCCTAGCACGACTCCGAGACCGGGGCGTTGGCTGTTCTCGATCGCGCTGTCAGCTTCCAATCCGAGGGCATCCACTGGATCGATCCGCATCACGGGCACGTTCAACCGTTGGGCGAAAAACTCATCTAATTCCCCGATCGCCGCTCCCGGCCCCGCCAGCAACAGTTGGGCAATTTCCAAGTCATCGCTCTGGTTGAGATAGAAATCAACCGATCGGCGCAACTCGTCCGACAGCTCCCCCATCATTTTGATAATGGCTGTCACGCCCGGACTCATGCCCGTTGTGCCCGTGCCCGTGCCCATCGACTCAATTTGCGAGACCGGAATCGTCATCTCCAGCAGCATTTCCGTGTCGCGAGTCGGCGGCATATTCATCGCCCGGTTCAGGGCCTCTTGGATTTGCAGCGTCCCGATCGCCACGGTGCGCGAAAACTGCGGCACACCGTTCACCACGATCGCAATTTCGCTGCTATCAAATTCAATATCCACCAGCACCACCGCTTGGTTGGGTGCATAGCCACGCAACTGATCTCGAATCGTCCGAATCAGGGCAAAACTGCTGATTTCCAGGGTCTTAATCTTGAGTCCCGCTTGCTCGAAGGTGTCGAGATAGGCATCAGTCACTTCCTTGCGGGTGGCAACCAACAGCACCTGGACTTTTTCGATGCCATCTTCATCGGTAAAATAGCCGAGTTTCTGATAGTCCACATCGGCTTCTTCGCGGGGAAATGGCAAATATAATCCCGCCTCTTGGTTCATGTATTGCCGCAATTCATCGTCGTTTAATTCCGCTGGAACCGGAATTAAGCGAATCACGGCTTCTCGGGCCGGAATTGCCGTGGCCACTTCTTTGACCTTGATGCGGCTGTCTTGCAAAACGGCCTGAATCAGTTCAGCAACTGCCGGGGGATCAACGATCGTCCCTTCTTCAATAATCCCTTCAGGAACTTCCACCGAAGACAGAATATTCAGCTTGAATTTCTGGCCCTTCTTTTGCAGTTGAGCAAGATTAATTCGCTCTGGCGAAATTTCCAGTCCGATGCCTTTTTTGCTGCCTCCGATGAGACCACTTAGCGCACTCGTGATGGGTGAAAAAATATTTCCAGCGGCGTTCATAGTTTAGGCAAGCGGTGGCATGAAATGCTGGGCGAGAGCCGGGAGGCAGCAAGACCACCGATCACGACGCATGGTATCCAATTTCGTTTAAGATCGCCATACCCGAGCGTAAAGAAATCTTGCTGCTGTTGGGTTTTGCCGATTGCCCTGAACGGGATTGCCGCACGATTGCCTCCGTGAAAACCCGCAGAACAGCCCAGCCCGAGAATTCCACAAGACGCATTCTAGAAAATATGGGGAGCGAACTATGGGGCGCTGGCGGCGGCGATCGTTTTTGCAATGGGCGGGGGGCACGGCTCTGGGGCTGGCGGCCTGTGGGCGATCGAGTGGTGGTCAGGCGGTGCAGTTTTGGACGATGCAGCTTCAGCCTAAATTCACCGACTATTTCCAAAGGGCGATCGCCGACTTTCAGGCCAGTCGATCGGGCCAAGCGGTGCAATGGCTGGATGTGCCTTGGGCCGCTATGGAGAGCAAGATTCTGACGGCGGTGGCGGCGCGCACGGCTCCCGATGTGGTGAATTTGAATCCCAGCTTTGCCTCGCGGTTGGCAGCGCGGGGGGCTTGGTTAGATCTCGGTCAGCGGGTGTCGCTGGCCGTGCAAGGGCGCTACTTGCCGAATATTTGGCGGGCCAATGCGATCGAGGGGCGATCGTTCGGTGTGCCCTGGTATTTGACCACCAAGGTGACGATTTATAACCGGGCTTTGCTCGATCGGGCTGGGATCGATCGCCCACCGGCCACCTACGACGAACTGGCGGAAACGGCGCGGCTAGTCCGCGAAAAAACCGGTAAATATGGCTTTTTCCTGACCGTTGCGCCCAATGATTCGGCGGAATTGCTGGAATCGCTGGTGCAAATGGGTGTGCAGTTAGTGGACGATCGCGGGCGGGCGGCCTTTGAGTCGGCGGCGGGGCGATCGGCGGCAACCTATTGGGTGAACTTATTTCGGCGCGGTTGGCTGCCCAAGGAGGTGCTGACCCAGGGTCACCGCCGGGGAATCGAGCTTTATCAGGCGGGGGAATCGGCGATCGTGGGGTCGAGTCCTGAGTTTTTGAATGCGATCGCCACCAATGCTCCCTCGATCGCGGCCCTGTCCGCCGCCGCGCCGCAAGTGACTGGATCAACGGGCGATCGGGGTGTGGCGGTGATGAACCTGACGATTCCCAAAAAAACGCCGCGCCCCGAGGCCGCCCTCGACTTTGCCCTGTTTTTGACGGACGATCGCCACCAACTCAGCTTCGCCCAAGCCGCCAATGTGTTGCCTTCGACCCAAGGGGCGTTGCGATCGCTGATGCAGTCCTTCCAAAAACAGGCGGCCGTTAACACGCTCGATCGGGCCCGCCAAATCGCCGCCGAGCAACTAGCCAGCGCCCGCGTGTTGTTACCACCGATCAAAAACATCAAAGACTTACAGCAGATCCTCTACGAAAACCTGCAAGGGGCAATGTTGGACGAAAAAACCGTTGACCAGGCCCTGAAGGACGCGGCCGCTGAGTGGAACAGCCTGACCACGACTTGACAGAAGCGATCGCGCTTGCCACCGCTCAAAATCAATCAAAGCTAACCGCCCCAGCCAGCATTCAGATCCGGTTGGGGCGATTGACTATGGGGCTAATCAGTAGGTTGGGTTGAGGCACGAAACCCAACACCAGCAAGCACCGCAGCGATCGCGTTGGGTTTCGCAAGGCTCTACCCAACCGACTAGCATGGTTACCTTAATTCGCCGGGTCAACGTTGCGAGTCAGTCGTAGTAACAAGGGGCTTCAGCCCCTTGCTGCCTAACGACTTGGTAACGGCAACAGTCATTTGCATTGACCTAGCAAAATAAGCTTGCCGCGCTACTACTTGACCAGCTACTCGCCTCGGTTGCGGATGGATTACTTCATCCAACTGAACATGGCGCGCAGATCCTTGCCGACTTCCTCGATCGGGTGCTCAGCTTCCCGGCGACGCATGGCGGTGAAACCAGCCTTGCCCGATTGGTTTTCCAACACAAAGTTGCGCGCAAAAGTGCCATCTTGGATGTCGCGCAGAATGCGACCCATTTCCGCCTTGGTTTCATCGGTGATTACGCGAGGGCCGCTCACGTAGTCGCCATACTCAGCGGTGTTGGAGATGCTGTCGCGCATCTTGGCCAAACCGCCTTCCACCACCAAGTCCACAATCAGCTTCACTTCATGCAAGCACTCGAAGTAAGCCAGCTCAGGTTGATAGCCTGCTTCCACCAGGGTTTCAAAGCCCGCCTTGATCAGGGCGCTCAAACCACCGCAGAGCACTGCTTGTTCGCCAAACAGGTCGGTTTCGGTTTCTTCACGGAAGGTGGTTTCCAAAATGCCACCGCGCGTGCCGCCGATGCCCTTGGCGTAGGCCATGGCCAGGTCACGGGCTTTGCCGGTTGCATCTTGATAGACGGCAAACAGGGCGGGCACCCCTTGGCCTTGCTCGTAGGTACGACGCACCAAGTGACCAGGCCCCTTGGGAGCCACCATCACCACGTCCACATCGGCGGGGGGAACCACTTGGCCAAAGTGAATGTTGAAGCCGTGGGCAAAGGCCAATAGCTTGCCAGCGCTCAGGTTGGGCAGAATTTCGTTGCTGTAAACGGTTTTTTGCACTTCATCGGGCAGCAGGATCATGATGAAGTCGGCGCGCTGGGCGGCTTCGGCCACGGACAGGACTTCTAGACCGGCTTCGCGGGCTTTGGCGGTCGATTTGCTGCCTTCGTAGAGACCGACAATCACGTTTACGCCGCTATCTTTGAGGTTGAGGGCGTGGGCATGGCCTTGGGAGCCGTAGCCGACGATCGCGACGGTTTTGCCGTTCAGTAGGTCTAGGTTTGCGTCGTTGTCGTAGTACAACCGAGCCATTCGATTTCTCCTTCGGACGTGGGCCGTGCAAGGGGCTTTGCAAGTTCTCGATCCTAGCGTAAAACGGCACGAAAGACCGGCGGCGCTTGTGGATTCCGCTGGGGGCGAATTGGCTGGTGGGAACGAGTCTGGATCGGTTGCGTCGAGGCTTGTGTGGCGGCTTGCGTGGCGGCTAGTCGGTCGGGGGCGATCGCGCTGAATCAGGATGATGGAGAGGCAAGCAAGATGGCGTTATTGGTGTTGACGGACGGGGATGATCGGCAGCAGTTTTCCCAGCCGGTGGCGGTGTTGGGCCAAGGGGGCAATGATTCGATCGAGGGCAGCAGTGGCGACGATATCCTCTATGGCGGTTTGGGCGATGACACGCTGATCGGCGGCGATGGGGCCGATGTGCTGGGGGGGAACCAAGGCACCAATCGACTGCGGGGCGGGGCGGGCAGCGATATTTTTGTGATTGAGCGTGGCACAGTCCAGGGGCGGGCGGTGCAGGAGATTTTGGATTTTGATGCGACGCGCGATCGCATTGGTCTTGCGCCGGGGTTGAAGTTCAGCGATCTGCAAATTGAGCGGGAGGCCGATCGCACCACTGATGGCTTGCTGGCAGGGAGTAATGGGCTAACGGATTTGGTGAGCGATCGCTTTGTGGAAGCAGAGGTGTTGCAGTTTTCCGCTAGCGAGTTTCGGATCAGTGAAGATGGCACGCCCTTGGGGGCAATCACGATCGAGCGCAGTTTTCCCTACTTGCAATCGCCGATCGTCACCAAAACTGTCACGGTTGAGCTGGCCAACAACACTGCCACAGTCGATCGCGATTTGAAGCTCGATGGGCCGGTGTTGGCGGAATTCGATGCGGATGAGCGATCGACGGCAGTGGTGCTGCCCCTGGTAGATGACTTGCTGGTGGAGGGAACCGAAACCCTGCGGCTGCGGCTGACCAACCCCACCGGGGGCAGTCAACTGGGCGATCGCACCACGGCCCAGTTGTTGATCGCGGACAACGATCAACCAGCTCCCCTAGTGCCAGGGCGACTGGATTTCAGCGGCTCGGTCTACAGCGTCGAAGAAAACGAAAATACGGCGCTGATTGCGATCACTCGCACGGGGGGCAGCAACGGTGCGATTACCGCCACGGTCGAAATTCTGAATGACAGCGCGATTGTTGGGCGCGATCTGGGTTTGCCGGAACCGGCGATCGTCCGGTTTGCCGATGGCGACCAGACACCACAGTTTGTGCGCGTACCGCTGGTGGACAATGCGATCGAAGATGGCAATCGCAGCGCCATTTTGCGGTTAGTCAGTCTCACGGGCGGGGCCATCACTGGCGAGCGACCCGCCGCCCGTTTGGAAATTGTGGACAACGACGCAGCGGCCGGCACTCTGTCCTTTAGTCAGCCGATTTTTAGCGCGATCGAAGGCCAAGCCGTCGCCACCGTCACCGTCACCCGCGCCAATGGCAGCAGCGGCGTGGTCAGCGCGCTGGTTTCCACCACGGGCGGCACTGTCACCCTGGGCAGCGATTTCACAATTCCCGCCAGCACGATCGTCACGTTTGCCGACGGGGACGACACATCCAAAACGATTCAGTTTCCGCTGATTGATGACCCATCACTCGAACCCACCGAGCGGCTGGAGCTATCCTTGCTGAGTCCCACGGGGGGAGCGTTGGTGGGTCGTCAAGGCACGGCTGCGATCGAGATTGCCGACAACGATCGCTTTGTGGCTCAGGTGAATTTCGATCGGGCGATTAATCTGCAACCGATCGGCACCGACCCCTTAACGGGCTTGCAGTTTTCCAACAACGCCCTCGGCATCGTCAACTACGACGCAGGCGGCAGCGGCAACTACATCGATCCGCTGCTGACAGGCGGGGCAGCGGGCCGAGCGCTCACCTATGGCGAAGGGCGATCAATCATACTCAACGTGGCCGGTGGGTTCCGCGATCGCCTCAGCTTCCGCTATGCCGCCCCCTTTGAATTGGATCGCAGCCGCGACCCCGACGGCGACGGGCTGCACGAAGTGACGATTTATGACGGCCCCAACGGCACGGGCAATATTTTGGCCACGATCAACCTGGCCCGCACCGCCGACAGCAACCTACCCGTGGGAGCCTACGCCCTCACCCGCGACCCGATCGCCCTGGGCTTTAGCGGCATTGCGCGATCGGTCAGCTTTGGTAGCCAAGCCGATAAGCTACTGCTCGATGACATTGCGATCGGTTAGGGCACAATCCCAAATCAAGGCGAAAGGCGCGCTTTTCCCAGCCGGTTGGTTTCATACCAATCGGCCACCTGGGGCATCCATTGTTTGAAGTGACCCATCAACAAATCACAGAGTCTTTGGATTTCTAACTGCGCATCGGCCTTGGCACGCAAATCCAAAATATGCATCAGCGATCGAGCATTACAACTCATCACAAAATGCTGCCGCACATCAAACGGAATTAAACCGCGCGCGTGCTCCTCGGACAGCCCCTCTTGAATTCGTTGCTGATAGCGCTGGCAAGCTGCCAAACACCAATCGAGATCCGCTTGGCGCTGGGCTGGCGAATAGAAATATTTTTTGCCCTGGCGATCGCTATAGTCACCCACAGGGCGCAAATAGAAAATTTCCTCAACCGTTCGCTTCCCACTCAAAACATCCAGAATCCGCATTCCTGAATATCGGAATGAGTTATGAACCACTAATCCATTCGCAACAAAGTTATGCCACGGCCCTTCTACCTCCAAGTCATACGTCATCTGTACGCCCAAATATTCGACAGCAATCACGCGCACAGGATGGGCTTGCAGTTTACGACTACCGGGCTGAGGTTTTTTCTGCCACGATTCTAGAGGCGCTTTCAGAAGTACCTGATGCTCAACCCGTTCAGCAAAAGCTTGTTCTTGGTGGTTGTGATGAATATTCTGATGGCAAGCCCGACAAACGGTGACTAAATTATCCAAGTCGTAGGCTAACTTGGGATCAGCGTATACCGGTACCAGATGGTGGGCATGCAGTTCACCGCCACGAACACCACAGTTCTGACAGGTGTAGTCAAATTTCTGATGCACTTGGGGCGCGACTTGTCTTGTCCAAGCAGCATTCATCACGCGATCTGAGGAAACACCACCCCGCCAAAAATGGGATGCGGCTCCTCGGCGAGTGATTTTGTGACCCAAAGCCCTCCGCGCATCACGGGCATTCTCAGACAAGTTGAGGCGGTATCCTCCACGATTTTTATTCCAAGGAATTTCTGACCCAGGTGGACGTTTATTGAGGGTCAAGCCATGAAAATAAACCCACTTTTTAATGGCAGATACAGAGCAGCCAGCCATTTCAGCCATCTCGTCAGCATGATAACCGGCTGTAATTTTGTCGGTTAACCATTCCAGTTCTCGATGTACTGGACGATCATGATTCTTAAACCTTGCACGATCACCTGATCGTCGGCCCTGGTGACTTTTTGGGAGTGAAAGCCCATAGCGCTCAGCCCAAGTGTAAATAGTTCGCGAACTACACTGGGCGACACGAGCAATTTCAGGCGCAGTTTTGCCCTGTTGGATTTGATAGACCAACCAAGATTCGTTTTGATAGATTGGTGTTTCAGCTTCAATAGCTATACCGTTACACATGATGAAGCGATCGCGCTCAATACTCAGCACCTCGCCCTGATCATCAGTTGCCAAGCCTACGGCTTCTGCCATTGTTTGCCAGCCCTGAGGGGTAAACAAACGATGATTAGTTGTGCAGTCCAAAGTGCGGCCGTTTTCCAAAGTCAGTCTGTAAACCGGTTGTAAGCCGCTACACATGACATCCCGAATTGATCCTGTTTCAAAGAGTCCGGTCTCTTCATTGAGGGCTCGCAGACGCATCTTTTGCAGACGTTTTCGACAATCGCGCCGGTAAGTTCCTGGGGGTTGTCCTTTGCGACCTTGAATCTGGCGCTCTCGCACAGCTTGTTCGCCGTTTGTCCAGAGGTCGTACAACTCAGCGATCGACTTTCTGAGCTTACGGTTGGTCTCGCCTTTGCAGTTAACGAATGTGATTTCAGTGTCACCAGCCAAGCACTGAACATCAAAAGACACACCAACCCGGTGAGTCCGTAATTGCTGCATCGTTGAATGGGGAAAAAATCCCACATTAAACACAATTTGCGGATGCTCGATCGGGCCAAAGTGACCCCGATTTCCCTGGAGCAAATGCTTAATCACCAACTCACCCGCTTTGGCCTCATTGGGAAAGCGATCGCCCTGATCGGCCACCAAATCCTCAGAGTAGTCCTGGTGCATTGCAGCCCAAATTAACTGCTGGGGGTTGGGCATGGCTGACAGCAGCTCGACCCGGAAATAGGGATCATTGACCATTGGGAGTTTGTCCTAATTGAATATTGTCCTGAATGTCTAAAATTGAGGTCTAATTACACCCGAGTGATACGCGGGTGATACGCAAGTTATACCCGAGTTATACCCGAGCAATCACGATCGATTCCGGTTGATCCTGATATTTGCCTCGCCGGGTTTCATAGCTAACTTCGCAGGGATCACCCTCCATAAAGAGTAGTTGTACAATCCCTTCGTTGGCATAAATCCGACAATCGGCACTCGATGCATTAGAAATTTCGAGGGTTAAGTGTCCCCGCCAACCGGCTTCAGCAGGGGTTAGATTAGCAATCAAACCAACACGGGCATAGGTGCTTTTGCCAATACAAAGCACTGTGATTGTATCCGGCACTGCCAATCGTTCTAGGGCAACACCTAAGCCATAGGAATGGGCTGGCAAAATGAAATATTGTCCATTTTCATCTTCATGTAAGGATGCCGGTTCCAAGTTGGCGGGATTGAAGTTTTTCGGATCAATCACGGTGCCGGGAATATGGCGAAAAATCTGAAATTCCTTAGGAGAAAGCCGAATGTCGTAGCCAAAGCTGCTGCATCCATAGGAGATCACGGGCTGCCCTTCAACTCGCCGCACGAGTTGCGTCTCAAAGGGCGTGATCATTCCCTGTTGGGCCATGGCAGCAATCCAAGCATCGTTTTTGAGCATGATTTTTGGTGGGGAATAGGGAAATTTCTGGGAGCAACGTCTCACCCTATCAGCAATTGAGGCGAAACGATGCAGGAAATTTCAGCCTATGATGCCTGCTCAAAAATCATGATGAATTGATCCTTATAATTGCTTGTTCAGCAGGTCATTGCTTGTTCAGCGGGTTGATTGACGACTGCGGGAACTATTTCGGGATCTATTTCGGGATCTATTTCGGGATCTATTTTGGGAACTATTTCGGGAACTACTCCGGGAACTACGATCGCCGGCTGCGACGAACTTCGGTAATTTGATCGGCTGCATCTAATAGCTGCGGGGGAATGCTGGGCCCGGTCAAAATTACATCCACATGGCCGGGTCGATCGTCCAAAAAGTCTAATACTTCCTGACAGTCGATCGCCCCAATTTCAACGGCTAGACTCAATTCATCGAGCACGATTAACTCGTATTGACCCGACTCGGATCGTTCAATGGTTTGCTGCCACAAATCACGAATAGCGCTAATTTCTTCGGCGGTGGGAGGGGTGCGATCGAGATGTCGGGTCAAGTCGCAGCGCAGCCACTCCAAGCGCTGCACTAGGGAAATGGGCCGATCGCCCCCTTGGCGAATACCCCCTTTGAGGAACTGCACGACGAGCACTGCTTGTCCCTGGCCTGCCACTCGCAGCGCCTGCGCCATCACGTCAGTTAAAAAGGTGCGATCGGGTGTGGCAAAGACTTGCACCAAGCCGCGCGCGATCGCGTCGGGGGCAAGGGGCAGTGCAGAAACCTCAAGTTGCGAAACCATGGCTAACGGAACACCCGCGATATCTAGCGTTTAACGTGAAACCTTTTTCAGTCAAACACTAGATATGCATTGCGTCAACGCTGAAGGAAATTGGGAATTTTGCTGCTCATTGGGATACCTCTAGCGGTTGGGTTGTCATCTAGGAATCTAGTTGTGGTGTCCGAGCAGCAACTTGGCCACCTCGGCAGTTTTCATCAAAAATGATCACCACATAGGCTCTCGCCACTGGCAGCAGCGCTGGCCACTATCGATTAAAGTTTTAGACTTTGGCAGTTTACCAACCCAAATTACCAACCTAAAATTTGTGAAATAGAGTCACCCAACATCAGTGGATCAAAGGGCTTAGTCACTACGGCCGTAGCATTGAGATGGGCATAGCGTTGGCGATCGGCCGCCTGTACTTTTGCGGTCAGCAAAATAACAGGAATATGGCTGGTTGCTGCGTCTCCTTGCAATACTTCTAGGGTTGCTGTTCCGTCCATTTGGGGCATCATCATGTCCAATAGGATGGCATCCGGCTGTTCGTTTGTTGCGACTTTGATCCCTTCAGCACCCGATGCGGCTAGTAACACACGCCAGCCGTTACAGACTTCAAGGCCGATCCGGGCGATTTCCCGCATGTCGGCTTCGTCGTCGATAACTAAAACTTTTTTAGTAATCATGTTTGCGTCATCATATGCGGACTGAGTCCGATTGATCAGAGTTGGAGAGTGGCCATCACCAAGGTTTTATTATTGACTGGAAATCCAACCTTTGAAAATTTCTGGGCGTAGCGATTGCGCCAGACAGTCTTGGAGCGCGCGGATTAATGGATCGACACCGAGGGGATCTAGCAAACAACTGGCAACACCAGCTTGATAGAGGTGATGAACGGTGGTGCTAGTTGCCCCCTCTGCCAAGACCAAAATCGGAATGCGCTGTCCTCCAAAAATGTCACTGCGTAAGGCCCTTGTCCACACCACACCGTCCCAGGGGCTGCCATGGGCGGATAGGACAATGATATCTGGCCGGCTAGCGGCCATGGTGGCACAAACGCGCTGGGGTTGAGAGGCGCAGGCGAGTTCCCATTGTTGTTGTTGGCAGCAGCGACGCAACAGGCTGACGGCTGGGCTGGGTAGGTTGATGGCGAGTACTCGCTGGCGATCCATGGTTCGACGATCGCTTTGGTATTGACCGAGGGCTTGAATCAGTCCATCGATCGGCTGATCGACAACCCAGTCGGCATCCCACCCCCCTTGGGCGAGATCCATCAAAGCGGCAGGGTCATTGCGCTGCACTAGGGCGATCGTTACTAGGTCTCGCTGGCGACGGCGCAGGGATAGCAATGCGGCCAAGACGGCTGGTTGGGCTGGATCATTCCAAGGCATGACGATCGCCCCAGGTAGGTCACTGGTGGGTAGGGCATCCCAGGTGAAGGGTTCCTCCAGCATCACCACTTCCATGGGGGCATCGCCTTGGCTAGCGGCGGCGACCAGGCTGTGATACCAACTGGGATCAGAGCCGATGTAGCCGATTAGGAGCCGATCGCGCCCGAGGGGTTGGCGGTTTTGAATTTCGCGGCGCAAGTCTCCCAAGAGTTGGTTGAGTGCTTGCTGAATGACTGGGGATGGCTGGAGATAGCTGGGTCGATCGCGGAGACTGGGGAAATGGGGGGTGCTGCTGGAAGGAGAAGAACCGGTTTGGGTTTCAAGTTGGGTTTCAAGTTGGCTGTCAACGGTGGCAATCGCGGGGGGCTGGCTCTGCAAGGATTGCAAGTGCGACTCGATCGCGCGGGCTAACTGCGATCCACGCACCAGCCCAAAGGGGCCCAAGGAGCCAATTAATTTGTGGGCATCGTCGGCGGCTCGTGCCAAGTCTGCCTCTAGGAGGTTGGCAGTGCCTAGGGCGGCGGCCACTCGCTCTAGGGATTCCAATCGATCGTAAATCATGCTGGAAAAGCGTTCCCAGGCGCGATCGAGTGCGGATCTGACCCTGGCTGAGGCATCGCCGGCCTCCTGTTCTCCGCCTTCGTTTAACTGCTCACTGCCCGGCCGGAGGCGATAGCCCATGCCATAGACCGTTTCGACCACGTCCCGCGCCCCTGCCAGGGATAGTTTGCGGCGTAGGCCTTTGATGTGGGCTTTGACGGTTTCTTCGCCGGGAAAATCGCCCAGAGACCAAAGGTGCTCCAAAATGGCGCTGCGGGAAAAGAGCCGCCGGGGATGGCGCAGCAACAGTTCTAGCAGGCTGTATTCTTTGGGGCTGAGTTTGACGGGGCGATCGCGGTAGGTGACTTGACCCGAGCTGGGATCCAGTCGCAAAAAGCCCCACTCCAAAACCGGGGCATCGGCCGATCGCTGCCGTCGCAACAGGGCGCGCACCCGGGCCATCAACTCTGGCACAGTACAGGGCTTGACGACGTAATCATCGGCCCCTGCATCCAGCCCCCGCACTTTGTCTTCGGTTTCGCCCCGCGCCGTCAGCAGCAAAATTGGCCCCGTGTATTTTTCACGCCGCAACTGCCGACAAAGACTCAACCCATCCAAACGGGGCAAACTAACATCCAAAATCACCAAATCGTAGGTAAACGATCGGGTGTAGTCCAATCCTTCCTGGCCATCTTCAGCCACATCCACAACATAAAACTGCTCGGCCAACGCAGCACCGAGGGTGTGGGAGATGGTGGGATCGTCTTCGACGAGCAAAAATCTCACGAATAGACCTGAAGAATCGCTTTGACACTCCCTGGCGTAAACGCACGGGGATTCTTTAATCTACGAGCCGACTTGCTTTGACAGAATTACTCCAACCAAGATAGAGAACGAATCTCCTAAATCGAATCTCCTAAATCGAAAAGCGACCGAGTTTCCTTGGGAGGATGTCTGAGCATGGCCCTTCAGCTCGCGCCCAACACCCACAGGACTTATGCAAAATCTCAATTGTCTCCATCTCCCAACTCCTGCTCCCAGAGCGAGGGCAGGAGAGTCAGTATGATTCGGATTCCCCTCGCCCGACTTGGCAGAGGGGGTTGGGGTGAGGGTTTCAGAAAATCCTGCGTAAGTCCTAACCTATTCGCCGAAGGATCAGGGACTACAGGGGCTACAGGGGCTAAGGCTCTTACCCGATCGACTGGTTCCCATGATGTTCCACTGGGTCTTGTTCATGGGTTGTTCATGGGATGCACGACTGGGTAAGGCGCTGGCCTCCTAGACCTGTAAGCGGCTTTGGAGTGCGAGTTTTGCTTGCTCGCGATCGTCGAAATGCACTTTTTCAGTCCCCAGGATTTGGTAGTCCTCGTGGCCCTTGCCGGCAATTAACACGCAGTCGCCGGGCTGGGCTTCGAGGATGGCACGCCGGATGGCTGCAGCCCGATCGCCCTCCACCGTAAACGCAGCTGCCGGATCAATGCCGGCCACCACGTCGTCGAGAATACGCTGGGGGTCTTCCGTGCGCGGGTTGTCGGAGGTGACGATCGCCCAGTCCGACAGCTCGGCAGCGATTTTGCCCATGATTGGCCGCTTGGTGCGATCGCGATCGCCCCCGCAACCAAATACGCAAATCAGCCGACCCGCCACAAACGGCCGCGCCGCTCGCAAGGCATTATCCAAGCTGTCGGGCGTGTGGGCATAGTCCACGATCGCACTGATGTCTTGCGGCCGGGGCCCATCGGTCACCACCCGCTGCATTCGACCCGGCACCCCCGGAAACTGAGGCAAGACCGCCGCCATCGCCGCCAAATCCAACCCTAAATGACAACCTGCCGCCGCCGCCGCCAGCCAGTTTTGCAAATTGAACTGACCGACCAGGGGCGAGCGAAACGCCACTGACCCCAAGGGCCCATGTAACTGGCCGCTGACCCCCTCCAGGCCGTAGGTCAACTCGCTGAGATAAAAATCAGCGGCGCTGTCTTCAACGCTATAGGTCCAACGGCGATCGAGCGGCAGTTGGCCGGCCAACCGTCGGCCGTAGGGATCATCCCAATTAATGATGGCTCGGCCTGCCAAGTAGTCGCCCCCAAACAGCAGCGCCTTAGCATCAAAATAGGACTCCATCGTGCCGTGGAAGTCTAAGTGGTCTTGGGTCAAGTTGGTGAACACGGCCACCTCAAACCCACAACCCTGCACCCGTCGCTGCACCAGGGAATGGGAGCTGACTTCCATCACCGCATGGGACGCACCGGCCGATCGCGCCGCTGCGAGCTGACCTTGCAAGTCCACCGCAAAGGGCGTAGTGTGCACCGCCGTCTGTTCAAATCCGGGCCAGCGCACCACCAAAGTACCCAGCAAGGCTGTGGGATGATTTGCCGATCGCAGCAAATATTCAATCAGTTGCGTGGTGGTGGTTTTGCCATTGGTGCCGGTCACACCCACCAGGGTCAGGTGCTGGGCCGGGTTGCCATAGAAGGCCGCTGCCAACTCCGCGCAAGCGCCCACCACATCCGTTGCTCGTACCAGACAAGGGCCGATTGGGTCTGGTGGCTGGGCCGCTGCGATCGCCGGAGACACGACCGCCGCGATCGCCCCGGACTCGATCGCATTGCGCCAAAACTCGCCCCCGTCAACCCGCGTTCCCGGCAACCCAATGAACAAATCGCCCATCTGACAGGCCTGAGAATTAGTCTGCAAGCCTTTGACCGGTAGATCCAGCGCCGGGTGCTCCATCACCGCCAACTCCGTCGTGACAGCGGCCAGCAGTTCGCGCAACGTCATCGGTTCCATAGGCGCTTCCCTTGTCAATCGAGGTGGATGTCAATCGAGGTGAATATCAGTCGGGACAGATATCAGTCGAGGTGGATATCAGTCGGGACAGATATCAGTCGAGGTGAATATCAGTCGGGACAGATATCAGTCGAGGTGAATATCAGTCGAGATAGATATCAATGGATATCAATCGAAATAAATATCAATCGAGGTGGATATGAGTGGATATCGGTCGCAGTGACGCAATATCCCAGAGTATCGATCGTGAACCGGTCTGATCGCGATTCCCATCGCAATCCCCAACAGAATAGGCGAGGATTTACGGCCTTACCCAGCCGGGGATGGGTCAATCGTGTCAAAGGTGCGGCGCAAAAGCTGTTCGAGTTGAACGACTGTCGATCGCGGACTCGGGCGGGCGATCGGCGCTTCTCGACCATCCGGCAAGCCATAGCGCAACACGGGAATGGCATATTCAAAGGCCGCCATCCACTCGGGCTGAGTCGTAATATCGCGCACTTCCACCGTAAAGCGTAGATCGCTCGACATTGCCACCAGATCCAGCTTTTCTTGCAAGCCTTCGCACAGATGACAGCCCGGTTTGGCATACAAGATTAATGAGTGTGGGGATGGGGGCAGGCCCGCATCTAAATCAGTCCGATTCCAATCAGCCATAGTCAAACCCGTTCCATCCAAATTCACCTATTCAGCACCCATCCATCGCCAGATGGGTTTCATTACATCTCGATCATCCCCTTGATCATCCCGATCGCCGCCACTAAACTCAGCACCTCCGATTGTTTGAGTTTGGGATTAGGAGTTGAGGAGGGTGGCATGGATGGGTTATGGCTGGACACAGCGGCAGGCTGTGCCGGCCTCACAGAAGTTGCAGGCTTGATAATCCCGATCGGGATCAACAGGATAGGAACCGGTGGCCAAATGGTGGCGCAGGCGATCGACGAGTCCTTGCACGGCTGGATCGCGCTCATCAATGGCGATCGGCTTCGATCGACCGCCTTCCCGAATGCTGTAGTAGTAGGCATCGGTTACGGCTAGATCTGGATCAATTTGCTGGGCAGCGCTGGCATAGACCAACAGTTGTACGTCCAGCTTGACCTTGCCGCTGTTGTCCTTGGCTTTTTGGCCCTTGGCCTCGCCGCTTTTGTAGTCGATGAAGACCAGGCCCTCGGGCGATCGATCCACCCGATCGATCGCCCCGCGCACCTTCAGCCCTTGCCACTCGCCGGTAAAGTCCAACTCGCAATGCAAAATTTCCCGCTCATGGGGCAAAAAGTCGGCTTGGGTCACCAGCCAGCGCAGTTGGGCCAGCAGCTCTTGTCGTTGGGCTGTCCAGGTTAGGTAGCGTGGAAGTTGCAGCTCGGTGGCGGCTTCGTCGAGCCAGCCGTCTAGCCGATCGACCAACTCTGAGGGTTGGCCATCTGGGCGATCGCGCCAGGCCTCACCCAGCTTTTGCAACACGCGGTGGTAGAGGCTGCCCTTGCTGTTGTGGGGTAAGTCTGCCTCGGTTTCGGCGGGTTCGTGTAGCCGCAGCACCCGACGGGCAAAGTATTTAAACGGACATTGCCCCAAATCGGTAATTTGGGAGGCGCTGAACCAGTGGTCATCCGGGTCGGTGGCCGCTTCATCCCCCAAGTGACCGGCAAACCGATCGGGCTGGGGCGTTTGCAGGCGCTGGCATTCCACCCGCCAAGTATGTTCCACCCAGGGGCGCAGGGGATCGGATTGGAGCTGGGCTGGGCGATCGGGCTGGGCCAGGTATTGTCGCCAGGTGGCGATCGGGCTGGCGGCGGGCACGGGCGGCGGGGCCATCGGTTCGATCGCCTCCAATAGGGCGCTGGGGGCCTGGGCCTTGCCGTCGTAGTGGTTTGGATAGGACAAGATCAACTGGTCATGTACTGCCGCTAGTGCCGCTTCGTTGTGCAACCGCTCTTGATTGGCTAAATCCGCTGTGCTGGCCATGGGGAACCCAGCCTGAGTTAGGTCGCGGCGATCGAACCAGTCCAGCACCCAATTGGGGGCGATCGGGGCGGGCCACCAGGTTTCCACTACCCCCAGCCCAAACCCATAGCGGTAGCTTGCCCCCAGCACCGTGGCGGGGTTGTGCAGTTCCACGCCGCCACGCCCCGGATGCATAGGCACCGTGACCAACCCCAACAAATCTCGTAATTCCTGGGCAAATTCGCTTACGGTGAGTAGTTCCTCACTGGGGCGGGCCAATTCCACAATGTGCTCATCCAAACGACTAAAGGCGTTGGCTTCCCGGGGCCAAGCCTGGGCGATCGCCCGAACCCCCAGTGATCGCCCGCAGTCCAACACCCATTGCACCCAAGCATCACGAGTTGTCCGCCCCTTTTTGAGCTGAGGGGCCAGGGCCGCAATCTCCGGGTCGAATGTCTCCCAGGCCTTGAGCCGATCGGGTCGCAACCGTCGCACCTCTGCCCAGCGCTCATCGAGGCGATCGCGCACCACCGCATGGCGCAACAGCCGCACGGTCGCTTCGTAATCCCAGTTTTGTTGCACGGCCTCCAGCAGGGTTTGGGCCCAACTGCCCACACGGGTTTCCGAAAGGGGCACACCATAGAGCAACCGCACCGGCAGCTCAAATTCTTGGGCCACTTCCAGTAACTTGGGCCCATAACGTCGCTCGTCCCGCGTCACCAACACCATCTCGTTGGCGGGTATGCCGTCGCTCAGATGCTGCTTGATGCGGGCCAAGACCCACCGCACTTCGTCTTCTAGGGTGGCAAAGCCGATCGCCTGCTGCTGCGGTTGGGCCGGGTTGGCGGGGGTTGCCTCAGCAATCACCCAGCCCCGATCTCGCAAATTTGCCACGGCGCGATCGAAGGCGGGATGGACTGGCAACCATAAACAACTGCCCGGCCCCGCCAGCCGATCGAGCAGGGCGATCGCATCAGGGCCCAATTGCCCATCTCCCCAAAGGGCTAGCTTCAGGGGCAGAGGGCGGGTGGTTGGTTGGCCTTGGGCGATCGCTCGCTCGGCAAACCAGTATTGCTGGGCCGGATCAATTCGATCGCCCAATCGCTCTGTGTAGATCAAGGCCGTTTGGGCCAACTGCCGCGCCCGCTCACCCACCACCTCGCTGGCCGCCAAGGCAACCAAATCCAACCCGTTTTGCAACAGCTCCCGAATTGTCGGGGCGATCGCATTGGCATGGGCGATCGGATCAACCCCGGGCCACACCTGCTCCACCGCCGATCGCAGGGCCCGCTGTCGTTGCACCATTGGCGCAATTCGCCCATCCAGCCGCAGCCGCCCCAACAGTTGCCCCAGGGATTGCCCCGCCCCCTTTAGGCCGATCGCACGAGCCGCTTGCCGGGTCGGTGTCAAAACCCAGTCAAAGGTCGTCTGGGCGATCGTCTGCCGAACGCGATCGGGGTCAGCCCCCAGCCACACCGTCCGCTCCAGGGTTTCAGCCATCGCACGCTACTTCGCTCACTCAATCTGTTCAATCCTAGGCCATTCGCAATCAATCGCTTGGGCTGGGGGGCGGAGCCGTCGCTCCCGTCACCACAGCCTAGCGCCGACCGCGCCGACCAATGCTGCTGCGTACCCGGTTCCAAGCCGATCGCATCCGGCTGGAGCGGGATGTGCGGGTGGTGCGGCGGCGATCAACATCCACCTCAATCTCCACTTCGGGATCTGACTCCGACTCACTGGTCGCCACGGGTTCTGAGTCATTCGCCGCCGGTTCCGCATCTGGCGCGGCCGGTAACTGAGCCAGCAGAATTTGGGCTTGGCTGACGGCGGCAAAGTCGCGCTGCTTTTCAAACCAGGTGGCCGCCTGCTGCAAGTCCGATCGCGCCTGGTTGGGTTGTTGACGATCGAAGTGAATCACCCCGCGCGCCAAATAAGCATCCGCCCGTTGAGCATCCAAAGCGATCGCCTGATCCAAGTCGGCCACCGCCCCCGCTGCATCTCCAAACTCGTAGCGCAGTTGACCACGATAGAGATAGCCCTCCACCAGTTTGTCGTTGGCCACCACTACCCGATCGAGCGCCCCCAGCGCCGATCGATACTCCTGCAAATTCATCCAGGCAATGCCCTGGCCCAGATGGGATTCCGCTAGCTTGGCATTTTGGGCGATCGCTTGCTGAAACCAGCCGATCGCCTCCCGGTAGCGACCCGCGTTCAACTCCTGCACCCCCCGATCGTTAAACTCCACCGCCTGCACCGCCACCGCTAACTGCTGCTCGATCGCCGCCCGATTGTTACGGTAGGTCGCTAACTTCCCTTGTAGGGCGATCGCCTCGGGCCCGTCTTGGGGTGCAGCTTCCAGGGCGGTGATCGCCTGCTGCCACTTGTCTCGGGCATTGCGCCAAACCACCGGCGGATGGGGCGGATTTTGCACCAACAGCGCCGCATCCATAGCTGCGGTTTCCGCCGTTTTGAAAGACTGGGCTAGCTTTAGTGCGCGATCGAGCTGGGCTGCTTGGGCTTGCAAAAAGGGGAGTTGTGCTTGGGCCGCCGAGCCGCCCAACCCCGGCCAAGTCGGCATCCACTGCAACCATTGGATCTGTTGAGTGAGATCCCGCCGGGCAGCAGCCAAGTCCTTCAGTTGGCCCATTCGAGTAGCTTGGCGCGCCTGATCCAGCACCGTTGTCGATCGCCCCAGCACCCAAGTCTGAATCCCCCAAAGCCCACCCCCGATCGCGCCCAATCCCAGCAACCCCAGCAGCCACCACCGACCAATGGCAGGCAGTTGCGGACGGATCGCCTGGGAGCGAATAGTTTTGGGGTGAATAGTTTTGGGGCGAATAGTTTTGGGCGATCGTGCTGAAGCGTCAGTCGCTGGCTTGGCCATGGTGCGAATTGCCCGATCTGAGTAGATGTGAAAATACTTGAGCGAGGGCAGTCAAAACCTCACAAATATTTTACGAGCAATCCTGCACATCCTCACGATTTTAGATTTGATCAGATGCCGATTTCTTGGCGGAAGAAGTCGGCTAACTCTGGGCGCGATGCGATCAGACAGGGGTTCGATCGCCGGCCGTAGTTTTGCCCCGGCTCCAGGGGAAAGGGCGGATAGTCTGCTAGGGAAATCCAAGTGGCCCCGGCTCCTTGCAAAATCACCCACACGGCGGCAATATCCCAGGCCTTGGGCGTGAGTTCGTAGGCTCCGAGCATACTGCCGATCGCCACGGCCATCAGGTTGTAGCTCGCTGACCCCAGGGAGCGGACTTTGCAAGTAAAGGGTCGGGGCAAAAACTCCACGCTACGGGTGCAGAAGCTAAAGGTTTTGTTGGGGCCCGGATCGGCGCTGGTCACGCGAGCGGGCCGGCCGTTGTAGAACGCGCCCGGCTCCAAATCTAAGCCCGTTTCGCCGGGCCAAAAGCCCCAGCAGGCTTCCCGGGTGGGCGGATAGTACAAATAGCCAAACACCGGCCAGCCCCGGTAAAGCAAGCCGATCGAAATGCCCCAAATCGGAATGCCATAGCTGAAATTTGTTGTGCCATCGATCGGGTCAATCACCCAACACCAATCGCCCGCTGGAAAATCGTGGTTGCCCTCTTCGCTCAACAGGCCATGCTCAGGGAAGCGCTCTTGGACCGCCGCTTTCAGGGTGGCATCGGCCCAGGTGTCGGAACGGGTCAGCAGGGAGCCGTCTGCCTTTTCGGTGGTGGCCCGATCGCCCGCAAAGTCCTGCAAGAGTTGCTCGCCCACCCGCTGGGCCAGGGCCGCGATGAAGTCCAGAGTTTCCGTCCAAAAGGCGCGATCGGGCATGGTCATGGCGGACAGCATCGGGGATGAAAGAACCAAACAGAAATAAGCCAAACAAAAAACGACCGCTCACGTTATCGTGTGCGATCGTTTCCTGTCTCCGACGGAGAGGGGGGGATTCGAACCCCCGTTGACGTTGCCGCCAAACTTGATTTCGAGTCAAGCGCATTCAACCGCTCTGCCACCTCTCCAGGTGAGCGAAGTCAATATTAGCAGCAATGGCTAGTTTTGCGAAACCGGCAACCCAATTTTTTTTGAGCGGCTTGGGAGCAAGTTAGGAGCGGGTTGGGAATAGGGCGCTGGCAAGGGGCAACGCGATCGCGCCCCGCTGCGGAATTGGCTATTCTGGTGTCCAGACCATCGATTGACAGCGATTGGGAGCCGATCCGATGGGTTGGCTCTCGATCGATGGAACGCTGGCCCGATCTATTTCCCTCTCATCTGATTCCTGATCTCATCTGATTCCCTCTCATCTGACCTCTCATCTCGTTTTAATTTCCCTTTCAACTCAACAACTCTCGGACGGAACGCGGGACGGACAACAGCATGCAAGCTTCGGGGCCAGCCGATCGATGGGTGCAAGTGGGGCGACGACTGCGGGCGATCGCCAGTGGTGACACAACTGAATACATCATCAAGCGGATCTTGCAGGCGCTGGTGACGCTGCTGTTGGCTTCGGCGTTGTGCTTTGCGATTGTTGAATTAGCCCCCGGTAGTTATCTAGACACGATCGCCCAAAATCCGCGTATCAGTGCCAAAACCCTCGCGGAATATACAACGCGCTTCGGTCTCGATCGCCCCCCGATCGAGCAATATTGGCGCTGGCTGTCCCAGGTGGTGACCCAAGGCAACTTCGGCATCAGCTTTGTCTATCAGCGATCGGTGGTGTCCCTGTTGTTGGAGCGGATTCCTGCCACGTTGTATATGGCGCTGTTGTCTTTGGTGGCCACCTGGATGGTCGGGATTCCGCTGGGGATTGTGGCGGCTGTGAACCAAAACCGCTGGGTCGATCGGATTCTGCAAGTGGTCAGCTATCTGGGCCAGGGCTTTCCCAGCTTCATTACTGCCCTGTTGCTGTTGTTTGTGGCCCAAAACCTGTCGCCCCTGTTGCCAGTGGGGGGCATGACCAGCCTCAACTTCAGTGAGCTATCCGCGATCGAAAAGGTGCTGGACATTGGCTGGCACTCGATCTTACCGACGATCGCCCTCAGCATCACCGGCTTTGCAGGCTTGCAGCGCCTGATGCGCGGTCAGTTTCTAGACGTGTTGCGCCAAGACTACATCCGCACCGCCCGCGCCAAGGGCCTGCCAGAAAACCGCGTGATTTATGTCCATGCCCTCCGCAACGCCATTAACCCCATGATTACCCTGCTGGGGTTTGAGTTTGCCAGCTTACTTGGCGGCGCGTTCATCACGGAATTTTTCTTTAACTGGCCCGGTTTGGGGCGGCTGATTTTACAAGCGGTGCAGGTGCAAGATCTATACCTGACAATGGCTAGCCTGATGATGGGGGCGGTGATGTTGATTGTGGGCAACCTGCTGGCGGATTTGTTGCTGAAGTTGGTTGATCCGCGCATTGATCTGAAATCGATGGAATAGGGCCGGTCATCTAGGTTGGGGAGGATGTCAACAACGAGATCGGGGGCACACCTTCATCGATCGTTAACATTCCCTTGGCAAGGTGTTAAACGCTACCCACTACTCTGGCTAGGTATGCGGCATTACACTTTGCCACCAGCACTGGATTCTTTGTGAGCTACTCAGGATCGAACGTTTAGAATCCCTTAGGATTAATCTTGGTGCTGCTTTTCGATTAATCCACCGCTGATCATCCTGCTGCGGCCCCTCACCATGCGATCGCCCTTGCTCGATCCCGTTACATTCGATTTGCGATTTCTGCTTGAGGCGCAATACCGTAGCCAAGGTCTACTGTCATTTCGGGCGGGCCAAGCGGTTCCCCTGCTGTCCGATCGCCTTTGGGTGGTCTATCGCGGCCTCGTCACCCTGGAAACCAGTTTTGTGGATGGCTCTGAGGCTATTCTGGGATTTGTGGGGCCGGGCATGATGTTTGGCAGTGGTCTAAGTGCGATCGAACCCTATCGGAGCGTGGCCATCACGGCTACGGATTTGTTGCCCCTATCTTGGGTGCAGGTTTCACAATCCCCTTTGCTGGCCCGCAGCCTGTTAGCCCACGGTTTGCGACGGTTTTCCCAGGCTTGTGAGCTGAAGGCCCTGTTGACCCTGAAGCGCGCGGAGGATCGCCTGTGGGAATTGTTGCAACTGCTCGATCGCGAATTTGGTCAAACCTATTCCCAAGGGCGGCGACTGAGCTTGCGGTTGACCCACCGACAACTGGCTAACGCTACCCAAACCACCAGGGTCACGGTCACCAGAATTTTGCAGACTTTCCAGACCCAAGGTTGGCTGTGGATTGATGATGATCGCCACTTTTGGTTTCCGACAACTGCTCGGAAGCGATCGGCACGAGACTGATTCAACGTCCGTTCGGGTTAAGCCATCTTCTCCAAAACCTCAGAACCCTCGTAACAACTGAATTCTCCCCTCGGCAAGGGGGAACTTTATCATGATTTGCTCATCATTATGATTGGCTCATCATCGTGATCTTGAACTGACTTTAAATTAAGACCGAAAGCTTAGAGCCATCATTGGTTTTTTGTACCTCGATGCGGGCGCTAAAGGCTTCCTTGAGCTGGGGAATGTGGGTGACGGTCAAAATACAGCCAAATTCTGGGGCGATCGCATTAATTGCGGCCACGAGTCGATCACGTCCCCCGTCATCCTGAGTGCCAAATCCCTCATCAATAATCAATAGTTGTAAGGCTGTGCCCGATCGCTGAGTTAGCAACCGGGATAGGGCGAGCCGAATTGCAAAATTGATCCGAAATGCTTCACCGCCCGAGTAGGTTTCATAGGGACGAGTGCCGCGCACATCAGCAATTTGAATTTCTAAGGTTTCAATGGTGGCGCTGGCGATCGCTTCAGCAGTTTTCTGACGCTTGGTGGCGCTTTTTTTGAGGCGTTGGGTAATGAAATTAATGTGGAGCTGGTTGGCGCTCAACTGCGACAAAATTCGATTAGCTTCTGCTTCCAGTTGGGGCAAGAGGGTTTCGATCGCCAAGGCCTGAATCCCATTTTTGCCAAAGGCTTTTGCTAGTTCTTCATAGATCTGTTGTTGGCGTTGCTGTTGGGTGAGTTGCGCTCGATCGCTCACTAGTTGCTGTTCCAAGCTAGCCAGATATATTTGTTGCTGTTCAAGTTGAGCCTTGCGTGCAATGCTGGTTTCGATCGATTGGCGAATGGTGGTGATTTGTTGCTCCAAGGCTTCAATGTGCGATCGCTGATCGGGGCGATCGGCCAATTGTTGTTGGAGCTGCGCTAATTGGCGGGTTAAGGTCTCTCCAGCCTGTTGGGCATGATTTAGGGCCTGTTGCAATCGTTGGCGGCGATCGCTCAGTTGGGGAACTTCTAACTGACATTGGCGCAACTCTTCCGCACGAGCTAACCAGCCCTGTTCCGATCGAATTTGGCTACGGAGGGCTTCGTGGTCTGAGTGTTGATAATTTACCTGACTGAGCTGTTGCTCTAGTTGCTGAATTTGGGCGAGTATCGATTGTGGATTGGTGCGATCGTGGAGTGCTTGCAAGCTGGTTTGCAAACGAGCAGATTCACTGATTAATTCTGGGCGACGTTGTTGCAGCCGATCGAGTTTAGTTTGGGACTGTTGGAGTTCGTGATGTCGCATTTCCACCCACCGCCAACGATCGACTTCTGCCCGCGCCAGGGATAAGTTGCGATCGTCAAAATTCAAAGCAGCTAATTGGCTGTTTAAGGCTGCCAATTCTTGCAGCAGTGCAGGAAGTTGGCGCGAGGACTCGGGAATATTTGCCGGTTGATCGCCATGCCCTGCGATCCAGTCCAACACCTGTTGGATTCGATCCTGTTCAGTCAGAATATGCACTAGAGACTGGCGATCGGTTTCCAAGCTTTGCAGTTGTTCTTGGAGTTTGCCCCGCTCTTCAATACAACTATTTAAGGGCTTCAGCTCCTGTTGCAAATCTCGATATTCTTGGCGCAGAATTTGAATTTCTCGCTCGGTCAAAGCGAGTTGCTCTTGCAAAACCCATAGGCGATCGCGCAGGGCTTTTTCTTCGGCAGCTTGTTTGGTTTTCACCAACTCAAGATGATGCTGATCCAACGGGCGATCGCAGAGGGGACAAGCTCCAAACTGGTCAGCATCAACTGCGCGATCGTCTGCCCCGTGCAGGTGTTGATGATCGGCGAGGAGCTGACTTTTCTCCCTCAGTTTATGGAGTTGATTTTCAAGATCAATCTTCATCCCATTCAGCCGATCAATAAAGCTTTTGCGCTCTGTCCCCTTTTCTTGGACACGCTCTTGATAGACTTTGCGATTTTGTAAGGCTTGAATTTGGGCTTCAAGCTGTTGCCAATGGGTTTGTAATTGTGCCTCACGAGCCAACTGAGCTTCAAGGTGCTGTTGGGTGCGTGCTAACTCCTCCTCCTTTGCCAACAACCGAGTTTGGGCTTGCTGACAGGTTTGCTCGATCGCCTGCTGACGTTTGGTGATCGGGGCAGCTTGGGCTTGCAATTGCTCAATATGTTCCAGGGTTGATCGCGCCTGTTGGAGCTGTGCTAGACTTGCTTCCACCTCCTCTTTTTGGCTGAGAATGGCTTGCTGTTCTCGCTCCTGAATCGCTAAATCTTCCAGGCGCGCTGTGATGGTTTTTTGTTCATTTTCGAGGCGGTTTGTTTCGCGATCAAGCTGTTGTTGTAGGGTGTTTTTTTGGGTGGCAAGCTGATGGTGATGCTGGGCTTTTTGGCTGAGATGTTCTTCTGCTAGTTGCCATTGTTGCAGGCGGGCTGCCCCTGCTTCGATCGCGGCTGCTTGAGCCAAAACGCGATTAACTTCAGACTGGCGGCGATCGAGATCTTGGGTTTCCCGTTGCAAGCGCTGCAATTCTTGCGTGTTGGTGACCTGTTGCTGTTGCGTCCAACTGAGCTGCTGCAAATCGCTTTGGCGCTGGACATCGCTCGCTCTTGCTTGTTCCAAATTTTGCTCAATCGTTTTCTGTTGATTTCGCAGTTCGCCTAAGGCCGCCTCGACGGTCTGATTTTCCTGAAAGAGGCGATCGCGATCGGTCAGTTTCGTTTCTTGGCTGCCAATCAACTCCCACAATTGTTGTGTGGCAATTTTGAGGGTTTTTGCTCGATCCTTAGCTTGTTCTGCTAGCTCATCGTATTGTGAAAGCTTGAGCAAATCAGCCAGAATCTGCTTGCGCTCGGCGGGCCCCTTCAACATAAACTCATCAGCCCGACCTTGCCGCAAATAGGCTGAATTGACAAAGGTTTCATAATCCAAGCGCAATCGATGGACGATCGCTGCTTGAGTGGCCTTCACTCCCCGTTCCGTCAAGCTACGAAACGTCCATTGATCGCGATCGCCTTGGTCGATCGCCATCTGAAATTCTAGGGTGGTCGATTGACCCAGGCGACGACTGCGAATAATCCGATAAATTTCCCGACCAAAGCGAAATGTGAAACTAACGCGGGCTTCCTTTTCACCCGCATAAATCACATCATCTTCGGCAGTAGCCCGGCTTTTGCCCCACACCGACCAAGCCATGGCTTCGAGTAGCGATGATTTGCCCGCACCATTCACGCCACAAATGCAAGCAGTCTGCAGTCCTAAAAAATCTAGCGATGCTTCGCGATAGCTTAGAAAATTTTTTAAAACTAATTGCTCGGGGATCACAACTCACTCTCCTCAATAGAGAAATGCAAGCGATCAGATGGGTTAACCATTTAAGACTGAAGCATCAATCGAGCAAGATCGATTGCAGTTCATTTATTGTAACAGAAATAGATCGGAGCTAATCCCTAGCAGCAATCCCCCTCCAATCGCTCAGTGTATTACCCTGATTTTTGATTGGCGACATGAGTTACTGGATGATCAAGCCTAACAAGCATGATCTTGACCCGGCGATCGCATTCAGACCTCTCTGAATGGAGAAATTGGGTGATTTGTATAGCTCGATCAATGCACCCACCACCGCCGATGGTCGGCACGAGTGAATCTATGAATCTGTCCTGGCATGGGCGATCGCTACTTGTAAAGCTGACGTGATGAATTAACCCCTGATCAATGGGCATCCCTTAAAATTTCCCTGCGATGCGATCGCTGAACCCTGAACCTGAGAATCACATGTTCGATGGAGGTGAATTTAGCCAGGATTACTGCTGGTGTTGAGTGGTTTGATGAATGTGTCAGTTGGCAATTTCTTATGGCAACTTTTTACAAAGTCCCATAAAGTATTGTAAGGCCTTGCGGCTTCTTTCCAGATCTTGCAATGGACTAGGCACGGTAACAAGAACCCAGGCGATTGCTATGCGCTGCTGAACCCTCTCGTTTTTCTGGATTGATCTGGGATGGTTGCCTCTCAACTCCCTACCCAATTTGCACATCGCATCAATGTGGCAATTCTGATTAAACTGCCACACTGCCTTGTCTACTGTTCTTAGAACTTTGATTAGAACCCTGAGCTGTCGTTATGCCTAAAGTTGGATACTTGGTTGATCGTCGTAGCGGTCGTAAAGTTCGCATTGGTGCTTGTGTTAAATCGACGAAAAAGCCGCCAAAGTTTAGTTTGTTTCAATCGAGTCGATCAGCAGAAAATCTGCCAACCCGGGTGGACTTGCGGCGGTATTTAACGCCCGTTGAAGATCAATCCACGGTGGGCAGTTGCACGGCCAATGCGATCGCTGGAGCCTATGAATATTTAGCCATGCGCACCCTAGGAGAGGCGGGCGATATTAGTCGATTGTTTATCTATTACAACGCTCGCAAGGCCGCAGGGACGATCGGCGATGGTGGCAGCTCCATTAGCGGCAGCATTCAAGTGCTACAGGAAGTGGGAGCCTGCACTGAAAATACCTGGCCCTATGTGCCCGAAGAGTTTGATGCGGAACCCTCTGCGGAGGCGTATGAAGAAGCCCAGAACTTCTTGGTTGATGATGCCCAGGAAATTCCGGTCGATTTGACTGCCATGAAGGCTTGCTTGGCCGATGGTCACCCCTTTGCCTTTGGGTTGGTGTTGTTTGATTCCTTTGGCAAAGCTGAGAAAAATGGGCGCGTTCTGATGCCCGATCGCAATGAAAAAGTGCGCGATACCCATGGTCGCCACGCCATGCTCTGCGTGGGATATTCTGACCATAATCAGGCTTTTATTGTCCGTAACTCCTGGGGTGAAGCTTGGGGAGATAAGGGTTATTGCTATATCCCCTATAACTACATGACGAATGATGAATGGTGCTTCGATTGTTGGGCGATTAAACAAGTAACGGACTTGGATTTTTCGACTGGGATTGAAAGCAGTGATGATGATGATTTCTATGGCGATGATGACGATGATGAAGAGGGTTACTACGACTATTCAGAAGAGGGGGATGATGATGAAGCTGTAGACGAAGAAGAGGAGGAGGAATACGACGAGGAAGAGGAAGAGTACGACGGGGAAAGCGAGGAGGAAGAGGAGGAAGAATACGACGAAGAAAGCGAAGAAGAGGAAGAGTACGAGGAAGAGGAAGAGTACGACGAAGAGAGTGAAGAAGAGGAAGAGTACGACGAAGAGAGTGAAGAAGAGGAAGAGTACGACGAAGAGAGTGAGGAAGAAGAATACAATGAGGACAGCGAAGAGGAGGAGGAAGATTAGGGGATCAACAACTACGATCGCCTGAACTTCAAGTCACTCAGGACAGACAGCACCGCGATCGCCCCCGCTCACCCCACAAATGTTGCGAAAGTTGGCAGGGAAGCGGGAGGGCGATCGCCCCGCGCGACACTGATTCACGATTCTCGTTCTGTGACGATCATGCAGTCCACCGATCCCCTTGCATCTCCCGCCTCATCCGCTGTGATCGCCCCACCCGAGGCGATCGCCCAAGCCACCCAAAGCCGCAAAGCCGACCACCTGCGCGCCTGCCTCGAAGACGATGTGCAATGTCAGCAAGTGAGCAGTGGTTTCGATCGCTACCGCTTCGACCATTGCTGTCTGCCCGAGCTGGATCGTGCGGCGATCGACCCTAGCAGCCAGTTTTTGGGCAAGGATCTGCGCGCACCCTTCCTGATTTCTTCGATGACCGGCGGCACAGAACAGGCCGAGCGGCTGAACTTCCGGTTGGCGGCGGCGGCCCAGCGTTGGGGATTTGCGATGGGAGTCGGATCGCAGCGGGTGGCGGTGGAACGGCCCGAGGTGCGGCGCACTTTTGCGGTGCGATCGGTTGCGCCGGATATTTTGCTGTTTGCCAACTTGGGGGCGGTGCAGCTTAACCACGATTACGGTTTGCAACAGTGCCAAGAGCTGGTGGATTGGCTGGCGGCCGATGCGCTGATTTTGCACCTCAACCCCCTGCAAGAAGCGGTGCAAACCAAGGGTGATACGAACTTTGCGGGGTTGCTCGATCGGATTGCTGACCTGTGCGATCGCCTGCCCGTGCCGGTGATTGCCAAGGAAGTGGGCAACGGCATCTCCGGCTCGATGGCGCAGAAACTGTTGGCGGCTGGTGTGCGGGCGATCGATGTGGCCGGGGCCGGCGGTACATCCTGGGCCAAGGTGGAGAGTGTGCGCGCCCGCGATCCGAAGCAACGGCGGCTGGGCGACACCTTCCGCGATTGGGGCCTGCCCACGGTGGATTGCTTGCTGGCGGTGCGGCAGGTGGCCCCAGAAGTGCCCTTGATTGCGTCGGGCGGCTTGCGCAATGGCTTGGATGCGGCCAAGGCGATCGCCCTGGGGGCCAACTTAGCGGGGCTGGCGATCCCGTTTCTGCAAGCGGCGGAGGAGTCGCCGGAAGCCCTGGACTTTCTCTGTGAGGTGCTGGTGGCGGAGTTGGAAACGACCATGTTTTGCACCGGCAACCGGACGATCGCCGATCTACAAACTTCGGGGCGGCTTGGGCGGCGCGCCTAGAAGCCTGAACTTAGAAGCCTGATCGAAGTGAGCGCCCCATCGTTGGCCGACCTGCGATAGAATGTTACAAATTGTAAAAACAACGATCGCAAATTGATTCGGAGGAAATCATGGCTCAACCGCAACCGACCGTCACTCCGCAACTGGCAGAACCGAAATTTGGCTTTAACGACTACGCCGAGCGCCTGAACGGCCGGGCAGCCATGGTGGGCTTCCTGCTGGCCTTGGCGATCGAAGCGGCTACGGGTCAGGGCTTGCTGGCTTGGCTGGGCTTGATGTAGTTGCGATCGCCCAACGCTACGCAGCGTTGGGTAGCAAGTTGCTCGGGGCCTGTGGTCATATTGCCCGCATTCCTGATCCCACTGTTAGCGAATCGTGAGCAACATTGTTAGCGGATCTTATGGGGCAACAAGGGGCTTAAGCCCCTTGCTACGACGATTGGGGCATGGAAAATTGACTGTTTCAGACTGCACTCGGGAAATGGCAACGGCCCCCAGACCGAAATGGGAACCGGGATCGGTAGACTGGACACCATCCCCCCGATCCCTACCCCGCACAGGGAGCCAACATGAATTGGTTCTGGTCTCGATTCTTAAAAACCGCCTATCGTCGCGACCCGATCGCCTGCTTTTTGCTCACGATGGGCGCTGTTCAGTTGGCGATCGCCGGTTCCGATAGCGAGGCTGGGCTAGCGGCCCTCGGGCTGATTTTTGCAGGCAGTGCGGCGGCCCTCTATTGGTGGAAATATTCCTCGCGGCTGATTCAAGCGGCCCGATCGCCCATCCCCACGCGCTACCGATCGACCACCACGGGTCACGACTGGGAGCGATCGCCAGCCCCGCGAGTCGATCGCCCCAACAGCATCGTGGTCAATCCACCGCGATCGGGCCGGCCCCTGCCCCCACTCCGTTTACCCGATCGCCCCGCGAACCCCTAAGGCCAGTGGTGGCCACCGTCGCTGCCGGGAATTTCGATTGACGCATGAGCGAAATTTGCACCATCAGCCGCCGAGTCACCTTCGCCGCCAGCTATCGGTATTGGTTGCCGGAGCTGAGTGAAGCCGAAAATTGGCAACGATTTGGCATTGCGGCCCGCGCCCCCGGCAGCACCTTTACCCTATGGGTACAAGTGCGCGGCCCAGTCGATGATCACGGCATGGTGGCCAACCTTTCCACCACCATTAAGCGCACCTTGCAACGGGAAGTGTTGCAACCCCTGCATGGCGCTTATTTAAACGATGTTTGGCCAGAATTTGCCAACACCCTGCCCAGTAGCGAATTTGTGGCGATCGCCCTGTGGCAACGGCTCGCCCCCTGCTGGGCCGCACAGCAGATTGCCCTCAGTCACATTCAGTTATCACCCGATGCGAGCCTTGTTGTTGACTACCGAGGGCAGGACATGGAAGCGGATCTAACGATTCACACCCACTTCAGCGCGGCCCACCGGCTCTCGTTGCCCAGCCTGACGCTGCAGCAAAATAGCGAGATTTATGGCAAATGTGCCCGACCCAGCGGCCATGGCCACAACTACAAACTCTGGGTGACGGTGCGGGGGCCAATTCATCCACGCACCGGCATGGTGATTGAACTCAACCAGTTACGAGAATTGGTGGATCAAGAAATCATTGATCATCTTGATCACACCTTTCTCAATCAAGATATTCCAGCCTTTGAAGCGATCGTGCCAACGGCGGAAAACATCGCCATTTATATTCGCGATCGCCTCTTACAACCGATTCAAGAGTTGGGGGTGCAATTGGTAAAAATTCGCCTTGATGAAACCGACAATAACTCCTGTGAAGTGTATGTGGATTCATCGATGAACTGCGCCGATCCATCCCCGTCCATGTCCGCCGCGATCGCTACTCAACCCGCACAGCCGTGCCGCTAACAGCCACCATCAGCATTCCACCACCGTTGGCTAGGCTAATCGTTTCATAGTCGATGTCGATGCCAATAATCGCATTGGCTCCCAGCTCGCGAGCGGCGGCCATCATCTCGCTCATGGCGATGTCTTTGGCTTTGCGGAGTTCCTTTTCATAGGAACCCGATCGCCCCCCAATTACATCCCGAATCCCAGCGAAAAAGTCCTTGAAAATATTCGCCCCCAAGATCGCTTCACCGCTGACAATGCCGTAGTAGTTGGTGATCGTTTTTCCTTCGAGGCTGGACGTGGTGGTTAGCAACATAACGCGCTGGGCAACTCCGTGAATACCCTTTCGTTGTAGCAGGGGCGACCCATAGGGCAACAATGGCGGTTCACCCACCCTAGGCGATCGGTTTTGCGCCTTGTCGCTTTCATGGTTCTGTTATGGGTGGGCATGCCAGAAGCAATTGCTCCTAGTCCAATTTGCGATCGCATTCCCTAGGCAGTCTATATTAGTGAGAGGTTTGCACAGCTTCCCAAGGAGCGCTCCATGGCCAACAGCTCTTCATCGACTCCCCAAGTTCGATCGACCGCCGACTTTCCCAAGGATGTCAGTAAGTTGAGCCGCGAAGAGCTAGAGCAGGCCTACTACGCGATGCGCACTAACCATAAATCGTTAGCATTGAGCCAAGGGCGCTATAAAACTCTGGCGAATCAATATAAAGACAAGCTGCTTGCTGAGTCTAAGCATCTAGGACAAGTCATCACCACGCTGAAGGCAGAACGTGAAGCCCTGCTTCGACAATCCTCCCAGGAACTGCAACTCAAGTCTCAGCAGACAGAAGCTCTGGAAAGCGAACTCACAGAAATCTCGACACGATTGGAGAAACTGGCTGTCAGTTTCGATGGCATTACAACCAGTGGCAAGCTACCGATTGGTGAGCGATTTGGCAAGCTGTTTGTGGCTATCAAAGAGCTGATTGTCTGGTGGCGTGAACCCGATTCTGATGAGTCATTGGGTGCAATGAAGCCCGCTCCTGAGCCACGGATGCTGTTAGATAATGAGCAGGATGATGACTTCAAAAAAACTGATCGCGCTAGTCTCGGTCGTAATCTACTCGATCGCTAGTTGCTAGGCCATACATGGGAAAAGCTAGGCTTCAAAAGATCCTAAAAAGCATGCAAGACAGCGAAGAAGCCGCTCGTCAGCATTTGCAACGGGATCTCGAAAACAGCGCCACAATTTTTGCGGTTGCTCAACATGCTGTGAATCGTTTAGGCGATGTGGCATCAGCCGATGATGCTATCTCGCCTGAGCCTGCGATCGAGGCGCGCCAACCGCTGTTACCGCCAGCATCATCGGGGGCGATCGGCCAGGAGCTGGCTACCAGTTGGGAGGATTTAATCCAGCAATATGGATCGCCGCAGGGTATCCGCAAAGCGCTCAAAGCACGCGGCATTACCTTTTCCAAAACTCCCAGCCGGAAACAGTTGCTAACGGCTTGGCATTCCCTCGAAAGCCAGGCAGTGCAACCCACGACCACACCCCAGTTGCCCGATCCAGCGATCAAGCTAGATCCAGTAGAGCTGGTGAAAGAAGTTGTTGCTTTGCGCCAAGAAGTCGCTGCCCTGAAACAGGAGCTGGCGGCGGTGAAATCAGTGTTGGCACAAGTAGCTGTACTGACGGGCGTGGCGGTGAGCTGGTCGCTCCCAACCCCTAGGGACTAAGAGGACTCGGACTGCATTACCTGGAAGTTTTGGTGATTTTTACAGAAACCATGAGGGCGTTTTGGAGCCCTTCTCTGCTGGGGCGATGGCCGGATGATCGTCCAACCAAGACCCGATCGCACCTATCGACCGCTACGGGTGGCGGCAAAGTTTGCTTGAATGACCGGCAGATACCTCAGAGAGTCAAGCCATGCTGGTTCGGAAATTGGGCGATTGCGAAGAATTTGTGGCGGGCGACAATTCGATTTTGCGCGAGTTGCTGCATCCCGATAAACAGCCGATCGCCCTGCGCTATAGCCTGGCCCACGCCATTTTGCCCGTGGGTGAAACCTCCTTGCCCCACTCCCTAACCACCTCAGAGGTCTACTACATCATGGCCGGGCGCGGCGAAATGCACATCGACGGTGAGGTGCAAAGCATTGAGCCGGGCGATGCGGTGTATATTCCGCCCAATGCCCAACAATTTGTCCGTAGCTTGGGGCCTGAGCCGCTGACCTTTATCTGCCTAGTCGATCCGGCTTGGCGCAAGGAAGACGAAACGGTTTATCCCGTGGAATCCTAGGGCCTGTCGTCTAATTGTCCGAAACCCTGAGTCCACCGTGACGAGATCGTGTTGCAGCAAGGGGCTTGAGCCAATTGTCTAGGGCGGTTGGGCTAGGAAAATTGGTCGTTCCAGCCCCAATCAAGCTCATTTGATGACACGCCCTAAAGCCTGTCGTCCAATTAACTGTCCGAAGCCCTGATTCCACCGTGACGCGATCGTGAGGCGGCAAGGGGCTTAAGCCCCTTGTTACGATGACTGGGGCAATGGGTTAGGGTTGCTATTTTTGGTAAAAATTACTATAAATAGATTAACGGTCTTTCGCGATCGCCCGATCGCCCCGAACCTATGTTGACTCTGACCGATCCCGAAATGGCTCCTGAACTGGCCGCGATCGCCGCTCCACTGGATGCAACGGTGGAGGACAGCGCATTGCTCACGGACTTGTATCAACTGACCATGATCGCTTGTTATTGCGATCGCGGTGTGGAGCAGCGACCGGCCAGCTTTGAGTTGTTCGCGCGGCGACTGCCCGAGGGCTTTGGTTACCTGGTGGCGATGGGTCTAGAGCAGGCCTTGCAACATTTGGAACGGTTGCGGCTGACGGCGGCTCAGGTGGTGCAACTGCGGGCTACGGGCCTGTTCGATCGCGCTCCCGATCGCTTTTGGGAGTTGTTGAGTGCGGCTCGGTTTACGGGGGATCTGTGGGCCATGCCGGAAGGGACGATCGCCTTTGCCCACGAACCGTTGCTGCGGATCGAAGCGCCCCTGTGGCAGGCCCAGTGGGTGGAAACCTATCTGTTAAATGCCCTGAATTATCAGACATTGGTGGCCACGCGATCGGCGCGGTTGCGGGATGTGGCCGGTGAGCGGTCTCAGTTATTGGAGTTTGGCACGCGGCGGGCCTTTAGTCCCCAGGCGGCCTTGTGGGCGGCCCGATCGTCCCTGGCAGCGGGGTTGGATGCCACCTCGAACGTGGCGGCGGCCTTGCAGTTGGGCCGGAAACCGGCGGGAACGATGGCCCACGCCTTGGTGATGGCCTTGGGGGCCACGGCCGGTTCGGAAACGGCGGCCTTCGATGCGTTTCAGGGCCTGTTTCCCCAGGCGGCTTTGTTGGTGGATACGTTTGACCCGGTGCGGGCGATCGAGCGCCTAGCCGAACGAGTCGCCAACGAAGGCCTGGCCGTCCCAGCAATTCGGCTGGATTCGGGGGATTTGGTGGCCCTGTCCCAGTTGGCGCGCGATCGCCTGCCCCACACCAAAATCATGGTTAGCGGCGATTTGGATGAGGCGGAAATTTTGCGGCTGCGGGCGGCCGGCGCGGTGATTGATGGCTACGGCATCGGCACAAAATTGGTCACAGGGCAGCCGGTGAATGGGGTTTATAAGTTAGTGGAGCTGGACGGGTTGCCGGTGGCCAAGGGATCGACGGGCAAAGCTACCTACCCGGGCCGCAAGCAAGTCATCCGCCAGTGGGATCGGTCGGGCGGCTGGTTGGGCGATCGCCTAGTGTTGGCCGAGGAGGTGAGCGGGTCGGGACTGCTCCAGCGCGTGATGATTCAGGGCCAGCGCACCCAGCCGCCGGAATCCCTGACCACGATCGCCCAGCGGGTGCGATCGCAGGTGCAAACCCTGCCGGAAACCGTGCGATCGATCCATGACCCGCGATCAGTACTGCCGGAATTGTCGCCTGCGCTACAATCGCTCACGAATCGCGTCCGCCCCGCCGATGCTTAGGTCGTCCTTAGGTTTGTTTCGTTCTGTTGTTTGCGCCCATTAGCGCTTGTCCCATGACCTCGATCGCCCTGTTTGGAACCAGTGCTGACCCGCCGACCTACGGCCATCAGGCGATCGTCGCTTGGTTGGCCCAGCGGTTCGATCGGGTGGCCGTTTGGGCCGCAGACAACCCCTTCAAAAGCCACCGCGCCCCCTTAGACTGCCGCACCGAAATGTTGCGCGTTTTGGTGGAAACGATCGAGCCGCGATCGACCCATGTGCAGGTTTGCCCCGAGTTGAGCCATCCCCGCACGGTGGTGGTGGTGGAACGGGCGCGGGAGCGTTGGCCCGATGCCACGTTGAGTTTGGTAATTGGCTCGGACTTGGTGGCGCAGTTGCCCCGCTGGTATCGATCGGCGGAAATCGTGCAACAGGCGCGACTGTTGGTGATTCCCCGGCCGGGCTATCCTGTGGAACTCGCTGACCTCGATCGACTCGCCGCCTTGGGGGCCACGATCGAGCTAGCCGATCTCAGCGGCCCCGTTGGATCATCGAGCGCCTACCGGGAAGCCGGCGATCGCCACAGCATCCCCCCCGCGATCGAAGCCTACATTCGGGGCGAGCAACTCTACCTATGGCAGAACGTCGGTTAAGCACCCGGCTTGTACCCGGCCCCACGACCAGCGAACCCCTAGCTGACTTCAAGGTGGGGGTAGATAACGTGATTTTTTCGGTCGATATCGACAAGCGACGGTTGTTGGTGTTGCTCGTGATGCGCCAACACGATCCCTTTGCCGGATGCTGGAGCCTGCCAGGAACCCTGGTGCGCCAAGGAGAAGCCCTCGAAGCTGCCGCCTACCGGGTCTTGTCCGAAAAAATTCGCGTGCGCCATCTTTACCTAGAGCAGCTCTATACCTTTGGCGGGCCGGGGCGTGATCCTCGGGAATCGGCCGATAGCTTTGGGGTGCGCTACCTGTCGGTTAGCTACTTTGCCCTGGTGCGCTATGCCGAAACCGAATCGATCGCCGACTTTGCCACCGACGGGGCGATCGGGATTGCTTGGTATCCATTCGATCGCCTGCCCCAACTCGCCTTCGACCACGATCGGATTGTGCAATATGGCTATCAACGACTGCGCAACAAGTTGGAATACAGCCCGATCGCCTTTGATGTGTTGCCCGAATCCTTCACCCTCAGCGATTTATATCAGCTCTACACCACGGTTTTGGGCGACAATTTTTCCGATTATTCCAACTTTCGCAGCCGCTTATTAAAGCTGGGAATTTTGTTAGATACCGGCGTGAAAGTCTCGCGCGGCGCGGGTCGCCCGGCCAGTCTCTATCAGTTTGATGCAGTCGCCTTTCAAAAACTGGAGAACAAGCCTTTAGTATTCGTTTAAGAGGATCTTTGAAAAGTATCTTTCGACTAGAACTGAGCACCAATCGTCGTGGTAGCAAGATGCTCAAGCCCCCTGTCTATGTTGATCGATGGGGTGTGCAGAGTATCAACTTTGGCCGTTCAGACATCCTCGAAGGGGCGATCGCTGACCACAATTGACGGGGCTTCCAAACAGCCTAGACAATAGCGATCAAACGATACTAGCGATCGACGCGATCGAGGTCATGGCATCGATGGCAACTTGGCAACGGCAATCTCTGCGAAAGCCCCAGGGGCGGCAATGGTGCCGAGCCGTCAAGCGTGCCAGCATTACCGGTTTGGAATGGCTGATTCATCGCCTGGTGGAAATTTCAAGCGATCGGGTGGTGCGTTATGTAGAACGCATTCGCCAGCGCTATCCCCACCATACCCATCGCCAATTAGCCCGTCAGATTATCCACCGTCAGGCAATTAAAAATGGCTGTATTGGAGCAGCCACCGGCCTCATTGGGTTGATTGTTTTACCCCTTGATATCCTCAAAGAAATTCGCATCAGCACCTTTACAATTCACTGCATTGCCTACCTATATGGTCAATCAATTCAAGGAGATATTATTTTGGAAGAGGCGCTAT
Organism: Oscillatoriales cyanobacterium; assembly: GCA_004292515.1. Taxonomy (GTDB): domain Bacteria; phylum Cyanobacteriota; class Cyanobacteriia; order CACIAM-69d; family CACIAM-69d; genus CACIAM-69d. The sequence continues at coordinate 43,456 of RDXB01000029.1, forward strand.
TACTAATTGCTCACTCTTCAATTCATGATATGCAATTAGCCATTGAACGTGACTTTTCCAAAACACTCTACTGTGCCCAGCAATCCTTAATTGGTGCTGGTGGCAAAGTGCTACAGGACTACGTGATTGCCCACAGCAGCACTCTAGTTCATTTGTTGATTTGGAAGGCAACAGGGCGACAACTACTAGCCATAACAGCAAGGCGATCCGTAACAAAGGTGCTACCCCTAATCAGCACGATCATTAGTAGTAGCTTAGATTGGCGAGCAATCCGCCAAACCGGTAATCTAGCGATCACTTACTATGAGCATTGCTCCATGCGATCGGCTCAAGGAATGTCTGAAACACCAAAGTCGATCCTCTACTAGTAGCGAAACCAAGTTAAATCATTGGCTTCAAAGTCAAGAGTCAAAAGTTGAATCAGTAGTTGAATCAGTAGGTTGGGTTGAGGAACGAAACCCAACACCAGCAAAACTCCCATTGATCGCGTTGGACTTTGCAAGCTCAACCCAACCTACTGGCTACTGGCTAGCGATCGCTGACTATGAACATTACGCCACCGAATCGCCCTACCCAGATTCCTCATTGTCTAAGGCGATCGCGTACCCCCTCAAACCATAATTTGAGCCATAATTCCAGCGATCAATACTGAGTATCAATTACTTCAGTGAGTGGGCAGTGATCGATAGCATTAGTAACGCATGAATTTTCAGGTATTCTCTTAGGTACTGATGAGCGATATCATTCCAGTCAGTCCGTGTGATCGCTAGTAGAACCAATTCAGTATTTCCTAGATTTTGAGGGTTGTGGACTGTGAAAATTGCCCTGGCTCAATTGAACTTAATGGTGGGAGATCTGGCTGGCAATGCAGCAGCAATTATCGCAGCGGCCCAGCAAGCAAGCGATCGCGGTGCACGGCTACTGATCACACCTGAGCTAGCCCTCTGCGGCTATCCTCCTCGCGATCTCTTGGAACGACCAGGCTTCCTGAGCGCGATGCAACAGCAACTACGAACCCTAGCTCAGGAATTGCCGAGAAATATTGCTGTTTTAGTGGGCGTTGCTGTCAATAACCTGCTAGACATTGAAGGAGGTAAAAGTCTCTTTAATAGCGCTGTTTTGATTGATCATGGTGAGTTAAAACAAGTTTTTACCAAGCGGTTACTGCCAACCTACGATGTGTTCGATGAAGGTCGCTATTTTGAGCCTGGCAAAAAAGCAGAATCATTTATCTTAGAGGGCTGCAAAATTGGCGTGACGATTTGTGAGGATATTTGGAATGACGATCGCTTCTGGGGACGAAAATTTTATGAAGCAGATCCCCTAGCGGACTTGTCATCCCAAGGGGTAGATTTTGTGGTGAATTTGTCTGCTTCTCCCTACACAATCGGGAAGCAACGATTGCGTGAAGAAATGGTGCAGTCAGCCGCCGCTAGCTATGGATTCCCGATCGCCTATGTCAATCAAGTGGGCAGCAACGATGACTTGATTTTTGATGGAACTAGCTTGGCCATTAGTCGCACTGGGGCGATCGCTGCCCGTGGAGCAGGCTTTGAAACGGGGCTAATTTTTACTGAGTTTGATTCACAAACCCGTGATTTTGTGGCCACGGGAATGGCAGGCTCCTGGGCTGCCAGTTTTTCGGATATTCAACTGAATCAATCCCTACCTGAACAAACCGGTTTGATTGCACCTTTACCCACCAGCACTGATGCAGAACTTTGGTCAGCATTGGTGTTAGGGATTCGGGACTATGCGCGCAAATGTGGCTTTTCCAAGATTGTGTTGGGACTCAGTGGTGGCATTGATTCTACTTTGGTTGCGGCCCTAGCCGTGGCCGCCGTTGGTGCTGACCAGGTTTTGGGGGTGTTGATGCCCTCTCCCTATAGCTCCGATCATTCGATTACTGATGCTTTGGCCTTGGCTAACAATTTGGGCATGAAAACCCTTAAATTACCGATCGAGCCGTTGATGAATACTTTTGAGCAAGTGCTGGCCGATCCGTTCCAAGGAACAGAGCCGGACGTGACGGAAGAAAACTTGCAATCCCGGATTCGCGGCAATTTGTTAATGGCGCTGGCCAATAAGTTTGGCTACTTGTTAATTTCTACGGGCAATAAATCCGAAATGGCCGTGGGCTATTGCACACTCTATGGCGATACCAATGGTGGCTTGGCTGCGATCGCCGATGTACCCAAAACGCGCGTCTATTCCCTTTGTCAATGGCTGAATCAAGGTCAGGTTGGTGTGGCGGGTTTTGCCAAACTCAGCAGCCCAAATGATGCGATCGTCCCGGAAAATGTGCTGACCAAAGCACCGAGCGCGGAGCTACGGCCGGGTCAGGTGGATGGGGATTCGTTGCCGCCCTATGACGTGTTGGATGACATTCTCGATTGCCTGATTCGCCAAAAACAATCCCTCGATGACTTGGTGGCTGTGGGGCACGATCGCCCGATCGTGGAGCGGGTAATGCGACTGCTGACGCGGGCAGAATTCAAGCGCCGCCAAACGCCGCCGGGTCTGAAAGTGACGGAGCGGGCCTTTGGCACGGGCTGGCGGATGCCGATCGCGAGTCACTGGCAACTGAGCGACAGCTAACCGATCGCCCCAGCCTTGCTTCAATGCCTTGATCCCCCGATCGCTACCTTGACGATCGGGGGATTGCCTATGGTAGGATTTCAACATCTGAACAGTTAATCAGATGTATTCTCGCCCAACTTGGAGAACGTCATGACGATCACCACTCACAAGTGTGACTGTGGCCCTTGCCTGTGCGCAGTGGATTTGGCCACGGCAATCCAAAAAGATGGCAAATACTATTGCAGCGATGCTTGCGCCAACGGTCATCAGGGCGGCGCTTGCTGCTCCCAAGCGAGTTGCAATTGTGGTTCAGCTTCGTAGCCGATCGCTGGGTTGAGCGTTACTCGCAATATTGCCTCACGGGCTGACCGACGGCTGATCGCAATTTCCCCCCATCGGCCGTTGTGTTGGCTGAACGACCGGAAGTGGCGATCGCCGTCGGTTCATGTTTGGCCGATGATGGTAGCGACTTGACGACAACTGGGGATGAATCATGGGCGATCGAACCGTCGGCATGGCCGTGATCGGTGCGGGACGATGGGGCAAACATTTAATTCGCCAATTTGCTAACCATCCCCGATCGCGCTTGGTGGCGGTGGCCGAAGCCAATCCCGAGTTGCTGGCCGAGACGGTCGATCGCTGGTCTGGCCCGGCCGATCGCCCAGAGATCCGGTTCACATCCCATGCGGCCGAGGCGATCGCCCTGCCGACGGTTGAAGCAGTGGCGATCGCAACGCCGGCCATCACCCACTTTGAGCTGGTGCGCTTGGCCCTCTGCGCGGGCAAACACGTCTTGGTGGAAAAACCCTTGACCCTCGACCCGATCGAAGGCGATCGGCTCGGGGAACTGGCCCGATCGCACCAGCTCCAGTTGATGGTTGATCACACCTACCTGTTCCATCCAGCGGTGGAAGCAGGCGCGGCGATCGTCCGGGCGGGCAAGCTGGCGGACTTGCGCTATGGCTATGGGGCCCGCACCCACCTGGGCCCCGTGCGCCAAGATGTGGATGCCCTTTGGGATTTGGCGATTCATGACATCGCGATTTTTAATCACTGGTTGCAGTCCAGCCCGATCGCTGTCTCCGCCCAGGGCCAGACTTGGTTGCAACCGGGCCATGCAGCCGGCAGCGATCGCCCCAACCCCGCTGCTGGTCTGGCCGATTTGGTTTGGTTAACGCTACATTACCCACCCAGCCCACAATGGCCCCAACCCTTTACAGCCACCATTCACCTGTGCTGGAACAATCCCGATCGATCCCGGCGGCTGGGCCTGGTGGGTTCCGCAGGCACTCTCGTGTTTGACGAAATGAATTCGGGATCGCCCCTGACCCTATTTCGCGGTCAATTGGAACAAACCGATCGCCAATGGGTTCCCATCAACCAAACCACCGAAGCGATCGCCCTGGAACCCGGTGAACCCCTCGGGCGGGTTTGCGATCGATTCTTGGCCGGGATCTTAGATCGAGTCCCGCTCGATCGCTCCGATGCGCGCGTGGGCACGGGCCTGGTGCGCGTGCTGGCGGCTGCTTCCCGTTCCCTGGCCAGTGGCGGGGCGATCATGGCGATTGATCTCGCCTAGGATTGCCCGCCTAAGAGGATGTCTGAAAAGTATCTTTTGATCTGGGCCAAGCACCAATAGTCGTGGGGGCAAGATGCTCAAGCCCCTTGTCTGCGTTGATCGATGGGGCATGCAAAGTATCCATTTTGGCTTTTCAGACATCCTTTAAGCTTGCCCGCCTAGGATTGCCTGCTTAGGATGGGCTGCATTTTCCACATTGCCCGTCGGCCCCTTCGGTGGGACACTTAGACTCGATCGAATTTCAGGACGACTTTACAGGACGACCCACGGCGATCATGCGAATTCTGTTTCTGCACCCCAACTTTCCCGCACAGTTTCGCCACGTCGCGGCGGCCCTGGGACGCGATCCCGAACACCAAGTGGTGTTTGGCACCAAAAACGAAAATCCCGAGTGGCAAATTGCCGGAGTCCAAAAAGTCCTCTTCAAGCCCAGCCGCGATCCCAGCCCCGGCACTCACCACTACATTCGCCCCTTTGAGGCGGCCGTGCTGCAAGGCCAATCGATGTTTCGGGTGGCAGAAGCGCTGAAGGCTAACGGCTTTGTGCCCGATGTGGTTTATGGCCACTCGGGCTGGGGTTCGACCCTGTTTATGAAGGATGCCTTCCCCAACGCCAAGCTATTGGGCTATTTCGAGTGGTTCTACAAATCTGTGGGGTCGGATGCGGATTTTGATCCGTCGGAGCCGCTGTCCGTGGACGACCAAGCCCGCATTCGGATTAAAAATGCCTCGATTTTGCAGGATCTTTATTCCTGCGATCGGGGAATTTGCCCCACGGGTTGGCAGCGATCGCAGTTTCCGCCGGAATATCAATCGAAACTGCACGTGCTGCATGACGGCGTAGATACCGATTTCTTTGTGCCTGATCCCAATGCCAAGCTGGTGCTGCCCAACTTGGATCTTTCCCATGTGGACGAAATCGTCACTTACGTGGGCCGGGGCATGGAACCCTATCGCGGTTTCCCCGAGTTCATGGAGTCGATCGTTTACCTCCAAGAAAAGCGCCCCAACTGCCATGTGGTGGTGGTGGGGAGCGATCGCGTTTGCTACGGCCGAGCGCTACCGGACGGCAAAACCTATAAAGAACTGATGTTGGAGCGGCTGCCCTCGTTGGATCTGTCGCGCTTGCACTTTGTGGGATCGCTGCCCTATGGCTTGTATCTAAAAGTGCTGCAAGCGTCCAAGGCGCACATTTACCTCACGCGCCCCTTCGTGCTGTCTTGGTCAATGATCGAGTCCATGGCGGCTGGCTGTTTGGTGGTGGGTTCCGCCACTGCTCCGGTGCAAGAAGTGATCCGGGATGGCGAAAACGGCCTGCTGGCGGACTTCTTCTCACCCAAGCAAATTGCCGATCGGGTGGTGGAAGTGCTGACCCATCCCACCCAAATGGCCCACATTCGCCAAGCGGCTCGCAACACCGTCTTGGAGCGCTATTCTCACCAAGCCCTGCTGTGGCGACATGTGGAGTTCCTGAAGGATTTTGCCGCCGATCGCTTGCCCCCGATCGCCTACGACCCGGCCAGCACCTTGGTCGATTACTACAACCAGCCCAGCCGTCAGCCGGCCGCGATCGGCTAGGTCGATCGCCCACCCACGCCTCATCCTCGGGCGGTGATTGCCCCGCGATCGCCGCCTGCTGGTCGTTTACTGTTCTGCCAACTTCGCCACACCTTTTGCTTTGGGTTTTGTCATGGATGATGCTGCGGTTTCTCAGGCCCTCGACCGTGCAATGCAATTGCTGCGATCGGGCAAACTCGAACAGTCGGGTCTGATCTACAAACAAATCCTCGAACATCACCCCAACCACCCCGAAGCCCTGCATTGGTTTGGGGCGATCGCCTACCAAATGGGCGAAATGGCGATCGCGATCGCCAACGTCGAAAAAGCCCTCGTCCAGCGCCCCGAAGACCCAGCGATCTTGAACACGTCCGGGCTAATTTGCCATGCGATCGGCACCTGGGATCAAGCGCTGAAATATTACTATCAAGCCCTGCAACTCCAGCCCGGTAGCCCCGAGGTGATTGGCAATCTCCAAAACCTAGTGCGGGATTTGCTCCCAGCCTACGATCAATACGCCCAGTGGCATTACCTGGCCGGCAGTTTCGATCGGGTAGCCGAATTAGAACTGGTTTCCGGCAACCTGTTGCGGGAAATCGGTGATTTGGCGGGGGCGGAGTTGCACTATCGCCGGGGTTTGGCCGTGCGCCCAGTGCTGTGGGGGATGACGGCTCCCGAGGCGATCGTCCAGGCCGATCGCACCGGCCAACCCGTGCCGCCCCCGGCCGCCCAAACCACCTGCGCGCCGGGCCGGGAAGCAGACTTGCGACTGATGGCCAGCGCGCCATCCTTTGCCCAACTGATGGAACGGCTGGCGGCGATTCACTTCGATCGCGCCACCATGAACCAAAGTGAAGCCGATCGATCCATCGCCCTTGAACTAATCACCGAATCCTTAGCAATTCAGCCCGCTTTTCCAGAAGCGCTCAAGCTCTACGGCAATATGTTGCTAGCCCAAGGCAACACCCAAGAGGCTGCCGATGCCTATCAAAAAGCGGTGCAGTTGAATCCGAACTACGCTGAAGCTTGGTGCAACCTAGGCAGCGTACTGGTCGGCAAGCGGCAAACCAACGAAGCCGTGCAATGCTTTGAGCGAGCAATTCAGGCCAATCCCAAAATGGCCCAAGCCTATTGGAGTATGGGTTGTGCCTTTGCTGATGCTGGCAAAGGCGCAGAGGCGGTCAAGTGCTGGCAACAGGCGATCGCGATCGATCCGAAAGTCCAAGGCGTGCAGGGCTATTACCGAATTGCCCAAGGATTGATGCAACTGGGTGAGCGCATGACCGCCTTCGAGTGGTTTGAGCGGGCCATTCAGTTTGACGGCAAGTTCCTCGATGCCCACTGGGATCTGCTAGAGCACCTGATCTTTTGGGGCGTTTTACCCCAAGCCAGGTTGGTTGCTGAACGCTGTTGGATCACCTTTAACGAACCAGGTAGCAACCCGCGCGATCGCGTCCTGGCAGGCATCATCACCACCAAAACCCTCTGCTTCATTGGGTTAGGGCATCTGGCGCGACAACTATTTTTAGAAATTGAGCCAGAAATCTACACCGTTTTGGATGATCTCACACCCTTTGATGTCACCAAGCTCTACGGCAACGTGCTGTTTGATATGCCGCACTTGCGCGATGACGTAGCGGCCAATGCCCGCGTAGCAAATGCCTTGGCCGAGGGCTACCGCAAAATCGTGGAATCGAACATTGCTGAACACCAGTCCGTGGGCAGCAAGCTCTATGCCGCACCCGCCACGCGATCGCCCCGCACGTCCGATCGGCTGCGGATTGGGTTCATGTCTCGCCACTATCGCCGCCACTCCGTCGGTTGGTGCAGCGGCGAAATTCTGACCGCCCTGAAAGAGCACACGCCCCACCTATTCATGTATGTGACGGGCGACTTAACCAAAGACGATCGCACGCCTGTTTTTGAAAACGCCGCCGAAAAGTTTTATTGGCCGGGTACAGAAGACTTTCCCAATGCCAACGCCCCGAGTATTCTGCGTCGGGTTCGCGAGGACAACCTGGATGTTTTGGTTGACCTCGACTCGATCACGATTTTGCCCCACGCGGAAGTGTTGCACCAACGCCCGGCCCCCGTTTGCCTCACCTGGCTGGGCTACGATGCGCCCCACATTTGCCCCGACAACTACAACTTAGTGGACTGGAACACCCACCCGGCCGGCGTTGAGCATTACTACGTGGAAAAGCTGGTGCGGATGTCTGGTTCCTTTGCGGCCCTGTCTTACTTGCCCAGTGTGGTGACCGATCGCGTGAAGCAGCGCCAAGCGTTTCGGATTTCCGCCGATCAAACGATTTTCCTGAGCGTACCGACGGGGCAAAAGGTCAGCTTGGAAATGCTGCAAGCTCAGGTGAATGTGCTGCGCCACACGCCTGACAGCATTTTGTTCTTTAAGTCGCGGGTTGGTGATTTGGATGTGATGTTGGCGATGTATCACGAGGAATGCCGCCGCCAGGGGGTGAACCCCAACCGAGTGCGGATGTTGCCCCGCACGGCCAGCGAAGAAGAGCACCGGGCGGTCTATCAAATCGCCGATGTGCTGCTTGATTCCTATCCCTACAGCGGCGCAACCCATAACCTAGAAGCCTTGTACTTTAACCAACCGGTGGTGACGCGGGTGGGTGAGCAGTCCTTCTCGCGCCTGGGCTACTCGCTGATGCGGGCGGCGGGTCTCGACAACGAGGGGATGGGCTGGACGTGGGATGAATATATCGATTGGGGGGTGCGCTTGGGGCGCGATCGCAACCTCTGTGATGCGGTGCGCGACAAGCTGAAGCGCGCCAAAGATCCTGTCAATCCTGCACCGCTCTGGAATCCGAAGGGCTTTGCGGCCGAGATGTATGGCATTCTGCAAGATCTCCGCAGCAAGGCCGAGTTCAACCATTCCTAGTCAGCCCAGTCAGCCCAGTCAGCCCAGTCAGCCCAGTCAGATCCCATCACCCTTGAGTGAGATTTAGGGCGCTTTGGTCGTAGCGGCCGAGCCACCGATCTGCACGTTGGGGGCTTGGATCGTGGGGGCCTGTTGGCCGTTCCATTTTTCGATCCGGGCCCGATCGACCCGGAGCCGCTCCAGTTCCAGCAACTGCGGCGTGATCGACCCGGCTCGCAGGCGGTTGGATTCGGCCTCGGCCCGGGCCTGCTCGATCGTCACTAGCGCTTCACCTTTAGCCTTGGCCACATTGGAAGCGGCTTCGGCTTCCACCTTGCGCCGGTTCGCTTCGGCGGTTTGGGCCGCCTGCTGGGCTGCGAACTGCTCGTTGATGCTCTTTTGAATATCTGGTGGCAAGCGCAGGGGACTCAGCAATGACACATCCTGAACCGCAATAAACGGGAAACGGCGCTGAATGCATTCACGCACGCCGCCCACAAGTCGCTGTTGGCTGGTGGGCAGTTGCACGGGGGTCAGCTTCAGGGTTTCCGAGGCTTCCGAAAAACAGTTTCGCAAGCCATTTCTCAGTTCATTGGCGCGAAATTCGTCGGGCGTTTTACGGTAGGTTTCATAAAATTCATGGAGGCGGGTTTTGCGCCCACCGCTGATGGCTTCGGTGGAAAATCCAAACGATAAACCCACATCGGCGGAGACTGGACTTCCGGCGACAGAAAAGATAATCGACTCGTCATTCACCGATCCTTCATTGGCATCTTTGGTGAATGGATAGGTGTTAACGAAGGTGGGAAAAATCACGACTTGTTCGGTGTAGCCGTTGTACCAAACACGTCCACTGACTAAGGCAGCTTTGTCGATGCCCTTATTGCCGCCATAGAGTTCGATTTTGAGGCCTGCATAGCCCGGTTCCACGGTAATGATGCTAGTGCCGGGAATGACCCCGCAGGCATTGAGACCGAGGGAGATGATCCCAACAATGGGCATTAGTGGGGAGACAAGCGATCGAAGGTTCATGGCAATGAATCGGATAAACAGTGATGGGTTCCAATCAATTCCTGATCAGGATTAACGACGGGATGGGGGGCGATCGAGTAAATCTAACGGTGAAAGATTGAGAGATTCAAGGCTCTGATCTTCTTGCATCTTTTCAAATAGGACGATCGCTGGCCGCACGAGCCGCGAAGGAATATCTAAAAACGCCAGCACGGATAATTGGCGATAGCGGGAATCATATTGAATCAAGAGCGATCGCGCCCGTACCGCATCGATCACTCGCCAGCCAAGGTAGATCGCTGAGCTGCCCCAAACACAGGGCACACCCACAACGATCGCAAATCCCAAAACCGGCTGGCTGGAATTCAACAGCATCGGGGCGATCGCAAACAGACCCAGCCCGATCGCGATTTCAACCAAGGCGATCGCCCCCCATCGTTGCCAGGCCTGGGGCAACCGTTGCCGCCTGCGCTGTCTCATCTAATCAATACTCCTGCGGGAAAAAGGGGGGGAACTGGCTCCCCAATCGCCTCGCACGATTCCACAACCCTTGCTGCCTGAGTCGTAGGTTGAGATTGAGGGCGATAGGACGATCGTAACCAGCCGGGCCCGTCACTGCCTAGGGCGGGTCTTGCGACCATGGCCCCCGCTGGCGATCGCCCTTGGCACAATGGATGAAGGCAGGTCTGGGCGCTGCCAAACGCTCGCGATCGCGCTGCAACTTGCTCTGTTTCGATCCTCTTCCTCTGGGTTAGTTATTCCCTTGAACTCCCTGCTTACCGACCTAACCAAACTGCGGCCCCACCTGCGATCGCGGCTGTTAATCTCCCACTTGCTGGTGGTGTTTTTAAGCATTGGCAGCTTTGCCGTGGTGGGCTGGCTGTCGTCGCCCAACACCTTTGTCTTGCAGCTCGATGCGCTGGAGGTGCGCGGCTTTCGGTTGCGCTATGCCCGCACCCAACTGGTCAACAGCTTTAGCTTTGTGTTGCGTCAAAGTACCTTTTGGTCGAGTGTGGTTGGTGCGTCGGCGGCAGGTGCTTTCAGCTATTGGGCTGCTCGACGCATTGCCCGGCCGCTGAAGCACATGGAAGACGTGACCTTGCGGTTTGCCTCGGGGGATTTGGAAGCGCGGATCGAAGCCAGTGACATCCCCGAGCTAAATCAGTTAGGCGGCAGCTTCAACCGCTTGGCCATGAGTTTGGAGGGAACCGAGCAGCGCCGCCGCGATCTGATTAGCGACTTGACCCATGAGCTGCGCACGCCGCTGACGGTGGTGCGTGGGTATCTAGAGGAGTTGAGCGATGGCCGGATTGAGCCAACTCCCGAGTTGTTCGATCGCCTGATTCGAGAAACCAAGCGGCTGGAACGGCTGGTGAGCGACACCCAAGAACTATCGCGGGCAGAAACGGGCTATTTGCCGATTCACGTCCAGTCGATCGAGCTGCGGCCCCTGCTGGAATCGATGCTCAATCGAATGGGTGATCAGATCTTTGATGATGAACCTAAGCTGCTGTTGGATTGTCCGGCCACCTTACCGGCGGTGGCGGCCGATCCTGATCGGATTGAGCAGGTGTTGCTGAACTTGATGGGTAATGCCTTGCGCCACACCCGATCGGGATCGATTCGGCTGTGGGCGGCTCCCTGTGATGAGCGATCGCTTTGGATCGGAGTGACAGACACAGGGGAAGGGATTGCCGAGGAAGATTTGCCCCATGTGTTCGAGCGATTTTGGCGGGGCGATCGCAGTCGATCGCGCAGTGCGGGTCGCCATCCCACGGGCGCAGGCATTGGGCTATCAATTTCCCGCCGCCTAGTGGAATTGCAGGGAGGGCAGATGGAAGTGAACAGTGCTTTGGGCGAAGGCAGCACCTTTCGTTTTAGTTTGCCGATCGCGATCGGCAATGAAAACACTCTGTAGGGCGATCGGCTCGATCGGCTCACAGCTCAAGCCCCCGATCAAACCGAGGCTACTAGCGTAACCCAATTAAGCAATTGGCTTAAATATCTGGCTTAAACATCTGGCTTAAAGAGTCTGGCTTAAAAGTTAAGAGTCAAAAGTTAGATTAGCCGTCAAATTCATAGGTTAGTTTGAGCCACAAGACCCAACGCCAGTCAATTTTAGACTTTTTTAAACTTTACACATCAATCCTAAATTCTGTTGGATTTTGCACAGCCCGACTGACCTAACTTACTACCAACTGGCTAAGTCCTAATTAAAACAGCTCTAGGTACTGCAAGCCTTTAAACAAGACACAACTCGGGAAGTTAACCAAATTTAACATAATCCTCCAAATGATCGATATAGTAGACGAAATCTTGCTAGTCGGTCACTACATCTCTCAACCCAAACCCCAGCAACTCAGGTCTGTTGATTAGGAATTTCAAGTCTGTTGATTAGGAATTATTCACTGTAATTTTCACTCAGTGCTGGGAATCATGACTCAATTGCCACTGCCTAATTTTGTTCTGCGTCGCAGCTTGGGAACTTTAGAAACGTGGGGATTTGGTTTTAGTGGACTGTTGCTATGGCTGGGTACTGCGCCAGCCATGAACGCTGCTTTGGGACCAGCGGCAATGTGGGTGTGGATGCCCGGGGCGATGATTGGGGTTTTACTCAATTTGCAAGTCAAACGCCTCGGTATGCACCATCCCGACATTTCAGGCGGCACGCCCAATTACATGACGATCTTGCTCGATCACTACCCATTACTGGCACGATATGGGGCGATCGGCTACTGGTTGGGGTGGATTTCTGTGCCACCAATGAACGCCATTATTCTTACGAATCTCATCCAAGAAAATTTAGCCACGATTGGCTGGTCTTTCGACGTAATGCCATGGAGAGTTGGTTTCACTTTGTTGCCTTTTATCGTTGCCTTTAGCAATACAAGAACTATTGGAATCTTACATTCCTTTTTTGTTATTCCTGCCATTGGTTTCCTGGCAACTTTTTGTATCCAAGGTTTAGGTTGGCTAGCAACCTCCCCTCACGGCCCAGGACTTTTTCCCGAAAGTTTCTCAGGAGTTGGTGTGATTGACTGGGCTAAGTGGTTTTTCATTGCGGTTTATGCTGTCTATGGCTGTGAAACTGCTTCTTCATTTGTCTCCGATAGCCGAAAACCCAGAAAAACCCTGGAGTGCTTGGGAGTCGCGGCAATCACTATTCCCTTGGTTTATGTGGTCGGGTCTTGGATCTTAGCCAAACTCGCCACTTCTGGAGAATTAGGTGATAGTGCCTATCTGAATTTGACAGCCGCAGCTCGACCGTTTTGGGGAAATGCTGCGTCGGGATTGGTGACCTTTCTGATTGCTTCGGGTTGCTTACTAAGCTCTGCAACGGCCGTTTCTAATTGCCCCCGCATTCTCTATCAACTTGCAAAAGATCGCCATTTACCAGCTCTATTTACGGTTGTTTCGCCTAGGGGGGTGATCGAACCGAGCTTGGTTTTTACACTATTGATGAGCTTAGTTTGCTTAGTTTGGGGTGATATTGCGCGCGTTGTGATGGTTACGGGAACGGGCTACCTAGCCTCAATGCTGGCGATTCATTGGGGACTGTGGTTACAACGTCATCGATCGGATTCATTGTGGCCACGTTGGTCTTTAGCTTTTTGCCTACTCGAAGCAGTGGTCTTAGTTGTTGGTGGAATTGCTTGGAGCTGGCAAGATTGGATTGTTGGGCTGCTATTGCCACTGGTTATTCTGGCGCTGGCAACGTTGGCTCCTTGCTTGCCCCTGGCGATTTTTAATTTAACCTGGTGGCAAAAACGCTATCGCCATCAGGCTAATGTACCCCGCAAGGATTGGGTTGTTTTTCAAGTTGTTACTCTATTGCTGTTGCTGTGTGGTGCAGTCACGATTGGTTGGTTTACCCGCGCTAGCCTCGCCAAGTTTGGCTTTGGCGATCATGGGGCAATCTTTAGTATTGTCCTCATTACTGTTGCGTTTGTGGGTGTAGCGATCGCTGCTTGGACAACCCTTTCGCAAATGTCAGCTATTACAGAAGCGCGGGAGCAAATCGAACAAACCTTGCAAGAGCTGCAACAGACCCAATCGCAGTTAGTCCAAACCGAAAAAATGTCGAGTCTAGGTCAACTGGTGGCAGGTATTGCCCATGAAATCAATAATCCTGTGAACTTTATCTATGGCAACCTAGAGCATATCCGCGAATACAATCGCGATTTGTTTCGAGTGCTTAATCTCTACCGACATTACTATCCGAATCCTCCCCAGGAGATTGTGGATGAAATAGAGCGTGTCGAAGTTGATTTTATGGAGTTGGACTCTGTAAAAATTCTGAATTCTATGAAGTTGGGAAGCGATCGCATTCGCGAAATTGTCTTATCCCTGCGCAATTTTTCTCGACTGGATGAAGCTGAACTCAAAGCTGTCAATATACATGAGGGAATTGATAGTACGTTGATTATTTTGAAACATCGCTTAAAGGCAAAGGCGCACCGACCGGCGATCAAAGTGATTAAGCACTACTCAGATTTGCCGCCGGTTGAATGCTACCCCAGTCAGCTCAATCAAGTTGTCATGAATATTATTGGCAATGCGATCGATGCACTTGAGGAAGTAAGTGATAACCGATCCTATGATGATCTAGAAACTCATCCTAACGAAATCCATCTCTTTACATCTCTATTCACGGTTACGAACGAGCAGCAAATCGAAGTGCCCTGGGCTGAGATTGCGATCGCAGATAATGGCCCAGGCATTCCCCCAGAGATTCAACAGCGCATTTTTGATCCCTTTTTTACAACCAAACCCATTGGCAAAGGGACGGGGATGGGGATGTCGATTAGCTATCAAATCATTGCCCAAAAACATGGTGGGCAGATTGAGTGCGTTTCTAGTCCCCAGCAGGGCACAAAATTTGCGATTCGGATTCCACTGAAGCAGCCCACCCTGTCGGACAATGCCAACGCGATGCTTCCCACCGCAATCTACCGCTAGGGACGAGAGGCTGGGGTCAGGTTTAGGGCTGGGGCCGCAGATAGGGAGACTGGATGGGAGCCAGCCGCTTTTGGTACACCAGCGCTTGGTAGAGGGCGGCGGCGACATCAGCGCGGGTGGCCGGTCGCTGGCCATCTAGGCGATCGCGTTGGGGATAGTAAGTCACCAATGATGCGGCACTGGCTGCGGCAATTTTGGGCTTGGCCCAGTTGGCGAGGCTTGCACCATCGCGATAACGGGTTAGCTCACCCTGCATGGCTGTGGCATTCGCGGCGGGGAGCTTGAGGCCCGAAACCAAGGTGATGTACAGCTCTAGGCGCGAGACGGGTCGATCGGGCACAAACTGACCGTTAGGATAGCCCCGCATTAGCCCCAGTTCAACGGAGCGATCGACGGCTCCCTTGGCCCAATGCTGACTGCTCAGGTCGGGAAACGGTAGGGGCGATCGCACAATTGTGCCCACCCAAGCATCATGCAGGGTCGCAGCTAATTGGGCGCGGGTCACAGGCTCGTCCGGCTTGAAGGAGCCATTGTCAAATCCCGATAGCACCTGGTTGCGACGCAAACTATCCACAAATGGAAAGGCCCAATGCGCGGTGTTCACATCACTGAAAGGGGCCGCGATCGGCTCGGGGGGCTTTTTTAGCTCGCGTTCCAAGCGCTCAAACGGATCGGGGCCAGGGGCAGGCGCTGCTAATTGCCCCTGGGCGGGCGGCTGGCCTAGGCCACTGGGGCGCGGGGGGGCGGCCGGCGCGATCGGCACGGCGCTGGACTGGGGCGTGGATGGTTTGGCCTTGGATGATGTGTAGGTGGCGATCGGGCTGGGGGAGGGGGCAATTGCCGGGGATTTGGCCGGGCTGGGTTGACCCACTGGTGGACTTGTAGCCCCCTGCCACCAACTCAGGCCGACTCGCCCTTGAGCGCGGCTCCACAACCAGCCCAATAGGCCACCAAACATCAGTATTGCCACCAACACTGCGATCCACTCGTCATTGGTTTCCCGTGTCGATCGCGTTTGCTTATCCGGTAACTGAGACACGCCCTACCTCCACCATGCAAAACTCCACCATGCAAAACTCCCTCGTGCTGGGCTAGCGGGTCAGTCACGGGGGGGTAATCAAATTCAATCGCAATCTAATCGCAATTTAATCGCAACGCCAGGGGGTTAGGGCGTGTCGCCAATTCAGTTCATCAATCGAAAAGATCAACGAGTCAGGCTGATGCATCGTCGATTTCCCTGATCCCAACCCCTATCCCAAGCCGGGAGATGGGCTAATCTGGCTCCCCTTCGCCCTTTTTGGGAGCAGAGGCTGGGGGATGAGGGCAACCCGGATTGAACTGCAATCCAAGGGTTTTGGGTATTTGTTTGGGTATTTTGTTGGGCACTTGACGACAGCCCCTAAACGGCGTGAGTGCTGGAACGATCGGCCGGCTGACCCGCTGGTGCTAGTGTTTGGCTGGAGTGTTTGGCTGGAGTGTAGCCTTGGAATAATTTGCGATCGCCCGCCAATTGAAGACGATCGCCCTCAAGGCAGCCACAATGGAACGAATAGCAGCCCAGATTGCGACTGAGGGCGGGGCAAACTGGTCTTGTTCGGTCGAAATGTATCAGAGACTACAACGAATCAATTACGATGTCCGAGATTGTAGTCCTGCAAGGAGAAACCTGAATCAGGGTAGACCAGTCGGGGTCTGCTGGAAGGGTTAATCAATAGCATTCCTGTTGCGGAGTTCTGCGGCATGGGGCTGATTAGAGCATTGGGCTAACCATTGCCGGTGCTTTGAGCGCTCCAAAAATTGTGCGCGGGGCGATCGCGGTTGATATAACGTTCTTGAGTAGTTTGGCAGTTCGACCCAGCGAGATGCCCTTATCAGCAGACAAGCCTTTAGCAGCAGTGTTCCGCCAGTTGAGCGGAGACTCATTCTCGCCACCTACGGAGCGATTCGATCGGGGGAAGACGATCTTTTTCCCCGGCGACCCAGCGGAACGGGTCTATTTTTTGGTGAAAGGGGCGGTGAAGCTCTCGCGAGTTTACGAAGCCGGTGAAGAAATTACAGTGGCCCTGTTGCGCGAAAATACCGTGTTTGGCGTGTTGTCGCTGCTGACGGGCAATCGCTCAGACCGGTTTTATCATGCGGTGGCCTTTACGCCGGTTGAGTTGCTGTCAGTACCGATCGATCGGGTTGAAAAGGCGCTCAAGGAAGATCCAGAACTGGCGATGGTGATGCTTCAGGGCTTGTCATCGCGGATTTTGCAAACGGAAATGATGATTGAAACCTTGGCCCACCGGGATATGGGGTCGCGGTTGGTCAGTTTTCTGCTGATTTTGTGTCGTGATTTTGGCGTGCCGAGCGCGGAGGGGATCACGATCGACCTGAAGCTGTCGCACCAGGCAATTGCGGAGGCGATCGGCTCCACGCGGGTGACGGTGACTCGGCTGCTGGGTGATTTGCGCGATCGCAAAGCCATCTCGATCCACAAGAAAAAAATCACGGTGCATAACCCCGTCAGCCTGGGCAATCAATTTACCTAGGGTTGACTGAGGACGTTTGCAAGGACATTTGCGCTGAATCCCTAGATGCTGGATTTGGATTCAAATCTTTGGAGCTGGTCAACTGTCGAAGTTGCTCCCCTGTCTGGGCGCGATCCATGCGCTATGGCAGCGACATCTTAGCGATCGCGGGAGGCGATGACGATCGGGTACGTACTAATTTTGCTGGCTACGTTGGTGCTGGGTGGGGCGATCGCGACGATGGGCGATCGGCTGGGCACGCGCGTGGGCAAGGCCCGCTTGAGTTTGTTTAACCTGCGACCCCGCCAAACGGCCACGCTGGTGACGATCGTGACGGGTAGCCTGATTTCGGCTTCCACCTTGGGGTTGCTGTTTTTGGCGGGCCTTTTTGAGCTAGAAGAAATCCAAACCCGCCTGGGCCGCGCCCGCCGCGAACTGGATCAATCCCGCATTCAGCAGGAACAAGCTAAGGCTGAGTTGAGCCGGATCGATCGATCCCTGCAAGCGGCGATCGCCCGCCAAACGGCCACCCAAGGCCGACTGAACAAGGCCCAAAAGCGCCTTGTCCAGGCCGATAAGCAATTTCGCCTGGCCAGAACCCAACTTGCCCAAGTCTCAAAACGAGCACGCCAACTCCTAAGCGACATTAAATCTTTGCAGGGCGAGCGGTTGCGGCTCCAGGGAGATTTGTCGCGCCTGGGCAATGAAAACCGGCAGCTTGTGGGCGATCGCTCCCGGTTGTTGGGGGAACGATCGGCACTCGATCGCCAAAATCAAACCCTAATTGTCCAAAATCGCGATCGCACGGCTCAAATCCGCGATCGGGAACAGCGCCTCAAAACCATTGAGACCCGATTGAACGATGCGAATCAGCGCTTTCAAACGGCCCAGTCGGAATTGCAAGAGCTTGAAGGATCTGTGCGCCGCCTCGAACGAGAATCCCAGGCCCTGCGTGAAGGCAACGTGGCCCTGCGACGGGGTGAAGTGCTGGCCGCCGCCACGATCCAGATTCCCTCGCCGGAGTTGGCCCAATCGGCGATTAACCAACTGCTGCTGGTTGGCAACCGCACCGCGATCGAACGGACACGCCCCGGCATCACTCCCAACGCCCAAGTGATTGGTCTGTCGCGGGGCGATGTGGAACGGGCGATCGCCCAAGTTCGGGATGGCCGAGCTTATTACGTGCAGGTAATCTCCAGCGCCAATTATCTGATTGGTGAAGATCCGCCGATTCGGGTGGTGCTGGAAGTCGTTCCCAATCAAGTGCTGTTTTCGGCCCAGGAAATCCTGGCCGTGGCCACGATCGACCCTTCCGCCCTAACGCAGGATGAATTGCGCGATCGCCTAGAGCTGTTGCTGGGTCAGGCCCAGTTCCGGGCCCAGCGGGCCGGGGTGGCCGCCGAGGGTTTCCGAGTGGAAAATGTGCCAGGGCTAATTCAGTTTGTGCGCTGGCTAGAGCAGCAGCCGGGGCCGTTGGAGGTGCAAGCCGTTGCCGCTAGGGATATCAAAACCGCCGGCCCCCTGTCGTTGTCGTTTGTGGCCATCCGCAACGGTCAGGTGCTCTATCAAATCGAGCCGTTGCCCAATGCCCCACGCGAATCGCAGCGATCGCGCCCGCGTGAAAACGGTTAAGTCAATTAAATCAGCTAAATCAAGTCAGCTAAATCAACGGTTCAATCAACAACAACTGGACTTCGCTCCCGGCGGCCACTGTGCTAACTCCTTGGGGAATGCGGGCCAGGGCAGTGGTACCGGCCAAATTGATCAAGTTGCCCGAGCTGTGGCTGCCGTGGGCCAGTGTGAAGGCTAGTTGGCCATCAACCACCCGCCATTGTCCCCAAAGGTAGGTTTCGCGCCGGCCGGCTCCCGACAAGTCCTGGAGCGATCGCGCCGTCAGCCATTGGGCCCCGTGCGGGCCCGATCGCCCCGACAGTTTCCGCAGCATGGGAGCCACAAACCGCCAACAACCGACCAAGGCCGAAACGGGATTTCCCGGCAAGCCCCCATAGACTTTGGGGCCAAACGTGGCCAGGGTCAGGGGTTTACCCGGTCGCACCGCCACGGATTTGACATGAATTTCGCCGCCCAACTCTGCCAAGACCGCATCCACATAGTCGTAGTCGCCCACGGACACGCCACCCGTGGACAGCACCAAATCGGCTTGGGCGATCGCTTGGGCAATGGCGGCTTTTAGGGCGGCGCGATCGTCCGGCACCACACCCAGGGCGATCGGCTCTGCGCCCATTTGTCGCAAAAAGGCGATCAGGGCGTATTGATTGGAATCGACAATTTGCCCCGGCTGCAAGGGTTGATCGATCGTGCCCAGCTCATCACCCGTGGAAAACACCGCCACGCGGGGCCGCCGCACAACGGTGACGCGATCGCACTGGGCCGCCGCCAACGCCGCCAATTCAGCGGGGCCGATGGCCAAGCCAGCGGGCAAAATTTGATCGCCCGCTCGACAAAACGTACCCTTAGCCCGCACAAACTCCCCAAGGGCCGGCTGGCTCAACACCTTCACGCGATCGGGCCCGGCCGGTTCCGTGTCCTCTTGGATCGCGATCGCATCGGCCCCCAGTGGCAGCATCGCCCCAGTGAAAATCCGCGCCGCCTGGCCAGGGCCCAAGGTCTGCTGAGGAGCCACCCCCGCCGGAATAATTTCAATCACCTGCAATTCTGCGGGCCCTTGGGCCAGGTCAGCCTGACGCACCGCGTAGCCGTCCATGGCCGAGTTGTCCCAGTGGGGAAAGTCCAAGCGCGATCGCACGGGTTCCGCTAGCACCCGCCCGAGCGCATCTAGGGTGGCGATCGATTCAGAGTCGGTCAGCGGCGGTGTGATTCGGAGGGCGATCGCTTCGGCTTCTTGGGCGGAAATCATGGGTGGGTTAGACATAGGGAGCGATCGTCAGTCTAAAACCCCCGGCCCGTTGCCACAAATCCCACAATGGGCGATCGCCACCCGCACGCCTCCAACCCTGACCGCCTCAGCAGAATGCGATATCGTTGGGGGCAAGGGGTTTAAACCCCTTATCTATGATTGTGATCTGTTACCTGCTCGCTATTGCTTTTTGATCATGCCCCGCACCAAAGCCCAACCCCCCAACCCCGAAATTCCAGCCGATTGGCGCTACGAAACGGCCCTGGGGGAAGTGGAGGCGATCGTGCGGCAACTGGAAGCCGGCAATTTGGATCTGGACTCGGCGTTCGATCAGTTCACGATCGCCGTTGCTCGCCTCCAGCAGTGCGATCGCTTCCTGCGCGATCGACAGGCTCAAGTGAGTTTGGCGATCGAGACCTTGGATAATTTCGATCTGGAATAGGCGAGGTATTCCAGATCTCAAGATTTCTCATTTAAAAATCTAGGCGAGCAAGGACGCGCGGTGGTGCGCCCCCACGGTCTTTAACTTTAAGCCTGCCATTGTTGGAGTAACCAAGCGCTAACTTGGCCATGGTCAGCCTCGCGCGATCGCCGCAGGGACTCTTCTAAAATCGCCAAACTCAGACCCGGCAACACCGCCGATTCTTGGATGCGCCGACTGCCACGCTCAATAATTTCAAACCCGAGGATCACCGCCGCCACATTCACCACCCAATATTCCCGCACGCCCAAATCTTCATAGAGCAAGCGTTTGCGCCCACAATCATCGGGCAAGGTGCTGTCAGAAATTTCGATCGCCAAGTCCGGCGGCGGCAACTGATCCAAGTCCACAATTTTGGTTTCCCAGTCCAGCGATCCCACGCGATCGCCCACATAAACTGATAAATCCGGTTGAGCTTCCCGCAGCCCGGCTTTCCGATAGGTGCAGTTGTTGTGGCCATCGATCGGCAAGTTCCGCAAAGCTGCAAACAAGCCAAGGGCCGCAATGATAATGAAATGGTCACGGGAGTGGGGATTACCGACAGGAGACATTTCGAGCCTCATCATTCCGTCGTGATAATAACCCTTTGTTTTCTCACTGGCTTGGGCGATCGCTTGCTGATAGGTATCCCAATCAGCCTTGTGCCAATCGTCTAGCAGGATCTCATCAACCCCCTTTGCACCGGCAACCATTACGGGTTCTGGCATTGGGGCCAGGCGTTGGGACGGGGCAGGTGGAGCCGCCACCGCAGTAGTTTTGGGGACAGGGCCGGGCTGAATGGCAACCATGGCAGTTACGGGGGCAAGAACGGGAGCGATCGACTGTTTGGATTCTAGCAATCTCTAGACAGGAGCCAAACCCAGAAAACGGCGCTCGGCCGACGGGCGATCGGGATTCTGTTGTGAAATGATTGGGCGTTTTGGGAACCGTGGGCTAGGGCCTGTCGCCAAATGCCGGAAACCCTGATGCTGCCATTAGCAGATCGTGGGGCAGCAAGGGGCTTAATGTCTGTCATCAAATCCCTGAAACCCTGATGCTGCCATTAGCAGATCGTGGGTCAGCAAGGGGCTTAAGCCCCTTGTCTGCGTCGATCGCTGGGGCATCCAGAGTATCAATTTTGGCTTTTCAGACATCCTCTAACCCTTGAGGGCTTTTTGAAAGTTTTTGCGATAAGACCCATTGATTAGGAGTACGGGCCAGAGCAAAGTGAGAAAAATTCGGTTTTGGGTAAAGTTCGTGCGGCGAAATCCATTCCAAAACTTGATGCCCAAAAAACCATAAACGCCCAACAAGAGCAGCACTACCAACGTCGGCATCGATCGAACCTCCAAACACAACAACGACAGAGCAGGGGAATCACCGGGGCCAAAATCACGGGAGTTTTGCCGATCGCCCCGCCTATCAGTGTAGCCAACCCGTTAGAGTAGAAAGCGGCAAAACGCAACCCTCACAAGGCAATCATGGAATTTCGAGCAAGTGCCAGTATTGTGACCGACTGGACGGGCGCGGGTCTGGCGATCGGGCTGTTTGAATCGGAACTAGAAACCCTGACCGGTGACTTGGCGGCCCTAGATCAGCGACTGGGCGGGGCCCTGCGCGAGGCGATCGACGAAAATGAATTTAAGGGCAAGGCGGGCAGCACCAGTACCCTGCGCGTGGGTAGCAGCAGCCCGGTACGCAAGCTGATCCTGATTGGGTTGGGCAATGGCGACTCCCTGAAGCTGGATCAGTTGCGCCAAGGAGCCGCCGCCGCTGCCAAGGCCGCCCGCAGCCAAAAGTGTGACAGCTTGGCGATCGCCTTCCCCCTGTGGAACCAAGACGGGGCGGCCTCGGCCCAAGCGATCGCTGAGGGGGCCCACCTGTCGCTCTACCGCGATCGCCGCTTCAAGTCCGACAGCGACGACAACGGCAAAGCCCCCAAGCCAGAAACGATCGAGCTGCTGACCTTCCGGGGTGACGGGACCGCCACGGCCGAGGCGATCGCCCAGGGTATCGATCGCGCCGAAAAGATTGTGGCCGGCACGATCCTAGCCCGCGAATTGGTGGCCGCACCGGCCAACGTGGTCACGCCAATCACCATGGCCGAAACGGCCCAAGAAATCGCCCAAAACCCAGGCTGGGAACTAACGATCCTGGAGCGGGAAGACTGCGAAAAACTGGGCATGGGCAGCTTTTTGGGCGTGGCTCAAGCGTCGGATTTGCCCCCGAAATTTGTGCATTTGGTCTACAAACCCCAGGGCACACCCCGCAAAAAGCTGGCGATCGTCGGTAAGGGCCTAACCTTCGACAGCGGCGGCTTAAACATCAAGGCCGGCGCGGGCAGCAGCATTGAAATGATGAAAACCGATATGGGCGGCGCGGGAGCCACCTTTGGCGCGGCCAAGGCGATCGCCCTGTTGCAGCCGGCCGATGTGGAAGTGCATTTCATCTCCGCGATCACCGAAAACATGATTAGCGGCCGGGCCATGCATCCGGGCGACATCCTGACGGCTTCTAACGGCAAAACGATCGAAGTGGGCAACACCGACGCGGAAGGCCGCTTGACCCTGGCCGACTCGCTGGTCTACGCAGACAAGCTGGGGGTGGAGGCGATCGTGGACTTGGCCACCTTGACCGGTGCTTGTGTGGTGGCCTTGGGCGACGAAATCGGCGGCCTGTGGTCTACCGATGAAGCCTTGGCCGAAAGCCTGAAGACTGCTGCGGCCAAAGCGGGCGAAAAAATCTGGCAAATGCCGATGGAAGAGCCTTACTTCGACAAGATGAAGTCCGTGGTGGCGGATATGAAAAACATCGGCGGCCGGGCGGGCGGCTCAATCACGGCGGCCCTGTTCCTGAAGCAGTTTGTGAAGGATACGCCTTGGGCCCACCTGGATGTGGCGGGTCCGGTGTGGAGCGACAAGGATTCGGGTCTGAATCCGGCGGGCGCAACGGGCTACGGGGTGCGGATGCTGGTGGAGTGGATCTTGGCGTAGGCGATCGCTGGGCCTTGATCGTAGGGATAGGGCGGGAAAACCCCGCCCCTCCGGTCTCGATCCTGTTGGGGCTAATCCTGTTGGGCGTTTTTGATTGCGCCAAAGAAGCTGGCGATCGTCACGGGGACGCTCAGGCCGAGGATGCCGATCGTGATTGTGCTGCCCAACTCCGGTTCGCCGGATGTGAGTTCAAACACACAGCCCACGGCCGCGATCGCCGCAACGCAGGCCACTGCCAAAAACAAGCCACTCTTAGGAGTCATCATGGTCGCTAAGTCTCCGAAATGCTCCTAAGGATTAATGCACCGATCGTACGTCGCTGTAGGCAAAGCCTTTTTCTTTGAGGGCGGCGGTCAGGGCCAGGTCGTTTTCGACTCGATCCACAAACATCACGCCATTGAGGTGATCCATTTCGTGTTGAATCGCCCGGGCCAGCAGGCCGTCGGCCTTGAGGGTGCGCGGGCGGCCCGTTTCGTCTTTGTAGGACACCTCGATTTCTGTGGGGCGTTCCACATCTAGATAAACGCCCGGAATGCTGAGACAACCCTCCTGGTCACATTCGAGGGGACCGCCGGCAGCTTTGATCACGGGGTTGATCAAAATTAGGGGTTCGGCCTTGGCCTGGTCGGGTTCGATGTCGATTACGATGATTTGCTTGTCGATCGCCACTTGAGGTGCTGCTAGGCCAATGCCATCGGCACTGTACATAGTTTTCAGCATATCCTCAGCGATTTTGCGAACCTCGGCATCCACTTTGGCCACGCGCTTGGCCGGACGGCGCAAAACTCGATCGCCCAGGGTATGAATTTCGAGGGGCGGGTTTTTTAGTTTTTTCTTGTCAACCAATACTTTCGCGGTCATGGGTGGGGCGGTTTAGGCGTTACCGTTTTGGGCCTTTCATGCGTCGCCTTTCATCCTATCGAAGATTGGCAATTTGCCCCGTTCTCAGCCCCGTTCTTAGCCCCGTTCTCAGCCCCGTTCTCAGCCCCAACCTCAGTCCCAACCTCAGTCCCAACCTCAGTCCCGTTCTTAGTCCCAACCTCGGCTCAATTCCCGGCGCGATCGCCCCTAGGCTGCACCCAGATGGCGAAATTGTACCCGTCCGCAACAGGGTTCGATGCCCATTCGATCGAGCAGCAGTTCACTGACGGCATTCGCGATCGCAAACTCGCCAAAGAAGCTTTTGGAGAAATCAAAGCCTTGCATTTCCGTGAGAATGGCGATCGCGATGCCGTCGATGTCGTTTTCGCCTTCCATCCGCTGCCGAATATAGGCATTGGCGGCGTAGTGAGCAATTGTGCTGTTGACGGCTTCGGGAATATATTCCGCATCGAGCAACTCAGCCAGGGACTGCTCAAGCCACTGGCGCTCGCGATCGAGATCGTCAACGGGAGCCAAAATCACGGGTGGAATGGGTTGCGCCATGCCAAATTGCTCTCCTGATGTAAATGCTGGAATTCCCGCGCTGGTGCGTTTGATTGGGCACGCTCAGGGGGACAGGGACGATCGCAGGGGGGGTGCAGGCTTTCGTAACCGATTGCACCTCAACGGAACCGGCGATTCGCTTAGACCCCATCTTAACCAAATTGTGCCAGTCGGCGATCCCAGCCCGATCGCCATTCCCCAGCAGGCATTGCCCATAATGGGAGAGTGACGCATCGATGGTGGTGGGATGCTGATTTTGATCTTTCATGTGGGCAACGATCGCTACGGCCTGGAAACCTCGCGGATCGTTGAAGTGATTCCACGGGTGATGCTGCGCCGGTTGCACCATGCTCCCCCCTACGCGGCCGGGACGTTTAACCATCGCGGGGCGATCGTGCCGGTGATTGATCTGTGCCATTTGATCCAAGGGCAGCCCAGCCGAGATTGCCTGAGCACTCGGATTGCGATCATGAATTATCCGGACGATCGCGGTGGGCCGCGGTTTGTGGGGTTGATGGCGGAACGGATCACCGAGACGATCGATCGATCGCAAACCACGGTGGCCGCCGCTGAGTTTCATTTGGAAACCGCGCCGTTTTTGGGTGACACGATCGTGGATAGTCACGGTTTGATTCAGTGCATTGCGGTGGAGCCACTGTTGTTGACGGTTCAGCGCCTGCGAGAAGGGACGGCGGCAACCTTGAGCGAGGGCGGCTATGGCAACTCGATCGGCGATCAATGACGGTGTAACGGCGGCATCAGCGATGGTGATCGCCCAAGTTGTGGACTTATTGCGCGATCGGATTGGCCTGAATCCCGGCAGTGTGGGCCAAGGGACGATCGAGCGGGCCATTAGGCGGCATCGATCGTCCGATCCCTCCCTGAACACTGAAGCCGACTGGCCCAGCTATCTGGCCCAAGTGGTCGGCGATCAGCGGCTGTTTGAGTCGCTGGTGGAGCAGGTGGTGGTTCCAGAAACCTGGTTTTTTCGCGATCGCTACCCCTTCGAGTGGCTGCAAACCTATGCCCTGGAGCATTGGTTGCCGGAAGTGGCTGCTCAACGGGAATCGCGGCGATCGCTGCGGATTTTGAGTGCGCCCTGTGCCAGTGGC
The DNA here is from genome assembly GCA_004292515.1 of Oscillatoriales cyanobacterium. Lineage (GTDB taxonomy): Bacteria > Cyanobacteriota > Cyanobacteriia > CACIAM-69d > CACIAM-69d > CACIAM-69d. Next base: position 69,406 of record RDXB01000029.1, read on the forward strand.
GAGGAGCCTTATTCGATCGTGATGGCTCTGTTGTTGGCGGGTTTTCCCGAAGGCCTGTTGACGGTGGATGCGATCGATATCTGCCATCACGCCCTCGATCGGGCCCGCCAAGGTCTCTACAGCAAGCATTCATTTCGCGGTATGGGTGGGCAACCGCTAGCTGCTGATCACACACCAACCCGATCGCCTGCAACCGATCTGCTCCAGCCGCTGCCCAAGCTGGTGCAGGGTTGTCGCGCCTATTTCCAAGCCGTTGATCGCGGTTGGCAGCTCGATCGACATGTGACCCAGTTGGTCAATTTTCAGCATGCCAATCTGTTGACCTGGCTGGGGTCGGGGCAGCTTTACGACGTAATTTTTTGTCGCAATTTGCTGATCTATTTGGAGCCTGGGGCGCGCGAGCAGGCCTTGGAGCTGCTGAGTCGGCTGCTGCGGCCCGGTGGTGTGTTGTTGGTGGGAGCGGCGGAGGCGGCCCATGTGCCGCTCGATCGCTTCACATCCCTGCGGCAGCCCTTCACCTTTGCCTATCGCTATTGCCCCCCTGCCGATCCCCAGGCTGGACCGATCCTGATTCCGGCCATGGCCAGCGGGTTGGCGCAATCTGGATTGCAACCGCGATCGCTTGGGTCTGTTGCCCCTGATCCACGGCAACCCCAACCAGCGAGTGATCGATCGGGCGCGACTCCTGGGCGATCGCCGAGCCGTTTTGTCGCACCGGCCCGTTTCGTCGCACCGGCCCGCCGGCCGACCGTGCCCCTGGCGATCGCTGATGGGCGGTTGGCCGGGGCTAGTCGATCGCCGAATCAAGATTGGTTAGCGATCCAAGCTTTGGCCGATCAAGGGGCGATTGCGGAGGCGATCGATCGCTGCCAAAGCTATCTAGTCAGCCACCCAACCGATGGGGCGGCGCGGCTGTTGCTTGGGCAGTTGTATGGCGCGGCGGGTGATTGCCAAAAATCCGAGCAGCAGTTTCGCCAAGCGTTATATCTCAATCCCCAATGCCCGATCGCCTTGACCCATTTGGCATTGCTGCTGGAGGCCAGGGGCAACCGTTCCCAAGCCGCCCTGATTCGTCAGCGCTTGGCTCGCTTACCTGTGGCTGGTGGGCGATCGGCCGCGCCCTCAGAACAACCCGGGAAATTTAGAGCAACCAGATCCTAATTGTCCGTGAGGTTCAGGTGCTTCTGAATCCGTTTGAGACGCTTGCTCAGTTCGGGCAATCGGCGATAAACAGCAGCGCTTTTCAGCCATTCGCGATTGGGAATGGCAGGGTAGCCCGAAACCGTTTCGCCGGGGGGCACGTCGCTGTGCAGGCCCGAGCCAGACGAGGCGATCGCCCGATCGCCCAGCTTCACATTGTTGGTGATGCCCACTTGCCCCGCCAAAATCACCCCATTGCCCAGCTCCACACCGCCAGCCATCGCCACTTGGGCCGCGACCACACAGCCTTCGCCAAGTTTGCAGCCATGACCGATATGCACCATGTTGTCTAGCTTTGTGCCTCGGCCAATCCGGGTTTCGCCCATGGCCGGCCGGTCGATCGCCCCGTTCACCCCCACATCAACATGGTCTTCAAGGACGACGCGCCCGGTTTGATCCAACTTCAGCCACCCTTGGGACGTGGGCACAAACCCAAAGCCCTCATCGCCGATCGCCGCGCCGCTGTGAATGATGCAGTGGCGACCCAGGATCGATCGCTCATGGATCACACAGTTGGCATGGAGCCAGGAATCGGCCCCAATTTCCGCTCCCGCATAGACCGTCACATTGGCCATCAGGCAAACCCGATCGCCAATAATCGCGTTTTCATAGATCGCCACATGGGGCCCGATCGACACATCTTGGCCTAGTTGCACGCTCGGATCGATCCAAGCGGTCGGATGAATTCCCGGTTTCGGCTTGAAGGGTTGATAGAAAAAGCGCACCGCCAGGGCAAACAGGGCCTTTGGATCGCGCACCGCCACCCAGGGCAGCCCCCGATCGCTCGCTTGGGCCACCAACGCGGGCCGATCGGGCAAAATTACCGCCGCCGTGGTGCTGTCCAAAAAGTCTGCAAACTTGTCCCCTTCCAGATAGGTCAACTGCCCGGCCTGGGCCTCGGCGATCGGGGCGATCGTCACCAAGTCTGGATCATCAGCCAAGTCAAAGCGATCGAAGGTGCGATCGCTCAGGTTCTCTAGTTGTTTCAATAATTCGCTAAATTTCATGGCCCAAACGTATAGGAATTTTGAGGTGATTGCGAGGTCATTGGGAACGGGTGAGGCGATCGCAGATTGCGGGCGATCGCCAAACTCGATCGAGACAGACAAGGGGCTGAGAGCTGGTCGTCAAATCGCCCACAATCCTGACTCCACCGCTAGCGGATCGTGTGGCAGCAAGGGGCTTAAGCCCCTTGTTACGACGATTGGGACAAGGGAATATCAACCGTTTCGGTCTCACCCTAGGAAATGACGACAGCCCCTAAGTCCCTTGTCCCCAGCAGCAGGATCAGGATGCTAACTCAGTCGCAACCTAGGCATCATCCAGCGCCGCAATCCCAGGCAGCACCTTGCCTTCCAGCAGTTCCAAGCTCGCGCCGCCGCCGGTCGAGATATGGCTCATTTGGTCAGCCACACCCACCTTCTCCACAGCCGCCACCGAGTCGCCACCGCCAATAATCGTGGTCACGCCCTTCGGAGTCAGGCTAGCCAGAGTGCGAGCAACCGCTTCTGTTCCGGCCGCGAACTTGTCGAACTCAAACACGCCCATCGGCCCATTCCAGATCACCGATTGGCAAGTTTCCAACGCCGCTTGGAAGGCCTTAGCCGACTCGGGGCCAATGTCTAGACCCATCCAGCCATCGGGAATCGCCTCCACGCTGACCGTTTGGCTGTTGGCATCGGGCGCAAAGTTATCGGCCAAAACCACATCGGTCGGCAGCAACAGTTCCACACCCTTTTCCTTGGCCTTGGCTTCCAGCGCGCGCGCCAGATCCAGCTTGTCTTCCTCCACCAGGGACTTGCCCACGGCCAGGCCGCGTGCCTTGTAGAAGGTGAAGATCATGCCGCCGCCGATGAACAGCTTGTCCACTTTGTCCAGCAGGGTTTCGATCACGGTGATTTTGCTCGACACCTTCGAGCCACCGACGATCGCCGCCAGAGGCCGCTTGGGATGTTCGATCGCCGCTTGCAAATATTGCAATTCCTTTTCGATCAACAGACCGCCAACCGACGGGCTGAGGAACTTGGTCACGCCTTCGGTGGAAGCGTGGGCCCGGTGCGCCGTGCCGAATGCATCGTTTACGTACAGGTCAGCCAGGGAAGCTAACTTCTGGGAAAATTCCGGATCATTGCCTTCTTCTTCCGCGTAGAAGCGCACGTTTTCCAGCAGCACCACATCGCCATCGCTCATGGCTGCGACCTTGGCTGCTGCCTCGTCGCCAATGCAGTCATCGGTTTTGACTACCGGCTTGCCCAGCAGTTCCGACAGGCGCACGGCCACGGGCGTGAGACGCATCGAATCAACAACCTTTCCCTTGGGACGGCCAAAGTGGCTGGCCAAGATGACCTTCGCGCCTTTGCCGGTCAGGTCTTGGATTGTGGGCAGAGCAGCCCGAATCCGGGTGTCGTCGGTGATTTTGCCAGCATCGTCAAGAGGTACGTTGAAATCAACGCGCACGAGGACGCGCTTGCCAGCTACATCAGCCGCCGACAAATTTGCTACAGTTTTCTTTGACACGATAAAAACCTCCTTTCAATGCGTCTCGCGGAAATTCGCGCGGGATTTTCGCGAAAGTTCACGCGGTGAATATTGTCCCCCAAAGATGTTCGAGACGATTCTTTTTCCGATTGATCGATCGCCCGAATCTCGCGAGGCGGCCGAAACCGTTGCCCAACTGGTGCAACATCACAACAGTCGATTAGTTATTTTGTCGGTGGTTCCGGGGCCCAACGAGGCTGAAATTGAGGCGGCTGAGGTGTTGCTCAGTCGGGCCAAGGCGATGTTTGCCGAGCGCGGTGTTGAGGCGGATGTTATTGAGCGGGAAGGGATGCCCGCCTTCACGATTTGCGATGTGGCCGATGAGGTGGATGCCAATTTGATTGTGATGGGTAGCCGGGGCATGGGTCTGACCAGCGAGGGGGCGGCCGAAAGCACGACCCATCGGGTGATTGAGCTGTCGCCCTGTCCGGTGATGGTGGTTCCGTAATTGGTGATAAATGGTGGGGATTTTCGAGTTTGGGTGATCCCGATAGATTGTCGTAGGGGCAGGTTTCAAACCTGCCCCTACCGAGGTTTGGGGGATTTTTGAACTTGGGTGATCCCCACATTGATGATGGTCAAAATGCTTCCTGGGAGGGGCGATCGCCACTAGTGCGATCGCCCCTCCTGTTTTGTGGTTGTTCGATCAATTCGATCAAGTTGTGATCAGGTTGCGATCGAGGCGCGGCTAACTAGGGCGATCGCCGTTGATGTAGGCCTGGGCCCGATCCCAGACTGCCCCTGCCACCTTGCGACCCAGGGCTAGGCCTTCCACGTTGTCGGCTTCCACATGGATGCCGCCATAGATGCGCGACAGACCCGATTCATTGGCCGCATCGCTGTAGGTTGCCCAGGACAGGGAGACCGGTGCTGTGGGCGTTTTGCCCGCATCGTAGCGGTTGCCGCCCACGGGTTGGGTAAAGGACAGCCCAAAGGTGTCACTCCCCGTGGCCCGTTGCAAAATCTCGGCCGCCGCCGCGCTAAAGGTACTGTGGCCAGAAACGTAGCTGGCAAAGGGCGGCGTGGGTGAAGCCGTGTTTTGGTAGGGCGTGAATTGTGTACCAGGCTTGGTCACGGTGCCTTGGCCTGGGCCGCCCCAAGTCTGCACCAGTTGATTTCCCTTGACGGCGGCAATTTCCGTGATCGGGCGGGCGGAGTCGTAGGCGCGCTTGGTTTCCCAGGCGGCGATCCCCGCATCCATTACTGCATTACCCAAGGCGAAGAACATCTTGATGTCTTGATCCAGGGTGTGGCGATCGCGCTGGGACGCATATTGACCAATGCCGATCCAAGATCCGGGCGGGAAGGACGTGCCGCCGCCATCTTCCCAGAACTCCGCGATCGTCTTTTGGCGATCGGTCAGGGCGGCACTGATATTCAGCACTTGTTCGGCTTGGCGAATATATTCAGCACTGCCAAAGGCGGGCGGTGCGGCTGGCCGGAATTGCGCACCACTGGTCAAGCCAAAGGGCTTAACTTGGCCCCACTGGGGAGTCAGGAAGGATTGCACCTTGCCATCGGGTGTTTTCAGGGGTTGCCAATGGTCGGGATTGTTGATGCCGGTACTGCCGGTGGTGGTGTCGTGGGGTTGGTTGAGGGGTTTGTAGCCGGTGTAGTCGGCATAGGCTCCGGTGGCCCGATCGCCGAGTTGATTCGATCCATCCTGGTGGCGGGTGGTGAGCACAGCGCTGGCGGCGGCGTTGCCAATCCCGGCGGCGGAGGTGCGATCGATCCGGCTGTTGTTGGGGTCGAGGCCGATCGCGCTCAAGGCTCCATCAATCAGGGATTTTTGGGTGGGGAACAGATCCAGCAAACTGCGATAGGCCGCATAGGAAATCGCTTCAATTTTGTTTTCCAGGGTGTTTTCACGGGCAGTTTGTTGCCAACTGTTGTTTAGTTCCACCCCTGTGGCCTGGGGATCGTAGGCCGACCAGGCATCGTACATGGCCGTGTTGACAATGCCATAGGCCCGTGAGGCGATTGTTGGGCCGGGCTTGCTGTTGCGCACTGCCTGTCGAGCTACTTCATTCCAAAAGGGGACGGGGTTGCTGCGGAGGCTGCTGGGGGTGATCGGGACGGTCAGCTCAGTGCCCTGGCCGGTCAGCACATCAAACACGGCGGGCTTGGTGGTGGTCAGGGGTTGGGCCTGGAGTTCGATCGTGGCGCTCGCGAGTTTGTGGGGGCAGGCTGCCAGGATGTAGCTGCCGGGGTCGATCGCCGCATCAATGATCGATTTCCCCGCCCCCAGGGATGTTGATGAGCTGATCAATTCGCCGGGATCGATCGCCCCATTGCTGTTGCGATCGGCGATTAGCAGCAAGTCCACATTGCGATCGTTGCCCTGGGCGATCGCCTTGAGCGACACCGCTTGTGTCACATCCAACCGACAAAACGACCAGCGATCGGTGACGGGCCGAAAAACCTTACCTCCCCCCGCTGCGACCTCAAGAACATTAATGGCTGGCTTGGCTCCCAAGGAAATGTTGGGGACTCCATCAGGAATCGCGGCCGGCAAACCGCTAGCCGATTGAATTTCATTAATGGTTGAAAGGGTAGTAGCCATAGTGAACAAGTTTTGAGTAGATGATGTCCAGTGCCGGATGGGAATTCTGGGTGGAGAAGAGGTAGGTGAAACGCGAGCCTGTGCAAAATTAATTCACCAATAAGGCTCATAGCCCCAGAGCTTTTTTACCCAGGTGGATTAGTATTGACTGATTAGTGTTGACTGCACAAATTAGCTCTAAGAACCCATGAAAACTTATCTCCCAAACAAATTAGGGTTAATTGATTGGGAGTGTTGGCAACCCATCTCAAGGCAGTTCAGAACGAGACTTGAGGGATGCCCAAACAACCAATGACTGGCTTCCCCAGCTTCTGCAATGGTGACGACCCAATGACCGTTAGGGCCAGGGTGATGACCAGCAGAATGCCAGCTTGTTCTTACAGGTGATCTCTGGCTGAGATTGATTGTGATCAGTTGATGATGCGATCAAGATCACAAGCCTGAATAAGCTAGATCTGAGGTAACGAATCTGATTTCGGTTGGCTATTTCTACAAAAGCCAATATAACGCCTGAACTCTGGTCGTCAATCAAAAAAAGTGATTGTTTTTATGAAGAGATCGTAAATGTCAAAGATCAATAAATATTGTGTATTTCACCTGTGAGTAATAACGAGAGGTATCGTTGATAGCCCTGTTGGTTGTCTATTTTGGATAGTCAATAAAACTCATATCGACTTTGATCATCTGAGAGCATGTCTGAAAAGCCAAGATTGATACTCTGCAGGCCCCATCGATCGACGCAGATAAGGGGCTTGCGCATCTGGCCCCCAAAACTATTGGTGCTCGGCCCGGGTGGTGCTTGGCCCGGGTCAAAAGATACTTTCCAGACATCCTCTATAAGCGCGATCGCCCCTGCATTAGTCCTGTAGGTAACAGGTGCGCCCGACGATAGGAGTTGGGTGATCGGGTCTCTGAGGGGCGATCGCGGCGTGGCAATCGGTTACTGAGGCGGGTGCTTCGCGCCGTTGTGGTGCAAATTGGTAGTTGAAGAATGGTGTTGGCAGGCGATCGCTGGTGCTGAGGGGATTGCTGAGATGACAAGCGAACAGGTCTTGGGGCTTTTGGTGCTGTTGACGCTCTGTCCAGCGCTGGGGGCCCTGCCACTGACGGATTGGATTGTGCGCTTGGGAGCGGGCAAGCGATTGCACCGTCTCGGAACGGGCAACATTAGCGTGTCGGCGGCGTTCTACCATGCGGGCCCTTGGTGGGGGCTGCTGGCGGTGTCGGCGGAGGCCATGAAAGGCTTAGGGGCTGTGTGGTTGGCGCGGCAATTTTTCCCCCTGGGGTCGGGCTGGGAATGGCTGACGATCGGGGGGGTGGTGCTGGGTCGTTACTGGGTGGGGCGCGGCGCGGGCATGACCAACGCCACCTGGGGGGCGATCGCCCATGAACCGGCGGCAGCGGGCCTGACTGCGGTGCTGACCTTGGCGGGTTTTGCGGTAATGCGCGATCGGCAAACCAGCCGTTTGTTGGTGTTGGCGGTCTATCCCCTGATGTTGGGGTTGCTGCATCCCAATGGGGTCGATCGGGTGGTGGGGGCTGTGTTGGTGGCGGCGATGCTGGGTTGGTTGTGCCAGACAGTGCCCGATGATTTGTCTCTATCTCGATCGGGCGCAGCAGCCGGATCTCAGGCAACGATGGGCTTTTTTCAAGGACGGGCGGATTCTATGCTGTCTCTCGGACAAACGCTGGATGCTGATCGTGCAGGGCGCAAGGCGGCCACCTTGGCCCGGTTGAAGGCCTTTGGCTATCCGGTCTTGCCCGGTTGGGTGCTGCTGCCGGGGGATGATCCGGTGCTGCTGGCCAATCGGCTAGCGGGCCAGGAGGAATTGACGGAAGGATTGGCCCAAGCGATTTTTGAGCCGCCATTGATCGTGCGCTCGTCGGCGATCGGGGAGGATGGCGATCGCTCGGCGGCGGCGGGGTTGTATGAAACCCTCAGTGATGTGCGCACGCCCTTGGAGTTGGTGGAAGCAGTGGCGGCGGTGTTTCAGTCCTACGATCGCCCGGCGGCCGTTGAATATCGGCGCGATCGGGGTCTGCCCGACCAAAGCATGGCCGTGTTGGTGCAGCCCCAAATCTCCGGGGCCTTTTCGGGCGTGGCCTTCAGTCGCGATCCCGTGACCCAGCAGGGCGAGACGGTGTTGGTGGAAGCCTTGCCGGGGGAAGCGGCCCAGGTGGTGTCGGGGCGGATCACGCCGGAGTCCTACCGGATTGAAGTGACCGACATGGACGTGGCGGCCTGGCGGGAGTCGCGATCGGTGGCTTTTCCCAACCGTGGAACGGCCAGCCAGTCGATCGAGTCTGAGCTGCGGTTGCTGGCCAGCAACAGCAAGGCAATTGATGCCGAAACTGGCACGGGCGATGTGCCTAGTTGGCTGGTGCGCGAAGTGGCCCTGCTGGCGCGGGATCTGGAGCTACATTTTGACGGCGTACCCCAGGATTTGGAATGGACTTTTGATGGCCAAAATCTCTGGATTTTGCAGGCCCGACCGATCACGACGCTGCTGCCGGTTTGGACCAGACGCATCGCAGCCGACGTAATTCCCGGCACGATTCGGCCCCTCACTTGGTCGATTAATCGATCGCTCACCTGTGGCGCTTGGGGGCGGCTGTTTACCCTGGTTTTGGGCCAGCGGGCGGCGGGTCTGGATTTCTTGGAAACGGCCACCCTGTTCCATGGCCATGCCTATTTCAACGTCACGCTGCTGGGCGACTTGTTTCGGCGGATGGGGCTGCCCCCCGAGAGCCTCGAAGCCCTGACCCGAGGGAGCAAAATGAGTCGCCCGCCCCTGTCGGCCACCCTACGAAATTTGCCAGGGCTGTTGCGACTGGTGGGGCAAGAGTGGGGCCTGGAGCGATCGTTCCAGCGAGACTGGCAGCAACATTTACAACCGGGGTTGGCTAGTTTGGAGGCCTTGCCCGCCGAACAGTTGGCTGAACCCGATCGCCTGTTGGTGCGTGTGGATTGCATTTTGGGCCTGCTCGATCGCACCACGGACTACAGCATTTTGGCTCCCCTGAGCGCCGCCCTGCGCCAATCGATCGGGCGAGTAGACTTGGCTCAACTCGATGCCGGCCGCCATCCAGAAGTGGCCGCCACCCGCTGGCTACAAGGCTTGGCCCGACGAATGCAAACGGTGCTATCGATCGAAACGATCCAAGCCCTCGGGCAGCCGACAGCCGTTTGGGAGGCCTTGGCTGCCGAGCCGGCCGGTCGGGAAGTGATCGCTAGCTTCCATGTCTTTTTAGAAACCTATGGCTACCTGAGCGAGGTGGGCACTGATGTGGCGATTCCCACTTGGAGAGAAGTGCCAGAAGTGCCCCAAGCCATGTTGGTGCGCTTGGCCGCCGGCCCGATCGCCGACACATCCCCCACGCGATCGCAATCCTCAGCCGCCCAACGCCGCCTCGACTTAAAAGGTCAAGTGGCGGAGGTCTATAACAAGCTGCTGGCAGAATTGCGCTGGACAATGGTGACACTCGAACAGCGGTTGCTCAGTGCCCAACTGTTGCTACAGGCGGGCGACCTTTTCTACTTAGAAATCGATGAAGTGCGGCAGCTAGTCGCTGATCCCCAATGGGCCAAGCCCTTTGAAGCGCGCATTGCCCAGCGCCGCCAAGCCTTTGGGGAATGGAAAAAAGCCACTGTTCCCAGCTTGGTTTATGGCCAAGAGCCGCCCCTCTGCGCGGTGGAGTGGACAGCGGCCCCGGCTCGATCGACCTTGCGAGGACTGGGGGGCAGTCCTGGCCAAACGGAGGGCCGGGCGATCGTGATTCGATCGCTGGAGGATTTGAACCTGGCCCCAGCGATCGGCCCGCGATCGGTCTTGGTTGTGCCCTACGTGGATGCCGCTTGGGGGCCGCTGCTGGTGCGAGCCGGTGGCCTGATCTGTGAAGCCGGTGGGCGACTGTCTCACGGGGCGATCGTGGCGCGGGAATATCGGATTCCGGCAGTTTTGGATGTGCCCAACGTGACCCAGCGCCTCCGCACCGGCCAGCGCCTCCGCATTGATGGCACGACCGGGGCGATCGATATTCTGGATTAACGCTTGCTGGATTAACGCTTGCTGGATTAATGCTTGCTGGATTAACGCTTGCTGGATTAACGCTTGCTGGATTAATGCTTGCTGGATTAATGCTTGCTGGATTAATGCTTGCTGGATTAATGCTTGGCGATCACCTACCCAGGCGATCGCCCTCGGCAAGTCCACGATCGGGCAAATTTGACCCGGCGATCGCTCCAAATCATCGGCAACCGACAACAGGGCACAAAGCTCATCGCGCAGGATTTGCAGATCTTCTATGCGGCGATCGATCTCGGTCAGCTTCCCGCGCAATTTTTGCTTGACCGTTGAGCAGGGCGCATAGCCGTTGTCATAAACCTTCAGCAGCTCGCTGATATCTTGCAGGCTCATGCCGAGGTGCTGGGCCTGTTTGATGAAAGCCAAGCGATCAAGCGTGTTGGGTGCAAACAGACGAAACCCGCCACTGGTGCGCTCGATCGACTGAATTAAACCCAAACTTTCGTAATAGCGAATGGTTTGAATCGAGCAACCGCTCTGCGATCGCACTTCGCCAATTTTGAGCAATCGATCATCTATATCCTCAATCATCTCGGTCATGGTCTCAGTCGTGAGTCTCAGACAGAACAGGAAGCGAGAACGTCAGTACATCGATCGTGGTCGGGTGCTTGACCCATCGTACGGTCTGATCTTACCCCCTGTCTTTTGGTCAGCGGAATTTCTGCCTAGCTCACCCCAATGAATGACGGATTCTTGGCATAAAGTCCTTGACCCCAGCCACAAAAACACAGGGGCGATCGCGTTGTTATGCAAAATATTTTTCAATTGTGATCAGGGGCGATCGCGTTTCGCCCCAGTTTGCTAGATAGACAACCAAGCAAACAGCTCGCGAACAGAAAGCTGCAACTCCTCAGCAAAGGGCGGCGAGGGAATAATCAAACTAGATTGATCCAAAACTTCCACAATGCCCAAATCTTGCTTTTGGGAATAAACAAACACCGTTTGCTCATCGGGATCAATCAGCCAGCCCATCTGAGCGCCGAATTTCAAGCAATGCAAGATGTTTTTGGTGACTCGCGTTTGGCTTTGGTCGGGCGAGAGGATTTCGATTGTCCAATCCGGGGCGATCGAAAACGCATTAGCAACTTCCCCGCTTTGATCCCGAGGAATGCGATCCCACAGAAACACAGCAATATCAGGAACCGTGGAGCGATCGCCAAAGGTACAACGCAACTCAGGAAACGCCCAAGCAATTCGCTGAGGTTTCAGGATGCGATGAATAGCGGATACCAGTTCTCCTTGAATAACACATCGCATAAATTATCTGAGCAGAATCTAAGATGGCTTGACGGCGTTGCTGATTGCGGCTGCGTTCTAGCCCCCGGCGGCTGATTAGATCAACTTTTCGCTGGAAAATTTGTTGAATCTCGTCTTCCATATCTGCCCAGTCAAACAGTGTCCAATGTGCATCTGGAGCAAACGAAATAAGCACATCAATATCACTACTTTCGGGCTGAAAATCATCTCTTAAGGCTGATCCAAACAACGAAAATTCTGTGATTTTCCATCGATGACAGAATGCTGAGATTTGGTTCTCATCGATCGCAACCTTTGAGGCAATCACCTAAAAATCTTGCATGATCAAACCTCTATGCATGACTGAGATGAAAGTCAATCGCAAAGATCGCTGAGATACGTTACTGCAACGAGTTGGCGACAGCAAACCCCGTCAATTCTCGGATTTTGGGTTCATGAAATGCCAAAACAATATCTGTTTTGGGTACGCCTGCTCGCATCAGGTCGGTGGCGACTCCTTCTTCTGTCCAGTCCTCTTCAATCCAAAATTTCCCTTCTCGAATACGCACATAGACAGTTGGGCCATTGACGCGATCGCCCTTTTGCCAACCCAAATTCATCCAGAGGTAGTGATGATTAACATCATCAGCAATCAAGAAAGTCTCTAAGCTGCCATTGTTTTTCTGGCGACAAAGTTCAACGTAACTCGCCAAAATTTCCTTAATCAGCTTGGGATACTCAACTAATTTATCCACTGTGTAATTTCCTCCATTTCAATATCAACAATAATCATGGATAGCGGATGTTTTTTGATAATGAGCTGGGCAATATCTTGAATAAAAAAGGATTTATAAGACACTTCGCTAACGGCAATATATAGTTTTCGCTCTGGTGCTGTTTCTTCTAAAAGATAACGATAAATATCGTATTGGCCAAGGGCTTCTTTCAGATCTTGAATTTTGGATTGACCAATAAAGCTTTTAACTTCTACAACCAGCTTCTGATCGGCTCGCTCGGCTGCGATCGGGCGTTCAGCCCCAAGATCTGCATAGAGAACTGTCTTTTGGTACTGGATGATGTATGGATCATCAGTAATCAGCCAACCATCTTTAATGAGTGCGCGTTTCACTGCATAGTGAATAATATCTAGCTTGGGCATTACAGATTCTTGAAATTCACTGTTTAATTATGGAGTATCGCTAATCGCATTCCTAGAACCAAGTTTAAGGCTCGGAATGGTAGGTAGCATTTGTATTTATATAAATACAATTTAAGAAATATTTAAATACACCAAAACGATCCTGATCTATACTGT
>RDXB01000071.1 GCA_004292515.1 Oscillatoriales cyanobacterium
GTGATGCACGAGCGTAATGCTCACAACTTCCCGCTCGACTTGGCTGCTGGCGAAGCTGCTCCTGTGGCTCTGCAAGCACCTGCAATCAACGGTTAATTCTGAAGATTGCCTAGCGCAAACGGTTTAAGTTGAATGCGGCGGGGGTGATGGATTCCATCACCCCCGCTTGCTATTGGTAGCTATCTTGCTACTGATAGCTATTGCTTTAAGGGTGCTTGAAGGGCCTGTTGCCATGTCCGGTGAAGAACTGTAATGACTGGAATGGCTGATTGATTTCCCACTGCCCAAGCTTGACCCATTGACTGTTTCGGTTGATGAGCTGAAAAGGCGATACCCTCAAATAAAGCCCCTAGTGGCTCTTTGCGATCTCGTCGCGGTGGACTTAAAACTTCAGATGGTTTGACGACAGCTCTTCATGGCAACTCGGGTTAAGCACCTTTATGATTTGGGCTTTACCATTTGGGAAAGAATCGCGGGTTGAATCGCGATCGCCCTTGCCCCTGTTGCCAGTCCTATGTCTGAGTTTTCGATCGCCGATGCTCCCGCAGCCACCGAGTTTGATCGGGCCATGATGCGGCGTTGTCTCGACTTGGCTCGCCAAGCCCTCGGGCGCACAGCCCCTAACCCCATGGTGGGTAGCGTCATTGTTCAAGGCATCGAAATTGTGGGTGAAGGCTTTCATCCCGGTGCGGGCCAGCCCCATGCGGAGGTGTTTGCTCTGCGATCGGCTGGCGATCGGGCACGCGGGGCTACCGCCTACGTCAGCCTCGAACCCTGTAATCACTACGGCCGCACACCGCCTTGTTCCAAGGCTTTGGTAGAAGCGGGCGTGGCCAAGGTGGTAATCGGCACGGTAGACCCCAATCCCCAGGTTGCCGGCCAAGGCATTGCCACCCTTAACCGGGCCGGGATCGAAACCCTGGTGGGCGTGGAGCGTGCGGCCTGCGATCGCCTCAATGAGCCGTTTTTTTATCGCATTCAGCATGGGCGGCCCCTGGGCATTTTGAAATATGCCATGACCCTTGATGGCAAAATTGCCACCACCCACGGTCACAGCGCTTGGGTCACGGACGAAACAGCCCGCGCCGAGGTGCATCACCTGCGGTCTAGTTGCGATGCGGTAATTGTGGGGGGCAACACGGTGCGCCGCGATAACCCGAAGCTGACCAGCCATGGCTTAGAAGCCCACGATCCGCTGCGGGTTGTGATGACTCGCCAGCTTGACTTGCCCCAAACCAAGGCTGATGGCACAGTGTTGCATCTGTGGCAAACGGCGGAGGTGCCGACCCTAGTGCTGACCCTGCCGGGGGCGCATCCCGAGATGCAGGTTTGGTTGCGCGATCGCGGAGTGGAGGTGTGTGAAGTGCCGGGTCTGTCGCCAAAACGGGCGATCAATCTGTTGAATGAGCGCGACTGCCTGTCGGTGTTGTGGGAATGTGGTGGGGCTTTGTCGGCCCAGGCGATCGCCGATGGATCGGTGCAAAAAATTCTGGCTTTTATCGCGCCCAAAATTGTCGGCGGGGTGGTGGCTCCGTCTCCTGTGGGTGACTTGGGCTTAACCAAAATGATCGACGCGATCGCCCTCGATCGGGTGACATGGCGGGCCGTGGGCCAGGACTTTGCGATCGAAGGTTACTTGCGTGTTGTTGATTGACCCTACCTACTGATGATCTGCTGGGCTTGATCCTGGTCTTGTTGCTCAGGCCGTTCGCTCAAGCGGAGTTGGCATAATGGGAGCGATCGCCCAAACCGCGAGGCTAGTCCTATGGTTGCTCAACTTGGTCCGCAATCGCCCCCGGCGGTAATTTACCCTGACAGCGACGGTCAACCGATGGCAGACAACACCCAACAGTTCCGTTGGATTACGGTCATTCAAGGAAATCTCGACTGGATTTTTGCCCAGGATAATCAGGTTTTTGTGGCGGGCGATTTGCTGTGGTATCCCGTGGAAGGCGATCACAAAACGCGCCAAGCCCCCGATGTGATGGTGGTGTTTGGGGTCGGTAAGGGCGATCGCGGTTCCTATCGGCAATGGTGCGAAGGAAACATCGCCCCACAGGTGGTATTTGAGATTTTGTCTCCCGGTAATCGCTTGGGAGAAATGCTGAAAAAGCAAATGTTTTACGATCACTACGGAGTTGAGGAATATTACATCTACGACCCTGATCGCAATGACTTAAATGGCTTTATTCGGGAGAATTCACCTCAACAATCGCTGACCCCTGTGGAGGAAATCGAAACCTGGGTGAGTCCACGATTGGGCATTCGATTTGACCTCACGGAAGCCGGCTTGAATTTGTTTCAGCCCAATGGTCAGCCGTTTTTAACCTATGCGGAATTGGGGAAACAAATGGCGATCGAACGAGATCGCGCCGAAGCCGCTAATCAGCGGGCCGAGGAAGCCAACCAGCGGGCCGAGGAAGCCAACCAGCGGGCCGATCGCCTGGCGGAACAGTTGCGCGCTTTGGGGATTGATCCCAATCAATTGACCTAGGGGTGGGATAGTTCAGTAACTGTTGATTAACCCACCAGCACAGCCCCGTCAGCACAACGCCTAGTCATTTGGGGGATGGCCGTGGGCGATCGCAGCGATTACTTCAACCAAGGGAACAACAGATGAATAGTTCCGGGCGATCGCCAATTCAGCCATGCGTCGGTAGGGCCGAGCATTGGTGGGGAGGTTGAGGCTTTGCCCCCATTGCCCCCTCGCGGCCCAATCTGCCCAATTCTGCCAAGCAGTGATCGCCCCAGAGAGTTCTTGACGCTGAATTTGGTAATCCAAGAGGCCGAGCAGATTTTTGACTGGGCTATGCCAATAGACTTGCCGATCAATCGCCTGCAAGTAGGCCACGATGATCTCAAGGTCAAGCTGATCGGTAAACGCCACTTCCGAGGGTTGGACACAGGCAAAATAGCGGACAAGGCGGCACGTCAGGGGGCTATAGCGCCGGGGCAAGGTCTCAGGGAGTGGGCCGCGCTGGGCCCAAATCTGGGCCAGGGTCATGTAAGCATAGGCAGTGGTTGGGTAGAGAGCGATCGCCCTCTCACAAACCCGTTGAGCCAAATCTAACTGCCCCACAGTCCCCAAAAACCAGCCCAACCCATCCAACAACATTGGGTCATCCGTCAGCAGCAGCACTCGATCGAGCGGGGCCGTGGCCCCATCCCAATCCCGGATTTTTCGCAGAAAGAGCTGATAGTCATTGTTGAGCAGCTCAAAACAACCCGCAAACAAGGCCATGAACAAGTCCACACCCGGCTTGGGGCACTCATCTGGATGGCCTTGGTAGCGGTAGTCATCGATCACGACGATGCCTCCAGTCCGTACGATCGGCCAGGTTTGTACCGCATCGCGAAAGGCCACCCAAGGCGCATGGCATCCATCGATATAAGCCAGGTCATAGGTATATGAGCGCAATGACTCCAGCGCTTCCCACGACAGGGCTTCGAGCACTTGCACAGAATCAGCGCGGCCCGTTTTGGCCAGGTTGGGGCGGAAGGCGGCTTGGGGACTGGGATCGATGCAGGTCAGTTGTGATCCGGGATGGGTTAAGACGCGATCGAGTAGCCAGCAAGCCGACATTCCCTCAAAACTCCCAATCTCCAATCCCTGCAAGGGCTGACCTTTGTGTTGATCTTGTTGATCTTTTAAAGGGGCGATATGGCGATTCCAGTTGGGCAACTGATTTGAAAACCAATCTTGGGAAAATTCGTAGCCGTGATCGCGACTTTCTAACCACCCCCGCAGGAGATGGGCTTGTCGAAAACAGTTTTGGGCTTCGGCGCGATCGCCCTGTCGGCTCAAGCAGTTTCCCAGGGCCGCCCAGCTCTCTGGGGCCTGGGGTGATTGCTTCGTGATTTTGCGCAGTAGCGTGGTGGCGACCTCGACTGCCCGGGCATCGATCAACTGTTGCCCCCAATAGACTCGCCGCCACGCATCGAGGCGATCGCCCACCTGGTCGAGCAATTCCAAAACCCGATCGAACTGGCCCTCGGCAATCGCAGCCTTAGCTTCCGCCATTAGAGCCTCGACTTCCGTGGGGGTCATGGCTGATGCAGGGGCAATTAAATCTGACATGGGTTGCAGACCAAAGAGGGATCAAAAAACAAATTCAGCCAACTCAGCCCCAAATCCGCGTAAGAACCAGCCCGGCTAACGGAGGGGAAAGGCTGTGTTGACGCGATTGCGACCCCGAATCAAGGCTCCGGCAATGACGAAGCGTTGGCCGTCGTTGGCTTGGCAGAAGCGATTGCTGTCACCCGTGCCAAGGCGGTTGTTGCCGGGATAGTTGTAGCCACACCAGGCCCAGTCGGGCGCACCGGCCGGGCAGCTCACCCGATTGGCCGCCGCGTAGCGAATCGACTCGGTGACTTGGGCTTGGCTGCACCGATCGGGAAACATGGTGGAAAATTTTTCCCGGCTGCGATCATCCCGATGTCTCCACCGAATGCTGTAGATGCCCCGACTGTTGGGCTGGTCTTCGATTCGGGAGCGGGCGATCGAGCTGGGATTGCTGCCGCCGGGGCGCGAGTGAAATCCCTTGGGCCGGCCGTTATCCAATTCCCCACAGAAAATGTGATGTTGGTTGACCTGGGAACCGCTGGCAAAGTTGCTCCAGTGGGGGAGGCGATCGCAGTTGATCGTTTTTGGGGTGACCGATTCACCCGCTGGGATGTTGATGGCCAGGGCGACCAAGCTTGCCAGTACCAATCCCCAACGCGATCGTCTCCAGCGATCAGAGCCGGAAAGATGGAGTATGGGGCGGCGATCGAGCATGGGGCTATCTCCAACAGCAGGCTACGCGACGGGTCTTGCTCTGTTGTAACTGTTGACCGTTGGGATTGACCGGCAGGCCTTGGCCACTTAGCGCATTCGCCACTGATGAGCGGTTGATCAGGGGGTGTCGTCGCAAGCGGGAACGGTTGATTTCCCATGCCCCAACCACCATAGACAAGGGGCTTAAGCCCCTTGCCCCCCACAATCTCGCAACGCAAGCATCAGGGGTTTAGGCGATTTAGACGACAGGCCCTAACCTTCTTGGGCGAGATCTTCCACTTGCTGGGCATAGGCCCGAAACCGCTCTAAATCGGCTTGGAGGGTTGATTCCACGATGCGCCCCAAAAATAGGTTATCCATCACTTGGCCGACGATGCCGGGAATCATGTAGGCGATCGTCATGCGGACAATGCTGCTGCCTTTGCGATCGTAGAACCGAATCGCGCCTCGATTGGGTAATCCGTCGATCGATTCCCATTGGATGATTTGACAGTCGATTAGCCGCACGATCCGCGATTTCCAATCAAAGCGAAACCCACCGGAGGCAAACTGCCAAGTCGAAATCTCGGGATCGGTTTCAGACAAATGCACCGAGTCGATCCACTTCATCCAGCGGGGCATTTGCTCCAAGTCTGACCAGAGGCTCCAGACCTGCTCGATCGGGACGGGGACTTCTACCTGCACGCTATGTTCGAGCCAGTCGGCCATGGGGATTGGCGGGCTTGTGCGATCGCCCGATGAAACGCTCAACCGTTGATTACGATAGCACTCTGGCTCCAGCACTGCCGGTGAGGACAGCCGATCGCCCCTTACCCCAGGCGATCGCCCCTAGCGCTTGGTAGCTTCCAGCAGTTGGCCGCGCTCCACGATCGGGGTGATCCGCCAGCCACCGCCCTGCAAGGCTGCTAGCCATTCCCGTGAAGGTCGGTACAGCCAAAGTCGATCGCCCGGTGCGGTAATTGTGCTGGGCGGTCGATCGGGCACAAACCAAACCCGCACTCGGGGATCGGTACGGTAGCCCAGGCCGATCACCCGGCCGATTTTTTCGGGCCCCGTCAACAGCCATTGGTTCGGCCGCTGGGCGATCGCGGCGGCCACTTGCCCATCATAAAAACTGCTGTATTTGTTCCACCAAGTGTCGGCCCGGGCGATCGCTACTCCAGAAGCCAAGCCCATACAGAGCAAGACGATCGTCACCCCTTGACCCAAGCGGCGGCCGTAGTTGCCACTCAAGGAGCCACTGAGGGAACGGGGCGTGACCCAAAATTCCGCCAGAGTGTAAGCCACGGCCAAAATCACGGCGATCGAGGCTCCTAGCAAAAAGCGCGGCACGGTCGATCGCTGGCCGCCATCCACCAAATCCGGCAGGGCCAGCGCCAAAAACGGCAACCCCGATCCACAAAGCACAAACCACTTGGCCTCTTCGCTGGCAAACCGGATCACCACCCGCAGGCTCCAGCCCACCAACCCGATGATCGGCAAAACCACCCCCAGCCAAATCCACCCGGCCAGTTGGGCCTCGTCTTGGCCCGTTTCCACATTCACTAGGCGATCGCCCGTCAAACCTTGCAGATCCGCAAACACCCCCACCAGCCCAATTAGCCAGCGGCGGGCGATCGTCAGCCAGCCCACATTGCGTCCTACCCAGGCCATGCCATCGAAGTTGAGGAAATAGACCACTAGCCAGGGAATAAAGGCCATGCTGCCCAAGCCAGCAACGATCGCCCAGACCCGCAGCCGCCGACTCCAGCGCCACCGCTCCAGCAGCACCATCCACAGCCCGTGGGCCAGCACCGTCAAGCCAAAGGTGGGGTGGGCATACCAACCCAGGGCCACCGACACGCCATAGGCAATCCAGCCCTGGCGCACCCGCGACAATCGGCCCCCTGGGTCAAAGGCTCGCGACTCCCGCCAAGCCCGTTGCACCCGCACCAAGATCGCTCCGGAAATCAAGACCAGCACCACTAGCAGGCTATATTCGCGGGCTTCTTGGGCATAGAGCAAGTGCAGGGGCGACAGGGCCAAACCGGCCATGGCCAACGCCATCACTGTCCAAGAGTTAAACAATTCCCAGGCTAGCCAGCCGATCGAGGGTAGGGCCAGCCAGCTAATGAGAGCTGCTGTCAGCCGGGTGCGCTCAATGACCGGGCCACCCAACCCGGCGATCGTCCGGGCCAGACCATAGAACAGGGGCGGATGTTGCGGGTTGTCGTTGGCCAGGGCGGCGGTGGTGTCGCGCAGGCCTTGGCTCCAGCTTTGACCCGGTGGCAGGGTTTGGAAGCGCATCAAGTCGGCGATCGCCACGGGCTGGCCGGCCAGGGCGGCTTTGTTGGCCCAGTTGACGGCATCTTCCTTGCCCACGCCGGCCACGCGCATGGCGCTGTGGATTTCGTCGATCCAATAGAGCTTGTGGGACAGGTTGGTGACGCGCAGGATCATCCCCAGCCCGATCGCCAGCATCACCAGGATCACGGACAGCAGCCAGGTCGATCGCTTGCGGGATTGGGAATACATGGCGATGGGTTGTAAATCCGAAAGGGGCGATCGGGCAGAACGGGATCAAGGGCGGGCGGCGGCCATGATGCAGCGGGCGGACAGCACCACCAAGTTGGGTTGCTGATAGATCTGACAGGGATGATTGGGGGCTAGGAAGGCTCTGAGGGCCGGTTGCTGGCCCCGTTGTAACTGCTCGATCGCCTGTTGTTGTACGGGTTGAAATTGCCGCAGCCAGCGGTTGGCCCGGCGTTCTTTGGCTTGCAGGTAATCGAGGCTGAAACTGTCGCGATCGATCAACCAAGCGTCGATCGCGTATTGCTGGTTAAACCGGCGCACCTGGGCCAAATCGGGACTGTAGAGCGCCTGTAACAAATCGATCGCCCGCTGCCGAAAGACGCGGTAATAGCCCCAGTGGTAGGGAATTGCATATTCGCGCGCCACCAACACCGATCGAGCCGCGAAGGTGGGCAGGTTATCGGCTTCCTTGGCGATCGAGGCCACGCGCCAGGTTTTGGGCTGGGCCGCTGCGAATTGGTAGAGGCCGGGCGACTCGCCCGCCACGTAGTTGGCCTTGGGGAACCGCTTCAGGCTGAGGGGATAGAGCAGGGCTACCAAGCTGATCACGCCCGCTAGCAGGCCCGCGCTGGCCCGTTGCCAGGTTGCCCGATCGACCCGACCCAATTGCCGCAGCAGGGTTTCGATCGCGATCGTCAGCACCAGGGCCGCCGTGATCGGCAGGATCATTCGCAGGCTGTGTTGAGTGTAGCGGCCGGGCAAGTGCAGCCGAAACAGCAGTAAATGGGCGATCACATACCAACTCACCCCGGACAGCAACCAGAGGGGAAACAGGGCCAGGTGATCGCTGAGTTGCCCACCCAAGCCGAGCCGATTGCGCCGCCACCAAACCAGGGGCAACAGCAAGCCCAAAGCCAGCGTCGCGGGGGTGAAGGGATCTTTGGGCAACAGACTGCTGCGCTGACCTAAGATCCAAAAGTCAAACCAGTTGTCATCAAAAAAGTTGGCTCGCCCACTGGAGAAAAACTCTGGCAGCGATCGGGCTTGGGCGGCCGTCACCACGGGGCCATAGTCCGAGGCTTGCAGGGCATAGATCCCCAAGACGATCGCCGCCACGACTCCCCCGATTAGACTCAGGCGATCGCGCTGGCCGGCTGGATCGGGACTGTGCCAAAAATCCTGGGTGAAGATCGATCGCATTTGCGGCCACCAACGCCCGCGCCACCGCCAGAGCAAGTCGATCGCCAAGATGCCGCCCGCCACCAGCACGTATTGCGGATAGAACAGGCCCAACAGCCCGATCGCCGGTAGCAACAACCAAGGGTTGGACTGCACCCAGCCCCAAGCAAAAGCCAAAAACAACGGATAGAGGAACGATCGGGGCGTGGCGGAGGCCAGGTCATCATTCATCCCGAGGGACTGCACCATCAGCACTGCGCCCCAAAAGCCGGCGATCGGGATCGGCAGCAAAGCAGTGGTCAGCCCAAAGGTCAAACCCGCCACCAACAGCCCCAGGGGAATCGGCAGCCATTTGCTGATTTGCAGCGGATCGCCCCCCAAGACCGCCAGGGCCCGGTAGAGCGATCGATAGCCTTCCGGGGCGACGGACTGGAAATAATCGGCAATCCAGTCACCGGGAAACAACTCGGGATCGGCCAGCCGCTGCATCCAAAACACGTGCTGGCGCGCGTCGTCTTGGACGATGTAGGGGCCGCCGGTCGCTTGTCGATAGCCGGCCCAGCCGATCGCCCCGGCGATCGCTAAACTCGCCAGCAACCAAAACAGCCAGACCCGCCGCCGGGGTTGGGTCGGAAACAACCCACGATGTAGCCACTGACTCCAGGGGGCCGTGGGGTTGGGTGGTGGGGTCGCCGCCATGGCCCTACCGTCGAGGGGTGCGGGCGATCGCCGCGGCCATCAGGGTTGCCAACTGGTGGGCGCTGTCGGGCTGGGCTAACTGCCGCGCCCGATCGGCCATGACCGCCAGTTGCGATCGATTCTGGAGTAGGCTCAATACCTCACCCCGCAGGCGATCGGGCGAGAGTTCTGCCTGGGTAAAACACCGGGCCGCGCCCGCATCCACAAACACCTGAGCATTGTGGGTTTGGTGGTCGTCGGCGGCGTAGGGATAGGGAATCAGCAGCGACGGGGTGGCCGTGGCGGCCAGTTCCGTCAGGGTGCCCGCGCCCGATCGACTCACGGCCAAATCCGCTCGCCCAAACAGGCTGGCCATGTCGTCGTAGAACGGCAGGGCGATATATTGCGGGTGCTCCAGGCTGGCCACATCCGGGTCGCGATCGCCCGTCAAATGCACCACCCAAGCCCCCGCCGCAAACCAAGCCGTCGCCACCTCGCGCACCAACCGATTCAGAGCTACGGCTCCTTGGCTGCCCCCGGCCACCACAATCAGCGGCGCACCGTCGGGAATCGGCAGGGCCAGCGGTTGCGGATGCCAAAAAGTTTCACGGGCGGGCGTGCCGGTGCAAAGGGCGGAAATGTGCCGTTGACGCAGGCGCACGGCCGCCGCCTCAAAGCCCACGGCCACCGTGTCGCACCAATGGCCCAACCAACGGGTGACGCGCCCCGGAATCGCGTTGGACTCGTGCAACACCACCGGCAACCCGAGCGATCGAGCCGCCACGATCGCCGGCCCCGCAATGTAGCCACCCGTGGTCAACACGCCCGCGAACTGCCCCTGCTTCAGCAGCCGTCGCACTTCAAAGACAGACTTCACCAGACCGCAGGCCGTGGCCAAGGTTTTCAGGCCGAAGCGCTCCTGAAACCCCGTGGCCCGAACCGTATGCAGGGGGTAGCGATCGGGCACAAGCTTCGTTTCCAGACGATCGGGCACACCCAGCCACTCGATCGACCATTGATCGGCCAATTCCTGGGCCGCAGCTAGGGCCGGGAATAGATGCCCTCCCGTGCCACTGGCGGCAATCAGTAATCGCTGTGAGGCGGTTGCGACCAAACCCGTTTCTCTCTTTCAACCGCTACAATCGAACGAATCAGGCGGGCGAGACAGGGCAAGATCAGCCAGCCCATCAGCGCCACAGGTTGTCAGCCCCGCAGACGACTGCCCCATGCGATCGACTAGCCTTGTTAATCCTGATCGGATTGCACCTGTGCTGTCGATGCCGCTTGACTAACCAACTTACCATTCGATGGATTCGCTCGTGACTCGTTTAACCAGTCAGATCGCCCGTTTGCGAACTCAACCGCCGCTGTGTCGTTGGTCGTGGCGAAATCGAGTGTGGACGATCGGGTGTTCAGTGGGGATGGGCATGGCGATCGCCCTGGGGTCAGGCATGGGCCCCGCCGCCGCCGTCACCGTGGCCCCGGAACTGCAATCCCTACTGGGTGAAATTGACCGCGCCGCCAGCACCAAAGACCCTAGTCTGTTGCAGCGGTTTGCCCCCGACTTTCGCGGTGCCGATGGCCTCAGCCGCGAGCAGTTGGAACGCAGTCTCGGGCAGTTTTGGCAAAATTTTGATCGTGTTAGCTACAACACCACCGTGGAAAAAGTCGATCGCGATCGCAGCGGCTGGACGATCGAAACCCTCACGGAAATCACCGCCACCCAAGACAGCACCAGCCTCGGCCCGGCCAAGCTGATTTCCCAGGTGCGATCGCGCCAAATCATTCGCAACGGGCTGATTGTGCGCCAAGAACTCTTGTCGGAGCGCACCACCACCCAATGGGGCAGCAAGCCACCGGCCGTGCGAGTGCGGCTGCCGGAGCGGGTGCGACCGGGCGAAACCTATAGCTTTGATGCGATCGTCCAAGATCCGCTGGGCGACACATTGCTAGCGGGTGGGGCGATCGATGCGCCCGTGCGTCCCGAGTCCTACACCCTGCCCCAGGACGCTGTCCTAGAACCCATTTCGGCAGGTGGCTTGTTTAAGCTAGGTCGCGCGCCCAGCAGTCCGGGGTCGCGCTGGATTTCGGCGGTGTTGGTGGGGCCCGAAGGCATGACCTGGGTGACCCAGCGCCTAGATGTGCGTTAGGGATCTGCGCTAGGGATATGCGTCAGGGCGGATGGTCAAATCACCTGAAACCCTCATTTCACCTGCGATGCGATCGGGGGGAGGCCAGGGATTTAGAGGATGTCTGAAAAGCCTGTGGGGTGAACAGCGCCCACCAACTAACCGCTTCATAGCATCTGTGATCTTGCGATCTCAACGTACCCATTGTTTGAGGTGAAGGCTTGAGGTGAAGGCTTGAGGTGAAGGCTTGAGGTGAAGGCTTGAAGTAAAGGCTGTATTTGGGATGAATAGGGTTGAGCCAGTTGGGGCGATCAGCAGTTAAGTTGATGGATCAACCCGTGCGTGTTTCAAGGGCAACGTAATCGTAAAAGCAGTGCTTTGACCGAGTTCTGATTCAACGGCGATCGTGCCCTGATGTCGCTGCACCACAATTTCTCGACATAGTGCCAGCCCTAATCCTGTCCCTTGACCAACGGGTTTGGTGGTGAATGAGCGATCAAAAATTCGCGGCTGAATGCTGGGCGCAATGCCCACACCATTGTCACGGATGCAAATCGAAATAGTTGATTGATCAGCCAAAAGTCGAGTTTCGATCACGATCCAATTGGGGCGATCGCACCTATGCTGACATTTGCGATCGCTATTCAACTCTTCAAGGGCATCGATCGCATTACCCAGCAGATTCGTAAAGACCTGATTAAGCTGCCCTGCAAAGCATTCCACTTCTGGTAAATCCTGATAATCAGCGATCAACTGAATCTCTGGACGGCTTTGTGTCGCTTTCAGACGATGCTTGAGAATCAAAATAGCAGAATTAATCCCATCATGAATATCAAATTTCACCGGAGTATCCAGATCAGTCCGAGCCATAATTCGCAGACTCTTGCTCACTTCTTGCAGGCGCTGGACACCATGCCTCATAGAAGAAATGATCTTGATCAAGTCCGATCGAACAAATTCTAAATCTAAACCCCACTTCTCATCGGCTTTGTTAGATAAGGAATTGATTGATGAAGGCTTACCTGATGAAGGATTGCCTGATGAAGGATTGCCTGATGAAGGATTGCCTGATGAAGGATTGATCGATGAAGGATTGATCGATGAAGATTCAGTGGCTGATTTTGAAAGACTAGATGATTCGTCTAGGTCAGCATTTTGGGATTCATAGAGATCAATTAATTCTAGTAAGTAATGAATGTAGTCAAGGGCTGGGTCAATATTTCCCCAGAGAAACTGCAAAGGATTATTGATTTCATGAGCAATGAAGGCCATCGACTGTCCTAGGGTGGACATTTTGTTCTCGGCAATTTGCACATCTCTAAGTGCTTCTTCTAGGCTCTGATTTTTGGCGGTCAGTTCATCTCGCGATTTTTGTAAATCTCGTAGAACGTTTCTCAGAAGCATTTCTTTTTTGTCATTTAAGTCTTCTAAGATGGCACGCTCTTCTTCTGAAGCCTGCAGCTTTTTTGACAGAACTCGACATTGTTTTTGGAGTTCATTGAGATGACGTATGGCATCCGGTTTTGCTTGATAAGTCATTGGTTGTTCCCATCTCCTAACAATAGCGTTACAAATGACAAATTATGAAAAAGGGGTAAAGCTCCTTTTTGGGGCGGGACAATTTCACCATAGGTATAAAATCCAATGCAAGGAATGATTTTTGCTAAGTAGCTCATGGCTAGCTGGTATTCTTTGGTGACTTGTGTTCCTAAAAAGTGGCGGCGACCTGCACAAGAAAAAATCAGTAATGCTTCAGGCTCAGGCGTAGGGTAGGTGGCGATCGCTTGGGCTACCGATGCCTGAATTGCCATTAACAATTGACTGCGATCGGCCTCGGCAATACAAACTTCTGAATTTAGAGGCACATCAGCTGCAAAACTAATGCTGCCATCGGTTTCATTGCAAGAGGTGGCCCAGCGCAGATAAAACGAGCCTTCCGCTTCCATGATCGCTAAGGGATGTTCGCCCACAAAATTGCTACTGCCCAAATAGTAACGATAAAAATCGGCAGCTGGTTTATGGTCAATTTCATATACGGTGTTGCTGATTGCAGATGTGACGCGACCTCGATCGCTAATTGGCATCACACCGCTGGCGACACCATGACCTAACTGCAAGTCGCCTGAAAATAGCAATAGGGGCACTGAGTCGTTGACAATTTCTGTCTGGTAAAACTGATAGGTTTTTTTAAATAACGAATTGTCACCCGTCGCACCACCGATAATAGTGACCTCAGGGCCGAGCACCTGTTGCAAGCTATGAAGAATCCGATCGCCACTGCAGCCTAAGCTTTCTGGAAAAATCAGACAGAGCTTAGGTGGTTGAGTAACTTTCTGGCGGGCCTGGGCGATCGCCACTTGAGCCGCCTGCTCTGGATTGTTTGACACGCCGCGACCAATGCCGGCGCTAATCTGAATGGTGTGAGAACAAAACAACATCACAACCAAGGAGTAGCGCTGGAAACCCAAGCGCGAGGAAATTTCGCCATCCGTTGTTCCCCCAACCAATTCAACATTGGGAAAGGCTTCATGCAGGGCTTGCAAGATGATCGAAAAGTCAAAATCGATCGCAGCTAGCACTAACGCCGCTTGCGGTCGCTCCTCTATCACCTCTTGCTGAAGCTGAGTGATCACCTCTGAAACAGCCAGGCTTGAGCTTGGATCTTCACTATGACCAACAATAGTCTTCATGGTTTGATGATTGGAGATCTTAGGGTAGTCAATATGGGGTATTTCAAAATCGTTTTTGACAAAAAATTGTTTAATCGACAAAAAAAGTGACGAAATGCTTGTTTTTTATTAATGTATTGATAATGACATTATTTAATCAATCAACGCTATTCTTTCGGATGTTTCAGCATGATGATATTCCCTTTCTTTTAGCAAGATTTCCATAGAGTGCCTCGCCCCAAATCCGCCCCAAAATGGCTACCTACTACCAATCTCGGTTGCTGATGATACAAATCCTGCGCTGAAACCCTTGTCAGATACAGTTTTTACCTCGCTTAATTAAGTGCAGCAACCTCCAGGGTGAGCATTGTCCACTGACTAATAGCTTCATGGCATCTGTGATCTGGGGCTTGTGATCTGAGGCGATTGTAATCTGAGGCGATCTGATGTGCTGATCGTTTGAGGTCGAGGCTGTAAGAATCCTGAGTAGCATCAATCTACAAAACTGGTATACCTATTTACCAGCTTTCGATTTAAAACAGCACAAATTAAAACAGCGCAAGCGGGGGCTAGCGATTAACAACTAGCCCCAGCGTGATCCCTGATCGAGGTGGTGATGGTGGTTATTGGCCAGTGGGGGTTTAAACCGCTGCAACCAACGGCTCGGAGGCCGACGGGCGGCGATCGATCACCTGGTCAATCAAACCGTATTCCTGGGCCTCGGTGGCCGACATAAAAAAGTCACGCTCTGTGTCTTCTTCGATGCGGCTGAGGGGCTGTCCCGTGTGATCCGCCAAGCAGCGGTTCAGGTTGGCCTTGTGATAGAGAATTTCTTTCGCTTGGATTTCAATATCCGTCGCTTGGCCCTGCGCGCCGCCCAGGGGTTGGTGAATCATAATCCGCGAGTTGGGCAGGCTCATGCGCTTGCCCTTTTCACCGGCACTGAGCAAAAACGCGCCCATGCTGGCGGCTAGGCCGACGCAGATGGTACAAACGCTCGGGCGAATGTGGTTCATGGTGTCATAAATGCCCATGCCTGCCGTCACCGAGCCACCAGGGGAGTTGATGTACAGGTAAATATCCTGTTCGGGATCTTCGGCATCGAGGAACAGGAGTTGCGCCACGATCGAGTTGGCCACGTCTGCGTCGATCGCTGTTCCCAAAAACACAATGCGCTCCCGCAGCAACCGGGAATAGATATCAAAAGCGCGTTCGCCGCGGCCAGATTGTTCGATAACAGTCGGGATCATGCGCGTCCTATGGCTTGTGAATGACCTGAAACATCATTGATTCTAGCGAGTTGCGTCGAACACCTTCCAGTTGACTCGATACGGGTCTCCGCCCCTGCGATCGTGCTCTGGGATTCCTGTTGGGATCTTCGTTGGGATTCTTGTTGGGATCTTTGTTGGGATGTCTGCTGAAATCCTCGCTTGGTGGAATCCGCGCTGGGATTTTCACTGGGTGCAGGCGGGATGATCAGATGATTAATAGTGGGAATAACGCAGCGGGAATGGCGCAGCGGGAATGGCGTAGCGGGAATAACGCAGCGGGAATAACTCATTGGGAATGGCGTTTGGGAACTGACCCACTCTGGTGGTAACGCTGGTGGTAAGTAACTCTGGTGACAAGGCTGGTGGTGTGAAAACCAAGCAGGGGCAAATAAAAGCCGGGTCAGGTGAGCGTCCCACCTACCCGGCTTACCGTTGTCGTAAAGAGAGTTAGAGCAGAGTCAACAGAGATGTGGTCGATGTCGTTGGAGGAGAGGTCAGAGATGTCCGCTGCGGAGACCGCTGGCTGATCGATCTGATTTTGTCGAGGTGTTGAAGCAGATCGGTCATTGAGGCCGCGATCGAGTGTGTCGCCCTTGCTAGCCTTGAATGGCTTCTTCAGCACCGTTTCTATGCCACTCAGAGTAATCGGAAACTGCGGCTAGTCTATGAAGCTACGATGAACTTTCGCGACTTTCTGATAAACCTTTGGTAAAGAATTTCAAACAGTCTCCAAGCCTAACGGGACTGGGGTTTAGCTGCGAGATCTCCCAGGACGATTCGGCGATCGTCTATGTATTTATGAAGCTTAGGCGATCGCCGTAAAATTCAACTCGTCTTGTGTTGTCTCCTGTTGCCCCGTTGCATTCCAGTCCAGATCCGAGGCTGAGAGGATATCTGAAAGGTATCGTTTGGCCCGGGCCAAGTACCAATCGTTGTGGGGGCAGAGCATGACCACTGGCCCCGTCCGATCGGGGGCGTATTCACAGTCCCGAGTTGAGCGCCCAGCCATGCCCTTGGTGTCGATTATTTTGCCGGTGTTTAATGGGGTGGTCACTTTGGGTGATACGGTGCGATCGCTCCTAGACCAAACCGAACCCGATTGGGAGTTGCTCATCATTGATGACGGCAGCGTCGATCGCTCCCTGGCTTTGGCTGAATCCTTTGCTGCCACCGATCCGCGCATTCGGGCTTATGCCTTTGCCAATGGGGGCCAGGCGATCGCCCGCAACCGGGGCATTGAGCTAGCCCAGGGCGACTATCTGAGCTTTATTGATGCGGACGATCGCTGGCATCCCGACAAACTACGGGCCCAACTGGCGGCTCTGACCGCCGACCCTGATGTGGGCTGGGTCTACAGTTGGACGCTGCTGACCGATGATGATGGCCAGGCGATCGCCCGACCCGTGGCCAGTCCCTTCAGCGGTTGGATTTATGGGCCGTTGTTGGTGACGGATTTTGTGTCCAGTGGCTCTAATGTGTTGGTGCGGCGATCGGCGCTGGCGGTTGTGGGCGGCTTTGACCCAGCTTGTGTGCCTTCGGAAGATTGGGATCTGTGGTTGCGGCTGGCTTGGCGGTTTCCGGTGGCCCAAGTCCCGGCGGCCCATGTGTTTTATCGGCAGCGTCCCACCTCCTCCTCAGAAAATGTTTGGCGGCAAGAGCGGGTCAGTCGGCAGATTATCCAAACTGCGATCGCCCGATCGCCCGATCATTTAGCCCCTTACCGTGCGGTGATTTGGGGCAACCGTTATAAGTATTTGCTGTTCAAGGCTCTGGACGGCCCGGCGCGATCGAGCCGAGGTTGGACGGCGATTCGGTTTGCCGCAGTTGTGTTGTGGTGCGATCGCGGCGTGCTGAAACAGTGGCAATTATGTTTGGGCGTGGCGCTGAAGATTTTGGGCATGGTGTTGCCGGGGGCGATCGGTCGGGGAGTGGGCGATCGCCCGGCCTTGCAGCGCATTCAGGATCGGATTTTGGCCCTGACGCGGATGCCCCGGTTCGATCGCCCGATCGGCGCGGAACTGGACGCAACGCAGTCGCCTAGCCCCTAGCACCTTCCAGTAGCGAAACTAGATCAATAAGCTGGGCTGGCAGCCAGTAGTAGTGCGGCAAGCTGATTTTGATTGGTTTCGTTACTCGATCATTAGGGGGCAAGGGGCTTAAGCTCCTTGTCTAACACGATTGATTTCGCACAATTCTCCTAGACTAAGACGCTGGGTTATCAGAGCCTGAAATTCAGACAAATCAAGCTCGAAAAAATGATTAACCCAGTGAATTAGAGCAGTTGTACTAGTAGGTTGGGTTGAGCTTGCGAAACCCAACGCGATCAATACAAACTTTGCTGGTGTTGGGTTTCGCGCCTCCACCCAACCTACTGATCTACTATTGATCTACTACTGGTCTACTGATTCATTTTCCCAGCCCAACCGCCCTAGACAATTGGCTCAAGCCCCTTGCCCCTCACGATCAAGCAACTCAAGAATCAGGGTTTCAGGGATTTAATAACAGCCCCTAGCCCTTGGTCAAGCTATTGGCTAACTTGTCGGCGATGCCTTCGATCCAGCGTTCGTCTTGGTTGGTGTAGCTGCGCGGCGCATTGGCTCCCAGGATCAGCACGCCTCGATCGCCCAAGGG
Source organism: Oscillatoriales cyanobacterium (assembly GCA_004292515.1). Classification (GTDB taxonomy): domain Bacteria; phylum Cyanobacteriota; class Cyanobacteriia; order CACIAM-69d; family CACIAM-69d; genus CACIAM-69d. The sequence continues at coordinate 17,846 of RDXB01000071.1, forward strand.
TTGCACAATCACGCCCTGGGTGTTTTCGGGCAAATAGTCAAACTCAATGCGCCCCGGATAGACATTCAGGGCCACCAGATAGACTGGCTTTTGGGTATCGAGCACCCGCTGCACGATCGGGCCCGGTGTGACGGCGGACTGAGTCCCCAAAATCCCCCGCCGCAACAGGGTGCGCCCATCGGCATAGAGCACGATCGAGCGGGTGACGGTGTTGGTCAGCAACAGGTGCGAGGCCCAGGCTAGCTCGATTTTTAAGGCCGCTGCTAGATCGTCGGCTAGCTCAAACCCTTCGTTGCCAACCAGTTCCACCGCGTCCGGTTGCTTGGGTTGTACTCGCTGCCACAGCAACCCCGTCAAGATCAGCACCGCACAGGCGATCGTCCCGGCCACGTCGGAGCGGGCCTGCCATTCGGAAATGTCGGGTGTGAGCGAGCGATTCACAAACAACCCGACCCCCAACAGACTGCCCACTGCGATCGGCAGCCGTTGTAACCAGCGATCCGTTTGTGACCTTGCCATGACTGACTGAAACCCTTGTTGAAACTGCGGGCGATCGCCCTAGCTGAGTTTAGGACGCTGGGTTGGCCGTTGCTGCCATGGACTCTAGGGACGATTGTGTCACCACGGGCAGCTCCGGCCGGGCGCACCAATCACTCCAACTGCCCCCATAGAGCCGCCCATCTGCTCGCCCCGCCCGGGCCAGGGCCCACAGGTTCACGCAGGCCGTCACCCCAGAGCCGCAATAGACCACGGGCGGATGATCCGGGTCGATCGCCTGGAAATGATCCCGCAAGGCCTCGGGCGATCGGGCTTGGCCCGCATCATCGCAAACCGCCTGCCAAGGATAATTGACCGCGCCGGGGATGCGACCGGCCACCGGGTCGATCGGCTCCTCTTCACCACGATAGCGGGCCGGTTCCCGGGAGTCGATCAAGGTGCCTTGGCCCGATCCCTGGAGCCGTTGCACCTGCTCGATCGTCACGAAGAGTTGCGATCGCACCTGGGGTTCAAAGACCTGGGGCGCGGGCTGTGGGATCTCCGTTGTGGTGGGCAATCCGGCGGCCACCCAAGCCGACCAGCCCCCATCTAGCAACACCGCCCGATCGTGTCCCAAGTAGCGCAGCAGCCACCAGAGCCGCGCCGCAAACCCAAATCGTGAATTGTCGTAGATCGCAACCCAGGTTTGCGGGCCAATGCCCCAATGGCCGAGGGTGGCGGCCAGGCGATCGAGCGGGGGCAGGGGATGCCGCCCGCCCAGTTCCTGTGCGGGGGAGGACAAGTCGCGATCGAGATGGGCATAGACCGCGCCGGGAATGTGTCCGGCGGCATATTGCTGCTCACCCAAGCTCGGATCGGCCAGCGAGAACCGACAATCGACGATCGCCCAATCAGCATCGGCCAGGCGATCGGCCAAAGCTGTTGGCGTGATCAATCCTTCAAATGCGCCTTCAAATGCGCCTTCAAGTGCGGCCGGCTCGATCGTCATGGCCCAATCCTCGCTTCCATAGCCAGTGCAGGTACATCATCTCCCAACCAACCTACCCCGATCGCCTGGCCCCTTGGTAGCGGTATGCCTGCCAGTGCAACCAGTCAAACGGTTAAAGGCAAATGCCCCAATGGTCGTAACAAGGGACTTAAGCCCCTTGTCCCCTACGATCTTGTAACGGCGGAATCAGGGTTTTGGGCATTTGATAACACCCCCTACGCTCCCACAGCCACCGGTTGACGCAACAGATCGAGAATGGCGTAGCGATAGTCTTGGAAGGTGCTCGATCGCCGCACAGCCTCATTGCGATCGGCAGGCAAATCGATCACCAACTCCTGACGAATCGTGCCGGGCCGGGCGCTCATCACATAAACCCGCTGCGACAGAAAAACCGCCTCTTCCACATCGTGGGTAATCGTCAAAATGGTCGTACCCGTGTTTTGCCACAGGTCGATCAAAAACCCCTGCATGGTTTCACGGGTTTGCACGTCCAGCGCCCCAAACGGCTCATCCATTAGCAAAATTTTGGGCTGGGATGCCAAGGCCCGGGCGATCGCCACCCGCTGTTTCATGCCGCCCGACAATTCGCGAGGCAGCGCCTTGGCAAATTGCGACAGGCCCACCACCCCCATGTAGTAGCACGCCTGCTCAAAACGATCGGCTAGCGATGCCCCCTGAAGCTTCAGACCAAAACTGATGTTTTCCTCAACGGTCATCCAGGGATAGAGCGTGTAGCTTTGGAACACCATGCCGCGATCGGCTCCGGGGCCAATCACCGGTTGACCATCCACCAGCACCTCACCGGCCGTGGGCTGCTCCAACCCCGCCACAATTCGCAGCATGGTGGACTTGCCGGAGCCGGACGCTCCCACAGCGCAGACTAATTCGCCGGTTTCCACATGCAAATTGATATCTTTGAGCGCCACAATTGTGTTGCCGCGCGCTGAAAATTGCTTGTACAGATGCTTGATTTCTAAGTGCATGGGTTGGATGGGGGAGACAACAATCACGCTTTAACAGACCAGCGGCAGGCATAGCGCAGGAGCAGACGAAAGAGGATGTCAATGGTCAAACCGATCGCCCCAATGATGATCAAGCCAGCAAAGATTTCATCAGTTTTCAAAAAGCGCTGGGCAACGCTAATTCGGCGACCTAGTCCCTCCGTCGCAGCGACCAACTCAGACACAATTACCAGGTTCCAAGCTGCCGCCATATTGACCCGACAAGTATCAATAATGCCGGGCATAATGTAGGGCAAAATTACCTGTAATAAAACTTGCCATCGATTACCCCCGAGGGTGTAGGTAGCCTCGATCATTTCCTTGGGGATAAACTTGACTGAATCCATCACCATCAGGGTGTTGAAAAACAATGTCCCGACAAAAACTAGCAAGATTTTGGGTAATTCGCCCAGGCCAAAGTACAAAATCAGTAAGGGAATAAAGGCTGTGGCGGGCATATAGCGCACAATGCCCACGATCGGCTCCATTAGCGATCGAATACTGGCAAAAGTTCCCATCAGGGTTCCGAGGGGAATTGCGATCGCAGTTGCTAGGGCAAATCCACCCATAATTCGCAACAAACTAGACTGAATATCCACCGGCAGCGCACCGCTCACCCACAGGCGATGAATGGCAGTGACCACTTGGGCCGGTGATGGTAAAAACAGCGATTTAACCAGTCCACTACTAGCCACGATCGCCCACAAGACCAGGGGCAGGGCGATCGATAAAGCCATCAAAATCCAACTCAATCGTGGGGGCAAATCCTCCGCAATTTGCCAAAAAACGGAGGGCCGCAACATTCGAGCAGGGCCAGGATTGCGAACTAGCGGTGGGTCGTGGGGAATAAGCACAGGATCAGACATGGCAAACCTTTGAGAAAACCCTTCAGAAAACCCCTTCAGAAAACCCTTGCAAGAACCTGGGATGGGAATGGAAGCGTGCTGGAGTCATTCCAACATCCGTTAGGTCGCAGACTTGGTTTGGGCCGCGTAGGCTTTCACAAAGCGATCGTCAAAGAGCTTACTGAGATTGGGTTTAGATTTAGTCAAGCCAGAACTAACCAAGAATTCTGAGATTTCTTGGGCCGCAAAAACCAAGGATGATCGATCCTTACCCGGTCGAAAGGCCTTTAGATTTTCCTCAACTGTGAAAATCTTAGTGCCAGCTTCATATTGCTTGTACTCTTCGATGGAAACGCCCGCTCGTTTAGCCATAATGCTATAGGCAGCTTCAGGGTTTTTCTGAATGTAATCGAGCGTGGCAAACCAGCTATTCACTAGGGCTTGGACGGCGGCAGGTTTTTCGGTAATTAGCTGACGAGTAACCACTAAATGGTCAGAAATAGCACCGGGAAAGTCCTTGGAACTGAAGAGTTCTTTGCTGTCTGGTCGCTCTAGGGCTTTGGTTGTGAAGGGGGCAAATACGCCGACTGCATCCACTTGGCCCGCTGCAAAGGCTGCCGCTGCTGCACCCGTTTCTAAGGGCTGTAGTTGAATATCGCTAGCTGATAAACCCGCTTTTTTTAGACCCAATAATAAAAGGAAATGATCGACGGTTCCTTCTTCAACAGCAACGCGCTTGCCTTTCAGATCGGCGATCGACTTGATCTCAGAACTGACGATGATTTTGTCATTACCAGTGGAGTTGTCATTGATCAACACAATTACTTGATCAGCACCAGCGGCGATCGAGCTAATCGTGTCATTCAAGGTTTGAGCATTGCCATCCAATTGCCCCACTGTTAAGGCATTAATCGAGTCTAGATAGCCATCAAACCACTTGAGATCCACATTGACTTGATTAGCGGCAAAAATCTTGGCATCTTGGGCCACTTGCCAGGGCACCCAACCGGGCCAAACGCTAAAGCCCATACGCACTACGGGCACGGTGTCACTGGGGGATGAGCCTGTGGTTGAAGTCTCATTATTGTTGGATTGGGATGCACAGCTAATGGTTAGAAATAGGGCTGCTAAAAAGCATCCTAACCAGCTCAGAAGTTGGCGACGATTGATAGAAATCATGGGTATGAGTGCGCGATCGCACTGGACTAATGAACACTCAGACGACTCAAACCAATCGCCCGAAATCAGCCAAACCAGTCAGCAAAATGAATCAATCAGGCAATCAATCAGGTAATTAAACAAAGCAGGGCAATTCCGAAGAACTGCCCCGAACCATCTAGGCGGTGATCAGATCAGGAGTACGATCGCTCGGCTGGTGCGATCGCCCCGTGACCTGGCGCACCCAGTTCAGCCAATCCTCCAGGCCAGCCCCGGTTTTGGCACTGACCGGAATAATCACCACCTGGGGGTTGATTTGCCGCACATTGGCCACGATTCGATCAAGATCCACTTCCAGATAGGGTGCAAGATCGGTTTTGGTAATCAGCAGGCAGTTGGCCTCCCGAAACATCACCGGATATTTCAGGGGCTTGTCTTCGCCTTCGGTGACACTCAGCAGGGCAACTTTGGCATGTTCGCCCACCTCAAACTCGGCGGGACAAACCAAGTTGCCGACGTTTTCGACCACCACCAAATCCAGCGATCGCGGATCGAGTAGATCCTTAAGCTGGTGGATGCCCCCGGCTACCATCCGCGCATCCAGGTGACACGATCGCCCCGTGTTGATCGCCACCACCGGCACGCCACATTGCCGCAGCCGATCGGCATCCAGCTCCGTGGTCATGTCCCCTTCAACCACGGCGATCGCCAGTTCCGATCGCAGGGCGGCCAGAGTTTTTTCCAGCAGGGCAGTTTTGCCCGCGCCGGGACTGCTCATCAGGTTGAGGCAGGTAATGCCCCACTCATCGAAATGCTCGCGGTTGTGGTCTGCGCCGGCCTGGTTGGCATGGAGCAGGTTCATTTCTAAGGCAGCGTCAAAGGTTTGGTGCATGGCATCCACTCACAGGGTTTGAATCACAGGGTTTGAATCACAGGGGTTGCAGAGTGGGAACAGGAGCGCGGATAAGAACGCAGGGAGCCAATCAAAGTTCTGTGCCCCAATCGTCGCAACAAGGGGCTTAAGCCCCTTGTTCCCCACGATGCCGGAACGGTGGAATCAGGGTTTTGAGCGATTTGACGACCGGCCCCAGCGCCCAATCCATGGCGCAATCCCCCTAGCCATTGCTTAAACCGCCGCCAATTGACCGATCACGGTTTCCTGGGCCGCGTTTTGGTATTCGATGTGGGAAATTTGCAGCTCGCGACCCGATCGAATGTCCTCCATCGGTGCGCCACAGGTGGGACAGGCGTAGTGCAGTCCCACCTCGGGGCGATAGTCGCTTTGGCAGGCATGGCAAAAAGCCACCAACGGCACCGACTCGATCGCCAACTCCGCCGCCGCCAAAAATGTCCCCTCCTTGTAAGCATCAAAGGCAAAGACCAAACCCATCGGCTCCACACAGGTAAAATCCCCCACCCGCAGATGCACCCGCGAAATTTGGGGGCGATCGGGCTGCGATTCCCACCAATCCCGCAGGGTCAACACCAGCGATCGAGTCATATCCACTTCATGCATCGGCTAATTCCCCCAAATCTCGGGCCTGTTGCAAAACGCTTGGTTGGGTGCGATCGCCCAACCATCGAGCTGGGCGCGACCGACCGATAGCGAACCCCTACGACCAGCCATCCTCAAAAATCTGCGCTTCCTCGTGGATGTAGGACGGCTTTTCCTGGCGCGGCAACTGGCCCGACAGCACCAAATTCGCCATCGCATCGCAAATCACCCGCGTTGCCATCAGCGAAGTCATGTCGCTGATGTCGTAGGGCGGCGACACCTCCACGATTTCCAAGCCACAAATCGGAGCCTTCCGAATAATCCGCGACAGCAAATACAGCGCCTCTCGCGGCAACAGACCACCCGGCTCCGGCCAGCCCGTGCCCGGCACAAAGCCCGCATCAATGCAATCAATGTCGAAGCTGATGTAAACGCAGTCGGTGCCATCAAGGGCCCGTTCCAAGGCAAAATCCACCGCTGCATCCAAACCGATTTCCATGATGTCCGTGACGGTCAGGATGTTCGTGGCTCGCTCCCGGCAGACCTTCACCCCTTGGCGCGGCACCTGCCACCCCCCAATGCCCAACTGCACCAGGTTCTTGGCGGGGGCGTTTTTGATGTTGGTGGCGTGGAACCAAGGACAGGTGTGCATCCGCTCGTCCAGGTCGGTCTCTTGGGTATCCACATGGCGATCGAAGTGGATGATGCCGACTTTTTTGTCGCCCAAGTGGCGGCAGACCCCGCGCACCGTGGGATAGCCGATCGAGTGGTCGCCACCCAAAATGATCGGGAACGCCCCCGACGCAAAAATGTGGGCAATCCCCTTGGAAATTTGGTCGAAGGACTTTTCGTTATTGGCCGGAATCGTGAAAATGTCGCCCACATCGCAGAGGGTAATCTGCTCGCGCAAATCGATCCCCAGCTCGAAGTTGTAGGGCGTGTACAGGGCCGAAATGCGGCGAATGCCCTGGGGGCCAAAGCGCGTGCCTGGCCGGTAAGTCGTGCCCGAGTCGTGGGGCACGCCCACGATCGCCACGTCGTAGTTGCCCACCTGGTTCACGTCTTCCAGGTAGGGCGCTTTCATGAAGGTATTGATCCCGGCGTAGTGGGGCAGTTCCCCGCGCGAGAAGGTGGAAATAGTGCGGTCTTTGATGCTGTCGGCGGCTTCTAGACCCAGCCGCAGAGCCGCATCGACTTCCTGTTGCCAACCGGTCATCGGGAGTCGAGACTCTAAATCTAGGGCGCGTTTGGCTTCGGACTCACCACCCTGATAGTTAGGACGCTCAAAAATACTCATTGGCGATGGGGTGTTGGGGTTAGATCGACAACTAGACATCGCTTGGCTGCTTGGTCAGTGGGATTTCCCGGTGACTGATGCACGATTGCCACTAATTGCCTGAACATCCGAACAGCAAAGCCCGGGGGGTTCTAGGCAACCTTGCGATTAGCCTTAGACCTCCCGGGCTTTTATCCCGCCGTGTGACTGACAAGCCATATCCAGTGTCGATGGGTCTGGGGAGCTATGCTGTCAGTTCGCTTCTCTCGGACCAGACACAATCCCTAATCCTTACAAGAAATTTTGAGAAGGGTTAGATGGATTGTCGGAACCCTAGAAGCTTTCAATTTTTATTGAATTGGAGCATAGACTATCGATAAATGAATAACAAATTTGTATCTCTTACTACAGGAATCTGCCTATTTTCTTAAGCTTGGCAGGTCATGGCCCCATGATCGCCCCTGCGCGATCGCCTGACAAAATTATTTAGTGATCATTTCGATTGAATTCTTTAGAAAAATTCTTCAATGACCCTCAAGTGGTGCCAGAAAACCAGCGATCGAGCATCTGTTCAAAGTCTCTAGGCTGAATGAACAGATCCTGATAAAACCCCATGGATTGGCTGAGACTTTTGATGAGGGGATCGTCACTGAGCGCCACCGAATCTCCGATTAAATAGCCATAATCAAACCCCAGTTGTCTACTCAGCCGCCAATAGAAATGGCTGACATAGCTGGGGGCAAAGCATTCTAGAATTCGCGTTCCTGCTGCACAAAAGAGTGTATTGGTAAAAGCCGCGCCGTGGGGCCCCAACACCCATTGGGCCTCGGAAAACAGCATCACTTGCTCAGTAAAAGATAGCCCCTCGGGTACGGTTTCAAAGCCCCAACGATCAAGCAACGGTTGCAACTCAGCTTCGTTCACGATTCGGCGGCTTTGCGATCGCGACAGGTAGAGCCGTCGCCAGGGCCGGGTGGGCGGTTGGGGCAAGAGTCGATCGCGCAGGTTTTGCAGACTCGATCGGCAGCCTTCAATCAAGCTGGCAGTGTTAAACACCCAGAGTCGATCGGCTTGGAGGTGGGGCAATTGCTCACTGGTTAAACAGCGATCGGGCGCAATTCCAAGGGCGGTCAAGCTGTTGGTTTGAAACGGCAGCGATCGCCCATCAAAGTACCAATAATCGATCGCCTGGCCCGTTTGGTTGCAGTAGTCCAGCAACTCCACCACCTGCGGCAAAAATTCCACCACCCAGTGGAAATAGTTAGCCGTATGTTGCTTGGCAATCACCGCCACATTACCCGCGATCGGCGTGGGCGATGGTAGGCGATCGGAGGTGGCAATCAGCCGATCGACCCCAATCCCCAAGCCCTCAACCACTGCGCCGGCCCGGTTCCAAATCACCCGGTTATAGGTGTCCACCCAGGCCCGCCCCTGTTCGATCGCCACCAGTTGGCGTGGCGGTTCGCAGAGGGGACTCAACACCGGAAATGCTCCCAAGGGGCGATCGGGCAGGATCGATCGCGCGGCTGGCAATTCATAAGGCTCGGGGCGGGGTGGTTCCCAGGCGATCGCCACCCCTGCGGCCGGGTCGGTTGCCAATGGGAGGGTGGCGATCGGTTCTGCCGGGGGCACAAACTCCGCCACCAGTTCCGGCGGAATCAACCGACAAAAGCAATCCCGCGCTTGGTCGGGCCGCCCCAACCCGTTCAGGGCATCGAACAGCAGGTTATAGGGTGCATCATCGGCCGGGGCAATGTGTAGCGATCGCAAGCACCAGCCCACCGCCGCCGACCAATCGCCCTGGCGCATCAACTGCCGCACCGAAGGAACCAACGCCGCCACCAAGGCCCGATCGATTTGGCCAGCGGCCGATCGCCGATCGCGCCGTCGCAACCAGCGGCTCAAATCCTCCAGGGTTTGCAGGGACATGGTAGCCGGGTCGAGCTGGGCCACCTGCAAAAACTGCTCGATCGCCTCGTCCGGTTCCCCCAACTGCCAGAGCAATTGCCCCAACTCCCAGCGGGCCAAGGCTTCCGCCCTGGCCCCACCGGCCAACCCCGTGGCGATCGCCCGTTCCCAGGATCGCCGCGCCGCCGCCAACCGCCCCGCCACTTGCAACGACTGGGCCAGGGAAGCGTAGGCCACGGCCGACTGGGGCTCCAGCAGAATCGCCGATCGATCCGAGGCGATCGCCCCCGCACGATCACCCTGATCACGACAAGCGGCCGCTCGATCGAGCAGCCGCTTTACCTCTAACCGGGCGATCGCCGGATCAGCCATGAACCCTAGGAGCCATGAACGTTAGAAGAACCAGCCATAGGAATGCAGCCCCTTACCCAGCAGGTTCACGCCCAGGTAGCAAACCCAGACCACCCCGAAGCCCACCGCCGCCAAGATTGCCGGCCGGCGACCTTGCCAGCCCTTGGTCAGGCGGGCGTGCAGGTAAGCCGCAAACACCAGCCAGGTAATGAACGCCCAGGTTTCCTTCGGGTCCCAGCTCCAGTAAGACCCCCAAGCCTCGTTGGCCCACACGCCCCCGGCAATGATCCCGATCGTCAGCAGCGGAAAGCCCAAGCCGATCGTCCGGTAGCTGATGTTGTCCAAGGTGTCCGCCAAGGTCAGGCGCTGGGGCGACAGGTTCACTGCCGTCTCTGCCGTCTCTGCCGCTGGGCGATCGAGCAGGGCCACGCCCCCATCGGAGCCGATCGCGAGGGCCGGTTCCGGTTCGATCGCCGCTGGGGTCACCGCCAAGCGCGCCACCTTATCCCGGAAGCTGCCCGTGCCCACAGAACTGCCGCGTAGGGTGATGTTTTGCCCCTTGGTCACAATCAAAAAGGCGATCGCCAACAGTGATCCCACCATCAGCGCCGAATAGCTCAACATCATCACGCTCACATGCATCATCAGCCAGTTGGACTTCAGGGCCGGCACCAACGGCTCCGAGCCTTGCATCGTGTCTGGCAGCGACAGGGCCGCAAAGGCCGTAATCCCCATGGCCACAGGGGCAGTGACAATGCCCACCCAGCGGCTGCGGCTGCTGCGCTCGGCCAACAAATGCACCGCCGTAATCCCCCAAGCCAGGAAAAACAGCGATTCGTATAAATTGCTCAACGGAAAATAGCCCGCCTCAATCCAGCGTGCCCCCAGCAGGGCGGCGATGCAGAGATTGGCGATCGCCATGCCAGCTGTGCCCAGGGAGCCGAGCAGCGTCCATTGCGGAAACGCGGCCCCCACCCAATACAGCAGCATCGTGACCAACAGCAGGCCGAACGATGTGTTATCTAACCAAGTTTGCAGTACAACCAAATCCATAGCGTCGGCGGGTTTGATATAGCCCTAGTAATCCCCAGGATCTACCCTATCAAGTTCGGTGATGGTAGTAGCCCTGCGGTAAACAGAAGTGGGGACTTCGGGCGGGATGTGATCGCGGTGTCTTCTTTAAAAACCTTATACCAATTCCCCTAGCGAATGCTGGCCAGGAATTTTCTGAATCCATGGCCAGGCCGTGGGGGGAGCCAGTTGAACAGGGCGGCTAGACTGGGTTGGGCGGGGCGATTCCCGCATTGTTGGCCCCTAGCAACTGGCCCCAAAAGGAGGTGTAACCGTGAATCTTGACCCAGCAGCAACACCGGATGATGGCCAGGCGGCCCAAAAACGGGCGATCGCCTTTTTAACGATGGACATTCAGCGGGCGCGGGCGGCGGCGATCGAGCTGGCGGAAAAACTGGCGGCGGTGCGATCGGGCGAGCTGGCCAGTTGGGAGCGGCTGGGAAATGCCTATTGCCTGAATTTGCATCCCGATCGCGCCACGATCGAGGACACGATCGACGACCAATCGGCCACCTGTACCCTCTCGATCGACGACTTCGCGCAATTGGTGCAGGATTGGATCACGAATTTAGATTTGGATTCAAATTTGGATGCAAATTTAGATTCAGACTCAGATTTAGACCCAGACTCAGATTCTCCAAGCGATTAACCATGCTTCCCTGGTTATCCCTGCGCCAATTTTGGTTCGCGTTTGTCGGCTATTTACTCTTCAGTACGATTCTGTTTATGGGCAGCTCATTCACGATGCTGGCCTGGATTGTTTATCTATTTTTGCTGTTGCCAGTTTATGGCGGCTTGCTGATTGTGTTGCTGACTTTGACCCATCGCTATCGAGGGTGGCGCTTGCGGGTGCGATCGCCCTTGGCGATCATTACTGGGATGACGCAAATCTTGGCGATCATCACCAGTCCTGGCAACTGCTACGGGTTCAAGCAGGGCAACCAATGCTACAGTCTGGCCCAAGTTTGGTGGGGCAATGTGGGGGAAATTAGCTTCCAAAACCAGCCGCCCCATTGGACGGCGATCGAACAGGCGTTTTATCCTTTACTCGCCATCCATGTGGCAATGTTATTGCTGACGACCGTGACCCTACGGCGATCATCTGCCTCGGTTTAAGGCTTGAATCATTCGGAACAGCATCGATCGCCCAGACCGACCACCGTGTTGCCTTCCAGAACATCGCTACATCGCTAGTCCCCAGCGATCGCATCAAGCCAACAAGCACCAATGGCTAGGCCGGGCGGACACGCATCAACACTTGGTCAAACTCCACCGGCTGACCATTCTCAACCAAGACTTCAACCACCTCACCGCTAACTTCCGATTCCAGCTCGTTCATTAGCTTCATGGCTTCGATGATACAAACGGTCTGACCCGTCGAAACCCGATCGCCCGGCTGCACAAACGGGGCTTCACCCGGAGCCGGTGCGCGATAGAACGTGCCCACCATCGGCGACTTGATTTCCAGCAGTTTGGGGTCGTTGAGAGGCGGGGGCGAAGATGGTGGCATCGTCGGCTCGCTCAAGGGAGCCATGATCGGTGAGGCCGCCAAAGTCGGCGCTGTGGCCACAGCCACCGGAGCGATCGCCGTACCTGCTGCTGCCATTGCTACGGCCTTGCGCACCGTCAGCTCATAGTCACCTTGCTTGAGGGTTACCTCGGCAATGTCCGTTTGGCTCAACACCAATAGCAGTTCCCGCAATTCATCAAAGTCCAGCGGCACGGGTCGTCTCGCTCCTAATCGCAGAATGTTAAAGCTTTAAAAGAAGGGGTGACTGAAAACGGTCTTTATATAGAACGCTAGAACGTAAACACCAGCGCAATAGGGAGATCGAACCAGCGTGGGTTGAATTGCGGAGGCATTCGGACACCGAGTTCCCAGAGGGTGCGATCGATCGGTTCGCGATTAGGTTAATGACTGGGTCAGCCAGTTAAGCTTGCCAGTCGTGGAACTCATCCTAGTCGGGAAACCAAAGGGAGCAGCGATCGCCCCAGTCGGATCAAGGTCGCGTCACGGATCGTTTCGTATCGGTTGTAACACCTGACAGCATGATTGGGGACGATCGCTGAAAAATTACCTCGCTCCGCCCCCAACCACCGGGCTAGTTGTTCTCGCGGCCCAGATATTTATCTTCGCGAGTATCAATTTTCAGCTTCTCACCCACGGAAATAAAGAGGGGAACCATCACCGTTGCGCCAGTCTCCAGCTTTGCAGGTTTTTGACCACCCGTTGCGGTGTCGCCTTTCACGCCCGGATCGGTTTCAACGACTTCCAACACCACCGTGTTCGGCAAGTCCACCTCAATCACCTTACCGTTCCAGGTGACCACCTGCACTTCCATGCCTTCCTTGAGGTATTTGACGCGATCGCCAATTTGTGCAGACTTAATCGGCATTTCCTCATAGCTGCGCATGTCCATGAAGACGTAATCATCTCCATCCATGTAGGTGTGCTGCATGTCGCTCTTTTCGAGCGTTGCTTGCGGCACCGTTTCACCCGCGCGGAAAGTACGCTCGACCACGCCGCCGGTTTGAACGTTTTTCAGCTTCGTGCGGACGAATGCCGCGCCTTTACCGGGTTTGACATGTAGAAACTCGACGACACGCCAGACAGCACTGTCTAGCTCGATCGTGACACCGGGGCGAAAATCGTTACTGGAAATCATCGGAAGCGGGGTTACAAAGCGCCGCAAGCGGGCGAAGGACGGGATACACTCTACCGCTTTTTGGGGCCGTTGGGTATGGCAGCGGGAAATCTGGAATCGACCGGGCTATGGGAAGATTGGAAAGACGATCGCCCGGTAGACGTTCGATTGGATAAGGGTTTTTTCCTCCGATCTCGCTAATCACCCTTGGCGGATCCAGCAATGGGTGATCGGAGAGACGCTGCTCAAGGATCGAGACCGAATTCGCTCCGTATTTCGCTCCGTATTTTGCTTAGTATTCCATCATGAAAGAGTCGATTGTGTTGATCCCGCGCTGGTTTGACATGGCCATGGCTTGGCTCAAGCGAGTCTGGCACGATCGATCCCCGCAACTGCGATCGGTTTTGCGATCGGTTTGCAGTTGGGCGATCGCCCTCGGGCTAGTTTGGGGTGGCTGGAGCCTGAGCACCGCTCCTGCTTGGGCTGCTCTGCCAGCGGGAAATGCGATCACAGACGGCAGGGCCCTGCTGCGCTACTCCCTACCAATCAACAATGTCCCCATTCGCAAAATTCAAGCCGAAGTGGAGTCGATCGCCAGTGCCCTGCGGGCCAAGCGCTGGGGCCCCATCGCCAGCAGCCTCAAGTCTGCCGATCGGCTGGTGAACACCAAGCGTGATGCCATCTTGGCCAGTGTCCAAGCTGATCGCCAAGCCGATGCCGCCGCCCAGCTCGATGCAATCAGCGCAGGCATTCTAAAAGCAACCACCGCCGTCGAAACCAAAGACAAATCCGCCGTTTGGATAAGCCGCCGGGAAATTCTCGATGCAGTTGGGGTCATCGAATCAGCCATGGTCGAAGGCTTCCCCTTTGAAGTGCCCGCCGCCTACAGCAACCTGCCCCAACTCAAAGGCCGCGCCACGATCGACATCGAAACCAGCAAAGGCAACGTGACGGTCGTGGTTGATGGCTACAGCGCCCCCGTCACCGCCGGTAACTTTGTGGATCTAGTGCAGCGTGGTTTCTATGATGGGTTGCCCTTCACCCGCGCCGAAGATTCCTATGTCCTACAATTTGGCGATCCCGACGGCCCCGAAGAAGGCTTTATCGATCCGAAAACCAAGCAATATCGCGCCATTCCCCTAGAAATTCTGGCCCAGGGTGACAAAGAACCCACCTACGGGATCACGCTCGAAGATGCTGGTCGTTATGGTGACTTGCCCGTGCTGCCCTTTTCCTCCTATGGGGCATTAGCGATGGCACGACCTGAGCCAGATCCAGATGGTGGATCGTCGCAGGTATTTTTCTTCCTGTTTGAACCCGAATTAACACCAGCCGGTGCCAACTTGTTGGATGGTCGCTATGCCGTATTTGGCTACACGATTAGTAATGGCAAAGCCGTTCTCGACAAGATTCGTCCCGGCGACAAAATCATCAAAGCCAAGGTGATTGATGGGCTTGAGAACCTCATTCAGCCATCCTAATTCTGCGATTGGATGATCCAATCTCTCAAACGGTTAATCCTGTTAGAGGATGTCTGAACAGCCAAATTTGATACCCTACATGCCCCATCGATCGATGTCGATGTGGCCAAGGGTCTTGAGCCTCTTGCTGCCACGACTATGGGTGCATAGCTCGCGCCAAAAGCTACTTTGCAGATATTCCCCCAGAACCAACTCTATTTGAGTCATTGGATCAGCCCTTTCAGACCGCTGCCAGCTCTCAGATCTGGCGACTACCCTGAATCTGCATCCACCTAATCTGCAATTGTCTGAAATAGGGACTGGAAGATCCAGTTCCTATTTTTATTTGAGCCTTTCAACTGAGCCTTTCAACTGAGCCTTTCAACTGAGCCTTTTGATTAGACCTCCTGTGGGAATCAGTGAATAGCTCCTCCTCCCCTAGTCCCTTTTTCTAGGATGGGTGAAGAGGAGCCAGAAATCAGGGTTTTCAGCGATCGCATTTCGGATCTGCAAGTCCCTTTCCTAATCTGAAACCAGATTTGAAACCGAATTTGGAACCGGGATTTAGGGTCAGGGTCTGACTGGGTGCAAAAGATCTAGAGATCTATTGAGTGACTATCGGACTAGATGGTCATTGGACTGAAATCTTGCCCATGGGTGGTCATTGGACGAGATGGTTACTGGACTGAAATCTTGCTCAATCATCAGCACCATTAGCACACAGCACATCTCAAATTGCTCAGGCTGGTAAGGGTTGCAAGCTATCGAAGGGATTCTCACAAGGGATTCTCATCTGGAGCAGTTGCCAAGGCCAGGTGACACAACAGCATCCTATGACCATTGCTATTTCCTTGCCTGCGTCATCCCCTCGATCGGGGGCGATCGCCCATTTCTCCCACCCCACCACAGACCCCTACGGCAACGCGGTTCAGGAAGACCGCTATGATGGAGGGGTTTGAAATATGAAGTTTTTTTGCTTAAACCTTGTCAATGGCAACTGCACCTCGATCGAATGTTGATCCCAGCTCCGAGCCTGTGCTTCTTCCCGATCCCTTAGCAGCAGGATCGTCGGGCATTCGATCGGTCATTGTCGAAAAGCTATTCTTTGGCAACGAACCGACCCCAGAATTAATCGCCATTCTGTTGGTCTATCTAGTACAGGGAATTTTGGGACTGGCTCGTTTAGCCGTCAGCTTCTTCCTCAAAGACGAATTGCACCTCAGTCCCGCTGAAGTAGCTGCTTTGATGGGCGTAGTTGCTATTCCCTGGATGATCAAACCCCTGTTCGGCTTCATGTCTGACGGGTTGCCCATCTTTGGCTACCGGCGGCGGCCTTACTTAATCTTGTCTGGCATCGGTGGTGCCCTCGCTTGGGTCGCCATGGCCACGGTGGTGCACACAGGCTGGGCGGCAATGTTGGCGATCGCCCTCTCCTCCCTCTCGGTTGCTGTCAGCGACGTAATTGCCGACTCCCTCGTGGTGGAGCGAGCCAGAAGCGAATCCAGCGGCACAGCCGGCTCGTTGCAATCGCTCTGTTGGGGCGTATCGGCCTTGGGCGGGCTGCTCACGGCCTACCTCAGCGGCATTTTACTGGAACAGTTCAGCGCCCAAACAGTGTTTTGGATGACTTCCATGTTCCCGCTGCTCGTGTGCTTTGGGGCTTTTGCCATTCAGGAAACCCCCTTGGAGTCGCGACCCGATTGGAGCGCCGTTCGCCAGCAAGTGGGAGATCTCTGGCAAGCCGTCTCCCAAAAAGCAATTTGGTTGCCAACCCTCTTCCTCTTCCTCTGGCAATCCACCCCTTCATCAGACACGGCGTTTTTCTATTTCACGACCAACGAGCTGCAATTCCCGCCCGAATTTTTGGGGCGGGTGCGACTGGTCACGAGTGTGGCTGCCCTGATTGGGGTTTGGGCCTTCCAGCGCTTCTTCAAAAATGTGTCGTTTCGCCGCATTTTCCTGTGGAGCACTTTGGTTTCCACCGCCTTGGGCATGACAACGCTGTTGTTGGTGACTCACACCAACCGGGCCTTGGGTATTGACGATCGCTGGTTCAGCTTAGGCGACAGCTTGATTTTGACCGTTGCGGGCCAAATTACCTTTATGCCCGTGCTGGTGCTGTCGGCGCGACTCTGCCCGCCGGGGGTGGAAGCAACGTTGTTTGCCCTGCTGATGTCGGTTTACAACCTGGCGGGGGCGGTCTCCAGCGAGCTGGGCGCTTTGCTGACCCATTGGCTGGGGGTGGATGAAACCCATTTTGATCGCCTTTGGTTGTTGGTGACGATCGCCAATCTCTCAACCCTGTTGCCCTTGCCGTTGGTGGGTTGGCTACCCCAAGGAGATGCGACCGATGCCACTGGCGATCACGACGGTTTCCCCCCAGAAGTCACCGCCGTCAAGCATCGGGAACCAAATCTGGTTCCCACCTTCATGCCCGAAATGTCTCCCCAGCCTGAACGGGGCGATCGCTCCTCCTCCCATCCTCGCTAGGAGACTAGGGGCTGTCATCAAAGGCCCAAAACCTTGGATTACGGTTAGGTCTGGGTTGCTCCATCCCCTCTTCTGGCTTGGGAAAGGGGGTGGGTTGAGGAGAATTGACGATGAAGCCTATAGATCCAGGCGCAACTGACAGGGGGTAAACGATCTCCGATGCAACATGGTGGGGCCCAGGGTTTGCAAGGCCGCCCGATGGGCTGCCGTGCCATACCCCTTGTTTGCGGCCAAGTCATACCCTGGGTAATGATCGGCTAGCTGAATGATTTGGGTATCGCGAGCCACCTTGGCCAAAATACTGGCCCCAGCGATCGCCACGGACTGCCGATCGCCCTGAACGAGGGTGTCCTGGGGGTAAGCCAAGTCGGGGATCGGTCGGTTGCCATCGACCAAGCAGCGATCGGGCGGGGGATCAAGCAAGGCGATCGCCCGACGCATCGCTAAAAAGGTCGCACCCAAAATATTCAGCCGATCAATCTCCTCAACGGAGGCTTCGGCCACACCATAGGCGATCGCCAAGGCCTGGATCGGTTCCACCAGGGCTTGGCGTTTGGCCGCCGAGAGTTGTTTGCTGTCTCGCACACCGCGATCGCGTAGGATTGCGGCCGCCTCAGGCGACAGGATCACAGCCGCCGCCACCACCGGGCCAAAGAGTGACCCTCGCCCTACCTCATCCACCCCCGCCACCAGGGGGGCAGCGGCCTTCGCTGGGCGGTTGCCCTTGGTCACGGCTGGCAAGGGCTTAAGCGCGCGTGCTAGAACGCCGCCGCCGCCGCCGCGGGCGGCCCGTACTGTCGCCACCGGGAGTGACCGACAAAATTTCGGGTAAGCCAGCGGCCGGCTCGGGCACTGACTCAGCCTCGATCGGGCTAGCCTCATCGGTCAAGTCAGCACTGGGGCTTGGTTCGATCGCCCCCGCCTCGGGTTCTGGAGCTGGGGGCGGTGTTTGGCCGGGCAACAGCACCGAAACAATGGCGCTGTCAGGCCGCTCAGGCTGGCGATCGCTCAACAGCAGCGGCGATACCCCCATCCAGGCATAGACCTCTTGCTCTTCAGAAGTCATGGTCACGGCCACCACCTCGCGCGGCTCACTCGATCGCGACCCACGACCCCGCCCGCGTTCTGGGCGGCCATTGCGATTTGCAGGATTGCTAGCGGGCACGACCGGAGCCACAGGCTCAGGCTCCGATAGGGGCGACACCATAGGCGGTGGCTCAATCGGGGCGATCGGCGGCACGGCTGGCGTAGCAACAGCGCCCCGGCGCAAGGGAGGCTGTTCATCGCTGCCCCCCCGACGGCGACGACGGCGACGACTGTTGCTGCCCCCATTCAGGGACTCTTGATAGTTAGGATGGTTGCTCAGATCCAGATCTTGCAAATTGGGCAAGGGATCATCCAGGGTTGGCAGGCCGGCCACGGGCGGCGGCGACGGTGGCAACTCGCGAGTCTCCCGCGATCGCCCGCCAATCGATCGCCGGCCCCCCGTGCTCGATCGACTCTTTTGCAACATCGGAATATTCGGGCGATCGCTGCCATCGGTCATGTTCGGCAACAAGCTCACCGGCTCCGCATCATCCGCCTCATCCGGCAGATGGGCCAAAATCCCCAATCCGCCACAGGTGGGACAAGCCCGCCCAAACAACTCATACAAGTTTTGACCCTGGCGCTTGCGGGTCAGCTCCACCAACCCCAGTTCCGACAGTTGGGCAATTTGCGGGCGAGCCTTATCGGACTTCAGCGCCTTGCTGAAATGCTCCAGCACTTGCAGGCGATCGCGGTGAGATTCCATGTCAATGAAGTCCACCACAATCACCCCCGCCAAATTGCGTAGGCGCAACTGCCGGGCAATTTCCGTAGCGGCTTCGCAGTTCGTCCAGAGCACCGTTTCCCGCGCCGTGGCCGATCGGGTGAAGGAACCGGAGTTCACATCAATCACCGTCAAGGCTTCCGTCGGCTCAATGATGATGTAGCCGCCCGAAGGTAAATCCACACGCGGCTTGAGCGCCTCCCGAATCGCCGCATTCACCCGGAAATATTCCAGAATCGACGATCGCTCCCGGTGATGGTCGATCGACACCCCCGGCAGAGTTTTGCTACCCGCCCAGAGGGCCACCTGTTGTTTAATCCGTTTCATCCCCGAGTGGGAATCCACCACCACCCGGTTCACATCCTGGGTATAGGCTTCCCGCAACACCCGCTGAATAAAATCATCATCCCGTTCCAGCAGGGCCGGCGCACGGGTCGAAGCCGCCTCCTGTTGGATCGACTCCCAACGGCGTTGCAGGGCTTCCAGGTCTTCCATGATCGCCTCTTCGGCCACCCCTTCGGCCTCCGTGCGCACCAGCAGCCCCATGCCCGCTGGCTTGATCAAAATAGCCAACGCCCGCAACCGGTGGCGTTCAGGTTCCCGCTCAATCCGCCGCGACAGATTCACGCCCGACCCAAAAGGCATCAACACCAAGTAGCGCCCCGGCAAACTGACCTTGCCCGTCAGACGCGGCCCCTTGTTGCCCGTCGGCTCCTTCATCACCTGAACCAGGACTTTTTGTTGGGGAGCCAACAACTCGGTAATCGAACCAGCGGTTTTGCGCAGGCGCAGGGGCCCCAAGTCCGACACGTGGATGAAGCCATTGCGCTCGGAGTCGCCGATATTGACAAAGGCTGCGTCAATGCCGGGGAGCACATTTTCGACCACGCCGAGGTAAATATCACCGACTTGGTGGCTGCCGGTGGCCACGATCAGTTCTTGAACGCGGTCTTCACTAAAAACGGCAGCAATACGGTGCTGTTCGGCAATGATGATTTGTTTGGGCATGCAGATTCCTCTGGGAATTCACGGACGATCGCCACATGCGGCCTGCTGCACCGTCTGGAGGATGCAGATCTGCGATCGTCGCCGGGGATAAGACAGTAATCGAAGGCTTGCTGACCAACCGCTTCATGCAGGTTTGATCGAGAAAAGCAAAGGGGGAATGGGTCAAGCTCAACGGTTGGGAGATGCTGTGGAGGTTTGCACCAGCACAAGTCACCTTAGCGCTAGACAAAACTCCCAAGCTCCAACCGGCAGACCCAATGAATCGTCCCTGGATTAACTGCGGCCAACTTGCGGGCTGGCTGTGGCCTGCGCCAAAGGGCTAACCGCCGAACTATTCCCATTGGGAGCAGTTGTCCGTTGGGCTAGCCTTCGTCCTCGGGCCCCCGCAGGAGCTGTTGGAGCTTGCACAGAACCGCCAAGACGCAGTTAACAATTTGAGAAACGATTCTAGAGATGATGCGGCTTAGCGATCGGTAGCATTGCCAGGCCCGAACTCAGTGGTGAGCCTCGTTTAACGGTGGAAGAGCAATGCGATCACCAGTGCATACGCAGTCTGACGATTGGCCGATCACAGCCCAGTCATTCGACTCGATCAAACGACGGAATCAGCCAGAGGAACGATGCTGACCGATGAGCTTGCCGAGACGTATTGGTCGAGGTTAGGTCAAATTGCGAGCGATCGAACCGGTAAATGAGCACGCAATCGATCGGCGGCCCAAAAGGGAGAGGCGATCGACAATTCACCAAGAAGGGCTGCGGCTGAACGGCGATCGGCGATTTGATCAAAATGCGTTTGGTCTGCTGGTCGGTTCACGAATCTGAGGCAGGATAACTAGAGCATCTCCAGCCAATTCCTACAAACCCAGTTTCGTCAACGGCAATTGGCCAAAACAGAAATCCAAAGGAGCGGAAGGTTCGACCACTACATCCTGCGAGTTTCATAGATCGGGGTAGCGCTAATTAGCTCCGATTTACAGCCACTCACCAAACCAGCTTTCAATAGCCGAGGCAATCTCTGATGGCACAGCGGTTGCTCAGGATCGTTCCACCGCTCAGGCGCTTAATTGAGGACGGGCATTCAGTGCGTTTGATGGACATCTTTCCCTCCCTAGAGGCGAGGGAATTCTAGGCTAAGTCAAACAACCAGGGTTGTTCCACTAGACTAGGGGTTGACGCTTCATCGGTCGCGACCAGCAACCTGGACTGATGCTGACCTCTACGCCCATTTAGAGTCTCGGACTGCCAGCCTGCAATTATCGATTTGAACTGTATCAAATCGTGCCAACCCCAACAACTGGAGGGGCTAGGAAGCCGCCCGAGGAGAGCAGGGCTTGTACCCCGTTTGGGGGGTCAATGCCTGGCCTGCTCGATGTTGAAGGCAATTGGCTGCTGGGCGTGATCGTTGGTGGTGTCGCGCACCGAGACGACGGCCAAGCAACTACCCAATAGTGTAGCAGGTGGCTAGTACAGAACCTGGAAGCCCTGCGGAATCGCGCGATCGTCCTGTGGAATCGTTACGCTTCGTAACAGCTCAGGGGTTAACTGTTACACCTCGACTGTTACACCTCGACCGTTGCAACTCGCCTGTTACACCTCAACCTGTGTCGATCGCGCCATCGCTAGCAACAGTTGCAGCCGGTGCGATCGCACTAAGCTAATTGCCTGGCCCGTGGCTTGTTCGAGTAGCCAGACCAGATGCTCGGGTCGTAGTTGTTGCCCGTCGTTGCGGCAGAGACCCCGAAATTGCAGGGTGGCAGATTCGCCTGTGGCCGGCTCGGTGGGGTTGAGCAGTTGCACCTGATCGAGCCAGTCGCGCAAATTTACCTGGGTGGCTTTGCCAGATTTGGTGGTTTTTTCCCAAAGCCATTCGGAGCGATCGAGGACTGTGGCCACGGCGGCAGACCAATTGATCGCGCCTTCATCGGTGGCCCTCAGCTCAATTTCGTAGTCTGCTCGATCGAGCTGCTGGCTGGCCGCTGGCTCTTTGAGGGGCACTTCCTCAATGGACAACAGGGCCAAGTCTGGCGGTAGTTGCTCGGCCAAAGCTTGTTGGATCTGAGCGATCGCCCAAACGTCTGTCAGCTCCAGATCGAGCAATTCTCCTTCGCTAGTGGTTCCCAAGGACAAGGCATGGGCCACCACAATGCGGGGTGACGGGTGAAAGCCGCCCGTGAAAGACACCGGAATGGCCGCCCGGCGCACGGCTCGATCGAGTAGTCGCATCAAATCCAAATGACTCAGCAGGGCCATCTCTCCCCGCTTGGCAAACCGCAGCCGCACCCGCTGGGCCCGGGTTTGGTTGGGCTTGAAGTGGCCCTGAAATTGCGGAATCACGGGCGGCGGTACGACCACGTTATTACCAAAGTCATAGCCACAAACTCCGCAATGGGAACAGCCCTCGAAGGAGCAGTCAGGAACGGTGGCCGCCTCTAAGGCCCGTTGCAAATCCTCTTTCAGCCATGTTTTGTCCACGCCGCTGTCTAGATGATCCCAAGGCAAGGGGCGATCGAGCAGGGGAGCCGGGTCGATCGCTTCCGAGGCCGATTCCCCTGCCCCAAAGGCATTCCACTCGCCTGCTGCCACTTGGCGATATTTCCAGTGCAAACCGGCTTCCTCGATTGCCTGTTGCCAAGCCCCAAAGGCCCGGTCAAGGCTTTCCCACCAGGAATCCATCCCCGCACCCAACTCCCAAGCCCGCCGCACCACCGGCCCCAACCGGCGATCGCCCCGGCCCACAAAATCCTCCATGGCCGAAATTCGCACATCGGTGAAATTCGCCTTCAGACCCCGAATTGTCCGAAATTCCTGGCGCAACAGCTCCTGCTTGCGCACAAACTCCACCGTTGAAACCGTATGCCACTGAAACGGCGTGTGGGGCTTGGGTGTGAAGTTTGAGATCGTCAGGGTGAACTGAATGCGCTTGCGGCCGCGGTTGCCACATTCCTGCTGGAGCCAGCGCACAGTTTCGGCAATTCCCAACAGGTCTGCATCGGTTTCCCCGGGCAAGCCGACCATGAAATAGAGCTTGATTTTGTCCCAGCCTTGGTTCCAGGCGGTTTTCACGCCGCGCAACAGTTCCTCGTTGGTCAGTCCTTTGTTAATGATGTCGCGTAGGCGTTGGGTACCCGCTTCCGGGGCAAAGGTCAGGCTACTTTGGCGCGTGCCGCCCAGAATATTGGCGATGTTTTGATCAAAGCGATCGACCCGTTGACTGGGCAACGACAGGGTAATGTTTTCGCCCTGGAGCCGGTTTTTAATCTCCAAACCCACGGCCGGCAGCGCCAAATAGTCCGAGCAACTGAGGGACAACAACGAGAACTCGTTAAAGCCCGTAGCCCGCATCCCGTCGGCCACCGCGTCGATCACCTCTTCGGGATCCACATCGCGGGCCGGGCGGGTCAGCATTCCCGGTTGGCAAAACCGACAGCCCCGCGTGCAGCCCCGGCGAATTTCCACCGTGAGTCGATCGTGCACCGTTTCCACGTAGGGAACCAGCCCGATCGAGTAGTGGGGCATCGGTGTGGCTACTCGCCGCAGCACCCGAGCAGGCACATCGGGCCGGGCGGGATGCACCGACCCATCGGCGGCCATGTCATAAAACTGGGGCACATAGACCCCCGGTACTTGGGCCAAATCCAGCAAAATTTCTTGGCGACTCAGGCCCGCATCTTTGCCCTCTTGGATCACCAGGCCGATTTCTGGCAATAGCTCTTCGCCATCGCCTAGGGCCACAAAGTCAAAGAAATCCGCGTAGGGTTCTGGGTTGGAAGTGGCTGTTTGTCCACCTGCGAAGATTAAGGGGCAGTCGTCGATCGAGCGATCGGCTCGATCGGCCCAAGTCAGGGGCAACCCGGCCAGATCCAGCATTTCCAAAATATTGGTAGCTCCCAGCTCGTAGCTGAGACTGAAGCCCAGAATGTCGTAATCACTCAGGGGGCGGCGACTTTCGACGGCAAACAGCGGAGTTTGGGTTGCGCGCAGCTTGTCGGCCAAATCCTGGGCGGGCAAATAGGCGCGATCGCACAGTTGGCGCGGTTGGGCGTTGATGATGTTGTAGAGAATCACATGGCCCAGGTTCGACGCGCCCACCTCATAAATTTCCGGGTAGGTCAGCACCCAACGCACCGTTGCCGACTCCCAGGGTTTGTGAACCGATCCCAGTTCGTTCCCCAGGTAGCGGGCAGGACGGTTGATGTCAGTTGCGATCAATTGGTCTACAACGGCGGCCACAGGCATTCTCCAGTTGACTCGGTTCGATCGTAGCAGGGGTGCTGCCTAGAATCCGCCTAGGCCAGTGGCACAGCGCCCGATCGGCTGCTGGTCGGATCTTTCTAGGCTAGATGCAATCATGGGTGTGGGCTGGGTACGCAGAGTCAGACAAACAGAGTCAGACAACCCAAATCATGCTGGCCCCCTGTTCCCGTCCTGGGAGAAGGGGTTGGGAGATGAGGGCGATTGAGATTTTGCGTAAGTCCTGGGTGACAAAGATCACGCGCACAAAAGCGGCGCGATCGCATCGGCTACCGCGCCAACCACTGACAATACCAATAGCCAACTGTTCTTAACTAACAGGAGCTGACCGTGAAAGCAACTCATGCAATCCGGCGTTTGGTGGAAAAGGCTCTCTATCTCCGCCAGCTAACTCCCGACATCGAAAACGAGATCAACTACGAGCTGACTCGTCAAGGCTATGTGTCGGACGCTGATTATGAAGCCCTAGAGCTGCTGATGAGTGAGATGGATGAGGGTCGCATCCAACTGGTTCCTAGCTTGTAAATCTAAAATTCTGAATGCCTAAAGCTTAAGATCATCTTAAGCTAGTTGGCAACTCCTTTCGAGTGGTTTTGGGCCGGTTTTGGGCAAATTGCGAGGGTTTGCGCCGTCGAACTGCTCAATCGAGTGGCTTGGATTCGGACAATCGCTCGATCGCATCGCACCTCAAGTTTTGATAGGATGCGCGGCAGTTCACTGGGCACTATTGCACGAGATGCCACCTAGCTGGGCGGTGATGCTCAGGCTGGATGCCTGGATGCCTGGATGCCTGGATCGATGGTTGTGATCGGTCGTGAGCGATCTCTGGTCTGAATCGATCGTGTCCGAATTGATCGCGTTTGAATCACGTGTTTGAATCAATCTGTTGATTGACCTTCGATCGATTTTGAGTGATATCGAGACAACCCCGACACAACATCCCAACAGGCGCGATCGCAATGAAGCGTTTTGGCAAACCGTCTGCAACAAGCGGTCAAAAGAGCGATCGCACAAAAACCTGAAAAACAGTGCGTCCCTTGGGATCTGGCGTAACCGACTGATCGCTGGAACGATCGGCAAACAGCGCCAGCAATTCCACATCAAAAGCCAGACGTAGCCGATCGCTGGGCAACACCAAATCCACCCCATCTTCGTTGTTGGTATAGATTTTCTGCGGCCGGTCTCCCCCTTGTCGAGCGGCCGCGCTGCCGTAGTCTGCTAGCACGAGTGGCCGAACCCAACTGGTCTGGCGATCGGGGTTGCGATCGATTTCCTCCGCGAGTAGTTGCCAGCGATCGTGCTCTAGGCAAACGATCGGGCGGGCGAGTGTGGCTGGGGGTGGGGGCGGCGTGACGGGTTCTGGGGCGATCGAATCAGGACTCTCCCAACGAGCAGCGGGCAAAGCAGGCAACACATCCATTGGCAACTCTTGAGCACTAACCCAGTGAGCGGTTTTGAGGAAATCTGTGGCAGCCTCAAAACGTTGGCACTAGCGATCGACAAAATTAGGGGTCGCGAAATTTAGAATATCTGATATATTGTTACCCGATTAATGTGTCTGCCGGTAAATGGGTGCAAAGCGCGCAACCCAGTTTAACCTGACTCCCATGGGCGGTTAGCTCAGCGGTAGAGCTCCTGCCTTACAAGCAGGCTGTCACAGGTTCAAATCCTGTACCGCCCATTGTTTCGACCATTACGCAATCCAGTTATTGACTGAACACTGTGCACACCCTGAGCGTGTTGTGCGGTTGGTCAGGGTGCGATCGTCTGCCTAGGGCTTAGGGGATGAGGGCAACCCGGATCTAACGGTCATCCAAGGCCAAGGGGTTTGGGCATCTGATCACGGCCTTTAAGTCCCTTGTCCTCCCCGATTCGCTGGCGAGCTTCGACCAGATCCAAAATTTCGCGGGCGGCTCGATCGGTTGCGCCCTCGCCGCCCAAGCGATCGCGCATGGCGGTGTAATCCTGTTGGAGTTGAGTCGATCGCGCCGGTTCCAGCAGGGCCAGAGCCTCGGTGGCAATCCGCTCGGGGCTGGCATCTTCTTGCATCAGCTCCGGCACGATCGCCCGCTCGGCCACCAGGTTGGGCGGCGACATGAAGGTAATCGAAAACTTCAGTAGCTTGCGAGCAATCCAAGCCGTGATCGGGCTGACTTTGTAGGCCACCACCTGCGGAATCTTCAGCAGCGCCAATTCCAAATTGACCGTGCCGGATTTGGTCAGGGCCAGGTCGGCGGCGGCCATGGCCGCGAGGCTATCGTTGACGATCGTGGCTTGTAAACCACAGTTGGCCATCGCCTGTTCGATCACCGCTCGATAGGCCGGCAGCGACACCGGGATGATCAATTGCGCGTTGGGGTGGCGTTGTTGTACCAGGCGAGCAGCTCCCAACAGACTGGGCATCAACAATTTCAGCTCTTGGCGACGGGAGGCAGGCAGCACCACCACTGTTAATCGATCGGGATCTAGCCCCAACTGTTGCCGAGCCTGGGTGCGATCGGGTGCGCTGGCCAGGCGATCGATCAGCGGGTGGCCAATCCATTTCACCTGAGCGCCGTAGCGTTCGTAGTAGGTGGCTTCCTGGGGAAAAATCGCCAAGATCACATCCGTTAGCCCCACTACCTGGGTGGTGTTGCGATCGCCCAGAGACCAAACCCATTCCTGGGGGGCAATGTAATAGGCCGTGGGCACGTGGGGCAATTGCCGTTTAAAAAAATGCCCCATGGCCAGGTTGGGGCCAATGTAGTCAATAAACACGGCGGCATCAGGCGGCTGTTGGCGCAGGGCGGCCTTGGTGCGCTGTTGTAGTCGTAGGGTCGGGATAACAAAGGGCAGCGCTTCCCAGAGGCCGATCGAGCCAATCGCGCTGGTGTCAAAAATCAACTTTGCCCCGGCCGCCGCCATTTTCGATCCGCCGAGGGCCGTGATTTCTAGCGATCGCCCCCGTTCGGCCGCCGCCCGCTGCAATGCCCCAATCAACAGGGCCCCTTGCAAGTCGCCAGAGACCTCACCTGTGCTCAAAAAAATCCGCCAGGGGCGATCGACCTGAACGGAATCGGCCTGAACAGGATCGAGCTGAACGGGATCGGACTGCACAGGATTGGGCTTTACAGGATCGGACTGCACGGGATCAGACTGGAGGGGATTAGTCATGGCTGCTGCGGCGCTTGCGACCCACCATCGGCCCTCGACGACCCGCCTTCGAGGTTTCGAGGAACTGGATTAGGTGTTGCAGGGCCTCGCACTGGGGCAGCAGCAACAACTCTGCCAGGGAGCGATCGAGGGTTTCATCCGATCGGTACAGAATCCGAAAGGCCTTATTCAGGGTTTGGGTGGTCAGGCCGCCGTCTAGTTCGTCGTAGCCGGCCCGCTGCAAACCCACACGGTTGAGGGTACGCACCCGGCCCGGACTGCCTTCCACCAACATAAAGGGCGGCACATCGCGATCGATCCGGCTCATGCCCCCAACCATGGCCAACTGGCCAATTCGCACGAACTGATGCACGCCCAGCACGCCACCGATCGTGGCCCGCGCTTCGATCGTCACATGGCCCGCTAGGGCCACCCCGTTAGCAATCACCACGTTGTCTTCGATCGTGCAGTTGTGGGCCACATGGCTGCAAGCCATCAACAAATTGCCATCACCAATTTGGGTCACTTCCCCTTCGGCTGTGGCGCGGTTGATCGTGACGTATTCGCGAATTTTGTTGTCGTTGCCAATAATCGTTTGGCTGGGTGCGCCTTGATATTTGCGATCCTGTGGCTCCGTGCCGACCGCTGCCCCGGGAAAGATATGGTTGCGCTCCCCGATCGTGGTGTGACCGTCGATCGTCACGTGGGGGCCGATGTGGGTGTCGGCCCCGATCGTCACGGCCGCACCGATCACGGTATAGGGGCCAACCGTCGCCGTGGGATGGATCGTTGCGTCGGGATGGACGATCGCCGTGGGATGAATCGCTGCTTGCATGGAATCGGTGCGATCGCGCTGCCCTGACACACTAATACAGTTAGTCAATGCTGAAAAGCCTAGTCCACCAAAGAGAACATCAACTCACCCTCGCAGGCGAGTTGTCCGTCCACCTCCGCGCGGCCCTGCATTTTGCCGAACCGCTTTTGCTTCACCCACAGCAGCTCCACGGTCATGATCAGTTGATCGCCGGGTACCACTTGGCGGCGGAAGCGAACCTTATCAATACCACCAAACAAGAACAGTCCCGACCCCGGTTGCTCGCGCATTTGCGTCAGCACCACGCCACCCACTTGGGCCATGGCTTCGACAATCAACACGCCGGGCATGATCGGACGATTGGGAAAATGCCCTTGAAAATGCGGCTCATTAAACGTGACATTTTTTAGACCGACGGCCCGCTTACCGGGAACATAGTCGATGATTCGATCGACCAAGGCGAAGGGGTAGCGGTGGGGCAGCAGGGCGTGGATTTCTTCCACTGAAAGGCTCTGGGGCGCGCGATCGCTGCTTTCCGTTGCGGTTGCGTCCTGGGTCTCAGAGGTGGCGATCGGTTCTGGCGTAGAAACAGTAGACATAGGACGTAACAACCTAAACAACGGGCCGGTCAGCAGTTGGAGAAACCTGGAGTGGCCTGGCTGGGGGCGGCTGGGGCAGCGGCCGGATTGATCGGCTTTGATTGCCTGGCTCCCCGGGGTGTTGGCTAGGCCCCAACCGACATCGCAGCGGGCAAGGGGCTGACGGCCGGCGCAGCTAACAGGGTCACCAGTTGCCCATGCAAGCGATGACTGGCCTTGTAGGCCAAGTAGTGCGCGCGAGGGATGGCCCCGAGCAGGCTCAAATCGCCAACTAAGTCTAAGATTTTATGACGCGCTGGCTCATTTTCATACCGCAGGGGTGGATTCAGCCAACCGGTTTCGCCACAGACCAAGGCATTTTCCAGGCTCCCCCCCCGAATCAGACCGGCCGCTTGGAGTTGCTCAATTTGGGGCGCTAATCCAAAGGTGCGGGCGGGGGCAATTTCGGCCGCAAAGGAACCAGGCTGGCTAGGATTGGGGCTGAAGTCAGACCCTGGCGACCAACTGTGCCATTGGTTGCCGATCGCCGCCAACTCAAAATCAATCCCATAACTAAACCGCAGCTCCTCGGAGGGCAGGGCCGCCACAAAGGCATCGCCGTCACGCACCCAGATTGGCTCAGTGACGGGCGCAACCGATCGCCCCTGGGTCAGGGGCTGACAACCGGCCTGGGCGATCGCCTCGCACCAACCCCGAGCCGAGCCATCCAGCAGGGGAATTTCTGGCCCATCCAGCTCAATGTCGGCGGCCGTAATCCCCTGGGCAATCAAGGCCGCCATCAAATGCTCGATCGTCCGCACCGTGGCTGTGGGGTCTGCGGGCGATCGCACCTCCGTAGACAGGAGCGTTTGGGAGACACAATCCCAGCGGGCGGGAATTTCCGGGCGATCGGGCAAGTCTGATCGCTGAAAATAGATACCCCGATCGCCCACAAGCTGGGGAGCCACGCGCACCCGCACCACTTGGCCCGAATGCAGCCCCACGCCCGATCGCTCAAACGCCGTTTGCAGGGTGTACATGAATCTAGAACCGCTCACCGATGCCAAAGTGCAAGCGACTGTCGCCCTCGCTGTTCCAGCCATAATCCAACCGGATCGGGCCAAAAGGTGTGCGCGCCCGCAGACCCACGCCATAGCCCACGCCCCAACCGGGCTTTTCCCGAACTACGGCCGGTTGGCCCGGCACATCCTCATCGGAGCCTAGGTCGCTGGCAAAGTCGAGGAACAGCACGCCACCCACGGGAATCTGTTCTGTCACCTTCAGGATCGGGAAGCGATATTCCACGGAGGTTTGCACAAAGTAGCGGGCGCTGCCCAGCTCACCTTCGCCAAAGCCGCGCACGGAGTTTGTCCCGCCCAGGGGGAAAGCTTCGTAGGGCGGGAGATCACCCAGGATGCCGCCCGCTTGCAGATTCACGGCGATCGTTTCCGGCCCATCGGTGAACTTGGTGAACTCCACCGGGAAATAGCGGCTGTAGTTGGCCCGCACCCGGGTGAAAAACACATCGGTGATCGGAATTGCTTGATCCAAGCTGACCCGGAAGAACGACCCGGAAGTGGGCGTAATCTTGTCGTTGCGGAGATCGTTGGCGAGGGACAGCTCCAGGGTGAAGATGTTGTCCTTGCCGTCGCTGTTGAAGGCCAGTTGGTTGCCGTCTTCGTCTTCGGGGCTGAGATCGCCATCGCGATCGACAATCCGCACGTGCTGGAACTGAGCGCCCAAGGAACCGCTCCAGGTGCTAGACAGGGGCCGACTAAAGACCACTCGACCGCCCGTACGATCGACCCGAGGCAGATCCCCGTTATCCAGTTCTACTTCGCGCTCACCACCATCAAAAATCAGCGAGGTCGATCGGCGCTTGAACAGGTTGACCGTGTAAGAGGTCTTGTTGGGGTCGCCCGCAATCCAAGGATCCGTAAAGCTCAGGTCAAAGCCCAAGCCCCGCTCTGAAAGCTGCACTTCTGCGCCCAGCTTTTGGTTGTTGCCGCCTAGGTTTTGCTCTTGGAAACTGACGGAGCCAAACACGCCACTGGTGGAGCTAAAGCCCACTTCTGTGCCCAGGACGGCGGTGTTTTTCTCTTGCAAATTTACCGACACATCGACTTTGCGTGGGTCGGTGCCGGGGTTCAAGGTGAGCTGCACATCTTCAAAAATGCCTAGGCCAAAGACGCGGCGCAGATCCTTCTGGATTTGGTCGCGGTTAAACACGGCTCCGGGCTTGGTCTGCATTTCTCGGAACACGATGAAGTCGCGGGTGCGGCCATTCACTGGTGTGCCGTCTTCGTTGGTGGGTTTGCCGTCGTCGTTGAGGAAGGTGATGTTGATGTCTTCGATCGAGCCTTCGGCCACTTCCACAACCACGTTGCCGTCTTGGCCCACCTGGGGCGTGCCCACCACCTGGGCCAGCACGTAGCCCTGGGACTGATACCACTGGGTGAGCTGTTTGATCGCCTCTTGCAGCTTGTTCAGATTCAGCGTGGAGCCGTAGAGCGGCCCAAAAATCCGGGTCACTTCCTCGGCGGGCAGCACCGTCGCCCCTTGGACGTTGACGGCTTGCAGCACCGGGTTGGGGGTGACTTCAAAGGTGACGCGCACACCGAGGGGGGTGTCTTCGGGGATGGCGCGCACATTCCCAAACAGACCCGTGGCAAAAATGCGGTTGATATCTTCTTGCAGTTGGCTGCGGGTAGCCGTTTGGCCAGGACGGGTGCGGATCACTTTGTACACCGCTTCCTGCAAGGTTGGGTCGGCCGCACTGACCACCACCTCCGACACCAGTACCCGGGCTTCTGTGGGGGCTTCAGTGGGGGCTTCAGCGGGTTCAGGGGTGTTGCTGGGCGCGGAGTCTGTGGGCGCAGCATCACCGGGGGTCGGGGTGCTGGGGCTGGTCTGGGCGATCGCGCTGGGCACTGTTTGGGGGCGATCGGCTGCAGAGCGCTCATTGGCCGGCACAGCGGCGATCGGGCGGGTCGTGGGTTCGATCGCCCTTGGCGCGGTCGGGGCAACCTCGGAGCCGGGTTCAGCCGCAGCCACTGGGGCCGGTGCGATCGGGGCTGGGCTAGCAGCCAATGGCTCTTCGGCCACGGCGCTCAGAGCGGTCAGGGCAGCCAAGACCGGCGACAGCATCATCAAACGCAAAACACGCATACACTCCTCACCTGAAAACGCGGCCAACTTTCGATGTAGCGATGGAAATGAACGTCGCGATTTTTACGAACAACGCTTCGCCAACCGCCTTGGGGTTACTGCTGTGGTTCGGGCGGCGATCGGATTCAGACCCAACGCAGTCGTTACGAGATCGTTGGGGCAAGGGGGTTAAACCCCTTAAACCCCTTGTTCACCCGGTTGCTGCGTGCAGTCCTGTCAGAGGTTTGGAGCGATCGCAGTCCCACTAAACCGCCAGCCAACCACCAAAACAGTGCAATCCTACCGCAGCCGGCCGACTCCTGGGGTGCTCTAATTCGCCAAAACCTTGTCGAGGACTCGCTGATAGGCTCCCTCAACATTGCCTAAATCCTGGCGGAATCGATCCTTGTCGAGCACCCGGGCCACGGGGTCAGACTCCTGGGCATCCCACAGGCGGCAGGTGTCGGGACTGATTTCATCGCCCAACACAATCCGCCCACCGGCATCAATGCCAAATTCGATTTTGAAATCGACCAAAGTAATGCCGCATTGCTGGAAAAACTCCCGCAACAGATCGTTAATGCGCCGGGTCAGGGTCTCGATCTCCCGCACCTGTTCCGGGGTGGCTAGCTTCATGGCGTAAATCCGCCCTTCGGTGACCAGCGGATCGCCAAAGTCGTCGTTTTTGTAGCAAAACTCGACCAGGGGCGGGTTCAGCTCCGTGCCCAAGGCTAGGCCCGTTTGTTTGCAGAGACTCCCGGCGGCGATGTTGCGGACAATCACTTCCAGGGGGACGATCGTCAGGGCGCGCACGAGCATTTCATCGGGGCCCGGACAGTTAACGAAATGGGTGGGCACGCCCGCCGCTTCCAGCTTGCGGAACAAGTGAGCAGCCATGGTGCAGTTGATGCGACCTTTACCGGCGATCGTGCCGCGTTTTTGGGCATTAAAGGCCGTTGCGTCGTCTTTGTAGCAGGCCAGCAGCACGGTGGGGTCAGCAGTGGCGTAGAGAATTTTGGCTTTGCCTTCGTAGAGCTTTTGCAGGGCGGTCATGGGGCGATCGAGCGCAATAACTGAACCCATCTAGCTTAGGGCTTGGGCCGGGCTTCCACCTAGATCGATCGCCCTCGATCAACCACAGAACAGCGACTCACCACCGTGCCGATCGCCCAGCCGCTAATCTAAGCCTTGGTAGAGCTGGGCGATGGGAAAGGTCAAATCAAGACTTTGGAGGGTGACGCGATCGCCCGTTTTATACGTCACCGTTTCCCAGGTATTGTCGGGCTGACGGCGGCGACATTCGACCCAAGGTTGATCCTGTTCAATTAGGACATATTCTTGCAGATCTGGAATTTGTTGATAGTCTGCAAATTTTTGTCCTAAATCGAACGCTCTTGTGCTTTTAGAAAGAACTTCAACAATTAGTTTGGGATGACGTTTCACGAGGCGATCTTGTTTGTCGCGATCGTCACAGGTTACGAATGCATCGGGGTAGTAATAAAACTGATCTTCATAACTCACCTTGACATTGCCAGAATAAAAACGACATTTGGAATCACCAAGATGCAGCTTAATGTTACTCAAGAGATTGAGAGCAATTCGATCGTGATTGTCGGTGCTGCCGGCCATGGCATAGACCAGACCAGAGCGATATTCATGGCGGTGTTGATTGTCTCGCTCTAGCTCTAAATAGTCTGGGGGGCTGATGTAGTGGGGAACAGCAATCATCGCAGTGTGTTGGGTGGTGGTTAATCTACCCTAGCACTGCTGCTGAGTGGGTTGCTTGGGCGATCGGGCGGGCGATCGCTATCCCACCGACTTCTTGGGTTTTAGGGATATCTCAGCGGGTATCTGAGAAGTAACTTTCAGCATAAACCAAGCACCAACAGTCGTAGCAGTCAGGGACGTAAACCCTTTGTCCCCAGGATTTTGTGGCGGCAAAATCAGGATTTCAGGCTCATTGATGATAGGTTCTAGAGCATAGCTGATTGGCGAAAATATTGTTTCAAACTCGCTAAAGCAGGATCGGACACTGATTGCAGGTTATCAACATTCAAAGCACGGTAGTTTTTGGCTTGTGCTGCTGTCTGAATTTCCTGAATGATTGGCATCCGCAAATCAGGATTAAACATCAATACCGTTGCATCCTGAATGGCCGCTAGGGGCATTTTTTGAGTCCAAGATTCATACAAAACCACTTCTGTGGGTTTCGCCTCTAAATCCACCAATGGGATATCCTGCTCTAATTCGACAGTTGGTGTCGAATCGGCGGGCAACTCTAAAAGTTCTTCCTGGGAGAGTTGTGCAATCCAGTCTGCATGATTGATCCAAGCATCAATCACTTCCAAGTCAGCATTATAGATCCGCAACAATTCGGGTACGAGGAATTCAACTTCTTCCGCAGTGGCTGGGTTTATGAGGTCAATGACGGCTTGGGCAATTTGCGATCGCAACTGCGAGAGGCAATTCACCACTGCTTTATATTGTCCGCGTAGTTGAAAGGTTAGCGCCAATGCTTGCTCGATCGCCCAGCAACATTCCAAACGACGCAAGCGGGCAGCGGCCGACAAATCTGAGAGTAACTGTGGATTTCGATAATCTGCCAATGCATTCGAGAGCATCAACTCTGCATTGGAAAGGGTGCTATTCCGAATTGTCAGATCATCGCAGTCCAAAGCTCTTTTGATCAGTCGATTTGCTTCGCAGAACTGACCATAGGCCCGAACCAGCGCAACACGATGCTGCTCAAACTTGATATCTTCAGCGACTCGCTGAACTTGATCCTTAATTTCTTGGCTCTGAGTATTAACCAAGTTTGTCAGATCCAGGAATCCTTGTTTTATTTGTATTCTTAGATCCTGTACTTCCTGCCGCAGCTTCATGGTTTGCCACAAGTTAGCGCCCGCAAGGACAACTCCAGCGACTACACCAACACCCAAAATGGCTTGGCTGGCCTGCAAAATGCCAACGCTACTTTGCAAGCTAGAAATGCCTGTTTTGATCACGTCTAGCTCGCGATAGGTCTTTTGAAAACCCCGATGCATTTGGGCAGACTGCTCCGCACTGGCTGTTAAGCCCAGCACCAGTTGAGCAGGAGCCAGCCAGGGAGCCACGCCCATCGATGTTGCTGCCCCGATCGCGTGTCCCACAAATTTCTTG
>RDXB01000014.1 GCA_004292515.1 Oscillatoriales cyanobacterium
CCGTCGCGGCTTCCAGATGGGGCATCGCCTCGCGTACCTGGGCTTGCTGTTCCAGCGTCACGGTCGGCTGAATTGTCTTCGCAATCTTCGTCAACGTCACCGCAAACGCCGTCCGCCAGGCCGTCGCCTCCGCCCGCGCCGCCAACTTCGCCGCAAAAAACTCCCGAATCAGCGGATGCAACTGGTAGCGCTCCTCGCCAACCCGCTCCAACAAACTCAAGTTCACCAACTCTCGCCGCGCCGGATTCATCACCTTGGGCGTTAGCAAAATATCCCAAGTTTTGACCTCGGGGGCAGGTTGACGCAGCACCCAGCGCCGTAACTTGTCCCACTTGCGATCGCGCCGCGCGGCTGGCACTGCACAAGACGAAACCACCGCCTCAACCAAATTCCAGGGAATCGGCGCATTATGGGCAAACAATCCCAACAAACCCGCCAACTGACAGGCCGCCGCCGTCAGCCGTTGCCAACTGACATTAAACGCCACCTCCACATTGCTCATCGCCTCATGTTTCAGCTTTTCGGCTCGTAGTTGCCGCAAGATTTCCGCGAGCGACCAATCCGGCTCCTGCACGAGCAAATTACCGACCAATTTGATCCCCAACGGCAAATAGCCCAGCCACTCGCACAAGGTCGCCGCCGTTGCTGCCTCGGTTGCGATCCGTTTCGCCCCAATGATGCTTTGCAACATCGCCAACGCAGCGGCAGCGGTTAAAACCTGGAGGTCGAGGTAATCAATGGCATTGTTTTGGCTATCTTCGATGAACCGTTTCCGCGTTGTGACCAACACCCGAAACCGCTTGTCACTCGGCAAAATCGCCTCAACTTGCGCCTGATAGTCCGTCACATCATCAAACACCAACAGCACCGACTCCGGCGGCACTTCTTTGGCGGGCCAATAGGTGAAGCAATGGGCCAACTGTTCCGGCAAATCACCTTTTTTTGAAAAATCCTGATTCGGGAAAAACTGCGCCTTGGCAAACCCCAGCAGTTCAATCCCCGATCGCTCCCCCGCCAGCCACACCACCCCGCCGCGATAGTCCCCCTCCCGCAGCCGCCACCGGGCATACTGCACCGCCAGCTCACTCTTGCCCACGCCACCCAGGCCCGCCACACTCGTCACCGCCACCCGATCCGATCGCCCCAACCGATCGTGCAAATCCTGCAACACCTCATCGCGCCCAAAAAAGCGATCGCGATCGACCCCCCCGCGACCCCAAATTATTCGGCGGCCCATCCCCAGTTGGTTGCGGTGGCTGGGGCCCAAAGTTTTGCTCAACCTTGTCGATGTTGATCGTGGCTTGATCGTTGGCGATGATGCCCTGCTGCTTCACGAACCGGTTGTCGTGAATGTCGTTTTGGCCGCCCTTGACGTTCAGCCCTTGCCAATTCTCGATCGGGGGTTGGGAATCGCTCATGGTGCTCGTCTGATCCATCCCTTCCACTTCAACGCATCTCACCAGGCGATCGCCCCGGCCCAGCTCACCACGTCGGGAACCCGGCCAAGGCACACCATCACCCCCCCGATCGCCCCCTAACAGTCACCCAGGCAAATCCCCAGGCCACGAGCCGTTTTCAGCAACGTATCTTCAGGATCAACCGTGCGGCAACTAGCCGTAATCGCCTCGATCGGGACGCTCACCACCTGCCGCTGCTGCCAAGTCACCACCCGGCTAAACTCACCCCGCGCCACCAGGTTCACCGCCTCCACCCCAAAGGCCGAAGCCAACACCCGATCGAGCGGGGACGGCACACCCCCCCGCTGCACATGGCCCAACACCGTCACGCGGGTTTCCGCACCCGTGGCACGAGTCAGCTCCTGGGCCAGATATTGACCAATGCCACCCAACCGACATTCGCCAAAGGCCTGGGTTTGGGTGATGATGTCGCCGCCACTGGTGCAAACCGCCTCGGACACAATCACCACCGAGAAAGCCTTGCCCGCCGCCTGCCGCGCCAAAATCGCCTTGGACACCAAATCAATCTGGTAGGGAATTTCGGGAATCAAAATCACATGGGCCCCACCGGCAATCCCTGCGTGCAGGGCAATGTGACCCGCATCGCGCCCCATCACTTCCAAAATCATCACCCGATCGTGGCTGGCGGCGGTGAAATGTAGGCGATCGAGCGCTTCGGTGGCAATGTTCACGGCGGTGTCAAAACCGATCGATTGTTCTGTGATCGCCACGTCGTTATCGATCGTTTTGGGAATTCCCACAAAGGGCATCCCCACCTGATCGGTCAAGCCATGCAAAATCTTCAGGCTGCCATCACCGCCAATGCCAATGATCGCCGAGAGGCCCAGCTCCCGACAGCCCGCGATGAAGTCTAAGCGGCGATCGCGGATTGTCCCGTCATCCAGGGGCAGATCCAGCGGCAACCCTCGGTTAATCGTGCCCAGCAACGTGCCCCCCAAGGTCAACCACTGTTCTACCTTGTCGGGCACGAGCAACTTGGCCTCGGGCGGCTGACGCATCAGGCCTTCGGTGCCATGGTGAATGCCCATCACCTCCCAGCCATAGTTGGCCGCCTGCATGACCACGGCCCGAATCGCCGCATTCAGACCCGCGCAGTCACCGCCGCTGGTCAACACCCCAATCCGCTTTACCTCGCCCATAGGTTTTTGATCTCTGAAGAGAGAGAATGCTCCTGCGTGGCGATCGTACGCGATCCCCACCGAGCAACCCACGGGCTTAAGCAATCTGCAATGCGGTTAGGAATTGATGAGCATTAATCGCCCCTAAGTGATCGTTGCTGGGCAAGGCGATCATTAGGGGGGCAAGGGGTTTAGGGGGTGTCGTCGTTTCGCCCGAAACCCTGATTCCACCGTTAGCGGATCGTGGGGGACAAGGGGCTTAAGCCCCTTGTTACGACCATTGGGGCATGGGAAATCAGGTGGGGGCCGTTTCCCGATCGCCGGCCACGGTTGCGACGGGGGCAACGGGCGATCGCGGTGGCACTGCTCGGGCCACCCTTGCCCGCCGGCCCAAGGTCAGGTCGATCGCATAGCTACGGGCCAACACCTGCAACCACAGGCCCGGCGCGCGTTGTTCCAGCCAGGGTTGGATCGATCGGGCGATCGCGGGCAACCAGCCCAGCGCCCAAGCCACCAAAGTCGCCAGCGTGAAAGTGACATAGCTACCCAGCCAGCGCAACAAGTCCCAAGGGCCAGCCGAGTCCCAAATCCACCACAACAGCAGCGGGTTTTGGATGGCGGCTTTCAGGGCCAGACGGTTAAACAGCCACCAATCGAAGCGATCTTTAAT
The DNA here is from genome assembly GCA_004292515.1 of Oscillatoriales cyanobacterium. GTDB lineage: Bacteria > Cyanobacteriota > Cyanobacteriia > CACIAM-69d > CACIAM-69d > CACIAM-69d. Next base: position 3,267 of record RDXB01000014.1, read on the forward strand.
GAAGTTGTCGGCCACCTCCGGCGACTCGGTGGCCAACAACCCAAAGAAGGTGTTGAGCATCGAGTTGACCCGCTGGGGCGGCAACACCCGACCCGTGGGCACCATCATCCCTTTGGAGAACATCCAGGTGACGGCCACATTGCTTTGGTAGGCGCGGATGGTGCTGAGGTGCTGTTCACTCAGCAGATCGTGCTGCAAGGCTGTGTCTAGCAAGTCCGTCAGCCGGCCCAGGTTGCGAATCATCGAGCCAAAGCCGGTGAAGACCAGGGGCGATTGCAAGGAAGCGGCATCACCCAGGGCCAGGAGTCGATCGAACGACACACGGCGATCGCTCTCGCTTTGGCTGAAGTGGCCGGGAATGTAGCCAAAGGTGGCTTTTTCCCAAACCAGCGCATCCATCTCACAGCGGCGATATTCCGGCAGGATGCTGAAAAAGTCCTCATACATTTCCAGCAGGGAGCCGGGGTTCTCGGGGTTGACTTGGTGGTAGTGGAACAAATAAACCGTCACGGCTTTGCCCCCGGCCGGGAACAGTTCCCAAATCAGTTGCCGTCCGCGCGAGATGTCGCCGTGGCTAAACAGCACATCGCCATAGTCGAGATCCCAGACGGGGAAATCGATTCCCTCAGCAATCACGGCTCCGACGGTGGGGCAAACACTGTCGAAGGCGCGAATCCCGTTCAGTTGCCAGGCGATCGGGGAGGCCGTGCCCATCGCATCAATTAGCAAGCGGCCGGCCACTTGGCGCTGGTCGTCGGTGGGCAGATGGCGCGCTGTGACCGTCACCCGATCGCCCGCCACATCGGCCCGCTGAAATTCCGTTTCATCCCAAATATCGCCGCCCGCTTCCCGCAGTTTTTGGCCACAGAGCTGGATGATCTTGTCCGCCGCGATCGCCACGTTCAGCACCGTGGGCGTGTGCAACACATTCGATCGAGCCTGGGACGGGTTATTGGCATCAAAGAATTTATGGAAGCCGTCGCGATATTCCGTGGCGATCAACCCCTCCACTTCCTCGGGCGTAAATAGGCCCAAGTCGATCGGCACTTGCAATTCTTCGCGGGAAATATTCCACTCCCGATTCATCCGGCCAAAGGGCAACCGCTCCAGCAGCAACACCCGATAGCCCAACTGAGCCATCATCGCCGCGTGGATCACGCCCAGGGCCCCGCCCACATAAATTAGGTCATAGGCAATTTCCCCAGTTTCCTGAGTGGCCCCCTGGGCTGGGAACACGACCTGTTTAGGCGCTTGGGGATTGCGTACCGATGCTCGCCACCGCCGCTCCCACCAATAGGCCCGCAGCAAGTCCCGCTCGCCATTGGGCATCCGCTGAAAATATTTCACGGTTTGGGGATAGCGATCGGCAAGGGCTTCAAAAATATTGCTTTTTGTTAAGTCAATCTCAGGTGGCGCGGGGTAGCTCGGCGGGAATTGGGCCAAAATTTGTTGCTGAAGCGATCGCACCAGGGCCGCTTCACCGGGCTGGGGCTGATCGCCCCAGCGAAACAGTTTGAGATAGGTGGTGCGCTGCAAAGACCACAGACAGCCGACCACCGCATCGCCATCGGAATCGATCGCGGGTTGCCAACGAAACCCCGTCGGAGCCGACACTTTCACGCCACTCGGCACAACAAACGTTTGCTGTAACCACGCCAAGACACCGGGCGCGTCCGCAGTCGGGACTTCCAAATAAAGAAGCTCTTTCATGGATCGGGGTTTTTATCGAGCAACGGGACTTGAGCAACGGGACTTGAGCAACGGGACTTGAGCAACGGGACTTGAGCAAACGGGGCGATCGAGCCGTTGGGCCACAGAACGAGGCAGCCAGCACCGCCCAATGATCACCCCAGGCGCGATCGCTCGGGGATTAGGGAGACGGCCCCAAGTCAGCCACGGTCTAGACAATCCGGTGGCTGGCCAACCGTCGGCACCTAGCGTTACAAGGGTTCATCAATATTGAAGATTGGTATCGAAAATCAGCCGCGATCGGGAACGACTATGGCCGAACTGTCCCAATCATCCCCCGTTTAACGCTTCTAGCCAACCGCTCCGCTGGCAACCAGGGCGATCGGCCCCGTGGGAGCCAGTCCCTAAACTCGTCGATCCACAACCCGAAAACCTGCATTGGGCAAGATCCCCGCACTGATCTTAAGCAATCCTGCAAAAATCCTTGACAGCCGAAAGAAATGCGTTATCCTTCCCAGTACTTGAAATAATTAATAAACTTTACAGAAGTTTACAAAACGTGGAAGTGCCTGCCTAGTCTCATTAGATGATGCTGATCAACCGCTTGGCTCCCCCAGATTGGCCGCTGGGTTGCCAACGATCGCTCGCCCCAACCTCAGGATCGCCCTGAAGTGTAGCCCGTCTCCCACCGCTTGTTGCCCACCTGGGGTTTGCCCTGGGTCTTGCCCAAAGTTTGCCTGTGCGTCACCTGAATTGTCGCTGTTTCGGTCGCTCGCTCCAGTCGCTACCCAAATCCATTGTTCGTTCCAGACCGCGGCCACCAATCCCAGCCCAAGTCATCTCGGTTGCACGTTCTCGATCGCATCGACGACCCTGCGCTTGACCACCTTGCTCTTGTTGGTGTGCTGTCTGCCCTGTTTGATCGTTCCGTTGGTTGATTCTGTAGCCACTTCTTGATGGCCCCTGCGGCTATTCCTTGCTTGCAACAGCCTGTTCGATCGCCCATGGAGACCGCGATCCAGAATTCCGATTACCGCCCGTCAGGCCACATCGAACTCTGAGTCGTGTTCTCGCCCCTGGATTGCCCCAGGCAACCGGCCGCGCTCCCACCACTGCTCAATTCGGAGTCTGCATCGTGAATGCTTTCAACCCCGCTTATTCCAACTCCCGCAGCTTTTTGCCCGAGGTGCGTCCGGCCGCCGATGGCTTGATCGACTCGATCGCCGATGCGGTGACGGTGGCGATCGCCTCAGCTCGGGCTAAGGGTCAATCCCTCGAAGACCTGGTCGCCGAAGTGCTGGCCGATGACAACTTGCTGGATGGTGAATCCCGTCGCTGGTTGAGTGATGTGGTGGCCCGCACCTGGGAACAGTTGCGCTAGGGTTGGTTGCCTGTCGATTGCGATCGCCTTTCGATCGCCCCGGTCTACTCAAGGGCGATCGCAACCGGCCGCTTGGGAAAACGCACCCCACCCAGAATACAGACACCTCGATCGTCCGAGTCCTATCCACTTCCCGATGGGGTGTGTTTTCACAGCAATCCGGTCAGTCTAAATGACGCAACTTCAATCACCCCAAACTGTTATTCACCCCGTTACCGATCGAGTTCATGGATTGGTTTGTCGAGTTCATGGGTCAACTTAAAGGACTCCCCCCCTTGAAATTCGATCTGAAACGTAGTGGTGGGCCGCTTCGGTAATTTTGGATCTTGGGTGGTTTCAATCTCACTGCGGGCGAATGCCTTACCCATTTTCTCAAGAGTGAATTGATCTAAAGCTTTGTACCCCAAAATCTGTCCATCAGCCGACACCTTGAGTTGATATCGCAGCGGCTGATCGTAGTAGGAGTCCAACTGCTTAGACCAGGGCAGAAGGTCTATCGTGGCGTAAAGCATAGCCCTTAGTGCCCCTATTTCTCCTGGCTGGCTCAAGTCTGGTTGATAGCTGGCAAAAGCGGCTTGAACTTCCTTACCCAAGATTCGGTTAAAGCAATAGTATTGACGCTGTTCGCATTGTTGGTAATAGCTGGGATAGGCGATCGTCCAAGGCATCACTGCGAGCACTTGTCCCTTGGGCGAAACAACGACCTTGAGATCTGCGAATTCTGCCTTTTTGCCATTCTTGAGATCTTGGATGAAGGACTGTACTACCTTGCTGCGCTGCTCTTGGTTGCCGACAACCGAATCCAGATAAATATCGCGTGAGTTGTAGTCATAAGCAAAATAATCCATCACTTGCCCATTTTGGTTCGTAATGAACCGCCAAACCAGATTAGTTTTTCGATCTCCAAAAGTATCAGGACTAGATACCTGTTTTTGAATCAGTTTTGTCAGCTGACCGCGAATCGCTAGCCACTTTTCACGGGATTGCACTGATTGTGATTTTGGTATTACATTCTGCTCTGAATGATTAAGCACAAGCTTGTCAACACTGTCGAAACGGAAAGTAATGTTATAAATCAAGGATCTGATCAACTCTCTTAGCAGAAAATGCTTAGAGTCAATGCTTTGCTTGAAATCCGGGTTGGTCAAGCTAGAGACGTAGTTTAAGAAGAGGGCATCTGGCTGAATTGACAATACTGGATCATTAATAAACTGAGCGCATTCATAATAATATTTCTTGCCTGCTTCTTGTCTGTCCAGAGCTTGAAGTCCTGAGAGTAGCCAGGAATCAGAAAAAGAAAAAGATAAGCTGTAGGCAGCTTGAAAACATCGGATTCGATTGATTCCCAAGGTTGATGCGCGTGATTTTTGTGAACTTGGAGAAGTCGTTTCAAAAAACTGTTCTGGTTGGTCTTGCTTCCGCCAAAGAGAATAAATAGGATAAAGTGCTCGCTGTGGAAATTCTTGTAAATCTTGTTTGGATTTGATCGCCATTATGCTGGCTATTATCTGATTGATTTGAATATCTACTGCAAGCCGCTCGTCTATATTCCAAGATTGAGAGTTAGTGCCTCCATTAATTCTTTGAATTCTCTTTGTAGCTCGATCGAGTAAATTCTCAGCCTCTTTGATCGCCTTGTCATAGTTGCCCGGTCGCCAATAGTTTTTTTGTAGTTCTCGAAACAACATGGCGCGGGCTTGGGCATTCCAAAACGCCGGTTCACCCATTTGAGATCCCTTTTCATATTGGGCGATCGCCTTATCAAATTGACCCAGCTTTTCGTAGAGGAACCCATTAGCAATCAACAGCCGTTCATCATCGGGCATGAAGTCTTGGGCCCGAGCATAGCTGCCCAAAGCCTTAGAAAATTGCCCCTTTTCTTCATAGGCTTTGGCTTGGTTGAGATAGAAGTTGCCAACCGCTGGCAGATTTTGATGAATGCCGTAAGCAACTCCCAACACCACCATAGACGCGCCAAAGGTGGCTTCGGCATGGAACTTGGCAGGAATTCTCAGATCATCAAGGATGTGACCAACAATTTTTTGGCCCCGATCGGTCAAGGCTCCCCCCGCCACAAACACCAAACCAGCCCCTTGGGCGATCGTGCTGGTAATCCCCCAGATATCAAAACCCTTGGTCGAAAACGCCTTAGCCGTTTGGGTGACAAAGGCCGTGGAAGCCACCAAACAAGCCACCGTGCCCAAATTCCACAACCAATCAAAGCGATCGCTCAGGTCTTTTTTAGCGATCGCCTTGGGTTTGAATTGCAAATGCCACCACCAGGACGATTCGGGGGGCTGAAAACTATTTTTTGCTTGCTCAAAGCTGGTGTGATCGCCTGCGAGTTGCGAGAAATTCTGTTGAAGTTGCAAATCAAGCTGCACCACTTTTTCGAGGTCATCACTGGTGACCTCAACCAGATCCGCCAGGTCAATTTGGAGGCGATCGCGCGATCGCATCACTTCCAAAATCAATCGAAAAGCGGGATCCTGGGCTGCCCAAAGCTGTTGCAATGCCTGGTCATAGGCTTGGATCGATTGCTGCAATGCGGTGAGTTTAGCTTGCTCCCCATCAACCATCGCGGAATCGGCGATCGCAGATTGATCACCCATAGAATCCTGTGGATCACAACCAGAATTGATGGATTGCATAGCTCGCCCCCTGTTGATGCCCCTTGAAACCGAGACCAGTTTAGCCAAGCAGCTCCAGACCATGCCACTGTTGTGAGTTGATTAAGAACGCGATCAAGCCTGCGATCGCGGCGGTTGCCCCCACTAACCAAAATCCGTAGCGCCGGCCTCAGCCCACGCTACGGATGATTGAAAATCAACTAATTTCAGGTGATTTCAGGGAGTTCTAGCCCTTCCACTTCACCTTTGGCAGGATTTCCGAGCGATCGACGCGGCCTTGATACTTCACCGCAAAGTTCAGTAGCGAATCCAGCAGCGAATCGGATAGGTAGTGCGGCTGCAAGCCCAGATCCAACAGGTTGGTGTTCTTGGCGTTGAAGTAGTGATCTTCAGCTTCGACGCGGGGGTTATCGATGTTGTTGATCTCCACCTTCAGGCCCAGGGCCGCGCCGGCCTCTTGGACTTTCTTGGCCAAATCCACAACGCTGAACAGCTCGGTGAACTGGTTGAACACGCGGAATTCACCGGGGTTGGCAGGCGTTTCGATCGCCAATTCCACACAACGCACCGTGTCCCGAATATCCAGGAAACTGCGGGTTTGGCCGCCCTTGCCATAGACCGTGAGGGGATGACCGATGGCGGCTTGGATACAGAAGCGGTTGAGCGCCGTGCCGAACACGCCGTCGTAGTCCAGACGGTTGATCAACAGCTCGTCCATGCCGGTTTGGTCGGTCAACACACCGTAGACCACGCCTTGGTTGAGGTCGGTGGCGCGCAGGCCCCAGACGCGACAAGCAAAGTGGATGTTGTGGGAGTCGTGGACTTTCGACAGGTGATAGAAGCTGCCGGGCTGCTTGGGATAGGGCAGGGTGTCTTTGCGACCATTGTGCTCGATCGTGATGTAGCCCTCTTCGATGTCGATGTTGGGCGTGCCATATTCGCCCATCGTGCCGAGTTTGACCAAGTGACAGTCGGGGAACTTCTCACGAATGATGTAGAGCAGGTTGAGGGTTCCGACGACGTTGTTGGTTTGGGTCAACACGGCGTGTTCGCGATCGATCATTGAGAACGGGGCCGATCGCTGTTCGCCGAAGTGGACGATCGCCTCGGGTTGAAACGCGGTCAGGGCTTCGTCGAGGAAAGCGTAGTTGGTGATGTCGCCCACAAACAAATCAATATGCTTACCGGTCAGGTCTTTCCATCGTTGGATGCGCTGCTTGATCGGGGCGATGGGAGTCAGGGTGTCGATTTGCAGTTGTTGATCCCAGTGCCGCCGCACCAGGCTATCGAGGATGCCGACTTCATGGCCGCGATCGGACAGGTATAGAGCCGTTGCCCAACCGCAGTAACCATCACCGCCAATGACGAGGACTCTCATAACTTCTTGGAGCTAGCGCTTGCCGATTGTTTCGCTCAATCTATCAGGGTTTGGTTAAATTTAGGCCCTTCGATGGCCGCAATTACCTTGACAAATTTTCACCCCATTTGTCTGAATTCACGGCGACCCATTTGCCTCGATTCCTGAGTCACAATTTTTGAGCCGCAATTCAGGAGTCTCAAGCGATCGGCCTTGCTCAAAAGGGGTCGCCCAGTTGCCAATGGCGCAGGCCATCCACGATGCCCCAAATGCCGGGATAGGGGCTGCGATAAACCGTGGGTCGATCGCCCAGGACCGTGAGCAGCTTGGGTTCGCTGTTGCCCATGGTGATCGCGCGATAGCCCGCGGCCAACAGGCTCAGATCATTGAGGCTGTCGCCGGCTGTGACGATTCGATCGCCCGGCCAGTTTTGCAGCTTGGCCAGTTTTTGCAGGGTGGGGCCTTTGCTCACACCTCGGGGCAACACGTCTAAATAGCGATCGGCGGACATGATCACATCAAACCCGGCAGCTTGCAACCGGGCGATCGCTGCGGGCCGCAACAGTTTGGGGTCGTAGTCGTAGGACACCCGATAGGCCAGCTCGCCCCGCTGGGTGCTCAGTCCGGGTTCACCCGCCAGCAGGTTTTGTACACGGGCGTTGGCTCCGTTCCAGCGGGCGGCGATTTCCTTTTGGATCTCCTCCACGGGTTGGCCGTAGCCGTCAAACACCGTTGTGCCCACATCCCCGATCGCAAAATCCGGCCGCGGCACGGGCACATCGCTTTCGGCACTGGAACCGCGCGGATCGAACAGCGGCTCAATCCGTGACCAGCGCCGCCCCGTGACAAAGACCAAAATCAGGCGATCGCGCTGGTTTTCAATCCAGTCATAGAACCGCAGGCGATCGGCCCGGGAACCTTCCAAAAACGTGCCATCAAGATCGGTTGCGAGTACCCATCGCTTGGGCGGACGAAAAGCGCTCATAGATTCAAACCAGGCGAATAGATCTTAGGGGGTGTCGTCATGTCCTGGGGTCAAACTGAAACGGTTGGTTTCCCATGCCCCAATCGTCGTAACAAGGGGCTTAAGCCCCTTGCTCCCCACGATCTCATCACGGCGGAGTTAGGGTTTCAGGTCATAAGCCCCTTGCTCCCCACGATCTCATCACGGCGGAGTTAGGGTTTCAGGCCATAAGCCCCTTGCTCCCCACGATCTCATCACGGCGGAGTTAGGGTGGCCAGATGACGACAGACCCCAGGCAGCCGATCGCAACATCGAACAAGGGACTTGAGGGGCTGTCGTCATTTCCATCGCCGTCGGGCTTGGGTCTCCCAACCCTCCTCCGGGCGATCGCCACAGCCCTGTTCAACCCCGGAAAGATCAAGGATCGTGGGGGCTGGGCGAGGAGACCCCACCCCTACGATGATCGTCTGGGTAGCAGGTTAGCGGACGAATTGGGGCATGATTTCGGCGGCCGTGAACAGGCCGAATTGACCGCGCCGTTGCAGGGATACACCCGCTTTCAGGTAGCCAAACGCGGGGCCGCAGACGTTGGCGGCCATGCTGGTTTCGTCGCCGAGGGTGAAGGTGTGGGTGGAGATTTTGCCCTCAAAGGTGCGGCCCGTGACCTGCACGTTGGTGCTGAGGGGCTTCTTGGCGTTGCGCGTATCGACCACGCCGCCGACGGTGACGCGATCGCGGCTGCAAATACCCGCCAACTCCAGCATCAAATCATCGGCGTGCTCCATGTTTTCTAGGGCCAAGATGCCGTTGGTGGTGTCGAGCAGGGCTGCCACTTCCGCATCGGTCATCAGGCGGGCCCGCTCGGTGTCATAACCGGGCATATGGGCAATATCTTCGCGGATCGTGGCCCGGTAGGCTTCCCAGTTGGCAATGCCCACGCCGAAGGTGATTTTGACGCTGTGGACTTCCGCGTAGCTTTGGGCGGCGATCGTGGCGGCGGCCGTCAGCAGGCCGGGGGTGGCTCCACAGCCGGTCAGATAGGTGATGCCCGCGTTGGCCAGGCGATCGCCCAGGGTCATGATCTGTTCCATGGCGCTGGTGCGTTTCAGGGCATCCACCAGCACGCCGCGCCACCCGGAGGCAATGATTTGTTCGACCACTTCGGCCATGAAGGTGTTGGGCAGGTTGGGCAGGGCCAGGAAAAAGCCATCCACATTGCCCTGGGCTGAGGCGATCGCTTCCACAATGCTGGTTTGGCTGAGGGAGCCACCGGGCAGATGGCCCACGGAGCCGCGATCGCGATAGGTGGCGATCGCTTGGTCGGGATCTAAACCTTCAGCGCTGTAGGCAAATCCATCGCGATCGACGGCCACCACCAATCGCATCTCCTGCTTGGGAGCCAGCACCCGGGCCGCCGCTTGCCCCAAGCCCCCAAAGCCCATTACGCCTACCCGAATGGTGTTGAACGCAGGACCATTCGTTGTTTGTGCCGAAGACCGATCCACAACCGCATGACTCATCAGGAAACCCTCGAAACGCTACAAAAACAATCGAATCCCCAAGGGGTTCATCAACAGCAAAAGATAACCCCCAATCATTGCAGTCATTGGTAAAACTCGGCAATCGCGATCGCTGCCCTTAAACAACCGCTGGGCTAGCCCGATCGCCCGTTGTGGCCCTGGGGGCGATCGAAACCAATCACAATCGGCGCGGGTCTTTGGGCGATTGCACTCCTAGTGGGAGATCGGGCTGCCATGCCGCCAAAGCCTTGCCAATGCGTCCCTTGACTGCGATCGGAAGTTACGCCAAACTATCCAAAAGGAAAAGTCAGCACTCCTATCCAATCCAAACCAAACCAAACCAATTCAAACAATTGTCAAGAAATATCTCGGAATGGATCGGGTTTGGTGGGCATTCTCCCTCAGCTCGATCGCCCTTCGAGTCCTTGGCAAATGGGTGAAACCTCGGTAACGCACCGACTCTAAAAGACCATGGTTTGTTCAAACGGCTTGGCATCCCCCGCCTGGAGCCACACCGTTAGAACCAGTTCTCGAAATCCCGCTTTCGACATTTTGAGACAGCCTGTTGGCCGCCTAGCCTGGAAACCCTGCATGGAAACCCTGGAATTCATCATTTACCCCGACGGTCGTGTACAGGAAAAGGTCACTGGCATCATCGGTGCCTCCTGTGCAGACGTGACTGCCGCCATCGAAGCACAATTGGGGCGGGTCATGAGTCGTGAGGTGACATCCGAAAACTTTGCTCAGGCCCACGCCGATCGCGAGGCCTCGATCGAAGCCAAAACAACCTTCAGCGAGTGGTAGCACTCTGGGATTTCTAAGGCGCGGATTTCGAGCGGTCGAAATCGGCGCTTTAAACATTTCAGCCGCTCTTGCTCCGGGGGGTCTGCATCGTTCAACCAGTTCAGATCGCTGTTAACGAAAACCACCATGTCGCACTTTAGCCAAATCAAAACGCAACTTCGCAACCTGACTTCCCTCAAGGCCGCCCTGACGGACTTGGGGTTGGACTGGAAGGAAGGCCCCGCCACCGTGCGCGGCTACCAGGGCCAGACGGAAACGGCCGACGTGGCGATCGAACAGCCCAACGGCTACGACATCGGCTTTGCTTGGAACGGCCAAGAATATGCCCTTGTCACCGATATGCAGTTTTGGCAACTAAACGGCTCGGTCGATCGGTTCCTGAAGCAAATCACCCAGCGCTACGCTTTCCACACCGTGGTCACCAGCGGTGCACAGCAGGGCTTTGAAGTGGCCGAGCAGGTGAAGAACGAAGACGGCTCGATCCGGCTCGTGCTGCAACGCTGGAATGGTTAGAACTCGTTCAGGGAGAGGCTTTGGTCTTTTCTAGGCAACGACTTTACTCGCCAGGTTACACTCACCCCCTTGAGCTGACTTTGCCCCAAGCGGTGGCTGCAACATCAGTGGCTGCAACATCAGTGGCTGCAACATCAGCGGTTCTAGCTGGCGATTGGGGCAGGTTCTCAGAGTCAAGGCTCAGAACTTGCCCCGATTTGTTTTGGAAGTCGTGATGGGAATAGCCGTTAGTTCTAAAGGCAGGAAAAACCATGGATCAGGAACCGCAGGCAGCGATCGCCGCAGCAGAGTTGGGGGCCAGCGCTGAACCGGGGCCGGGTTTTGCGCCGGAGTTGGGGGGCGCACTGAGGGGCCTGGGCGATCGCAGCGGGTTTGAGCCGGAACTGGGCGGGTTGGTGCGCCAAAAGGGTGTGTATGTGGATGAAATCACCTGCATTGGCTGCAAAAACTGTGCCCATGTGGCCCGCAACACGTTTTACATCGAACAGGAATATGGCCGGGCGCGGGCCATTCGGCAAGATGGCGACCCCGATGAGTTGATCCAAGAGGCGATCGATACCTGCCCGGTCAACTGCATCCATTGGGTTCCCTTTGCCGAGCTGAAGCAACTCGAAGAAGAGCGCCGCTATCAAGAAATCCCCACGGCTGGTTTCCCGATCGATAAATCAGTGATGGCTGCGAACCTCCGGCGACGCAAGGAAGCGGCTAAGGCGGCTAGGGCGGCTAGGGCGGCTAAACAGGGGCGATCGCAGTCATCTTGATCAGTCATCTCGATCAATCGCCCTGATCAATCGCCCTGATCAATCGGGTGAGGCGATCGGGTGAGGCGATCGGGTTAATTGGGTTGATTGACTGGGTGAGGCGATCGGGTGAGGCGATCGGGCATTGGTCTGATCACTTCACCTGTTCATCTCGAGTTCGCCAAAATTTCATCAAGATTTCACCTGTGCCCACACAAGATTCCATCAATAATTGACCGTGGATGGGGTTAATCAACAGTGATTGATTTCCTGTCATTTCCTCACATTCTCTGAAAAATGCGAATCCATCCTAGGGGCTGTCATACACTGAACAGATGCTACTCGGATTCAAAAAACTCAAGCTCAACAACCAACAACGCACCGCATTAGCTCGCCATGCCGGTGTTGCGCGTCATGCTTGGCATTGGGGTTTGGGACTGACTAGAGACATCCTTGACCACCACCGATCCAATCCTGACGAAAAGATTAAATTCCCATCGGCCATTGATTTGCACAAGCTCACGACCTACCTCGCCAAGAATCACGGCGTGGTGGTCATTGAGGATCTGAATGTGTCCGGGATGATGGCGAATCGCAAGCTAGCCAAGGCGATTCAGGATCTGGGGTTCTATGAGTTTCGG